>DALYEU010000126.1:0-1153 GCA_031972375.1 bacterium | reverse complement strand
CCGCAGAAAAGTTCGCTATCGCGCTACTCGACGATGGATTGATAAACAACTTACCCGGAGTCATCAAAATCCTTAATCGGGAACCTAGCCCGGCCCCTTATCGAAACAAATATCCGTAAGTTGTCTACACCTGATGGAAAACACCTCTCCTTGTGAAAAAACCAAGAATCAAAAATAAAAAAGCCACGGACAACCTCTGCCCCCCTCAGGGGAAGCAAATGCGTCCATGGCTTTTTCTCAATCTCAACTGGAATCCCTGACCTTATTTTTGCCCGACTGCCCTCAAATAACCGGCCCCAATCCACTTAAGGAGCGAATTGTCCCGAAGCTCTGGAGTTCACACTACCTCCTCGCACACAGACCACGAAGGCCTCACCTCCGTCCTTCGCCAAGGTAATGGGGACAGCCTCAATGTCTGAATTGGGATTTACCGTAAACACCTTGGCCGTATCGTAGGGCACGGTCGTCGTGGTCCAAAACCGAGCCGGAGCCGGCAAAGGATTCACAGCATAGGTAAAAGGATGCCCCGTAGGCAAGGCATAGCGATTGAATATGGGATCATTGGGCAAAGCCACGAGCAGGCTTTGAAATTCCTCATAGGTCGGTAACCGCCAACCTACCCGCCCGCCCGTAACCGATTCGGCGCAAATTTGGTGAGCATTATCCCACTCCACCCCATAATTGCTGCCATAGGCATTCAAGGGCCACATCTTCTGCCAGACGATGCGCGTTTCCAAATCGACGATCGCCTGCCCTTGGGATCCCGGAACCTCCACAAAACGGTTTAAAACATTTTTACGAATCTTGTTCCAAGGGGTCGCCTGCTCCGCCTGGGCTCCAAACGAAAAAAGCAGAAGAACAAGAACGTTAAATAAGGTCAACACAGCATAAAAGCGTTTCATAGTTTTTCCCCTCCACACAAAAAAGGAAAAAGACTTACAAATTCTTTAGAAAACATTCCCCATAGAATGATCCGATCCTCCTCGAACACAAACGTAATTAAAGTTGTGATCATGAGTCCCAACCGTAACCTCATCAGCCTGATTACTATTTACCCCCATAGAGGTCACCATGATTACGGCAGGATTTTTAGGAGCAGTACTCGCCGTCCAATAGAGATTGGAGACAGGAGCCCCAAAGACGAAAGGCGCAT
>DALYEU010000125.1:0-1301 GCA_031972375.1 bacterium | reverse complement strand
GTTTTTCCAAGTGTCGGGCCCGACGATAGGCTCCTGCCAGAGCTAGGGAGGAGCTTGCGGATGTGCTGGAAGACGTCAAAATGCTTTCGCCTGGTGTTGTTGGAGTCGAAGAAAACGTGAAAGGGCTACTATCCTTGGGGACGAGAGGGGTCATATAAAACGCTCTTGTTGTTTAATTTTTAAGGCAATAACTCGGGAGGACTTACCCAGAACTTCCGAGACGGGAGGATTCTCGTACAATAAAACCAAGAGTTGCTAGTAAAAGGAGTCACAGTAAAGGACTAAGGGGCTGTCGGAAGGGGGGCGTTTTGGTGGAGCTTATTTTAGGAGAGAGGCCTGTTGTGAAACGATCTTGCGAGGCGTGCCATGGCCATCAGGGTGGCGCCGTTACGTTTTACCTGGCGGAGCCATTCCCAGGATTCTGGAGCTCTTGCAAGATCGTGTTCTAGTTGACGACGATAATCGTGCAGATACACGTGGTATTGCAGGGGGATGTCATTTGCCGGGGATGCAAGATCCGTAAAGTTTAACAGGTCGTAAACAAAATCAGCCTTCAATGGGCGAATGAGGTGGCTTTTTTGTGTTTTTTGAAAACGGCGCCATAGGGGAAGTGGGGGGCTGGTATCTGTGTCTCGAGCGACCACATCGATCAAATCTCCCCCCTGAGCCCATTCTGCCAGTCGGCGGGCCATATGTTGCCGGAGGTGTTCGGGGGGATTGGGGGTATCGCTCGAGAGTTCAGCGATCCATCCCCAGTGTTTTTCTCCCTCAAGTAACCTGCTGCTGTAGCGAAGCCAGACATGGAATGTGGGTGTTGGGGAATCCGTCGTTAAAGGTGGAAACTTTACGGAAAATCCCAAGCCTTCGCTGTGAGACCAAGAGCTAAGGGAAGTATTTTTCTTATACTGAGGAGGTGGAGAAAAGTACTCCGCTAAGTGGGTTGGGGAGAGATCCTGGCCTAAGAGCAGGAGAGAGATAATTCTCCAATCCGCTTCTGCTAGACCGATCGTAAATCGACGATCCGGGGCAAGTGGAGAGCCTTGGAGCTGGAGGAATTTCAAACTGCTTTGCAATCTTTCTTGAATTTCCCTCACCGATTCTTCGGAAAATCTTTTTTGGGCTGCCGCATCCATGGCTTCGAAGGCTTGCCATGCGGCTATTAGAGTCTCTTGGGGAGTGGACGGGGATTTTTGAGGGACAGAATCTCCCCGGATTTTTTGTGTTGTATAAAAGCTCTTGGGCAAGATTGATTTTGCGGCTTCAATGTTGAGGTGCGAGGGTAAAGGGGTGCCGAGTCCGAC
>DALYEU010000124.1:0-1312 GCA_031972375.1 bacterium | reverse complement strand
ACACTTCTCAACTTCGCCACGCCTCAGTGGCCCTGGAAGGGCCATGACGTATTCAACCCTCAAGGTTGATCTCTTTAAAAGGGCGAAGCCCAACCTTACGTCAGTCGGCCGCAGGGCCGACACTATCTGGTGCTCTAACCAACTGAGCTACGCCCACCATAAACAAAACACTTCTCAACTTCGCCACGCCTCAGTGGCCCTGGAAGGGCCATGACGTATTCAGACCGGCCACCCTCTTTATGGGGAGACGGCTTAAAGTCAAACAAAAAGGTAAAGGCCAAAGGTTTAGTCGGTCCAATCACTTGAAACCACCGGACTAAGTGGTCTTTTCCCCCTAATCAAGGCGTCGATACCAAAGCGCCCACAACCTAAAAAGAAAAAAACTAAAGACGACGCTAAATAGAGAAGGGCCAACTCTTTAACCTTGAAGGGATCGGTGGCATGAGTCAAAAATCCCGCCACCCCCATGGTAATGGCGATAAAAAGTGCCGAAGGACGAGTCAAAAAACCCAGAGCTAGGAAGATTCCGCCCAAAAACTCTGCAAGCCCCGCACTCCAAGCAAAAAGACCGGGCCAAGGGAATCCCAAGGAAGCTACCCCTTCAATAAAACGTTCCGCAGGGGGCAGCTTGGCAATGCCATGCTGAAACGCCATGGCAAAACCGACGTAGACCCGTAAAATCATCAGCGCAAAATCTGCCCATACAGAAGAAACCCGAGCACTACCGAAAAGAAGATAGGTCATTTAACCTCCTCACCGAAATTCTACGCCCGTTACAACCTACTTAAGAGAATGCAAACCGAAGAGGTTTCCCTCCGTATCGTAGACCAAGGCGATAAACCCATACTGACCAATGGAAAATTTTGTTTTTTCTACCCTACCCCCGGCTGCCACAACCCGATTCTCTTCCACGGCACAATCCTGACATGAAAAATAAACGATCACACTATTACGACCCGAGGGAAAACCAGGCATTTTCACGAGGGCCCCAGGCGCGCCATAACGATTCACCTCTCCATGAAAGGCCCACATTTCTAAATCGGGATTTCCTAGATTTTCGAGTTGAATCTGAAAAACCGACTCATAGAATTTTTTAGCCCGGTTCATTTCTTCTACATAAATTTCAAACCACCCCACCGCGTTGGAAGATGAGACGACACAGGCGTTTTGATCTGCTGTTGATCCCATAAAATTCCCTTTGATAAAAAAATGACGAAAGAATTTTTACCGCACTCAGGACAGTGAAAGAATCAAAAAAATACGTGGCTTTTGATATCCGCCCCATGGAATTTTTGCAAACCCAATCTCCATG
>DALYEU010000123.1:0-1545 GCA_031972375.1 bacterium | reverse complement strand
AAAACCAAAGCCTCCAGCTCCGGCCATTGCCCACCAGCGCATCGCCTCAACAGTGCGCCCAACTGATTTCCACTAATCTTCAAAGCCCGAACCCCTTTACTTCGAGCAAACTCCAAAAACATCGGCAGGTTCCCTGCACTCACCTTACTCACATCCAACTTACTCAAAAACATCTCCCCACTAGCCCCTACTAATCTCTCTAAAACGGGTAGCGTCTTAACACTCGCTTGAGGATTCAAAACCAATCCCCACACAAATCCATTGCGCTCCTCAACCCGCTCAATTCCTTCCGCCAAAATACCCCGTGAATCACGAATCCCTTGTTGAATCCTTCGATACTCAACCAACAACCTTTGATGCTCTGCAACCCCCTGGGCGCGAACCGTCTGCGGATCCTCCAACAACAACTTCAAGGCCATCAACTCTCCTTGAGGAAGACCTTCTATGCTCGCCCAATCTGCCAATACCCGCAAAGCCTCATGCCCCTCCCTCCCCTGCGCCGCTTCGAACATCGGGCGCAATTGGGCGGGCACCAGTCTCTTCCGTCCCATAGCTAAGGCCGCCATGCTGAGAGCCGTTCCTGAGATCCAACCCCAGGGCGGTCGTGATCCCGGAGAAGACCCCACCGAAGCTTCCGCTATCCCAGGCACACCCAATAATCCCGCCGTCAATAAACCCACCCGTAGTCCTCGTCCCGAAACACCCCAATCGTAACTCGATCTCTCCACCTCTCGACTCAGTTCCATCACTCGACGGTGCATCCCCGGAAACAAATGCCGAGCCAGGTGCATCCCACCCTGTAATCCCAAGTGCGTCGCCAAGCTCGTTGCCCAAACATTCTCCCCAAGCACTTCCTCACGTAAACCCAACAGCACCTCCCCATGGTGCGCCAACACCAATCCCCCATAACCCGCACCCTGACCCAAAACCCCACTCACCCATTTTTCCCTGACATGACGGTGCACGCCTCCCATCAAGAACTTCGATATCCCCAAAGACATCACCGACGATGCCCCCAAACGCCCCATCCCCGCCCAAGACCAATCCCCATGTTCACCCCCAAG
Organism: bacterium; assembly: GCA_031972375.1. Taxonomy (GTDB): domain Bacteria; phylum UBA10199; class UBA10199; order DSSB01; family DSSB01; genus DALYDW01. Next base: position 481 of record DALYEU010000123.1, on the reverse strand, counting down.
CTCTCTGAGCCCTTGACTCGCAAAACCGAAAAACGGAGCCTCTACCCCTAAACCCGCGCTCCACGCGACAAAACTACCCATCCGACCGCTATTGTAAAAACGCACCCCACCGCGACTCAGTGAATTCGTCATGCGCCGCAACATCCGACCCTCAACCCATTTTCCCAAACCCGGTGCTAATAAGCCCGGAACCAGGGTGCGCCAATCGGTGGCTTGCATCAGAACCTGGTGCCCCCAAGATTCTACCGAATCCGAAGCTCCGGAGAGCTTTTCCAGTTGTCTGCGGGATTGCCTGTGAATCACCTCCGAAAAGGGAGGGGTGGATAAGAATTTCAGCAGGGCCACGGCAGCCTTGCCTTGGCCAGCCCCAGTTAAGTTCCGACTGAACAATAAAAGCTGTCGACCCAAGTCATCGATCTGAGGAAGATCGCTCCAGCTCAGCAACCTAGACCACAACTCCGAACCCAAATGGGATTGGAGA
>DALYEU010000122.1:0-1628 GCA_031972375.1 bacterium | reverse complement strand
ACGATCCGTTTTCGAATGGTCTTTAAAGTCGCCATAAATACTCAATCCACGCTGGCTTTCGTCACCAGCCCCTAATTAGGCTCAAAATGCTCAGGCCGAAAAATTTGTCTTCATCTCCTCGAGGGCCTGCTTCACCTTGGCGATCAGGTCATCATCCAGTTTTTTCTTGGTGGCAATCTCCTTGGGAATCTCTGGGTACTTGGCATCGATGAACAGATGCATTTCCTTGAGATAAGCGGCGACCTTATCCTTGGAATAGTCGTCGAGATACCCGTTGATGGCCGCAAAGATTTCCAAGATCTGCTTTTCGACGGCCATAGGCACATATTGCCCCTGTTTCAACACCTCTACCAGACGCTCTCCACGACTTAACTGTCTCTGAGTCGCTTTATCTAAATCGCTGCCGAACTGGGCAAAGGCGGCCAATTCGCGAAACTGGGCCAACTCGAGACGCAGGGTACCGGCAACCTGTTTCATGGCCTTAATTTGCGCGTTACCACCGACACGACTTACGGAAAGTCCGACGTTGACGGCAGGACGCACCCCGGAGAAAAACAAGTCGCTCTCAAGATAAATCTGCCCATCCGTAATAGAAATAACATTGGTGGGAATATAGGCCGAAACGTCCCCTGCCTGGGTTTCAATGATGGGCAAAGCCGTCAAAGACCCCGCACCTTTTTCATCGGACATCTTGGCCGCCCGTTCCAAAAGACGGGAGTGAAGATAAAAAACATCTCCAGGAAAGGCCTCGCGTCCGGGGGGACGACGCAACAATAAGCTCAACTGACGGTAGGCCACCGCATGTTTGGAGAGATCGTCGTAAACAATCAAGGCATGCTTCCCGTTGTCACGAAAATATTCGCCGATAGTACAACCGCTATAGGGAGCCAAGAATTGCAAAGGCGCCGAATCCGAGGCGTTGGCCGCAACCACGATGGTGTAATCCATCGCACCATGTTGTTTAAGTTTCTCCACGACCTGAGCCACGGTGGACTGTTTTTGTCCAATGGCCACATAGATGCAAAAAACATTACCGCCCTTTTGATTGAGAATCGTATCGAGAGCCACCGCGGTCTTGCCCGTCTGCCGGTCACCGATAATCAGTTCGCGCTGCCCACGACCTACGGGAATCATGGCGTCGATCGCCTTGATTCCGGTCTGCAAAGGTTCGTGCACTGGCTGTCTCGCAACAATACCGGGGGCCTTGATTTCAATCTTGCTTCGATGCTGGCTTTGAATGGGACCTAAACCATCGATGGGATTTCCTAAGGCATCCACGACACGGCCCACCAGAGCTTCGCCCACGGGAACTTCAGCAATTCGCCCTGTACGACGAACCGTGGCTCCTTCGCGGATTCCCGATGCCTCACCCATGATACACACCCCGACGTTGTCTTCTTCGAGGTTGAGAGCGAGACCATAAACCTTATTTTCAAACTCGAGCAATTCACCGGACATGGCTTGAGAAAGACCATACACGCGAGCGATACCGTCTCCTACGGAGAGCACGGTGCCGACTTCTTCCATCTCCACCACACGGTCGTAATCTTGAATCTGTTTTCGGATGATATCCGAGATTTCTTCGGGACGAATCTGCATAAGGCTTCCTTATTTTATCCAAAAAAACT
>DALYEU010000121.1:0-1635 GCA_031972375.1 bacterium | reverse complement strand
GTGTAGCCGGTCGCTCCCGCAATGGCGATAGGAAGCACAAGGCATCTCCCCTGCTGAACAACACGAATATAAAAAAACTGCGGCCCCGAATAGGGCCGCAGCCAAAGTTTGCGTAGAAAACAGAAAACTAACGCTTGGAGTACTGGGTGGCCTTACGGGCTTTGCGCAAACCGTATTTTTTACGTTCTTTTACGCGAGAATCCCGGGTGAGGAAACCCGATTTGCGCAGAGGTTTACGGTAGTCTGGGTTCATGGCTAGGAGAGCTCGAGAAATACCGTGGCGTAAAGCTTCGGCCTGTCCGGAGAGTCCGCCACCTTCGAGGATGGCTTGAACATTGAACTTTCCGGTGTTGCCCGTAACTTCAAAGGGCTGAAGAATGATCATTCGCGAGGTGGCACGACCAAAGAAGGCCTCCAAACCATCGCGGCCATTGAGGGTAAACTTACCGTCTCCAGGAGTCATCATGACTCTGGCAATGGCATTTTTTCGTTTTCCGGTTCCGTTAAAGGTCTTCACACTGGCCATGTTTTTTATCCTAACTGATTACATCTTGGGGTGGAGCTTTAAGGGCTCTGGGGTTTGAGAAGCATGGGGATGCTCAGCGCCCCGGTAAATTTTTAATTTTTTCAACTGGTGACGGGAGAGGGTGTTTTTGGGCAACATGCCCCGAACCGCTCGGTAGAGGAGATCTTCGGGATGGCGTTGCAGCAATTCTTCGGCGTTGTAGCCTTTAATTCCGCCGATGTGTCCCGTGTAGTGATAATACATTTTGTCGCTGCGCTTTTTGCCGGTGAGTTTGATCTTCTCGGCATTGATGGCCACAATAAAATCACCGACGTCGTCTTGCGGTGTAAAAGTGGGAAGGTTTTTTCCGCGTAGAATCTTGGCAATTTGGCTGGCAGCCCGACCTAAGACCAAGTCTTGGCAGTCGAGGACGAACCACCTGCGGTTTTGATTTTGCTTTGTAAAGCTCTTGGTTGTTTTCATGATGCTTTCAAACCTATTTTGACCAAAGGGTATAAATTCAAGGCGGCGGATACTATCCTCAGGAAATTTTTAAAGTCAACCGCCAAACTTCAGGAACCCCCCATTCTACAATTTTTCTTTTTTTTCCACTCTTTTCCTATTTAAGCCTATAAAAAGAGCGAGGGATTTGGCAAAGAGCCGGGACGAGGGGGGCTCGCTTCCAAAAAATTAGGGGGAATGTCGGTTTTTCAAGACGTTTTGTCCCTTTGTCTGTAGAGGGGGGCGGGTGAAAGTTGAATCGGGGGAGTGTCTGTGGCCTCTTTATACGCAAAATTTGTCATCGCCTTGTATACGCTGCTTCATTTTATCAAAAGGCCCTTTCGGTGGCGTTATTCGGGACGGGAGCGGTTTTTAAAAAACTACCGTACAGAAGGTTTGATTCCACTGAGCGTTTTAGATCGGGATTGGTTGGATTCTTTTTCTCAGTGTCTCAATTGCGGCCTATGCGATTTGGTATGTCCGGCCTTGCGTACCGTGGAGCGGCGCAAATTTCCCGGTCCTAGCTATTTGGCCACGACGTTAACCCGTTCGACGCCCGATTTTCCTTTCGTCGATCTTAATTTTTCCCTTTGCCAAGATTGTGAACAATGTCAGAGCGTCTGTCCCAA
>DALYEU010000120.1:0-1638 GCA_031972375.1 bacterium | reverse complement strand
TTCTTCGGCGAGTTCTTCTTGAACGTAGCCCATGTAACGAAGCGTCTGCCCTACCACGACATCGCTGGCCCGGCCTTTCTTCAACTCGACGACCAAGAGATTCTTTTTGTCTTTGCTAATAGCGAGAATATCAATGGGGCCGGTATCGCTGGGATACTGTTGCCCCACAAGTTCACCGTCTTCTTCGTAGATGTCATAATTTTTTCCGAGCTCGGTTTGCTTCCAATTTTTCACCAAAAAATCTTCGAGATGCTTTTCAAGAGCAAAGACTGTGGGATCTTCAACGGTTTCATCGGTAGAAATAATCGGGGAGGTCGATTCGCCAGAGATGAACTTTTCGATCTCATTAGAAAATTTTGTAATGGTACTCACCGTGCCGATAGAGCCCGTGGAATTCTGCAAGGCCTGACTCATCTCACTGCGTTCTATTGTCTGTGAAAGCCAGCGAACAACGCGGCGATGAGGAAGAATCGTTCCCGGGCTGTAGGTATAGTTTCCGGTGATTTCACCAACCCAGTAAGTTCCAGAGCCATTGGGGCAAAGCACTATATCCCCTACCTGAATGCCTTTAGCGATCGTCCACAAGGCACCACAAGCAAGACCCGCAGAAACTTTGGTTTTATTCGGATTTTTTTGAAGATAGATAGGAATGAACTCTTGGTTAAACTGCTTCCAGTTATCATGGAGTTTGCCAGACAGATCCCGATCGATATCAAAACCAGCACCGATAAAGTTGCCCTTCAGACACTCCTCGGCGTACACGCTTTTCTTGCCGAGCATGATCCGATAATAATTTTTCATTGTCTCTTTCCCTCCATCACCCTCGGCATCCGCCCATGCCCGGTCTTCTCCCGATACTCCGGCGTCGCCGCCTCGGTAATCATATACACCCGCTCAATGCCGTCTTTTTGCACCAATACCGCCTTGATATCGCCCACCAGATCGAACCACACTTTCTTTTCACACCCGCGAACGGCGGGGATTAACACGACCTTAGGCTTGAGGTGATTCCACTTTTTTTCCAGCAAGGATTCCAAGCGGGCCCAGCCGGTCTTGGGTAGTGGGATTAAATCATCACGGTTACCCCAATCGAAAAAGACAATCTCCTTGCCCTTGCGCACCGGGAGCATCGGTCGCTTATCCCAATAGGCGAAAACGATTTCGCCCCGTTCTTCGAAGCGAGCCAATTCTTCAGCAGAAAAGAACTTGGCGAGCTCTTCGTGCATCGACGCCTCGTATCGAATGGCCACCGCTCCGCACATTCACACATCCTTTTAAAGTCAGAGAGGAATCGTCGCTATCAACGATGCAAATCAAAGCGATCCAAATTCATCACCTTATTCCAAACCGCGACGAAGTCTTTCACGAATTTTTCTTTGGCGTCGTCTTGGGCATAAATTTCGGCCACCGCGCGCAGCTCCGCGTTGGAGCCGAAAATCAGATCCACTTGGGTGGCGGTCCATTTTTGTTTTCCGGAGGCTCGGTCCATCCCCACATATATCCCGGGCTCCGAAGTAGGTTTCCACTCCGTGTTCATATCCAACAGATGAACAAAAAAATCGTTGTTCAAGGTCTCGGGGGCCGAGGTGAAAACTCCATGGGAGGTGTGAGCGAAATTGGTGTTTAAAGAACGCATCC
>DALYEU010000119.1:0-1648 GCA_031972375.1 bacterium | reverse complement strand
ATTTCGTGCGCCCTTGCATATGTTTGCTGAAGCCGAAAACAGCCCCACTCGATCTCATCGCGCCAAAACACCTGTAGCACGCAATCTCCACGCAGCTTTCCAAGACTGTAGTCGGTTCCTATCCTTGCCCCAAACGATGCGTCACACCTGGGTCGATAGAGGCATATACAGTTTTGTTCGACTTCCCAGCACCCAAAAATTACCCCTCTACGACTTTGTAAAGATTGCATGGGAACAGAATCTACCCATTCCGATCCGCAATAAAAGCGGTTCTAATGAAATACTTTTTCGGGAACTCTTTTGGCTGTGGAGTTGGCGTACCCTGGAGATCCTCGAAGCCGATGGCCAGCGTTTTCCCCTACGCATCACCAGCACGGGTGAAACCAAAGAGGTCTCCGCCGTGGATTTTATAAGAGGCCAAACCCCAGAGGATCTTTGGCACAACAACCCCAAGTTACGTGACGGCTTTCAAAACGAAATCGAAAACAGCCGGGGCGAACACCTCGTCCGGGACCTCGAGATCCAAGAGAAGGCCTTAGAACAAGCCAGGGAGCACCTCAGAGATATTTGGTACTACGCCGAGGTACAGCGTGACCTAGCTAACAAACGACGAAAGGAAGCCAACAAACTAAATCAAGAGGTTGATAGATTACGCAGAATGCTCTCCGATCTGGGCGGAGACCCTGATTCGGTGGCCATCCCTAAAGATCCCTTGGGTCTGTACCTCGAGGTTCGACCTGAGTTGTTCCCTGAGCCTATGTCCCCTGCGGGGCCCCTTGATTCTCCCATGGCTTATTTGACAACTCCGCGTGTCCCTAGGGTAGTGAGTAGCCTCCACACCTCCGAACGCCCTATCCTTCAAGATTGCAGCCGATTTTTGGATATGAGGCCAGAGTTCCGCCAAGACTTCGTAAAAACAGGCCTGAATAATTTTATCGCTCACCCCAACACCCGGGCTTTGCCCCTTTATCCCGCCATTCGTTTTCTGGAAATGGCATGGCAACAAAACCGGCCTTTTTACGTTGCCACCCATAAGATTCTTTTTCGAGAGCTATTCTGGCTGTGGGCGCTCGGTCATTTTGAAGCCCGTGAGGCCCAGGGAGAGACCTTCCCTTTACGAATACTCAGCGAAGGTAGAGAAAAACAGGTGGGTGCCCTGGAGTTCATGAAAGGACAATCTCCCGAAGATCTTTGGGAGCAACACCCTGAGCTACGCCGAGACTTTCAACGCCAACTGGAAAAAATACGTGACCTGGAAGTCAAACAGCTTCATCGACACGCAAAGCAAAAATTGGAAGCGACCCAAGAAGATAATTCTGCAGGTTGGGGTGAGGGCCAATCAGAACGCGTATTGGCCGAAGAAGCGCAAAGAGAAGTAGAGCGTTTAGAAGACACAATTCGCAGATTAGGCAGAGCTATTTTCAAAAAAGGCGGGAGTCCCTACTCTTGGACACCCCCTGCTGTTTCTGCCCATTTGGATCCCTTGCCACTGCCTGATCACACCGATTAGTGGATGAACCATGCCCATTATTTCTCCCAAAAGACTAGGGTCCCTTTCTTGGGAATTAAAAGAACTTCATCCCAAATCCCATCGAGAGCGCAGCGCGTACCGCCGAGCTCAGCATCTCGTGCAAAAGGGTGATACTGA
>DALYEU010000118.1:0-1813 GCA_031972375.1 bacterium | reverse complement strand
GGCGAGTTGGGGCTGTGGCAGCCATGAGTTTCCGAAGCGTCGGATTGAAAGGCTAAGCTGGTTCCAAACGTCTCCCAGTTTGGCGGATCCGAGCGCGGCCTGTTGGGCATCGAGTTTTTGTTCCCAGCGATGGAGTCCTGGCAGGGCCTGCTTTAAGAAGAGTGCGGAGCCAGCGAATTGGAGATGGGTGACGATGGCGTCGAGCCAAGGGAGTGGAGCGACATAATCGTTTCGCGAGGAGAGCGCTTGAGCGCTGAGGGAATGGCTGATTCTCAAGCCGAGGATGGCGGCGGCGTTTGGCAAGAAGACTTGAGTGAAGGGAGCGATGGATCGGAAGCGTTGAATGTTGCGGAGGGAATCGACGCGATGGAGTGCCTTGAAGCCAGCTTGGCCGAGAAAACCGAAGGTCCGTAGGGTACCCATGGAGACTGCGGTGGAGGCGACATGCTGGATAAAACCGAGGTGCGCAGTGTGTTGTGGGTTGAGGAGTGAGGAGAGGGCGCGTTCAGCAGAGGGGAGGCAGAGACTTTCGGCAGCGAGTCCGAATCCGTTGGAGACGAAGCCGAGGGCTGGCGCTCCGAAACGAGAGGCGAAGGGAGAAGATTTTAAGAGGGATTGACCGAAGCCCCGACCGAGTCGGAAGGCGGAACCTCCCGCGATAAAGGCGAGGCTGGCTGGGCTTACGAGTTGAGCTAAGGCCTTGGGTGCGAGGGATTCGAGTCGATCGAGAGTAGAGCCTTGTCCGCCGAGGAGCTGGGCACGCCGTTGAGCGCGTTTTGCGAGTTGAGGGTCTTGGGTTTGTGCGGCGATTTTTTGGTAAAGGCCTAGGGCCTTATCGAAGGAGCCCTGAGCTTCTAAGTTTCTGGCTTGGCGATAGAGCGGGCGCATCTCTTGACGATGTGCAACAACTTGCGACGCAAGATGTAAGTCGGGCGCGGGTAACAGACCGAGCTGGGTCGATGGAAAGTAGATTTTTCCCATCGATCATCATCCCTTCTTAGGCTCTAGGGGCATCAGCTTAGGACTAGGTACAAACTCCCACTTTTGTGGGGTCCATTCAGCAAGTGGAAGAGCTAATGCATGAGTTGATCCTGATACTTCAGATTCCTCATAACGAACTCCATTGGCCTGTGCCCACTTTTGAGCCAGTAATATTACTAACGTGGTTTCCCCCCTGCCGCTTACGGTTTTAAGGGATCCGTCACTTGTCATTTCCAAGGTGATCTCACCCCTGGAACTCTTTATCTTGGGGTTGGAACCCGTGGGAACGACTTTGAATGTGAGTCTGGGCAATGGACCCGCGCTAGCACTGATGGCGAGGGAATAATCGGTATTACCCAGGGGCGCTCTCCAATGACTTCCTCTGACCAAAAAAGCTGCTGTATCTTCTCCAAACAATCGATGGAGGTGGCGTAGGGCTCGGGCGTTGTTAACGAGGTATTCACCTCCCAGATAGCCATGTTCGCCCCGATTGGGGGCCCAGTTTTCTATTCTGGAATCCATGATGGCTAGAGGTTTTTTTCCTGTTTCAAGAGGCTTTATAGGAGAACTTCCATAAATTTCGAACAAGACTTCGGCCATGGCATTGGCGCCATGGGAGAGTCGGGGGCAGGTTTGATTATTGATGAGCGCCGAGTTTAGGATCATGCGGCCGAGCTGTTGCGAAATCCACTCTGGAACCTCGGCTTCTCCCCATCGACTTTTTAGCAGGGGTACGGCGATGTGGTCTGTGCTGAGAACTTGAAGTTCGTTAAAAATTTGAGCGAGAGGATCATTCCACAGGTGCTGTTCGAGAAAGGCAGGTTTAGCACCT
>DALYEU010000117.1:0-1818 GCA_031972375.1 bacterium | reverse complement strand
CTCTTAAGGAATATTTTCCTGATTTAACCATGGTGCTCAACCTTCTTCCTGAACGTTGCCCTCTTCCACAATATCAAAAGAAAGACTGAACTTGATTTCATCACGTAATCCCTTGCGCACATTGCCGGTTTGAACATTTTTGAACTGGGGGATTTTTTCCATGGAACTTTTGATTTTATCGACCCCCTCATAAGAAAGAGCCCTGCCCTCTAACCTCACCCGCTGGGGCGTGATATTGATGTCGTCTATGTCTATCTGCAATTCATCCCGAGGCGGCATAGCGGAAGAAATCATCTGCAAAACACGAAGCGCACTCAAAGAACTGCTTCCTTGAGCTTTATGCAGCTTATCTTGCAGACTACCAATCTTACCCTCCAGAAGGGAAATGGCCGACTTGGCGGAACGAATATCGGTTTTGGGAACATCGGTGACAGCCGATCGAATCAACTTGGTGATACCGAGATTCATTTCATCTACTTGAGAAGACAACGTCATATAGCTGATGATGAAATAAATCATCCCCATCAACACCACACAGGCCGCTAAGATTCCAAGCCTCTTGAAAGAACCTCCAAGTTGTTCAAAATCTTTTCGGTAGGCGTGTTCGCCACGACGAAAATTAATGCGTGCACCCTTGTTGGGGAAAACCCCGTGCATCGCAGCCCCCAAGGCCGTAGGAATCACCGATCGAGCCTGGTCTCGATCATGAATCTGAGAGTGGGCGTCCTCCAACAGATCAAGAAGACTGACGTTGATATTCAACTTCTGGGAGAAATAAGCTTCCACCCCGGGCAATCGCGAAGTACCTCCACACAAATAAAGGGCCTCAATGGCAACTTCCCCCGATTCTGCAAAAGCGAACAAAGTTTGCTTGAGAGAGAGCGCGAGTTCGTCGAAGGATTGGAGCAAGACCTTTCCCACTTCGTCATTGGGATGCAAAACCAACTGAGCCTGTTTATGCTTGTAGGCCTCAGCGGCCTCCGTATCGCCCCCCAACACTTTTGCAATCTCTGTAGTCAGCTGAGCCCCACCCCAAGAAAAGCTTCGCAATGAACGGATGGAATTGCCTTCGAGGATGATGAAATTAGCTTTGCTATGGCCCATGTCCAAAATCGCGTAACGCCCTTCAGGAGGCAAGCCTCCCAATAGCGTTAGGTAACTCAGATCCACCGCATCCACTCCGACATAACGAGGATCAAGGGGACTGGTCTGCAAATGCTGTAGAAAATTTTGGAACGTATCGGTCGGAAGATAAGTAGCCAACACCCTTGAACTGCCCTGCTGGGTGCCTAGTATCGTGTAGTCAAACTCCAAGTCTTCGATATCGAAAGGAACCAAAGTCTCGAGTTCGAACTCCAGGGTTTGATCGATTTTTTTCGCATTAACGAAGGGTAAATCCAAAACCCGATAAGAAACCTTATTACCCGGCAACGAGATCACACAAGTATCGTGAGCAATGGGATTATCGGAAACGAACTTAGACAAGGCGGCAAAAGCCGCTTGAGGGTAACTTAAGACCTCTTCAGCCACCAAGGGAACTTCGAAATAATGGGTTAGGCGAAATTCTCCAAACCCTCTTTCTACCTGGGCTATCTTGACCGAATAGGTCCCCAAATCCACACCGAGGATGGTCTGGGCCATTTATTCTACCCTCCAATACAGTTGCTCCCATTGCCCGGGAGATCCTTGGCTGGTATCCAGCACGGTTTTAATCTTGACTTCGCTATCCCCTACCGTACCTACGCCTACTAAGGTGTAAACACTGTTGTCGCTTTTAACCAGTTCTATAAAGGTATTGGAAGCGGAATTTTGGGCATT
>DALYEU010000116.1:0-1977 GCA_031972375.1 bacterium | reverse complement strand
TTGAAGAAGAACAAACGGAACATTATGGGCCTCTCGAAAGGTTGCGGCATTCCGCTGCCCATGTGATGGCGTCTGCGGTGAAGTCTTTGTTTCCCGAGGCAAAGGTCGCTATTGGTCCTGCTATCGATACGGGCTTTTACTACGACTTCGATGTCGAACGGCCCTTTACCCAAGAAGATCTCCTCAAAATAGAAGCTAAGATGGCTGAGATTGTAGATCTCAATCTTCCTTTCGAAAGGGTTGAGGTCAGTAAAGAGCAGGCTCGGCAGCATTTTTCCCAGCGGGGGGAAGATTATAAATTACAAATCTTGGCGGAGATCCCCGACGAAGAAATAGTCACCTACTACCGTCATGGTGATTTTATCGATTTGTGCCGTGGTCCCCATTTGCGCAGTACTGGAGAATTGGGCGCTTTTAAGTTGCTTTCCGTGGCGGGCGCCTACTGGCGTGGGGACGAAAAAAACAAGATGTTGCAGCGTATCTACGGTACCGCCTTCCCGACCTCCCAAGAATTAGAGGCCTATCTGCATTTGTTGAAGGAGGCTGAGGCCCGAGACCATCGGCGCTTGGGTAAAGAGTTGGATTTGTTTTCCAGTATGGAAGGTTTGGGGCCAGGTCTGATTTTGTGGCATCCCAAAGGGGCTAGGGTTCGTCAGGTGATCGAAGATTATTGGCGTCAGGTTCATCGTGAAGAAGGGTACGAGCCTGTTTATACGCCTCATATGGCTAAGCTGGATCTCTGGAAAACCAGTGGTCACGTCGATTTTTACAAAGAGAATATGTATTCTCCCATGGAAGTCGAAGGGCAAGATTACGAGATTAAGCCCATGAATTGTCCCTTCCATGTCAAGATTTACAACACGAGAACCCGAAGTTATCGAGAGTTACCCTTGCGTTTGGCAGAATTGGGCACGGTATATCGTTTTGAGCGCTCCGGGGTTTTGCATGGACTCATGCGGGTACGTGGATTCACGCAAGATGATGCTCATATTTTTTGTCGTCCCGACCAGATTCAGGTAGAGGTTGAGGCGGTTCTCCAATTGACCCGTCGTTTTTTGAATAGTTTTGGTTTTACGGAGTTTAAACTTTATCTTTCGACTCGCCCTGAGAAATCCGTAGGAAGCGATGAGCATTGGGATCTGGCAACTCAGGCCCTCAAGGGGGCTTTAGAATCTCAGGGGTTAGCCTTCGAGATTGATCCCGGTGAGGGTGTATTTTACGGTCCTAAAATCGATCTTAAGATTAAAGACGCCATTGGTCGTTTGTGGCAGTGCTCGACGGTTCAAGTGGATTTTAATAATCCCGAGCGCTTTCATACCCAGTACATTTCCTCAGAGGGTAAGCGTTTGCAGCCCATTATGATTCATCGGGCTTTAATGGGTTCTCTCGAGCGTTTTTTTGGTATTTTGGTCGAGCATTTCGCGGGGGCTTTTCCCCTATGGCTAGCGCCCGTTCAAGTGGCTGTTTTGCCGATTTCTGATGAGCAAGAGGAAATGGCTTTGCAAATCGCCGCCCAGCTTAAGAGATCAGGTTTGCGAGTAGAGACCGATTTGCGCGCTGAAAAATTGGGGCATAAGATTAGGGAAGCTCAGTTGCAAAAAATTCCCTATATGTTGGTGTTGGGTAAAAAAGAGCAGGCTGCCCAAAAGGTCGCTGTGCGTAGCCGTGCCTCAGGGGATCTCGGTGTGCAAAGCGTCGAAGAATTTTTGGTTTCGATTCGTCCCGAGTTGGAGAATCGAATTTAATCTAGCAGTCTTGGTACAAGGGGGGCTAGTAGCCGTCCCTCGCGGAGCCAAGATGTTTATTGAGGAGGCTGATGCTTACGAAAACCAAGCACGCACGAGCCAATCGACAGATCAGGGTTCCTGAGATTCGATTGATCGATGCTGACGGAAAACAACTAGGGCTTTACATTACCTCAAAGGCTTTAGAGTTGGCTGAGGCTCAAGGTTTGGATTTGGTGGAGATTGCTCCTAC
>DALYEU010000115.1:0-2025 GCA_031972375.1 bacterium | reverse complement strand
ACAGTATCGGTAAGTGAGTTGAAGGGATGATGGAAACGCTATTTTTTATAAAATACTCCTGGGTCATTCCCTTAGCTCCATTGGTGGGTTTTCTCATCAACGGTTTTGGGACCTGGTGTCGTTTGCCTCATGTGAAATCCAAGGCCATGGTAAATCTGGTGGCCTGTGGCGCCATTTTGACCTCTTTTATTTTCGCCGTTGGGATTTTCTGGACTTTGCTCGGGCTCCCTCCCGAGGAGCGCAGCATTGTACGGTATCTCTATACTTGGTTGCAGGTGGGTGGGCTCAAGGCAGATGCTGCCTTTTTATTGGATCCCTTGAGTTCGGTGATGATGATGATCATCACTGGGGTCGGTTTTCTGATTCACGTTTATTCTTCCGGCTATATGGCGGAGGATAAATCCTACTCCCGTTTTTTCACCTACTTGAACTTGTTTTGCTTCGCTATGTTGCTCCTCGTGATGGGGGATAACATTTTCATGCTCTTCATTGGGTGGGAAGGGGTGGGGCTCTGTTCCTACTTGCTGATTGGTTTTTGGTACGAGCATAAGCCCAATGCCATGGCGGGCATGAAGGCCTTCGTGGTGAATCGTATTGGTGACTTTGGTTTTCTCATCGGGGTCTTCTTTCTTTTTTGGGCTTTGTACCAGGTGGGCCATCCCACAGTGAGTTTTGCCGAATTAAAAGAACATGTTCATTTGTTAGAGGGTGCCAAGGTTGGGGGTTTTTCTCTCTTGGCGGTGGTGGGTGTGTTGTTGTTTGTCGGTGCGACGGGTAAGTCGGCCCAGATTCCTCTGTACGTATGGTTGCCCGATGCCATGGCGGGGCCCACCCCTGTTTCGGCCTTAATCCATGCGGCCACCATGGTGACCGCAGGGGTTTATATGATCGGTCGTTTAAATTTCGTTTATACCTTGGCGCCCGAGGCCTTGGTGGTTGTGGCCACGGTGGGTGCGCTTACCGCCTTTTTCGCTGCCACGATCGGTTTTGCTCAAAATGATATTAAAAAGGTTTTGGCCTACTCCACGGTTTCCCAGTTGGGATACATGTTTTTGGGGATGGGGACCGGAGCCTATGGAGCTGGCATCTTCCACCTGATGACCCATGCGTTTTTTAAGGCTTGTCTATTTTTGGGATCGGGTTCGGTGATTTTGGGAATGCACCACGAACAGGATATGCGTCGCATGGGTGGCTTGAAAAAATTCATGCCCGTTACCTACTGGACCTTTCTCCTAGCGACGATTGCCATCGCGGGAATTTTTCCCTTCTCCGGATTTTTTAGTAAGGATGAAATTCTTTGGCAGGCCTTTCAAAAAGGTGGCCATCAATCTTGGTATTATGTCTTGTGGGTTTTGGGAGTTTTTGGTGCCGCTGGAACTTGCTTTTATATGTTTCGTGCGGTTTCCATGACCTTCTATGGAAAATTGGGGGCCCGTGCCCATGAGATTCCCCACCATGATGCTGAGGCCGAGGAAGACGAGCATGCTTCCCATGGTCATGAGCATCATCATGTTCCCCATGAATCGCCGGTTTCCATGACCTTTGCCTTGGTGGTTTTGGCCATTCTTTCCGTGGTTGGAGGTTTGGTCGGGGTTCCCTATGCGTTGGGGCACTTCTTTCATATTCCCAATTATTTTGAACTTTGGTTAGAGCCGGTGTTGGCTGGGGCTCATGGGGCCCACGGTGGGGGACATCACGATGTTCCCGTCGTTGAATATCTTTTGATGGCTAAGGCTGTGTTTCTCGCTTTGAGTGTGTCGGGGTTGGCGGTTTGGCTTTATACCCGTCGCGACGAAATTCCCGCCCGCTTCGTGGAGCGATTTCCTCGCTTGTACCGCTTGGTGCACAACAAATATTACATCGATGAAATCTATCAGTCGCTGGTGGTGAACAATCTGCTGCGCCTCAATACGATCCTCGCCACTTTCGACGGGGTAGTCATCGACGGTATGGTCAATTTTTGTGGCACTGCGGTGCGGTCCCTATCCAAGGTGAGTAGCTTTTTCGATGGGGGTTTTGTGGATG
>DALYEU010000114.1:0-2095 GCA_031972375.1 bacterium | reverse complement strand
GGATATTTCCCCCAAAGCTCCTCAGGCCGGCGAGGGTGATGACGGTCTTGGTGGGCATTCATTCTCGGTGTTGCTTTTCCCGTTTAGCAGTTGCTCCGGGCCTTCGAACTAGGCTTCGTTGCGATGGATGGATCCATTAGGATTTTCAGACCGGGAAAAAATCATAAAAAGCGTCGTAGACAGGTTTATGGCGCTGTGAGACTCTTCCACCATTTCTTAATTTCATTTTGTAAAACGATTTCCCATGAGGGCCATGACAAGCAGGGGGCGTTATGCGGCTTTGGGTGCGGTGCTTTCTGGTGCTTCTATTTTTAATCCAAGGGACTGGAGTTCGGGCTCAGAGTTTGCCCCATGTCTCTCAAGAATTGGAAACAACCGAAGCCCTGGAAGAAGTAGATTCTGCCACACTTACGGTTTGGAATCGTCCGATCATGGTGTTTCATGCTTCCTTCGAGGAGAATACCCCTAAAAAACGGGCTGAGAAGGCCGAAGAGCGTATTACCGAATTACCCCAAGAGGTCTTGTTAAAACCCGTGAGTTTCGCGAAGGCGGAGCGGCATGGCCACCGTGCCATCATGATTTTCGTGGGGCCCTATTTCGTTTTTGCGGTGTTGGGTGGGGATGTGGATGTCGCCTCCGGGAAAGACTTGGAGCAAACGGCACAGCAAGCGGCGGATCAGCTCAGTTTGGTTTTGAAGGAACATTACGAGGCCCGCTATTTGCCTAATTTTTTGCGGGGCTTGGGAGTAGCTGTCTTAGCTACGCTGTTTTTGATCTTGTTGTTGTGGGCCGTGGGGCGCATTCGCAAGAGAATTATCCAAAGTATCGATACTTCGCCCAATCATTTACCCGATTGGCGTGCTTTTGGCGTGCAGTTGCGTCCCCATCTCGTGGGGGTCGAAAAAAAGCTCGTGGGTCTGGGCGCGCTCGTGATCGTTTTACCGGCTTTGTATTTTTGGATCACCTTTGTTTTCGCCCAATTTTATTACACCAAACCTTGGAGTGATTTGTTGGGCGCCTATCTCTGGAAGAGCGCCTATTCGTTATTCTCCCGTTTTATCGAGGAACTTCCCAATTTGGGCACAGTGGCTTTGGTTTTTTTTCTGGCCCATCTTTTTACCCGTCTGGTGCGTGGCATTTTTGCCATGGTCGAACATCGCACTTTGGCTTTGCCCGGTCTCCAACCGGAAACGGCCCGGGTGACGCGGCGCTTAGTTCTCATTCTGGTATGGTTGTTTGCTTTGGTCGTGGCCTATCCCTATATGCCCGGCTCTGGTACCGATGCTTTTAAGGGAGTGAGCGTATTTCTGGGTTTGGTCGTGTCTCTGGGTTCAACCGGACTCGTGAATCAAATCATGAGCGGTTTGGTGATCATTTATTCCCGCTCCCTGAGTGTGGGGGAGTATGTGAGGGTGGGAGAGCACGAAGGTGTGGTGACCGAATTGGGAATGTTGGCCACTAAGATCAAAACGCGTCGCAAGGAAGAAATCAGCATTCCCAACGGGGTGTTGGTGAGCACCACCACCATCAATTATTCTCGCCTTGCAGGTTACGAGGGATCCATTCTGCATGCCGCGGTGACCATTGGTTACGATGCGCCATGGCGCCAAGTTCACGCTATGTTGGTGCTAGCGGCCCAACGCACCGCAGGGGTGAAGTCTTCTCCCGAACCTCGGGTATTGCAAAAGGCTTTGGGGGATTTTGGCGTGGAGTACCACGTGTTGGTGCATATTGCCGATCCTGTGGAACGCATTCCCATTCTTTCGGAGTTACATGCCCACATTCAAGATGCTTTTAACGAGTACGGTGTGCAGATCATGACGCCAGCTTTCGAATCCCAACCCGAAGGTAAGGTGATGGTCTCTCAAGACCATTGGTACGATGCGCCGGCACAACAAAGTCATGAAACCGGATCGTAAAAAAACTTGGCAAGTGGGAACGGCTCTTTCACAATCCCGGTTCGTCTTGCTTCATCGACAACCGGTTTTTGGTTTTTCCAAACTGAGAAATGGATTGGATTCTGGGTAACAGAGGATTCTAAATCTCAAATTTCAAAAGGGGGAAGAACATGAAAAAATTCCTGGCAGAGTTCATC
>DALYEU010000113.1:0-2097 GCA_031972375.1 bacterium | reverse complement strand
CAACACAGCCCCTTAAAATTCATTCTCTCCAAATGGCGGGTACAGATGGAAAACCTGGCGATAGTAGTTCCATCATGGGCAAGATCCTTGAAGCGAAAGAACTGACAGGACCTAACGTCTTACAGCTTCTCAACTGGCACAAAGCTCAACGACATCCAGAGGGAATTCTAGCTGGCCTTACAGAGCAGATTAAAAAGATCCCCCTCCCCATGGCTGTGGCCGTGCTCGACAATACTGGAAGGATAGGCAGCATCGCGGTCTCCAATTCAACATTCTCCAAGGAATTTCACTATCCTCCAAATACCACCCTACACATCTCCGACCTACTTTCTCCCAACATTCTCTTTTCGCTTAAGGCATTGCGTTCCTTTGCCAGAGTGGTCTTCACCGGAAAGGGCCAATCCACCCCATTCCCCCCCCAACAAATGCAAATCAAATTGGGAGACGGCAGAACGAGCTTGTGGATAGGATCGGGTGAAATGGGCGTGTTTTACGATCCTATCACCCAAAGAAATTTATTTCTGGGGGTGGGCGTTTGGCATCGATCAACCGATTATTTATCTCCCAAAGAAACCACCCCAAAGATCCATTACGAAGATGACACATTACTCATCCGTAGCCTGCACACCGACGCGGTGACAATAAGCCAGGCCCTCCAGAAAAATGATCTCCACCTAGTGGTTACCACCCCTACCCGAATATATTTTCTAACGAAAACGGCCGACCAAGTCCTCCAATGGGCCAACACCCTCGATAAGGTTCCCGAAGGGAGACGGCTCTTTTTGAGTATCACAGAGCCCACACACACACCTACCACCTATACCTTTACCTTTTACAGAGGATCCAAGGGCTTTGAAGTAATCAACTAAAAAGCGGTTGGAAGGGGCCTAGGCTTCGTCTATGAAAAGGCCATGATTCTTGCTACAGCGCGGCCACAAAATTTTTTTCGCCTCATGCTGGGACTTAGCCTGGCGTTGATCATTGCCTGTAGCGTCAGCCTATTTTGGGGAGAATCTCCCCAAAGTGCTTTTCAAGCCCTATTGCAGAGCGGCGGTCCCGAATACGACATTTTATTCTACGCCCGACTACCGCGCATTCTCCTGGGCATCCTCGTAGGCATGGCACTTTCAAGCGGTGGAGTTGCCTTTCAAAGCCTATTACGCAATCCTTTGGCAGACCCTTATATCCTGGGGGTTTCGGGTGGTGCCGCCTTGGGCAGTGTTTTGGCGGTGTCCCTGGGACTGGCCTTCACTTGGGTAAGCCTGACCGCCTTCTTCGCTTCACTACTGACTTTATTGCTGCTTTATTGGGTCGCCCAGACTCAAGGACGACTTCCCGTAGCCACACTATTACTCACCGGGGTGATTTTTAACGCCTTCACCTTCGCCCTCATTATGTTTATCAATTCGGTTGTACCCTTCGAACAGTCTTACCGGATTTGGTATTTGATGGTGGGGTCCTTAGAATCGGAAAGCTATCTCAAACTACTCACCGTCGCGTTTTTCGTGTTGGGCGGTTTTATCATTCTCTACTTTCATGCGGGAGCCATGAATCTCATGGCAACCGGTGAGGCCTCGGCCCAATATTTGGGTCTGGACATCCATCGTTACCGAAAACGCATCTTCTTTGCAGCCTCTCTCATGATTGGGGCCACCGTAAGTCTCTCCGGTTTAATCGGTTTCGTCGGCTTATTTATCCCCCATATGGTTCGACTGAAAATTGGCAGCGACCACCGGATTCTTCTTCCAGCCTCCGCCTTGTTCGGAGCCACCTTTCTCGTTTTAGCCGACCTCCTGGCTCGTAGCTTACTCAGCGGCAACCAGTATCAAACCCAATTGCCCGTAGGAGTCATCACCGCCCTGATCGGTGGCCCTTTTTTTGTTTATTTAGTGAAAGCCCCTCAAAAAAGGGGTTGGTGACAAATATCCCAACCTAAAATACTCCCTCGAAAATTTTGCAATACCATTTGCCTAAGTGCAAAAATCCATTTACTAGGTGGAGCTAATCAATAATTTAGTCTTGTCGATTTCGAGATCATTTTGGCTCCGGGTAAGAACTTTGATCATCACCTTATGGTTTTGAGGAGTTTTGCCATGG
>DALYEU010000112.1:0-2253 GCA_031972375.1 bacterium | reverse complement strand
GAAAGACGATCGGCGATTTCTTGGTCAGAAGCGGAAACCTTAACCCATTCTCGAATCCATTGAAGCGATGCCAGCATAAGCCACGACGCGATGAGATCTTTGTCCCACCCGCTCCTCCCTTAAAACTGTTCTAAAAAGCGAATATCGTTTTCAAAGAAAAGCCTGAGGTCGTTGATCCCAAACTTCAGCATGGTCTGACGCTCCAATCCCATACCAAAAGCGAAGCCCGTGTATTTTTCGGAATCATATCCCACCTGAGCGAAGACCGCGGGATCAACCATGCCGCAACCTAGAATTTCCAACCAGCCAGTGCCTTTACACACAGGGCACGAAGCTGCCCCATCCCGACAAAAGACACAGGACATATCCAATTCAGCGCTAGGCTCGGTGAAGGGAAAAAAACTTGGACGAAAGCGCACCCGAGTGCGAGGGCCATACATTTGGGTTACGAAGGCTGTCAAAACTCCCTTGAGATCGGAAAAACGAACTGACTCGTCGATCCACAGACCTTCGATTTGATGGAACATCGGCGTGTGGGTCACGTCGGAATCACAACGATACACCGCCCCCGGAGCAATCATGCGAATCGGCGGTTTTAGCTTCTCCATCACGTGAATTTGTACGGTCGAAGTATGGGTGCGCAAGAGCCTCTTGCCGTCACTCAAATAAAAAGTATCTTGCAAATCCCGGGCAGGATGATCGGCGGGAATATTGAGAGCTGCGAAATTATGGTAGTCATCCTCAACCTCGGGACCGGCAAAGGTGGTAAAGCCCATTCCTTCAAAGATAGTTCTAATCTGGTGATAGACTTGGGTGACAGGATGCAAATGCCCCATCGTCACCTTGCGAGCTGGTAAGCTGGAATCGAAGACATCGGCCTCTAAGGTAGCCTGAATCGCCCGATCTTTGATTTGTTGCAAACAAGACTGGAAGCGAGATTCGAGATCGACCTTAATTTCATTAACCCGAGCCCCCACTTCGGGACGCTCCTCCGGGGATAGTCGTCCCAAGCCCTTCAACACCTCGGTAAGCTTCCCCTTTTTTCCTAAAAAAGTGGCCTTGGCTTCTGCCCAATCGGACTCTGAACGCACCTGCAGCAGAACAGTATCCAACTCTTCGGGAATACGGGAGAGTTCTTTAAGAAGAGATTCCTTCATGGTTCAAGCAATGCAATAAATGAGAAGAAAGGAGCGCCTCTCCCCAAGTCTAGGATTCTTACTCAAAGCTAACGGGGAGCAACTAGGCCTGTTTAGCGGCTTCGACGACTCGGGCAAACCCCTCAGGATCATTGGCCGCCATCTCGGCGAGAACCTTACGATCCAAGGCAATATTGGCCTTCTTTAGGGAATCCATAAGACGACTGTAAGACATCCCTAAAACTCGGGCTGCCGCATTGATCCGCTGAATCCACAAGGCTCGGAAATCGCGTTTTTTCAAACGACGATGGGCATAGGCATACTGTAGAGCGCGATCAACGGCTTCTTGAGCAGAACGAAACAGTTTCGAACGCCCCCCCCGAAAGCCTTTAGCTCTTTTGAAAACTTTATTACGACGTTGCCGGGCTTTAAAGCCCCGTTTAGCGCGTGGCATGGCAGTTCCTCTCTTTAAAAATTACTTCAGCAACATCAAGCGGATGGCTTTGGCATCGGCTCCGGTCAAATAGGAATTTTCCCGAAGCTGCCGTTTCTGCTTGGTGGTCTTACCCGTCAAAATATGGCGACGGTTAGCCTTGGTGTATTTAACTTTTCCCGTGGCGGTAACCTTAAATCTTTTTTTCACGCCCCTCTTGGACTTTAATTTAGCTTTCATACGGTGAATTTTCCTTTCTTCTTTTCTCTTACTTCTTCTGAGGTGCCAGAATCATGATCATCTGCCGGCCTTCCATTTTGGGATCAGCCTCTTTAGCTGCTTTGGCAGCTACTCCCTCGGCAATTCGGGTCAAGATGTCACGTCCTTTATCTCGATAGACCATTTCACGACCACGAAACTGGATCGTGACCTTAACCTTGTTTCCCTCTTCAAGGAACCGGCTGATATTACGTACCTTAAAATCAAAATCGTGATCGTCCGTATTAGGGCGAAATTTCACCTCTTTAAGGAGGATCACGGTTTGGTGCTTTTTGGCCTCTTTGATTTTTTTCGTCTGCTGATACTTATATTTCCCGTAATCCATAATCTTGCATACGGGAGGTTTGGCAGTAGGAGCAATCTCCACCAAATCCAAACCTTGAGCCTCAGCCAACTCTAAAGCCT
>DALYEU010000111.1:0-2257 GCA_031972375.1 bacterium | reverse complement strand
GTTCGAGAAAGGTAGGTTTAGCACCTCGACCCCCCTGTGCCACAAAATCATCATACTGTCGACGTAGATTTCCTTCTAATGCACTCCAAGCGGTTGCTCTCTCCCCAGTCAGGGAACCTTGTTGTGTCGCCGTGCTCAGCAAATCCTTGAGAATGGCGAAAGGGCGATAGAGGTCACGAGCCCGGTACAGGCTTGTCCCTAAGGCTTCAACCTCTTGTTTGATTTGCAGAAAATCACGGATTAAAAATCGGTCTACTACCCCTTGAATATCTTCAGCGGATCTACTGCCCTGACGAACCTGGCTCATGAGTTTTTCAAGGCCTTGGCTCATGTTGTGAATCCGCTGAGTTAACGCTGTAGCCTGGGTTCGATGAGTAGAAGTCCATACCTCTGCCCATGCGGTGCTGTTAATTGTCCGAAATTCGTAGAGCAGCCCGGCCATGCGGTCTAGGCTGGCCTTGAGACGTCTTTCTGAAAAAGAAAGTAAATCGAGATCGGAAATAGCCTCTGGCATTTTATTGGTTGGGGTAAGGTGAAAACGAGAATCATATTGCCCGATTTTTTTCGTAATTAGCGCCAGGTTGCAGAGGTCCTTCCAAGCTTGGGAGTTGGCATCTCGCACTCCTAAAAAACCAGTCCAAGGAAAACTATGGTCGTGAGAGCTGAATAAACTGTGGAGGAGGCGTCCCGATTGAGTCGCATCGCTTGGTAAACCAGCGTCTCCTAGTTTCGATAAGGAGGTTGGGGCAGGCGTGAAAATATCGGCTAAGGGTCTTCCTTCCTCTCCTTTGATTTTTGAGGCGATGGCCGTGAAATTTCCCCATCGCGCCCATTCTGCTAATTGCATAGTCAGGAGTGTGGTGAAGCCTGCCTGATGCTCCGAAGTGGTGATGCTGAAGTTTGTGCGTTCGGCAACCCAGCCGAGTTGTCCCGTGCTCCATTCCATCGGCTTAAGCCGTACCGTAAACCTAACAAGTGGTTTTCTTCCCGTTGAACCAATAGCGATGTCGAATTCGAAACCGCCTTGACCGAGCTTGGGCAGGGCCTCGGTTTTGTAACCATGAATTTGAAAATGATGAGCTAGCGCTTGTGGCGTGAGGGATTTAGCAAATAGTACTGTCGCAATCTGATGGAAAAAGGGGTCGGTGAAGTCGACCTTTCCATCAGGGGTGGAGGCTAAAATTGCGCTCGTGAGGCGGGTCAACTTGGTCTCGACCGTTGCTAAGGTAGACTTACCCTGCTGAGCTTGCTGTAAGTGAGCCTGAATTTCATGGGCCAAGGCCACGATGTTGTTGTGGGCTTCTCCGGAAGACCTTTCTCCAGTATTTTCAGAGAGGAGCTGAGTTATGCCGATACTTTTGGATTTCGAAGGAACTACCCCTTCGGAAAATAGCCCAGGAATACTGACCCCCACTGCTCCAGCGTGGGCGAGTTGGGGCTGTGGCAGCCATGAGTTTCCGAAGCGTCGGATTGAAAGGCTAAGCTGGTTCCAAACGTCTCCCAGTTTGGCGGATCCGAGCGCGGCCTGTTGGGCATCGAGTTTTTGTTCCCAGCGATGGAGTCCTGGCAGGGCCTGCTTTAAGAAGAGTGCGGAGCCAGCGAATTGGAGATGGGTGACGATGGCGTCGAGCCAAGGGAGTGGAGCGACATAATCGTTTCGCGAGGAGAGCGCTTGAGCGCTGAGGGAATGGCTGATTCTCAAGCCGAGGATGGCGGCGGCGTTTGGCAAGAAGACTTGAGTGAAGGGAGCGATGGATCGGAAGCGTTGAATGTTGCGGAGGGAATCGACGCGATGGAGTGCCTTGAAGCCAGCTTGGCCGAGAAAACCGAAGGTCCGTAGGGTACCCATGGAGACTGCGGTGGAGGCGACATGCTGGATAAAACCGAGGTGCGCAGTGTGTTGTGGGTTGAGGAGTGAGGAGAGGGCGCGTTCAGCAGAGGGGAGGCAGAGACTTTCGGCAGCGAGTCCGAATCCGTTGGAGACGAAGCCGAGGGCTGGCGCTCCGAAACGAGAGGCGAAGGGAGAAGATTTTAAGAGGGATTGACCGAAGCCCCGACCGAGTCGGAAGGCGGAACCTCCCGCGATAAAGGCGAGGCTGGCTGGGCTTACGAGTTGAGCTAAGGCCTTGGGTGCGAGGGATTCGAGTCGATCGAGAGTAGAGCCTTGTCCGCCGAGGAGCTGGGCACGCCGTTGAGCGCGTTTTGCGAGTTGAGGGTCTTGGGTTTGTGCGGCGATTTTTTGGTAAAGGCCTAGGGC
>DALYEU010000110.1:0-2280 GCA_031972375.1 bacterium | reverse complement strand
GACTGCCGATGCCCATAACGTTTTTGATAACCCTTACGGCGCTTCTTTTTGAAGACCATAACTTTGCGGGCTCGCCCATTTTGCACAATGGTGCCCTGCACTTTCGCGGTTTCGACCACAGGCTTACCTAAGCTTAGCCCCTGACCGTCGTCTACCGCCAAAATGCGGGTGAACTCAATGGCCTGTCCCACTTGACCAGGCACCTGCTCAATGCGGAGCCGCTGGCCTTCATTAACTTTGTACTGTTTACCGCCGGTTTCGATGATGGCGTATTTCATGGATGCATTCCTTTTCAAAGCCCCTCCGAAGAAGGGCGGATTGCCTTATATTTTTTTACCCGAGACGTCAAGCCGGGCCGTAAGGGATTTTTTTTTGTCTCAAAATCGAGGCTTCTCTTTTACAGGCCTTCCCAGCAAAAAAAATCCAAAAATGAGATTTTTGTACATAAATTTTCCGGGAGCGGAGATTTTAAGATAAAAAATATTTTTACAAATTCAATAGTTAAAAAATAAGTACAGATTTTATTTCCAAGCTACCTCCCGATCCAACTACCATCGAAGAAATGCAAGACCTCGTCTTGAGAGGCCTTTACTCAAGGAGATTCTTATGGCCCTGCGTCAAAGCTTCTTCGCCCGTTGGTTCAAAGTGTACTTCTTTCTGGCCCTGTTTGCCTTTGCTGTATTGGTCGTACTTATTAATCTTCCCCAAGTCTTGGCCATGGGCGGGTCTAACGTCCCAAATCCCGGTTGGGATACTTCTCCCCACGGATATCGTACTGCTCCACCCCCAGACTATCATCAGCCCGAACATTAACCTTCTTGTAGATTTTTTTCTCGAGTTCTACCAACCCATCCTGTTCTTCGGCGTTGAGCGCCTCGTAAACGATGGGATGGACTCGGACATCGATGCGGGCCCCCTCAACTTCTTCGGCCTCCCGTTGGATTTGTCGAAAGAGTTCGTAGCAAAGGGTAGTGGCGCTCTTGTGATAACCCCGCCCATCGCAAAAGGCACAGGGCGCACACAAGACCCTAGCTAAGGCCTCCGCAGTACGCTTGCGGGTCATTTCCACCAGGCCCAATTCGGTAATGCGACTCACCGTTGTTTTGGCCCGATCTCTGGCCAGAGCCCGACGCAAAACGCTATAAACCTTCTCACGGCTGGAACGACGCTCCATATCGATGAAATCAAGAATGATGATCCCACCTAGATTTCTGAGCCTGAGCTGATAACAGATTTCTTCAACCGCCTCTAAATTGGTCTTCAGGATGGTGTCTTCCAAATTGGAGCGCCCCACGAAGCGGCCCGTATTTACATCGATGGTGGTCAAGGCTTCGGTTTGATCGATAATCAAATACCCTCCGCTCTTGAGCCATACCTTACTGCCCAAGGCTCGATTGATCTCAGCTTCGATACCATAGGTATCGAAGATAGGATCTTTACCCCGATAAAACTCCACCGTATCCTGTAGGCGGGGCATATAACGACGCACCCAACCCAAGACCTTCTCAAACTCTTCTTTATCGTCGATGAGAATGCGCTCGATGTCGTAGCTAAAAAGGTCTCGCAACAAACGAAGAACGATATCCAGTTCAGGCTGAATCAAACAAGGCGCCGCCATGCTTTTTTTCTTTTCCTGGATTTCCTTCCACATGGTGGTGAGATATTCGATATCGGAACGCACCTGCTCTTCAGTGAGCCCCTCCGCGGCAGTTCTTAAAATTAACCCCCCTTCGGCCGGACGATATTTTTTTACAATATCTCGAAGACGACGACGTTCCGCATCATCGCCAATGCGGCGCGAAATGCCTAACTTGTACCAAGTGGGCATGTAGACCACGGAACGCCCGGGTAAACTGAGATGGGAAGTCACCCGCGCCCCTTTAGTCCCGATGGGTCCTCGGGCAATTTGCACCAAAATCTCCTGGCCTGACCTCAATAAGTCCTGAATCCGCTGGGCCTCACGACGCCGATAGCGGGACCCGCTTTCTTCGTCTTCG
Organism: bacterium; assembly: GCA_031972375.1. GTDB lineage: Bacteria > UBA10199 > UBA10199 > DSSB01 > DSSB01 > DALYDW01. The sequence continues at coordinate 283 of DALYEU010000110.1, read as the reverse complement.
TCGGCGTCATCAAAATCACCGAGATCCTCCCCTACATCGCTGACATAAAGAAAGGCGGCCTTATCCAAACCGATCTCCACGAAAGCCGCCTGCATTCCAGGCAACACCCGTTGAACCTTCCCTTTGTAAATATTACCGGAGTAATCCACTTCGCGGGAACGTTCGTAATAAACCTCGCGGACCACACTGTCTTGCAGATAGGCCACTCGCTTTTCCTTCGAGGTCACGTTAACGATTAATTCTTTTGCCATGAATTTCTTTCCGGGATCGCTACTTCAAGATC
>DALYEU010000109.1:0-2296 GCA_031972375.1 bacterium | reverse complement strand
CCACTGACCTTACGGTTAAGCTCGTGAAGAGACAACGCCTCCATTTCTCCAGGCACTCCTAACGGAGAAGATTAACCCAAATAATGAACTTCAAGGCAAACGCGAATTGAATCATAAGTAATGTTACCGAAATGGGTTTTGGATTTATGATTGTCGGAGTCGTTGAATCATAAATCCAGCTATGGAGGCGTTGTCCGGTAAAAGGGGCTGGTCTGGACGCACCACTCCCTCAGCGCTTAAGTGCAGTGTTTCGGCGGACTTATTTGAGAGCCTGGTTCCCTGAACCCGACTATTCGTGATCGACCCCGCATCCAATGCTGAATCCTCACTTGGTGAAGTCCTCGTTGTTCCCCTTCTATCCCGGCAACCAGGGTCTGGAGCCCTACCGAAATCAATCAGAATGATGGAACACTTGGAACAAGCTCTCCGCTTTCACTATTTGCACTTATGCTACTTCTTTACTCTCTTCGGTTCTCTCTTTTTTTTCTGAAGTCCAATTTTGACAATTTCAACATTTTTAAATCAATAAAATATAACGGTTTTTCCAGTAGGTCTCGTAATTCCAATGCCGTGTGCATTGGAATCGCTCAGCTATCCGTGATCTTTCGAAGTGCCCACTACTGGGCCCACTTGCGTCGTCACATTCCTTCACTGGTCTGTGATGGGCGGCAGAGTGAGGACTGACAGGTATCGGGGTCGTTTTACAGCTTCGCTTTTTGTCGCGACTGCGCCCCATGGAGTTGACGTCCCATTTTCTCGCCACCGACAGGTTGTCTATTTTCTTAGAAAATGTTCGAGCTTGCATGACCGGACTGACACCTCTTTTAAAGTATTTTGCACCTATTTTAGCTACATCTAAGCCGCTTTTCTCATTTGTTTCTTCTTTTTTCGACCACGGTAATCGGTCTGGTCTCGCATCATGGCAAAGCACACTCGCGATAACCGATGGGCGAGTGCCACCGTCCCCTTGTTCTTGCCGATTCGCACGACCGTTTTTTCGGCCCACATGAGCATGGGGTCTGCTTGGGCCTCATATCTAAGCGTCGCTCTGGCGCCATGGATTAAATAGCGTCGCGCAATTTCAGAGCCCGATCTCGTTATCGCCCCCATCATCCGCTTATCAGCCGATGCGTGCACCCTCGGAGTGAGACCCAAGTAGGCTGCAAATTGGCTCGCACTTGCAAACCTATTGATTTCGTCGGCCACCGCTATCAACGCACAACCTCCCAAAAAACCAATTCCAGGGATTTTCATGAGCCGTTCTAGTTGGGAGTTTTCACCAACCAGTCCTTTGAGTTGTGTCTCAATTTCGCCCTCTTCGGCTAGCAGGTCAAAATACCGTTCTGTCTTTCTCGTGAGCACTTGCTTTAGTCTTAGATCTTCCAGTTCACCGATCTTTGCGCGAATTTGGTCACCAAATTCCTCCTTTCCCGCAGGAAAAGAAATTCCATACTCCCGCAACGTGCTACGAATATGCGCCCCCAAAGACACCCTCGTGTTAACCGCCTCTTCTCGACAGACCAGTAGTGACTTGATTTTGCGGCTATGAAGACTCCGTAAATGCACCTCTGGTGCCGCGCCCATGCGAATCACCGTAGCCAGTGCTTTGGCATCCCGTTCATCAGTCTTTTTTCCACCAATTCCAATCCCCCTAAACTGGGTCGGATTGATGATCTTTACATCATGCCCCTGCTCTCGGAGAACCGTAGCCACATGATTTACTCCGCCGCTTGCTTCAATCGCTAACACCCATTCCTTCCGATTAATCAGGTATTGAGCCAATTTCTCCGTCCGGATGGTGGTCACCTTTTCAAACTCGGTGCCGTCCTCATTAAGCGTACAAATCGTAGAGGTGTTCTTGTGAAAATCGATTCCGCAGAATATCTTTCCCATCGGGCGTTGTCTCCTTCTGGCGCCATTTTGACGCCGCAAATGTTTGAGCCACTGACCTTACGGTTAAGCTCGTGAAGAGACAACGCCTCCATTTCTCCAGGCAGACCTGCAAATTCACTTAATATTCTACACTTAAGATTTAATATTTGAGGCCGCTGCGGCTCAGAGAGGGTTTCACCGGGTCCTGAGGGGGAAATCCAGGGGCAGCGCTCCGTCAAATCCCCAACGCCTTAGTTACTAGAAGGATCCAAGAAGAGGGTGCAGCCTCTTTGGGTCCTGAGTCGGCAACTAAAAAAGCCACTGCACCGCGCTTCGCTCCAGCACCGAGCTCGCATGGCCCCTACGGCAAGGTCACTTCGACTCATGTCCATGTGAGAGAAAGGGGTGGAATGAATGCTATTCC
>DALYEU010000108.1:0-2323 GCA_031972375.1 bacterium | reverse complement strand
GATGGATTTGAAATATTCCCTGAAATTTTTTCGATTCGATGAGATTAGACGCATTCTATTTTGACCATCCTGTTGCCCTGATCTTGGAATCAATACTCCTTGTGCTTTTTTAGAAAGATAGGGAGAATGGCACCTTCCATTTTTATTTTTAGGAGGGTGCATGTTGAAAAAAGTCCTGATGGCCGTTGTGGCTGTTAATTTTATGATTCCTTCATTAAGTTTTGCTTTGGGAGAATGTCGACAAGATCGCAAGAAATTTTGTTCGGACGCGGGCCTCAACGAAGATAAAATCAAAGCCTGCCTTAAGGATAATTACAAAAACTTATCTGCTCCCTGTAAACAGATGATCGATGAGAAAATTGAAGAAAAGATCGATAAGAAATTAGAAAGCCAAAGCTAAAATTTTCTTTCTTGGCTTATCCCTTCTTCAAAAAGGGATAAGCCTTTTTTTGTTCGATTATCAGGAGTTTTTTATTCGCTCAAATACCTTACGCAACGCACCGTGAGGGTCCCTTCTTTGGTATAGGCGAATTGGTTGTTGTAATTGAAGTTATGGTACCATGCGAAAGCTATTGGAAACGCCGAGGCTTGCGTGGAACTCCAGTAGGATTCTCCTTCTAAAAGAGATCCGATATTTCCATTTTCTGCTAGACGACTTTGCATGTTTTCTACTGTGGGATTTTCAGCGGTGCCACAGCCGCCTTCACCGTAGCCCATTTCGCATAATGCTGGAAGATACCAGTCGAGATAGTCTCCGCCTGCATAGGAAAAGCAAATGCCTGCCGCATAATAAGCGGGATTCACTTCGGAATAAAAATTAACAATCATTGCGGTATTGCAAGCTCCATCGAGTTTGCCATCGCAGTTGTCGGGAGGAACGACGGAGGTTTCAAGAATGCCCAGTATCTCGTCAAAATGGACGTCTATTGAGGCGCTGCTGTTGCCGTTGGAGCTCCAGATAACCCCGTCGGGATAAATGCCGGTTTGGTCCTCGATTGCGGCCACCTTACCGCCAATGCTGAAACTATTGGGGGTAGTGTCGTCGATATCAAAAAGATAACCTCCTTGGTAAAAGCTGCCGTAATCGAGGATGGAGATGTGGCTCTGAACCTCGTTGGTATTATTGCCGCTTGATTTCAGGAGGGGAGTTTCTGCGTCCAATGCTCCGGGGAGAGCGCTGGGGGTACTGCCTGGGTTTACGGTTAAAATACAAACATCTCCCGGTTCGATGGTTCCGCAATGATCGGGAGTGATGACGCTCCCTTCAGGAAGAGCTGTGGAGAGAGTATAGGTAACGTTAAGCGCCGGATCATTTCCTGTATTCGTAATTGTGAGAGTTCGCTCCATTCCGTTTGTGGCTAAGGCTAGAGCCCCAAGGCTGATTTCGAGGCTTGTACTCGGCGTTGGAGTAGGGCTTGCGGTTGTTTCGGTAACAGAAGAGGTTTCTTCTTCCCCATTTTGATTGTCGGCGAGAATGGCGGAAAACAGGGTGGTGCAATTGTTGGTGATGGGGCCGGTGGTATAGGTGTTTCCCTGCCAAGTTCCGGCGGCGCAGTTGCCCACCACGATGGGAGAAAGTACATAGCCCGTTTCTGGAGTTACGGTAAAAGTTTGTGTTTCATTGATGGGCAGGGTTTGGGCATATTCTGGATCAACGGTGACGTGGCTACCTCCTGGGGTTACCGTGTAATGATAAGCGTCCCCTGAAGGGCCACAGGCGGAAAACAGCCACGAAAAGGATAAGATAAAAAGAAATGTCATTGGACTTAGATGTTTTAGAAAAAGCATGGCGCCCCCCATGATCAATTCTCTCAGGGTAATTGAAAAAGCTCTGGGTGGCTATCGGAGAAAAAATCGATTGGAGTTTTCTGCTAAATTTTTTTTGTGAGGAGCGGAAAAAACTTGCTTTCCATTGCCTCGAGTTGCCCCTTTAAAAAATAAGAAGCCATGCAATCGTCTTCGTTATATCTGAGAATCTTGTTTTTAAGCTCTTTTTCTCCATTCAGATAATCATTCATCCATACGATCGAGGCTGCCCCGCTGGCGTCGCTAGCATCCCATTGAAAGCCAAGGTAGCGGCAGATGTCTTTGATGCTGTAGCTCGAAAGGGGCCAATCGGTTTTTTCATTGATGACCGCCAATAGATCAATGGCCGACCCGTTTTCTCCAAAGAGAAGATCAAAGACCTCCGAGCCCAAAGCGGGGTATTTTCCGATTAATCGTTTGAGCGTGGTTTTTTCATAAGGTGAATAATGATAGACGGGGGCGCCGGGATATTTTTTGAAAAATTCAAAAAGTGCTTCGGTGATTTGTTTTTCTTCCG
>DALYEU010000107.1:0-2403 GCA_031972375.1 bacterium | reverse complement strand
TTTAAGTTTCCTGAAAGCCATACCGACCCTTTAGCTTGACAAATCGGCAGCCTGTTAAGGTTTCCTCGGTCCAGCGTTCTCCATGACGCGTCACCCGTCTCAACTCTTGGGCATCTTCACCCCCCACCGGCAAAATCAAACGCCCTCCTTCGGCCAATTGCTCCCTGTAGGGCTCGGGTATTTTGGGGCCCGCAGCAGAAACCAAAATGGCATCGTAGGGAGCGTAAGCCGCCCAACCTTGAGTACCATCTCCTAAACGGAGATGAATATTCCTGTAGCCTAATTTTTTCAAAACAGCGCGCGCTCGAAAAAAAAGATTGGGAATCCGCTCTACCGAATAAACTTGCTTCACCATCTCCGCCAATAAAGCAGTGACATAACCGCATCCGGTACCAATCTCTAAGACAGTATCGCCAGGTTTTAGGTCCAAACACCCAATCATGTATGCGACGATGTAGGGTTGGGAAATGGTCTGTCCCTCTCCGATGGAAAGAGGATGGTCATTATAGGCCATCGGCACCAAGCCCTCGTCCACAAATAGGTGTCGAGGTATTTTTAACATAAGCTCGAGGATTTTTTCATCTTTTATTCCTCGGGCGATCAATTGCTCTTGGACCATTCGTCTTCTTGCGACCGCATACTGGTTTAGGGACATGTTAAAACTTCCAATGACTCATCACTTCGAAAAAAGCGGAATTGGTCATATTAGCCGTTAAAGGTGTAATGGAGATTTTTCCCTCTTGAACGGCATTACAATCGCTTCCTGGAATATCTTCAAACCCCGCTTCATCCCCACCAATCCAGTAATATTTTTTGCCACGAGGATCGATTTTTTCCACGATAATATCGCCGTAATTACGCTTACCCAAAGTCGTTAAAGCATATCCCTTGATCTTATCTTGGCTCAAATAGGGAATATTCGCATTAAGCACCACACCTCCAGGCATCCCCTCTTTCGAAATTTTTTTTACCAATTTTGCCGCGTAAAAAGCGGCGGTTGAAAAACGTGGCGTATCTTCTCGAGTAACCAAAGAAACCGCCAATGAGGGAATCCCCATTAAGGCTCCTTCCATCGCCGCAGACACCGTCCCCGAATAATGGACATCGTCCCCCAAATTGGCGCCACGATTAATTCCAGAAACAATCAAATCAGGCTTTTTTTTCAAAATTTCGTAGACACCCAAAGTAATGCAATCGGTGGGCGTCCCTGTCACTGAATAGGTATTTTTGTTCAGCGATACGATACGCAATGGACGATGCAAAGTGATGGAATGACTCGATGCGGATTGCTCTCGATCAGGGGCCACAATGACAACACGGGAAAACTTTTTGAGATGTTCTGCCAAAACAAGAATGCCATCGGAATGAATGCCATCATCATTGGAAACCAAAATGAGCATGGGAATCCTATAACCTGATTTACGAAGCCCAAGCTATCGAGTTTTCGAGGAAGCTCAAAAAGAAAGGGCCTCCGTTAATTTAACGGAGGCCCTACTAAAGTCGGGACGACTGGATTTGAACCAGCGACCTTTCCCACCCCAAGGGAACGCGCTACCGGGCTGCGCCACGTCCCGTCGACTTCACCCCTCTAATCTTTTTGCAAAAGCTTTTCTAATTCTTTGAGTTCTTTTTTCAGTCTCAAGAGGGTTTCGCGTCTACTCTGATTTTGAGCCAAAGGTAAAGTAATTTGGCCTTTTACATCAGGAGATTTTATTTTTTGCGTCTGCTGCTTGAGCTGTTTTCTCGCTCCATCAATCGTAAACTTTTGCTCGTAAAGCAAATCTCGAATTTTCAAGATTTGCTCAACCTCTTTGCGCTTATAAAGTCGTTGTTTGGATTTACTCTTAGAAGGAGCCGTATCAGGAAACTCAGTCTCCCAATAACGAAGTACATAAGGCTTCACTCCGACAATTTCGGCGACTTCCCCTATTTTGAAATAGAGTTTGTCCGGGATCCCCGAGAGCCCTTTGGCTTTTTCCGCCGAATTCCCCATAAATGATTTTCGACCTCATTCCCAAAATAACGACCCCCCCACTAGTCTCAAGGGACTCGAATTCGTCAAGAAATCTTTAAACCCATCGTCTTGGATTTAGTCTCGGTTGAGTGCCTGTTTCAGCACTTGAGAAGGCCGAAAGGTTAAAACCCTTCGGGCAGAAATCATAATCTCCTGGCCCGTTTGGGGATTTCGCCCCATACGCGGTCGCTTGGCGCGAACCACAAAATTACCAAAGCCACTAATTTTTATTTTCTCACCCTTTTCTAAGGTGACTTTCATGGTGTCGAAAATCAACTCCACGATGTCAGCCGATTCTTTTTTAGAAAAGCCAATCTTCTCGTAAATAGATTCGACGAGATCCGCTTTGGTCATAGGTTCCTCCTGGGAAAAACGGCTTATCTCAACTA
>DALYEU010000106.1:0-2445 GCA_031972375.1 bacterium | reverse complement strand
ACGAGATCCGCTTTGGTCATAGGTTCCTCCTGGGAAAAACGGCTTATCTCAACTATCGAAGGGTAGCGCCGATCTCCTGGTTTAATTTCTTCAACAGTCTTTCCCGAGCCTGGTTTACCTCTTCGTCTGTTAAGGTGCGATCAAGAGCTCCGTATTGCAACCGGTAGGTCAAGGCCTTCTTTCCCGGAGGAAGAGGATCTCCCCGATACAGATCGAGCAAACTCACCTCTCGCACCCAATCTCCACCCTCCCGTCGTAGCAGCTCCATGACCTTACCCTGCTGGATCGATTCCTCCACAATTAAGTTGAGGTCTCTGTCGACTCGAGGAAACGGAGATATCTCTTCGAATTGTATACTATTTTTTGATTCTGTCAAAAAAAGATCTAAATTAATTTCCGCCAAGGCCACGGCTCCCTTGAGATCCCAGGCCAGCCGGGTACGGGGATGCAACTCACCGCCCCAAGCGAACTCCCCCGAGCCCTCCCGCTCGTATCGAAATTGCCTACGGGGGTGTAAAAAATTCTGCTCCCCAGGAAGCTCTTGTACCGACTTGGAGGACATGACCTGAAAACAGACCTCCATTATTCCTTTGAGGTCTAAGCCGTCTACGTTACGGGCTTTTTGAGAAAAATGAGGCTCAGAAACGGCTCCACTCATCCCCAAACACAAATGCCAGGATTCTTGCAGACCTAAATGGGCCTGAGGATTGGATTGATAAACGGGACGCAACTCAAAAAATTTAAGGCTCTCCCGACCACGAAAAATATTTTTTTGCAGTGTTTGCACCATCTGAGGAAAAAGTGCCGGGCGCAATACGGAAAGCTCTTCGCTCAAAGGATTAAGCAGGGAGCTACCCCCATCGACCGTGATATCAAACTGGTTCAAAAGTTGGGGCGAGGTAAAACTGTAATGCAGAGTCTCCACAAAACCCAAAGCCGCCAAGTGTGTTCGTAAACGTCCAAACAAAACTTCGTGGGGAGCCGGATGGACCGGAAAATTTTGGATGGACAAGGCTGGATAGGTTACTGGAATATTTTCATAACCAAACAAACGAGCCACTTCCTCGATCAAATCAATTTCTCTCAGTAAATCAGCGCGAAAGGTGGGGATTTCTACTTCCCATACTTGATCGATACCCTCAACTGCGACCCCCTTAAGCTGAAGACCAAGGCCCTGCAACTGAGGAATCCACAGGGATGGATCGGGATCCACTCCCAAAACCTTGCGAATGCGCTCTCTTCTTAGAAGAATTTTAGAAGTTGGAAGCGGCTTCGAGTAGTGGTCTGAAATGGGCCCAATCGCCTCAGCCCCGGCGAGAGAAACGATCAAAGCAGTCAAGCGATCGAGAACCTCCACACAAGCATTGGGATCCACGCCGCGCTCGAAACGATAAGAGGACTCGGTCTTCAAAGCAAAACGCTGCGCGGTTTTTCGCACGGTGACAGGACGAAAACAGGCACTTTCCAACAACAAGTCACAAGTAGAGATTTCTACCCCCGAGTCTTTTCCACCCATCACACCCGCTAAAGCTAAGACTCGCTTGGCGTCGGCAATCACCAAATCGTCTGCTACTAAATTACGCTCCACACCATCAAGGGTTTGCATGGTCTCTTGAGGATGGGCATAACGAACCACCAAGCGATCTCCGCTCAATTGAGCAAGATCGAAGGCATGGAGCGGCTGCCCCGTCTCCAACATGAGATAATTTGTGGCATCCACCACATTGTTGATGGAGCGAATTCCACAAGACTCCAGACGACGGCGCAGGGCTTGGGGCGAAGGCCCCACCTTCACCCCTCGAAGGACTCGACAACTGTAACGCCAACAGGATTCGGGAGCCTCGACAGACACCTGGGGAGCAACGAGCGAAGCGGTAACAGAATCCACACCAGCCAGCTTTTGCGATACCAAAGGAACACGAAAATGAGCGGCAACCTCTCTCGCCAAACCCAGTATCGAAAGGCAATCTCCACGGTTGGGAGTGACGTTGACTTCCAATAAGGTGTCTTCCAATCCCAAAGCCTGCGCAAGGGGTATGCCTTCGGGAATGGCTGGATCCAATATCAAAATACCCTGACTAGAGGCCGCCAACCCCAATTCGCTTTCTGAACAAAGCATCCCATGGGATTCCACCTGACGAATCTTGGCTTTCTTGATCACCATGCCGTTGGGCAAATGAGCTCCAGGAACAGCTAAGGCCACTCGATCTCCCGCCTTCATATTGGTGGCCCCGCAAACCACGGGAACCACCCCATCAGGGCCTTGGACCTGACAAAGGGTTAAGCGATCGGCCTGAGGGTGGGGTTCGGTTTTAAGTAAAGTGGCGGTAAAAACATGGGAAAGTCCCTTCCCCAAAGGACGTAACGCCTCGATTTCCAAACCCGACATGGAAAGACGATCGGCGATTTCTTGGTCAGAAGCGGAAACCTTAACCCATTCTCGAA
>DALYEU010000105.1:0-2554 GCA_031972375.1 bacterium | reverse complement strand
ATCTTAATTTTTCCCTTTGCCAAGATTGTGAACAATGTCAGAGCGTCTGTCCCAACCGGGTTCCCATTAAAGAAGCCCTGGAATTTATCGAGGCTAAACTCCAAGAGGGAGCCGGTGGGGTCGCGTAAAAGATTATCTTCTTCATTGGGTGATTGTTTTGAAAAGTCTGTTTAAACCGGAATCCCGAGAACAAAAACAGGCCCAGGGTCTGGTGTCCTCCTTAGAAAGGTTGTTATCCCCCGAGCAGGTAAGTCTGCGTTGGCCCGACCGTTTGGTCTACGGCCGTGACAGTAACAGTAAGGGGATTCTGTGGGCGAGACAGGGGCAGGTACCCTATCCCCCCCATTGTGTGGCATGGCCCCACAGTACCGCCGAAGTCGCTCAGGTCTTGGCTTTTGCCAATGAGTCCGGAGTCCCGGTTGTTCCCTTTGGAGGGGGCTCGGGAGTATGTGGTGGAACCTGGGCCTTGAAAGGTGGAATCGCTCTCGACTTGAAGCGATTGGATCGTATTCACGAAATCGATTCTCGGCGTATGCGGGTGCGGGCCCAAACTGGCATCAGCGGTGAAATCTTCGAGCGAGCCCTGGCCAAGAAAGGTCTTACTTTAGGGCATTTTCCTTCCTCCATTTATGCGGCTACCTTGGGAGGATATTTGGCTTGTCGATCGGCGGGGCAGTTTAGTTCCCTCTACGGTAAGATTGAGGACATGGTTCAAGAGATCGAGGTGGTTTTAGCCAATGGCGAGATTTTTCGCATAGGCTCTGTGGGAAATCGGCCAAAGATCTTGGACCTCAAGGAAGCCTTTGTTGGCTCGGAGGGGACCTTGGGCGTCATCACTGAGGCTACCTTGCGAATCCACCCCCAGCCTGAGGAAGAATATTTTATCGGTTTAGAATTCCCCAGTTTAGAGAAGGGGTTTCAAGGTATTCGAGAAATTCTGCAAAGAGGTTTGCGCCCGGCTTTGATGCGGCTCTACGACCCCTTGGATACCTTGTTGGCGACTTCGTACAAAAAGGGAGAACAATCTGGTGGTGAGCCCACCTTTTCGGGGTTGAGCGAACTTTTCGATCCCTTGCTTAAAAAGGCTAAGGGACTTTCATTAAAATTAGCTTTACGCCAACCGGCCTTGTTGCAACAGGTGACAGACCTGCTTGGGGGACGTTGTCTGTTAATTCTGGGTTTCCGTGGTTTGCGTAGTGTGATTCAGGGACGCTTATTAGAGGCGATTGAGTTGTGCGGTGATTTAGGGGCGAAGAATCTCGGGGAGGGGCCAGGACGTTATTGGCTTAAACACCGATATAGCGTCTCCTACAAGTTGTCGCCCTATTTTGATCAGGGTTTTTTTGCAGACACCTTGGAGACGGCTATTACCTGGGATAAACTGCTGCCGCTCTACCATGGGGTTCGAAAGGCCATCGGGCGTCACGCCATTGTTTTAGCCCATTTTTCCCATGCCTATGCTGAAGGATGTTCGATTTATTTTACCTTCCTTGGTTATCGGGATAGCGAAGCAGAGAGCCTTAAACTTTACGATCGCATTTGGCACGATGCTTTGGGCGCCTGTGTCTCCGTCGGGGGTACAGTGAGTCATCACCACGGTGTGGGTCTACTGAAGGCCGAGTATATGAAAAACGAGTGGGGAGAATCCTTCGAGTGGCTAAGTCAGCTGAAGAAAACTTTGGATCCCCAAGGGATTCTCAATCCAGGCAAATTGGGTTTTTCGTAAGGAAGAGCTAGCGCCATGATGTTGACTATCGATGAAATCAGTTTGTTGGTGACCGTGGATACGGATGAATCCATCGACGAGATCGAAAAGGCCCTTAACCTCAAGGGCTATACCTTAAATTATCGTCCGCTCTATGGAGCACCTTTATTGGCTCAGGTGCTGCAACAACGCATTCCCAATCTCTACCAACAGGCTTTTGGAGGAGTTGAGGATTTATGTTTGCAGGCTCGATGGGCCCAGCCCTCCGGAAAAATTTTTACCAACGTGGCAACTCCTCGTTCAGCCACAGGCCCCAGTTTTAAAAAAATGGCCATCGGTTCCGGGGAGACCTTTGGGATTCCCATTCAGGCGACCTTGAAAATCTTTCCTTGGCCTGAAGAATTTCGTGGAGCCTGGGTCTATTTTTCTAAACGAGAGCAGAGGGATTTTTTTCGTAGGGCTCTATTAAAACATGATTTGGCCGTCCCTCTTTTAGCCCCCTTGTCCGCGGATTCTCCCTGTATTCAAGGAAGTAAAGGTGAGGGGGAGGCTCTTGGGATTGGAATTTGGGGATCCCGTCGCGAGGTTCTGAGGATGATGAGGGTTTTTCAAGAACTCGCCGAATCCAAAGAGGGAGTTTGGTCGGTGGTTCCCGAGAAACGTCAGGAAAAATTTCTGCTCCATCTCGAGGAAGAGGTGCGCGCCTTTTTATTTCATGAACAGGAAGCTCAAACCGACTTGTCGGAAGGGCATCTTCAATTGCACCAACGAATTTTGGAAAGCCTATGAGATCTGCCGAAAAACAGATGATGGATTATTGCACCTACTGTCCGAAGATGTGTCGGTTCA
>DALYEU010000104.1:0-2731 GCA_031972375.1 bacterium | reverse complement strand
GTATTTGTTTGCGCCCGCATCGCTGCCGGCATCGACCTGAGCCTGGAAGGACGCTGTTGACTCATTGCCCGAGGCGGCGCCACCGGGGGGGTCGTCGTCGTCGTGTGTAGATTTGGCTTCAGTTCTTCTCGACGGCTCGTCTAAATCCTTCTTGTCAGCAGGCTTGACCTTCTGCCCCTGGATAGTACCACCCCATTGTGACCCGGATATTCTACCCCATAAGCCCAACAACAGCAGTCCACTGCAGATCACAGCAACAGGGATAGCGACGAGCGGCCTTTCGCCTTCAAAATCCAAGATACCGGTTCGCTCCGCCTTTAATGTCACAGCCGACTCTCTCTTTGCGTACAAGGAAAGACCTCCCCATGAATGGGAATCTGTCAGATTGGAAAAATTGGCTTTGGATTGGCGCATGGCCCCCGCATCGATGATCACCTCCAGAGGTACAGCGGTAGGAGCTTGAGCCTTATGGATTGTCTTTTGCACCAATTCGGCGCCCTCGCCGACCACCCTGAGCCCCGCTGAAATAATTGCCTTTGTAACAACAGCCATAGCGCCCCTCTGTACGATGTTTATGAACCCCGAGCTTATCGGAAACTCCACGAAAAAAGTTTCCCATTCACCGCCTATTTAAAAATCTGAGGATAAAAATGATCCCATCCATCGCCCATTCCCCTTCTCCTCTAGGCCAATCAATGGCCTCTAATCCGAGCTTAAAAACTTCATAGATGAGCCCAACGGGGATTTTGCTCAATCGTCTACCTTGGGTTAATGGCTTTGTCGCCACCCCTAATAAGGAATCATCGAAAGACTTGTTGGATTGAATTGCTTCGGCCCTGAATCAAAACTGAAAATGACCCCGCTATTGACTATGGTCAATTTTTATTTCAAATTGACCTTATGGAAGTTCAACTGATGAAAAAGGCCCTTAAAACCCTGGATGACAAATTGAGCGCCCAGGGTTTCCACCAAGTCAAGCTGCTCATCGGAGGTGGGGGGGCTTTGGCTTTGGCCCATCATATTCCGCTTCACACCTCCGACATCGACGCCATCCCCTTTAAAAGCGCTATCGAGGCCTTTCAATTAGACCCTTTAATCAAGGAAACGGGCCGCGAGCTTGGCATTTCTCCCGACTGGCTCAACCCCTATTTTTCGACTTTCTTTATCAGCCTGCCCCACGACTATGGAGATCGGCTGATCACCGTTTACCAGGGTAACTCCCTGCGGGCCCTAGCCCTGAGTGCCACCGACCTACTGATCATGAAATGCTTCGCCGCCCGAGAAAAAGATCTACTGCACGCCAAACTTCTCATTAAAAAAGGCGCCGACGTGGATTTTACCGAAGAACACATAGAAAATCTTCGGGAGCGGGGCATTCCTGGAGCACAAGAGGCTTTGGATTTTTTATTGGAAGCCGAAGAATTGGCAGGAGGCTAATTTGCTGAAAGGCCCCCCTTCAGAAAAACATCTCTCTCGCATGTATTTCGAACTCTCCCAAGAAGGCGCCGCGTGCAGCGGCTCTAAAGCTTCATGGCCCTATCGCCCCCGCTCCTTGGAAGAAAAAATCGCCCTAGCTGCCGAGCTCTCGCGTTACGACCCACGACTTTTAGGGATTCTCGTGGAGTTTTTCCTTAAGCATTGGCGCAAGATCTCTGCCCAAACACTTCGCCACTTCTATCCTCAAATGGACACCCCCCAGACCCTAGGCGTCATCACCGAATTTTGCCGCCATGCCAGCCCTGACAAAGAATTGCACTACTTCATGATTTATTTGCAGCAAGGTTTAAAAAAAGTGCCCTTCCAATTTTATTTTCAGAATATTTACACCCCTGGTGGAAAATTGGCCAAGGCCGCTGCAGAACGCTCCCTGAGCGAATACAAACGTTGGGGGTTTTTTGCCCGAGAAGCCCCCACCATCGATGTACACCGCAAAACCACCGTGGGCCGTTGGGATCGAAACACCCGGCTCGTTTTTTTGAAAAAACTTTTTGAAAAAAAAACCACTTTGCGAGTCAGCGATTATCAACGCGCCCTAGAGCGTCCCCTATCTCGACAACAGGCGCTCAAAGACTTGCAGAGTATCGCGCAGCTTAAAAAGGGCACGGGAGGACGGGGCGCCTTGTGGGTATGGCGATCCTAAGAAGCCTGGAAAAAATATCCCATCGCCTCCTTGGTTTTCTTAAGCGAAAGTCCCGAAAAAATCTGCAGCCCTTTCAAACACCGCAAACAATATGTGTTTTACCTACTCAAGGCAACACCACCCGAGGTCCTCGTAACATCGGCACCGCCGCCGGAGTGAAGGTCAGCTTCAAGCCTAATACGTTGACCGATACTGGGGAGTGAATCGCCCCACCCACGACATCGGGCGATACCGGATGCTCTAACAAACTCTTTTCAGCACCAGCAACCCACGCAGCTCCCACCTCGTATTTGTTTGCGCCCGCATCGCTGCCGGCATCGACCTGAGCCTGGAAGGACGCCGTTGACACATTGCCCCCCGAGGCGGCGCCACCGGAAGGATCGTCGTCGTCGTGTCTAGCTTTGGCTTTGGCTTCGGCAATTTTAGCTTTAGCTTCGGCAACTCGAGCTTGGGCTTCGGCCTCGATTTGGGCCAAGTCAGCTTTTTCCCGCTCTAATCTAACTTCAACTTCGGGCAGCGTACTCTCAGGCCCTGTAATCTGTTGCGGCGCACTCGCCCTTAATGAATCCCTCAACAAAGTCAGCTTAAGTA
>DALYEU010000103.1:0-2732 GCA_031972375.1 bacterium | reverse complement strand
TATCCCAGGATCACCCTGGTCTAGGAACACAGTAGGATTATCGAAATCCGACACCTGGAAAGTTGCGAATTAGGTGTAAACTCACTTCGCATTTTTTTCTTTTCCGGCGTCCATAATTTGATACTTCAACTTAAGTAGCTCTTTAAAAAGATCCATGGTCAGCTCAAAGGAGCGCATAGCCTTCTTCGCCGATTTGCCTTGCCCAAGCCCTCGCTTGGCCTTTGCAATTTTATTGAGTTCTTCGTAAGCCGCCCCAAAACTTTTATTAACCTCATCAAAATTTTCTGTCTCAATGAGCTTCTCGATTCGAGGATAACCCGCGGTTAGAGCCTCTTCGTTTTTGGCCATAATTACCTCTTATACCGAAAATCGTCCCATTCTAACCATAAGCTACTCGGCCTGCAACTGCACCACAACCGGCTTAATGGAAGAAATCGGTAAACTGACTCGGGTTTCAAAGTTTTTAAATCCAGGTTTTTGAATACTGATACGATAACTTCCCACCATCAAATCGGAGAGAATAACGGGAGTGGGCTGAGACACACTCTGCCCATTGATTTGGATCTGAGCTCCCGCGGGTTCGGTAGCCACGTAAAGCAAAGAACGCATCGGAGAAATTCTCTTGAAAACAGTCTCTACCTGAGAACGGGTCTTGTTATCCTGGGTGTTGAGAAAAACTTGCAACAACTCCAGGTAGGCTTGATCTTTTTGACCCAGTCCCGCATAGGCCTCGGCCATACCGACTCGAGCAGCAGGAGCGTAATCAGGGCTCTCCGCCGCTTTTTGGTAATAAGCTAAAGCCTGATCAAAGGTTTTTGTCTGCACAAAAGCCTCCCCCAGAAGCATGTGAATCTGGTGACGCTCCGTGATTTCAGGATTACGCTTTAAAGCTTCGGCCAGATTTTCAATGGCCTGAGATGCCATACCCTTCTTGAGAAGATCTCGTCCCTTGTTGACATATTCTCCGGCAGGAGAGGTCTCTAAGTTAAAGCTCGCCTCATAAGGCGTATTCATCTCGATACTGATTTCTTTTTCAAAATCGCTAAATCCTTCTTTTTTCAAGGTCAGCTTATGTCGACCCATCGGGAGATCTCCGGAAAATGGGGTATCCCCCATTTTTTTGCCGTCGACGAGTAATTCAGCTCCACTGGGCTGAGTACTAATCTTGGCGGGAAAATTGGCCAAAGCCCCCTCAGACGCACTTAAAGTGTATTGATTTTGTCCTTCCTTGAACTCAAACTCGCGGCGGTATCGAACCACATTAACTTGAGAACTCCCCCCCTCCAAATTTTCGGCAACCCGAATCTCCGCTACATATTTACCCAAAGGCAGGTAAATCGGCTGATTAAAACTAATTTTATCGAGCTTGACCGATTTAGAGGCTCCAGGAGCCCCGCCGAAACCGCCCTCAAGATAAAGCTCTCCGCGCTTGGGAAGGGCTTCTATCTTTAGGGTTCCCAGAGCCGGCTTTAAATCCACCGCGACAACCGCATCTTGTTGGTTAGCTTGAAAAGTTTGCTTAGTAGTGACTTTTTCTTGAACACCCTCCAAGAAAAACTCAGCACTGATCTCTTGAGGTTTTCCAGGAGGAATTTGAAGGCTAATTTTGAAAGGAGTCACTCCCAACTCTTTTCCCTGATAAAAAACTTTAGCGGCAATAGGAGCCGAACTCACTTCCAGGAAGATGGGAATTTGCTCCCCCGTATTGGCTGCGGGGGCTTGTGCCGGCGCCGTCTCTGTTTTTATTTGGGAAGGCTGGGAAGAAGTAATCTTTTCTTCTGCTGGTTTCTTCTCTTGGGAAGAAACTTTAGAAGTTTTTTCCCCCTTATTTGCCAATCGATCCAAGACCCCAAGACGGTAGGCCAAATACCCCCCACCAGCCAAGAACAAGCCGACCCCCAGTAAAATGACTAAATTTTTTAAAGGCGCCCCCCAATTCCCCGTTGCCTTGATTTTTGGAGGCAATGCCGATTCCTCAGGGGCCTCTACCGGCATCAATTCGGCAGACTGCCCAGACTCAAGGGGCAATTCTTCTTCGGGAACCGCCGGTGGATTTTGCGCCCCCCCCGCTTCTGCGGGGGTAAGTGGCTCTGAAACCTGGGCTACAGGAGCAACAGGAACTTCGGAGGGCAACTCCTGAGTTTCAACATGGGCATGAGGGGTATGTTCATCCAGAAATTCGAAAGGCTCCTCAGTGGGCTCGGTAAGAAAACGCAAGGTATAAATGCCGATTTTTATTGCATCAAGATGACGGAGCTCAACCTCGCCTTGGATTTTCTTTTCGTTGACGAAGGTACCGTTTCGGGAACCTATGTCCCGAAGTGTGTAGCTACGCCCATCACTTTGCAAAACCGAGTGGGTTCGAGAAACACTGTTATCTTCGAGAATGATGCTATTGGTGGCCGCCCGACCTAGGGTAATTTCCTTTTGGTAGGCAACGGTAAACCAAGCCCCTAGACGGGGACCTTGCACAATCTCCAAAAGAGGAAAGGCTTCGGGACCCCGGAGCGGGTGAGGAGCAGAATCTGCGTCTTCGTAGGGTTTAATCAAAGTATTTTCTTCAGTGTTAGTCTTGGGATTATTCTTGGAACGCTCGGCCATGGATCGTCCTTGCTAGTGAAAATCGGACAGACAAACGGCCTAAAAACCCATAGGCCCGGACGGGCCGGGTACCATAAAATCTTGAAACAGCAAAGAAATAAACTACAATCCAAGCCGCGTGACAATCCGTT
>DALYEU010000102.1:0-2749 GCA_031972375.1 bacterium | reverse complement strand
TATTTTATAAAAAATAGCGTTTCCATCATCCCTTCAACTCACTTACCGATACTGTATCGATGGTTTTGAAATTTCGATAAATCATCAAACCCACCGCCAAAGCTACGGCCGCTTCCGCCGCCGCCAAGACGATGACAAATAAAGCGTAAATGGAACCTTCCACCAAGCGATTGCCATAGTGACCAAAGATCACGATGTTCAAGGCCGCCGCATTGAGAACCAACTCAGTCCCCAAAAGAATGCCCAAAGCATTACGGCGGGTCGCCACCGTATAAAGTCCAAGAACAAACATGGCCGCTGAGACCAATAAAAAATGCTGAAGGGTAATCATGAGCTTTTATTATTTTCTTGGGGTTTTTCTTCTACCTCACGCCTTCCCAAGGCGACGGCTCCCACCAAAGTGGCCAAAAGCAACACGGAGCCCAACTCGAAAGGCAGCAGGTATTCGGTGAGCAAGGCGTTCCCGATGCCCGCGGTCGTAGGCTGTAAGACCCGTACTTCTCCCTGGCCGTACCAAGGCGTGGAATAAATGAGCTTTGCCAAAAGCAGAAACAATAACAGGGCGGAAGGCAATGCGGCCTTCACGGCGATTGAGGCATTGGTCAACTTGACATCTCCGATACCTGACGTCATCAAAACCGCAAATAAATAGAGCACCATGATGCCACCCACGTAAACCACCAATTGGATTACGGCAATGAAGTCAGCTCCCAACAAAACAAAAAAAGCTGCCACACCTACAAAGGCCGCCAATAAGGAAAACGCAGAGTGGACCAAATTTTTCGAAAAGGCGATCACCCCGGCAGCAAATAACACCAGGGCGGCAAAACCCGTAAATACCAGAGGGGAAAAACTCGTCATGGTCTCAAAAATCCTTTAAATTCCAAAGAAATCCGCCACGGGCCCCGCTTTTTTCACAGCCAACCCTTGAAGTCAAGCGGGCTCTTCAGCCAACTTAAGCTTAGGCTTTTTTCTTTTATTTTCTGGGTTCAACCCGTCTCACCGCTCGATTCCACCGAAGCTGATTCCTCAACACCGACAACGGCGTCTTTATCTTTCTTAGGGGGTTTATAGGGAACTATTTTGTTTCCCTGAGGAATAAACCGCTCCACCAACTGACTTAAAGAATAAGTCGCTCGCTCAAACTCGGGAATAAAATGGATGGCGCCGGTGGGACAAGGCTCGGTGCACAAACCGCAGTACATGCACTTGGCCATATCGATATCAAAGGCCTCCATCACCCGACCCAATTTTTCATCTTTTTCAGTAACGATCCGAATACAATCGATAGGGCAAGACTTCTCACAGTTGAGGCAAGCCGTACAAGTATCCATCTCAACCCGCAACCAAGAACGGGAGCGTTCTGGAATTAAATCGCTGATGGGTTTAGGAGTCTTGTCCGGATACTGGATCGTCACGGGCTTGCGAATCAAATGACTCAACGTGATGGTTAAGCCCTCGAAGATCGAAGTGCAGGTTTCTTTAATATTAGAAAAATAATTGGCGGCCGACATGGATCAAACTTCCTACACAAACGGATTGAGATACACGGGCTCCTTGGAAAAACGAATCTGCCATACCACCCGATAGAAATAATAAAGCATCAAAACTCCCGCCAAGGCGGAAAGCAGGTAACGAACTCCAGGAGTCCCTGCGGGCCACAACAACATCCACACGGCCACCCCCATCACACAAATGAAGGAAATGGGAACAAGGTACTTCCAGCAGACTTCCATGAGTTGGTCCATACGCACTCGAGGCAAGGTCCAACGCAACTGAATAATCAAAAAGACCAGCAAAAAAGCCTTAATTTGAAAGACTAAAAGCTGAAGAACTTGGGGAAACCAAGCTGCCACTCCAGCAGCCCACTCAGTCAGACCCGCGGGAATCTGCCACCCCCCAAGAAACAATGTCGTGGAAATAGCGCCAATGACATAAAGATTGGCCCACTCCGCAAAGAAGAAGAATAAAAAGCGCATTCCCGAATACTCGGTATTGTAACCGCTCACCAACTCCGACTCGGCTTCTGGCAAATCAAAGGGAACACGATTTCCTTCTGCCACCAAAGCGATAAACAAAATAAAGAAAGCCACCAAAGTGAAGGGATTGTTAAAAAGATACCAATCCCAAGGATAGGCCCCTTGCCCGGCAATCAAGCCCTGCATTGAGAGAGTTCCTCCCAATAGAATCACCGTCAGCGCAGCCAGCCCCGCGGGGATTTCGTAACTAATGATCTGGGCGGCAGCACGCATTCCACCCAACATGGACCATTTGCTTCCCGAACTCCAACCTGACATCACCAAACCCACGGCAGTGATGGCCGAAGTCGCAAACACATACAGAACACCTACATTGAGATCGGAAATAATAAGCTTGCTGGAAAAGGGCAAAGCCACAAAGGTGGTCAACATTCCCAAAAACACCAGATAGGGAGCTAAACGAAATAAGGGTTTATCCGCCGCATCAGGAATAAGATCTTCTTTAAGAAGGGTTTTGATACCATCGGCCAAAAACTGCAACAAACCTTGGGGACCCACTCGATTGGGGCCGATACGATCTTGGATACGGGCGGCGATTCGCCGTTCGAGAAAACTTAGAATTCCCGCCACAGGAGACACAAAAACCAACAGAACCACCAAGGCGAAAACAAACTGCACCAAAAGCTCAACCAGCGACTTAGGTGCCGCGTAAAAATAATTTTCGTGAAGATAGAGAGCTAACTGTTCCATGTTATCGATCAATCTCCGGA
>DALYEU010000101.1:0-2760 GCA_031972375.1 bacterium | reverse complement strand
ATTTCGTGCGCCCTTGCATATGTTTGCTGAAGCCGAAAACAGCCCCACTCGATCTTCCGGAGTATCAGGAGCCACTCCCCAACTCCCCCCCTGCAACTGCCAACGTTTTTTGGAAATGCCCACCTACTATCGAGAACTCTTGGCGCGAAGCGCCCTGTTTCAGATCGCCAAACTCTGTGAAGGTTTACCCGCGAATCCCTCCACACCTTTGTGGGAATTGCTTTGGACCAGGAACGATCCCTTAAAAATCCAAACGACAGAGACCGTTGAAAACTTGGATTTTCGTGAATTATTTTGGCTACAAACCTTTAACGACTTGGCCAATGGAGCTTCTCGTTATCCAAAACGCAACCTCCATACAGATACCCTCGATCAAGTCTCGGGACGTGAGTACGTCGAAGGCCAAACTCCCCAGGACCTATGGAATGACTCGTCCCTGCGCCAACGCTTTTGGGAAAAAATCGAAACATCCCGTGATGCCTGGAGTAAGGGAAAAACACGCGTGCTAGAAGGAAGAATTCGAGAATTAGAAGAAAGACTCAGAAAGGCAGAAGCCGCCAACCGCCTACTCGCCAAAAAACCAAGGCACTAATTTTAGCAAAAAGAAAAACGATCAAAACCTGTAGCTACAATTCAAAACATAGCCTGCTAAAGGGCCGCTCGCATGGCAAGGAGCGTCTTCGCATAATCAGACGAGTTAAAAACCGCCGAACCCGCCACAAAAATATCCACTCCCGCTCTGGAGACCTCGCCGATATTTTCCACCTTGATCCCCCCATCCACCTCGATCAAAAATTTGAGCTGATGTTTTTGGCGCCATTCATCGAGTTCCGAAACCTTTTGAAAAGCGGCGGGAATAAATTTTTGTCCGCCAAAACCGGGGTTCACGGTCATAACTAAGACGAAGTCGAGGCTATCCAAAACATGGGCTAAGGTACTCACGGGGGTATGGGGATTGAGCGCCACACCGGCCTTGGCCCCAAGAGATTGAATGCGCTGAATCGTACGGTGTAAATGGGGACAGACCTCGGCATGCACACTCAAATACTGGGCACCCGCCTTGATATAATCCTCTAAAACCGCATCGGGATTGGCCACCATGAGATGGGCATCGATGGGCAAATGCGTCACCCGGCGCACCGCTTCCAACACCATGGGCCCCACAGTAAGATTGGGGACGAAATGTCCATCCATCACATCGAAATGAATGAGATCGGCGCCCGCGGCCTCGACTGTTTTGACTTCTTCTCCCAAACGGGTGAAATCTGCCGATAAAATAGAGGGAGCGATGAGTTTTGCCATGGAACACACTTCCTTCTTGATTCAATCAAACGAAACGCAAACCCTGCCGCTCGCGGCAACCTCGCATAAATTCTTCAGCCGTTAAATTCTTTTTTCCCTCAGGCTTGAGATGGGTGATTTCCAAAATGCCCGAAGCACACTGCACCAATAATTTTCCATCGGCGCTGAAAATCAGAGTCCCAGGAAGGGCTCCAAAATCACTGAGAGAATGCAAAGCAAGCCCTGTGAGAACGACACGTTTGCCATTGAGAAAAGCGTAAATCCCGGGCCAAGGTGTGAAGGCCCGATAACGATTGAAAATATTTTTGGCATTTTCTTTCCAATTCACATGACCTTCTTCTTTTTTCAGCAAGGGCGCATAAGTGGCCTTGGACTCGTCTTGAAGCACAGGCTTCAAACGCCCCGATTCCAAGGCTTCTAAAGTGGCAACGATTTGTTGCGCACCCAAGAGGGCCAAGCGCTGTGATAAAGCTTCACTGGTATCGCTAGGCTGGATGGTTTCACTCCACTGCAACAGCACAGGTCCCGCATCCAATTCGGGAGTGAGAAAAATCGTACTGACACCCGTTTCCGTATCTCCATGCAAGAGTGCCGAAGCGACACAAGAGGCCCCGCGATAGCGAGGCAAAAGGGAAAAATGCACATTGATGCAAGGCGCGATGGACAAAACCTCCTGAGTCAACAAACGACCGTAAGCCACCACCACCATAAAGTCGGGCTTCATTTCACGCAAACGAGCCGCAAACTCGGGGGTTTTCACTTGATGAGCTTGAAAACAATCGAGACCTAAATTCACGGCCGCCTGCTTGACGGGAGGAGCCGAGACGCTCTGTCCTCGTCCTTTGGGTTTGTCGGGTTGAGTCACCACTAAAGCGACATGGTGCCCCGCCTTCACCAAAGCCTCCAAGGCCGGAACCGCAATTTCAGGGGATCCCATAAAAACTAATCGCGCCATCCTTCGGGGGATAGGGAATCGTTCCATTTTTAGCAAAGGTTATCTTAAAAATTTCCCAGCTCGATGGAAAAACGGGGAAGAAAAAAAACCACATCCAAAAAACCCCGAATTTAGCGAGGTTTTTCAGCAACTCCACAAAGAGAGACCCGAAAAAGCGGCGTCTGGGGTCGATTTTCAACATTTTGGATAAAAAATCCAAGATTGGCTCACGACAAATATTACGAAATCCTCCGTTCAATCGTCATGCTGCTTTTTTTAAAACATTCGCCGAGCCATCCGGCCCCCTCCCTCGTCACGAGGGAAACCAAACCCAAAAATGAAAATTGGCCAAACCGAGAACTCGCGCTCGCAAAACAACAAGAACAAGCCGGTGACTATCCCAAAGCCAAGGCGCTGTACCGAGAGATACTCCAAAAATACCCCAACTCACTGGCAGCAAAAAAAGCCCAAAAGGCTCTCCACCGCTTAACCGCAAAAAATACCTCCTTAGATCAATGGGAACA
>DALYEU010000100.1:0-2902 GCA_031972375.1 bacterium | reverse complement strand
TAAAGACGGTATCTAAAATAAGATCGACTTCTTTTTTTGAGAGGGTTTTGAGGTGCCCTGTAAGAATCTCTACGAGGTCGCTTTTATTCATCGGAAAATCCCCTTTGTAAGATAAAGTGCTCTTCCTTGGCGAGAGGAGTAAATCCAATTGAGATAAAGGTTTTCTAAATCTCCCGTTACGAGAAGATCAAGGAGTTTTGGTGATTTTTTTCTCAGATAAAGAATTTTAGGATTTTCTGGAAGTTTCAATATTTCTTTAGCCATATCGATGGCAACTTGTTGGTTCCCCAATCGGTCGACAAGACCAACTGCTAAGGCTTGTTCTCCAGTAAAAATCCTTCCATCTCCCAGTTCTTGAATTTTTTCAGTGGAGAGATTTCGTCCTTCTTGTACCGCTTTTTTAAATTGCTGATGCATGTTGTCTAAGAGTGCTTGTAAAAAAAGCCGGTCAGATTCTGTCAGTGGCTTTAGAGGACTTCCGACATCTTTATGGGTTCCCGCGGTAAGTAATTCAGCATGAACTTTAGCAAAGGAAAGAAGGTCCTGTACATTTACGTAGTCCATCAAGACGCCAATACTACCCGTCACAGTTCCTGGGTTGGCGACTATTTTATGAGCGGCTACAGCGATGTAATACCCTCCCGAAGCGGCGACTCCTCCCAAAGAAGCAATCACTTTCTTCTGTTTTGCTAGACGTTGAACCGCCTGGTAAATCTCTTGGGAGGCCCCTACTCCTCCTCCTGGGCTATCAATTCTTAGGATAACTCCCTGGATGCTTGTGTTTTTTTGTATTTCTTCAAGTTGTTCGATGATGGGTTTGGACTCAAAGATAGGGCCTTCAATTTCGATAACGGCCAAATCACCAGGCTCAGAAAATGAATCAGAACCGCCTCCCCCAAGGAAGAAAAAAACGATGCCGATAAAAAAGAAAAAAAGGGAAACCCCTAGAATAAGGAGACTCCCTCCGATCAACCAAATCCCTTTGCCTTTCAAAGCGAACCCTCTTGTCAAATAAGATAAGAACGAAAACTCAAATCAAATAATATGAGGCATTCTCGAGAAGTAAAAACCTTCCCTTAAAGATCCAAGGACCTTTAAGGGAAGGAGAAACTTTTCACCTTTAAAGCACCAGTTATTACTTTTTAAGTACATCCGACAGAGTGGCCGTGGAATCACCTTGCTTGGCTCGAAAATCCTCCAAGGCCTGTTTTTCTGTAGAGCGATGATAGTTCTTCAAGCTCAAAACCACTCGACGTTCTTTATCGTCGATATTGGTGACTTCAGCTTCAATTTCTTCACCTTTTTCAGGGATCAAACCATCCAACTCTTTTTTGAGGATGAAACCCTGTACTCCTTGACCAAGATCCAAAATAATACCGGTTGCCTCGACGGATTCAACCTTGCCCTTGGCATGGGAACGCATCGGGAAATCCGATTGGATTCTTTGCCAAGGATCGCCAGACAATTGCTTTACCCCCAGGGAGAACCGTTCGTTTTCTTGATCAATATTTAGAACGACAGCCTCTACCTCGTCGCCCTTCTTATAGATCTCGGAAGGATGTTCAACCTTTTGATTCCAGGAAAAATCGGAGATGTGAATCAAACCATCGATTCCGTCTTCGATTTCGATGAAGATACCGAAGTCAGTGACATTCTTAATAACGCCCTTCAAGGTGGAACCGACGGGATATTTTTCCTCGATTACTGTCCAAGGATTGGGTTCGATTTGCTTCATGCCCAAGGAAATACGCCGGCTATTGGAATCGAAATCCAAAACCATGGCTTCGATACCATCCCCAATATTGACGATTTTACTGGGATGTTTAAGCTTTTTCCCCCAGCTCATTTCGCTGACGTGCACCAAACCTTCTACGCCTTCTTCTAATTCAACGAAAGCACCATAGTCGGTGATGTTGACCACCTTACCATGAACCCTCGTTCCCACGTGATAAGTGCTAGGCACGCTTTCCCAAGGATCGGAAGTCAATTGCTTGAGTCCCAAGGAAACCTTACCACTGTTCGAGTCAAATTTAAGGACTACAACCTTGATGGTTTGCCCCATGGCAACGACCTCGGAAGGATGATTGATGCGTCCCCAGGTCATATCAGTAATATGCAAAAGACCGTCGACTCCGCCTAGATCCACAAAGGCACCGTAGTCGGTGATATTTTTAACCACACCTTCAACGACTTGTCCTTCAGCGATATTTTGAAGAAGGCTTTTTCGAGCTTCTTCGCGCTCTTGCTCCAGAATAGACCGTCGACTGATAACAACGTTACCCTTCGCCTTGTTGAGCTTGAGAATCTTGAACTTGAATTTTTTTCCGACAAGTTTATCTAGACTCTTAACAGGCTTAAGATCGATTTGCGAACCTGGCAGAAAGGCTCGAACGCCACCGATGTTGACGACCATTCCGCCCTTAATCTTATTGAGCACCACACCTTCGATGGTTCCGTTGGTTTCTTCTACTTCGGCCAATTTATCCCAAGCATGAAGGGCGTCTGCCTTCTCCTTGCTGAGCAACACTTGACCTCGATCGTTCTCAGCCGAGTCGAAGACCACATCAACGTCATCTCCCGGCTTGACGACCACTTCACCGTCAAGATTACGAAATTCCTCAATGGAAATTTCGCCTTCTGACTTGAAGCCGATGTCAACGATCACAGAATCTTTTGTGATTTTAACTACTTTACCTTTGGTGAGTTCCCCAACAGAAAGGGGATGTTTTTTTTGCGTCTCTTCAAAGAGATTGGCAAAGTCTTGGGTTGTATATTCCATAATGGATTATGGTTTCCTCCTGAATTCCAACGGATTTTACCTTGAAAAAGGCCGGCGAGCTATAGTGGGATTAGTTTACGCTGTCAAAAGAAAATTATTTGTTTTTGAGGGGTTATTGTTATT
>DALYEU010000099.1:0-2999 GCA_031972375.1 bacterium | reverse complement strand
GTTCGAGCTCTTCCGGCTCTTCGAGTTCCAGTCGAGCCCCTGCTGAGGGAGAAATCGAGATGATGGCCGGTTCCCCTTTTAAGAGTAGAAAGATCACATTGGCCTCAGATTCTTCGAATGGTTCCGTTTCTTCAAGCTCGACTCCACGCCCAATTCCTGTTGAAGAAGACAAGATGATGATCGATTGTAAATGTTCACCTCCCGCCTTCGGCGCGAGGTGAAAAAAAGAAGAGCAGCTAAAAGCCCATGGGTTCGGAGATCAAGGGAGGCAGAACTTGTGAGTAAAAGCACTTAATCGCTTCCTGTATAAAGTGGAGAACATTCCCACGCTGTTTGCGGATGGTTTGAGCGACTGTTGTGATCCGTTCGACAAACTTCTTTCCCCGGTCGCTTCTGGTCCCATAGCTTTTCCTCCGCCAGATAACAAGCTTCCGAAGGTCTCTTTCCGCCATGTTATTCGTCGGTTCCATCCCAGAGATTCGAGTAAACGTCCATAACTTCTCAAAATCCTCGAGCAAGACTCCACATATCTTAGCTAACACATCGCTCCCATTGGCCAGTCCATCATCGAGCCAATATTCAACTCGTCGTTTACGGGCCCCAAGACGCCGGTTCCGTTGGATCAATGGGATTTTGCCTTCGCGGTACTCACGATGAATCTGGCAACTCAACCGCAACTCGCTCTCAATGGAGAGACCTATGACTTTGTCCGGCCCATCTCGCTCTCCGTGTCCTTTAAATTCTCGAATTAGATGGGCAAGACAGTATTGGTGGTTTTTAAAGGAACCGTATACAGCATATCGATCTGTCACAGCGGGAGCTGTCCATGTTTCTTGTTTAATCAGTCGTCGAAACGCTGCCGTGCTACGATTGCGATCGATCCTGTAGACCGCAGCTTGCTGACAAGTGGCGAGCCATACAAAATGGCGTTTCCCTCTATCTCGCCAGCCGGTTTCGTCGAAATGGGTGCAAAACGTGTGTCCCATGATAAATTTGTGAATGCGATCGTAGATGGGGTCTAGCGCTGTAGAGACCCGCTCTTCCACGTTTGGAACAGAGCCAACACTTATGTCGATGCCATACAAGTCTTTGATCAATTGAATTGCTTCCCGTTTGGCGACATGCAATACCCCAGTTAAAGTAGCCAACAGTCCCATCAGTTTTGGGCCGAAAGCAGAATCAGGTACCCCTGATGGCAGAGAGGCCGTGGAGTTTTTTCCACATTCTCCGCAATGATATTTCTGGAGTTGGTATTCGGTGATGACCGCTTTAAGTTCTGGCAGCTCCGCCTGTTGGAGAATCTCAGGAAAACGGCCATTTAATTGTATTTTGGAGGAACCGCAATGAGGGCAGTTTTCCTCTACGCACTGCACGTGTTTATCAATTTTGTCAGGAGGAAAGGAGAGGCGAGCCTGACCTGCTCTTGAGTTCCGTGGAGGCTTCTCGTCTGCGTCCGATGTATTGCCCTTCTGATCGGTGGATGGAGGTTTTGAGCTGTTTCTCGAATTGCGCTTGAGCTGTTCCTCAAGATTGGCGATTTTTCCGTGCAGCTTGGCAATCTCTTCTACGGCCCGCTGTAAAAGCTCTTCCAAGCGCAGAACTTTTGCCTCGAGTTCTTCATACGTCGGCTTCATGCCAAGATATATTAAAGATTTTAAATATTAGATGGTAGCGGAAAGCGCAACTTCATTTTTTTTACCTCGCGCCGAAGGCGGGAGGTGAACATCTACAATTTCGGTATAGTCGCTTCTGATTTTCTCTGTACTGGACAAAAAATAAATTCATAGCGTGCAACCACCTGGTTCTAAACACGTAAAACACGAAAGTAGTCGCCTGAATTTTCTCAGAACCCACCTCCCAAAAATCGCCCTACGGATCAGATTTAACCCCTCCCTAAAGAGGCTCCTCGCCTTTCTCCCGTGAGTTTTGACTTCTATCGCCCGTATCTGGTCCTGGATATCCCCCATTCGATATGCCCAGCAGAAAGCGATCGCCAGGACGAACACCACCTTCTCGATCTTGTCTGGGTCGGTGATGTGCGTGTCCTCCATTCGGAACCCACGGGTCTTCAAACAACCGAACATGGTTTCGATTTCCCAACGTCTCCTATACATCCCCAGAGGATCCTCGAATTTGAAGTTAGAGACCACGATCATTTGCTCCTTGGCGCCTTTTCTCTTTTCGATCGAAACGTAGAGGGAAAGACCCCAGAGGTTAATGGGGTGATTCACAACTTTTTTCCGTGAGAGCCACTTCCGTAGGCGTCCTATTGGAAGTTTGCCGTTCTCTCCGATTTCCACCATGGAGTTCTGTTTGACCCTGATGATGAACGGGATCTTCTGTTCGATCAGAAAGCGGAACCATTGCGTTCCTATGAACTCGCGATCAGCGAGGAGCCCCTCGATTTTGCTGATCCCGAGGCGTTCCACGACCCGCTTTAGGAGATCGATCCTGTCCTCCGCGCATGAGTTACCCTCAAGATTCAGAACAACCCAGAATAGTGGAATGCCGATACCTCTGTAGGCGATCGAGAGCATCAAGATATTGATGGGAGTTTTTCCCCACTTCCAGTTCGTGCGATCCAGGATTAGAGTGCACTTATCGCCGAGTGGAAACAGGCGGAAAACCAGAAGAACGATCGTACTCATGTCGAAGGTAAAACCGGTGAAGAATCGGCAGACTCTACGATACGATGACTCCTCCTTGACCTCTGACTTGAAGGCTGAAGCAACTTGGGTCAGGTTTATGGTTCTGACGACGAACAGAGCCTGGATGATTTGCCCTAGACAGTCGAGACGGCACTTGTGCCAATCGAAAAAATTGGATAGAATTGCTTGCAACTCGCTGATGTGTTTCATTATGCCTCGATGCTTGAAATACAACGAGATATGATCGACCTTCAGCGAGCCATTGTCATCAACTTATTTTTTTGTCCAGTACAGAGGTTCTTTTGAGTCAAATTTCGCTTCAAAATCGAGGGATAATATCAACATAACGTA
>DALYEU010000098.1:0-3009 GCA_031972375.1 bacterium | reverse complement strand
TATTTCTTTTCCATCGATGCTTAGCTTCGGCATACTAATCCCTTACATAGGCCTCAAACTCATGGCGAAATTTCTTCAAATAGCTCCAAATCGGCATGGCCATGGCATCGGCCAAGACGCATATGGTTTTTCCAGCCATGTTGTCGGCGATCTGTTTCAATAAATCCAAATCCGATTCTTTACCCTGTCCCGCAACAATGCGTTTCAACACCTTGTGGGCCCAACCTGTGCCCTCGCGGCAGGGGCTGCATTGTCCGCACGATTCGTGGCTATAGAAATGAGCCAAATTGGTGAGAGCCTTAACCATATCGACGGTCTCATCCATGACAATCACCCCACCCGACCCCAACATGGATCCCTTTGCCGCCAAGGACTCGTAATCTAAATTGACCTCCATGACATCCTCGGCATTGAGCACAGGAACCGAAGACCCCCCAGGAATCACCGCTTTCAAAGCACGGCCTCCGCGGATTCCTCCGGCATCTTCCATGATCAATTTTTTCAAGGGATAGCCCAAAGGTAGTTCATAATTTCCAGGGCGATTGACATGACCACTAATGCAAAACAACTTGGTGCCAGGACTTTTTTCTGTGCCGAATTGTCGATAGGCCTCAGCTCCTTCGGAGAGAATGTAAGGAAGCGCCGAGATCGTTTCGACGTTATTGATCACAGTGGGACAACCAAACAAACCCACCACCGCAGGAAAAGGTGGCTTGATGCGAGGCGTACCGCGCAATCCTTCCAAAGAATTGAGTAGAGCGGTTTCTTCGCCACAAATGTAGGCCCCCGCCCCGCTATGCACCGTCACATCCAAATCATAGCCACTGCCCAAAATATTTTTTCCCAAATAACCGCGCTCATAGGCTTCGGCAACGGCTGCTTCGAGACGAGTGCGTGGAAAAACAAATTCTCCACGGACGTAAACATAAGCGTGATGACAATCAATGGCGTAAGAACAAATGATGATCCCTTCCACTAAACGATGGGGATCTAATTCGAGCAGATAACGATCTTTGAAAGTCCCTGGCTCACTCTCATCGGCGTTGACACACAGGTACTTGGGATTTGGATTGTCCTTAGGAACGAAACTCCATTTCATCCCGGTGGGGAAACCCGCTCCACCGCGACCTCGTAACCCGGATTTTTTAACCTCTTCGATGACCGCCCCAGGATCCGAGGCAAAGAGCTTCTTCAACGAATGATAGCCCCCCGTCGACTCGTAAACCTTCAAAGTATGAGAGTCCGTCAGTCCAAAATTTTTTGTTAAGATCTTTGGTTCCATTAGTCTAAAGATTCTATTAATTGGTCTAATTTTTCTGGGCTTAAATTTTCATGGTAGTCGTCGTTGAGCTGCAACATGGGAGCCGTTCCGCAGGATCCCAGACACTCCACTTCGGAAAGTGTGTAACGACCGTCCGAGCTGGTCTCTCCCAAACCCACACCTAATTTTTCTTTGAGATAGCAAGTAATCTGCTCAGCGCCCAACAACTGACAAGACAAGGTTCGACACACCTGAAAATGATACTTTCCCACCGGCTGTTGGTTAAACATGGTGTAAAAAGTAACCACCTCGTAAACCTTCGAAGGGGGACAATGCAGCAGACCTGCCACGTACTCCATGACTTCAGGAGAAATCCAACCATGCTGACGTTGGGCCAACCAAAGAGTAGGCAACATGGCGGCCAAACGCTTGGGATAGCGCTGCACCACCGCCTCAAATTTTCGTTTGTTTTCTTCAGTAAACTCGAATGCCATAGCTACACTACCCGTTAAATCCGAAACTCACCTAGCGATCTAATTCTCCCGCCACGATATTCAATCCCCCTAAAATAGCGATGGCATCGCTAATCATCCCACCCTCACACATGGGGCCATAAGCCTGATAAATGGGAAAACAAGGGGGCCGACACTTTACTCGATAAGGAGTACCCGAACCATCGCTGACGATGTAAAAACCTAACTCTCCGTTGGCTGCTTCTGTAGCGCTATAAATCTCGCCCGCCGGGGGCCGTACGCCTTCGTAGATGATTTTAAAATGATTCATCAAGGCTTCGATACTAGTGTAAACCTCGGCCTTAGGGGGAAGCGCTGCCCGCTTATCATCGGTCATGACCGGACCTGGTTTTAACCGGCCGATGGCCTGGCGAATGATTTTGGTGCTCTGTCGCATTTCCTCAAAGCGAACGAAGATCCGATCGTAAGTGTCACCATGCTCACCCACGGCAACCTCCCAATCGTAGGTTTCATAACCGTAATAAGGTTGGTCTTTCCGTAGATCAACCGGCACACCGCAGGCCCGCAAACAGGGCCCTGTAAAACCGTAGGCCAAGGCTCGCTCCGCGGAAATCGCGCCAACATCCACCGTACGATTGAGGAAGATTTTATTTTTTTGCAGAAGCCCGGTTACATCATCGATGGCCAACTCGAGCTCTTTCAAGCAAGCTTCCATCTCTCCCTCAAAACCCACGTAAAGGTCGCGCATCACACCGCCGATGCGAGTATAGGCCGTGGTCAATCGGGCCCCGCACAATTTCTCGATGATATCGTAAAACTTTTCGCGGACATTGAAGTAATACCAAAAATTAGTCAGGGCACCCATATCGACCACGTTGGTGCCTGTGCACACCAAATGATCGATAATGCGATTCATCTCACAAACGATCACACGGATGATCTGGGCACGCTCCGGCAAGGCGATTTCCATCAAGTCTTCGACGGCCTTGCAATACCCCACGTTGTTCATCATGGCGCTGACGTAATTGAGCCGATCGGTATAGGGAATCACCTGGGTGTAAGTACTATTCTCCGCGTGCTTTTCGAAACCACGGTGCAAATATCCGAACTCTGGCACCGCGCGCACAATGACCTCTCCATCCAACTCGCAATACAAACGCAAAGTACCGTGCATAGCGGGATGAGATGGTCCCAAATTCAACGCGATGGGTTTAGCTTTGAGATGATCTTGATGATCCATGACTACAACACATCTTCAATCTGAGGAATCGGTTG
>DALYEU010000097.1:0-3030 GCA_031972375.1 bacterium | reverse complement strand
CTAAGCTTAGAAAAAACGCCTTGCACCTGATTTTAGGCTAGCCTATCCCTGATCTTGGCCGGGCCCTCGCGCGAATTGGCCCCGTGAACTCCGCCAGATCCGGAAGGAAGCAACGGTAGCGGTCGGTTTATTGTGCAGCGAGGTCAACCTGGCCGCTTTTTCTTTTTATTTCCTCCATGACGACGGAAGCATGACCATGGCCTATCAGGTGCTTGCGCGAAAATATCGGCCCCAGACCTTTGCTGAGGTTGTAGGACAGCAACATGTGACGCTTACCTTGCAAAACGCCATCCTTCAAAAGCGTTTGCATCATGCCTACTTGTTTACTGGGGTTCGGGGTACGGGTAAAACCTCTCTGGCGCGGATTTTTGCAAAGTCCCTCAATTGCGAGCGGGGACCCACGGTCGAACCTTGCGGCGTGTGTTCTCGGTGTATTGCAATCAATAAGGGGCAGTTCCTTGATGTCCTCGAAATCGATGGAGCGAGCAATACCAGCGTCGAGAGTGTGCGAGAATTGCGCGAGCAAGTAAAATACACGCCCGCGGCGGGCCAGTATAAAATCTACATCATCGACGAAGTGCATATGCTCTCCACTTCGGCTTTTAACGCCTTGCTGAAGACTTTGGAAGAACCTCCTCCCCATGTGATCTTTCTGTTTGCGACCACTGAGGTTCATAAGATTCCCCTGACGATTCTTTCCCGTTGTCAGCGTTTTGATTTGCGACGGCTTAGTCAGCTGCAAATTTCCGAGTATTTACAAAAAATTTGTCTTCAAGAGTCGGTTGTGTCCGATACCCCTTCTTTGGCTTTGTTGGCTCGTTCCGCCGAGGGCTCCATGAGGGATGCCATCAGTTTATTGGATACGGCCATTGGTTTGAGCGGAGCCTGCTTGGCGGAGGAAAAACTCCTCACCATGTTGGGATGGGTTCAATCCAATCAAATTGAAGATCTTACTCGCGATTGTATCGCCGGAAATTTATCACAGGCCTTAAAACGGGTTGAGGATCTTTATCAAAGGGGCTTCGACTTAAAACAGGTTGTTTTGCAATGGGTGGAGTATCTTCACGATCTTACCTTGCTCAAGGCAGCAGGTCCTGAGTCTTTGCCAGAAAGTATATCTTCCGACGCCCTCGCTTTGATGCAAGCCATGGTGGCTTCCGTTGATCTTTCCGATTTACAGGTGATGTTTCAAACGGTTTACCGTAGTGCCGAGACATTGGCGCGAAGTGATGCTCCGAAAATTTTGTTGGATCTGCTGTTGGTGCGTTTGGTTCACGGTGCGCCGTTTCAATCTCTGACCGCGCTCCTAGGAACAACTTCCTCCGAAGCGGTAACGAGGGGAGTTTCAGCAAGTACTTCATCCTCGGCCACGGGATCGGGATTGGATTCAAAATTAGTGGTCGAGTCCAAGCCTCAGCCTCTTCCACAAAAAATAAATTTGGGTTCTGAGCCTTTTGGTAGTCCTTCTAAAACGCCTGCCGCCTCCGTCAAAGAGGCTAGTTCGGTAAATCCCGCTTTGCCTGAAATGATTTCCGATCCCCACATGGGTCGCGAGTTATTGGAGCGGGCTTTAAAAAAACAGCCCGCGTTGAAGGCTGTGGTAGGACATGCTCAAGGAGTGTTTTGGGAAGAAGGTAAATGTGTTTTGGTATTTGAGCGGGGCTCTTTCGGTATCGAAATGATGGAAGAGAAGCGTGCGGTGTTATCTCAGGTGCTCAGTTCGGAATGGGGTAGGCCCATTTCGGTCGTGATTCGTGAAAGCGCTCCAACGGCGCCTCTTGCAGAAAAAGCGCCCGTTTCCTCTGCTCCCGAGGTGACGGACCCCTTGGTGAGGCAGGCCATGCAAATGTTCAATGCTACGGTGAAAGAAGTTAAAAAATACGAACCGTGATTTTTTCCGAGGGTCGAGGCTCTGAAAAATGTTCAAAGACTTCGATGGGGCGATGGGCCGTATTTTGAAATTTAAAAACAAATCAAAAAGGAATTTTCTATGGATATGAACAAAATTCTAAAACAAGCCCAAAAAATGCAGAAAGAGATGGCTCGCCAACAAGAAGAACTGGCCGCCAAGGAGTTTAGCGCTTCCAGTGGTGGGGGCATGGTTACCGTGAAGGTCAACGGCAAAAACGAGGTGCTCTCTCTCATCATAGATCCCGAGGTGGTCAACAAAGAAGATGTGGCCATGCTGCAAGATTTGGTGATGGCAGCGGTCAACGAGGCCCATCGTCGTGCTCAGCAGGAGATGCAGAACGCCATGCAGGGGCTCATGGGTGGGATGAAAATTCCTGGTCTCATGTAAAAGGCGAAGCTTGGGATGGCCACTCCTTTAGAACGATTGATTCATGCTTTAAGTCAGTTGCCCGGGGTCGGTGAGAAAACCGCGACTCGTTTGGCTTTTTTTATTCTGAAGCGTAAGTCCGACTATGCCCGAGATCTGGCGAGTGCTTTGTCCGATTTGCATGAAGGGATTCGCTTCTGTGAACGTTGCCAAAATCTCACCCAGGAGAACCCTTGTTTTTTGTGTCTGGATCCGAGTCGGGAAACCCAAACCCTACTTGTGGTGGAGAGTCCCCAAGATATGATGGCCGTGGAGAAGTCTCGATTTTATCGAGGTCGCTATCATATTTTGCACGGGGTACTGTCTCCTCTGGAGGGGGTGGGCCCCGAGGAACTCAAATTGGCAGAACTATTAAGACGTTTGGGATCCGAACAAATTCAGGAGGTGATTTTAGGCACCAATC
Source organism: bacterium (assembly GCA_031972375.1). GTDB lineage: Bacteria > UBA10199 > UBA10199 > DSSB01 > DSSB01 > DALYDW01. The sequence goes on along the minus strand of DALYEU010000097.1, from coordinate 289 downwards.
CCAACGTGGAGGGAGAGGCGACAGCCCTCTATGTGGGAAAGCTTTTGCAACCCCTGGGAGTTAGGGTCACTCGGTTGGCGAGCGGGATGCCGGTGGGGAGTGGTATCGAATATTTGGATCCACTGACTTTGCAAAAGGCCCTAGAGGGACGCAAGCAGGTGGGGTTTTGAGCAGAAACGAATTTTGTTTTTTCCCATCTTGACATCTCAGAAAGGCGATTCCTAAAATCCCTCCCCATTATGTCTTTCATTAATTACGACCATAAAGAAATCAACTTCAAGGTGGTTTA
>DALYEU010000096.1:0-3379 GCA_031972375.1 bacterium | reverse complement strand
ATAACAACGACTTGTCCTACAACGAAATCTATAAAAATGGTGAGTTGGCCATCGACTTAAATGAGGATGGCCCTACGCTCAATGGTTCTTGTGATAATTTGGCCAACGACTGTTTTCGTTTTCCCTTCGATATCGTAGCCTCCCCACTTAATTTAAACGCCAATAAGTTTGGTTTTATGGGGAAGGCTCCTGCAGGCTCCGTAGTGCTGGTTTATTACATCGGAGATTCTGAGGATATCTACGGCGAGGGGAAAAAACTGCTGAGTACGGTGAACGTGTCCCCGGGAGCGCCCGATGAGGATCGATTATTTTCGGCCACAATTTCGGGACACCCCGAGTTGGTTCCCGGTGCCAGGATTTCATTCATGGCCTGTCGCCAAGAGGGACAGGAAAGAACCTGTTCTGAGTTTGGTGAGACACTAGGATTACCTTCCGAGGATCCTTGTGGGGATGGGACGGAAGGGCTCTACGAAGAGTGTGATGACGGTAACAAGATGGATGGGGATGGTTGTGACCAGTTTTGTCGTGACGAGGTTCCTGTGGAAACCTCCGAGCCACAGCCTTCTCCTCAGGTGATTTTGCCCCCCGAGTTGCCGACTCCAGAACCGACGCCTTCGGCTTCGCCTGGACCCAATGAGACTCCGGTTCCCACGCCTAATCCCGGTGGGGATTGTGTGCCCATCCATCTGGTGGCCAATGGGGTGTCTTCTCAGCAAATTGATGTGGAATGGACCGATACTTGTGCCAACGAGGTAAAGTTTCTCCTAGAGCGATTCCAGGGAACTTGCGCCGATTTGGCCCAGCCTTTTGTGCAGACGGCCGAATTGGGTGCGAATGTGACGGATCATCAGGATCTCGGACCTTCGGCGACTCCTAAGCTGGATGCCAATACGAGTTACGCTTATCGTGTGCGTGCCGAGTTGCCGGGAGGTCAGTATTCCGGCTACTCCAATTGTGCCGATGCTACGACTTTGTCCGAACCCGAGACGATTCCGCAAGCCCCTCATCATCTCGTCGCGGTTCCTCTCTCTGCTTCGAAAATTCAAGTGGAGTGGACCGATGATTCGGATAATGAGACTCATTTCGAATTATGGCGCCATGAGGGTGAGTGTGTGGAAGGTGCGGCTTTTGCGCTGTTGACCGATGGTATCGTGGCCAATCAAACCACTTATATCGACGAAGGTTTACAGGCTAATACCACCTATTGTTATAAGATTCGTGCCGTGAATGGGATTGGGAATAGCGATTTCTCTAACGAGGATGATGCGACCACCTTTCCTCTACCGGTTTCGGTGCCTAATCCCGCCACTCAACTTGAGGCTGTGGCCGTCAGTTCTTCTCAGATCGATATCACTTGGGAAGACAACGCGATTAATGAAGAGGGGTATCAGTTGGAGCGCAACGACGATCCCCAGTGCGATGCGGGCCAGGGTACCTTCGTTCTGTTAGCCATATTAGAGGTCAATGCCACTCAGTACAGTGATACTGGTTTAGATGCTGCGACCAAGTACTGTTATCGGGTACGTCCCTTCAATAATCAGGGAGAGGGAGCTTATTCCAATCAGGATGATGCGACCACGTTGAATCCTAATAGTACTCCGGCCGTGCCTACCAACTTAGTGGCTAATGCTGTCAGCAGCGACCGTATCGATGTCGAGTTTGTCGATAACGCAGATAATGAAGACGGCTTCCGCTTGTTTCGGGCTCAAAAGGCCTGTGCAGAGATAGCCAATCCCGATGTCGAGTTGGTGCATGTGGCGAATCTCCCTCCCTTGGGTGGAGTGGGCTCTCTTGTGACGTATCACGATGAAGGTTTGTTGTCCGATACCACCTATTGCTATCGGGCTCAGGCCTTCAATATTATCGGTGATTCGCCTTTCTCCAATATGGACGATGCTAAGACTCAGGCTTTGCCAGGCTCGGCTCCTGCGGATCCCGTCTTGGTTTCGGTGACCCCGACCGATTCTGATCAAATGAAGCTGGTCTTTGAGGATCAATCCAATAACGAGACGGATTTCATTGTGGAGCGACATGAGGGCGCTTGTGGCGGTGGTCAGGAGTTCGAAGGAATTGCCATCTTGCCTGCCGAGCCGGGTATCGGAACCGTGGTGACCTTCTACGATAATACGGTGGAAGAAAATACCACCTATTGTTACCGCATTGTGGCCCACAATATTGCAGGGGATGGTATCTCCAATCAAAAAGACGCCACGACGCCTGATGATGGTTGTGCGGCGGGTGATGTGGATGGTGATAACATTTGTGACGGCGAGCAAGGAGAGGACCCCGGTGAGGGACCTGCCGGTACGGATACGGATGGCGACGGCACCCCTGATGCCGGAGATTCGGACTCCGATAACGATGGTATTCCCGATATCATCGAAGAAGGTGATGGTAATATCTCCACGCCTCCTGTGGATACGGATCAAGATGGTATTCCTGATTTCCGGGATCCCGACTCTGATAATGACGGGGTGCCTGATGAAGAAGAGGGCAACGTTGATACGGATGGCGATGGAAAGCCAGATTATGTGGATACGGATTCCGATGGCGATGGCACCCTCGACGGCGAAAACGGGGATCCCCTCGATAACTGCCGTATCGTGATCAATCCCGACCAACACGATTCCGATGGCGATGGTGTGGGCGATGCTTGCGACTCTGACTTCGGAGGGAGTTGTTCGGGTGATCAGGATTGCGATGGTGTAGGCGATGGTACGGATAATTGTCCGACCGTTGCCAATGCCGACCAGGCCGATGTCGATGGCGATGGCCGAGGCGACGCCTGTGATCCAGATTTTGGCGCGGGAGCTCCGTTCTCTAGCTTGAGCGGTGGCGGTTGTAGCTTGCAAGTGGCTTCGGTGAATGCCCTGAGCAGCTTAACAACCCTAGGCTTGTTGTTCTTTCCTACGGTGTTGGCAGGTTGGGTCCGTCGAAAAAAGTAGGAAAAAATATCCCTGAGAATTAGGGTTGCTTGAGGTTTTTCCCTAACAACCCCATTAACCCCCAGAAGGCCCTTGAATTTAGCCAAAAGCCGAATTCAAGGGCCTTTTTTTTCAAGAGAAGGGGCGTTGAGCAAATAATATAGGGACATCGGTCGAAGAGGGAAGAAAGACCCAATTTTAAAGGAAACGATCGAGCCGCCTTTTTTGTAGCAAAAAATAAGGTCACGACACCAAGGGGGAATCGTGGAGGTGCTACAGTCTCTCCTTAGGATCGGAGATGAAAAATAGTCGGTTTCTTCTCCCTTCGGGAGGACTTTCAAAACAACATTAAAATAACATTAAAAAAATCTTGCGATGTAAAAGAAATGGCGATAGCTAGATTTTGGTTTTGACCCTATATCCCACACTCCTCTTAACCCCTAGGACCCCCATCG
>DALYEU010000095.1:0-3447 GCA_031972375.1 bacterium | reverse complement strand
GTGAGACGGCCCACGCTTTATCAGTCAATCATTTGGCCATGGCCGCGGTGGGAGGGGGCAAAGGTATGCGTTGGTATCCCGCCAGCCAGGGGCCCTCGGCTCGAGTGGGAAGCAAGGCCGGTTTAAGCGACAAAATCGCCGAGGGTGTTAAAAGGCTTACTGACGAATGGGTAGCTCAACGGGGCGCGAATTTTCATTCGCTGGATTGTTACATCCAATTAGGCTCAGGTGAGGTGTCGGCGGGTCGTGTGGAGGGGGCTCAAAAAATTTCTCTGGTTTTTGATCTTACAGAAAATCGTTGGGTCTTGAATCGTCAGACTTTTGAACGTTTATTAAATCTGATCAAAACGGAAATAGCTCCAGAGCAGCGGCTGATTCTCAAGCACGTTTTAATTGGATTGGGGAGCTTCAGGCACAAGGCCGAATTTCGTGACCACCTCACCCTAGCCGAAGAGCCATCACAGGCTCCGATCGCACCCCTGGCACTTGAGGCACGGGGGAAACCTTCGCCCATAGAACAAGCTTTGCCTTCAAGACCCGCCAATGTTCCTTTTGAAGCTTGGGCCGATTATGGTTTGTATGGCGCCCGAGTTCGACTCGTTCCGGCAGCGGCTGAGGGGGCTGATACCTGGACCGTGTACCTCCATCAAACGGGAGATTTAGTGCAACACGAGGTTGCCTCTGATATTGCGCTGCGTCCTTCCCAAGGTAGTAATAACAACGGTTTTATCCCAGTGAGGGTGCGTACCCCTGAGGTGGTGGTTGCTCCTGTCGGGACTGTGTGGAGACTCGAAGCTCTCGAGGGGTGGGGACCACGCCCCTTTGTAGCAGCACCTCTGGTTCCTGAAGCGGGTCGGGGGATAAAATGGCAATTACTTTACCATACAGATCAGAGTGGATGGGCCGTTGATGGCCTGAGGGTTATCGAAAGGATACCCCAATATGAGCCGAGTGGGCATTGGGCGGGGCTTGATCTTAACTTGGTCGATCGTCGAGGAAATCTTTCGAGATGGCGTCTTCCGGAAGATATGCCGATTTATCCCAATCAATATTTGAAGGGCTTGGAGTGGGGTATCGAAACTAGTGCCTCCTATGGTGGGGAGCGTGGTGATTTGACGCTGTATCCGGTGATGGAGCCTGCGGCGGTTGAGCTAAGTGCGCGGGCTCCCTATTTCCGTTTGCTATGGCAAACAGAACCCACAGACTCCGTACGCCATCTTCGTTTCGTTCACCATACAGACTATACCGCTTCGGCAGGGCAGTCTCGTTATCTCGACGTTTTGATTGAAGGTCAGTCGTTCGAGTTTAAGGCAGGCGACTGGGTGAGGGTAAAAAGAACGGGTGAGTGGGGCCCCGGAAGTATGTCTGTTGCGGGCGGATCCGGAGTTCCGCTGCAAAAAAACCCAGCAGCGCAACTCGCTGAGGGCTATGGCGGTGTTAAGGCAAGATCCCCTAAAGGCAATCCCTACGTTCTCCTTTCAGTCCATAAAGACCAAACTTTGCATCTGGGGCAAGGGCCGAAGGTGCTCTGTGAGCTCGATAGATATGAAATTTGGGTGGAGTGGCCCGAGGGTGGTAGAGAGAAGGTCTCTCCGCAACAACTTGAACAGATCCGACAAGAGCTTGCCCGAGGAGAAAGAGAAGCATCCTCGACTCCTACGGTGTATTATCAGTTATTCACTCGTGCAGCGCAGAGTTCGGGAGAGGTTTCTGCTCCGTCGTGGGTGCGGTCTTCCTTTCGCTTGTCGGAGTTACAATTTCAAAGTCTCCGTTTGGAGCGGCCCGATAGAAGAATATGGGTGATTCCCGAACATCGAAAGGCCCCTCAGGAAAGTACGAGTGCCCAGTCTCTGGATAGGCAAATCTCCCGTTTCAATAGAAGGCCGGATCATCCTAATACCCTATTGGTGACGGCTTTTGATCCGCCTCCTTTTGATGCTGTTTGGCTTCCCCCTAGTGTGGCAGTTGTATCGACCACGACGGGTAGTCTTTTCGACGCCGTGGGTGAGGTGCGATCGGTAACCCCTCAAGGGCCGGGTTACGAGGTGGAGATTGCCGTGAAGCCTAAGGATGCAAAAAAATTGTTCAGAGATGAATTTGATAGACTCAATGTTCCTGATGATAGCGAGTTCATCGTTGTATCAGAGAGCGAAGGCCCCTTTGCGGTTGGAGAAAAAGTTTTCCTAATTCCAACTCCCGAAGCTGGGAGAAAGCAGCCGGTCAAAGTGGCTCCCCTCAGTCAAGTTGCTTATGTACGTCTCAATAGCGGCGATTTTCACGTCGTTCCTTTACGGGATTATCCAGTGGATGAGGTCTCTCCCTTTGAGCATCATCCTCGAGCTAAGGTAGATCAGGTGAGTTGGATTATTCCTGAGGACAAGGCACTATCCCCTCATTACCGGGTCATTTTAACCTTCGATTCGGGAGAGAAAGTAGCCTTTCATTCTATTGTCCCCTTTTTCGAGGGAGATGCAGTGGCCTTGATTAAGATGGGATCGAGGGCTACGTGGGATAATTAAATAATTTGACCCGTTTGCGATTTTCCTCCTATGAGGCCGGGGCCTTTTTGGCTTCAATCGAAATCCCAGACCCATCTTAGGAATTTTTCCATGAAGAAGTTTTTAGTTTTGCTCTCCTTGCTGGCCTTGCCGCAGCAGCTTTGGGCTCAGGCGGCCGACCAATTGTCGACTTTAGACGATGTGAAATCCGACTTTGCCGAAGAAGTCGATCTTAGTAAAAATTACTTCGAGCACGAAACCATGGCGGGCGTGATTTTTACCACCGGAAATACCAACTCGGTCAATGCCTCGGCCAATTCCCAAACCTTGTGGCGTATTCGGCGTTTCCAAAATAGTTGGAACTTAGGACTCTATTTCAATCGCATTTTTAATACGACCAGCACGGGAGTGACGGAAGGAACCTTGGCCAATTATATTTTTGGGACTTACCGTTTGGATTATTTTTTCAGTCAGAACACCACCTTTATGTTCGGTGCTGGTGGCTATACCGATGAGATCAAGGGAATCGATTTGGCGGGTCAGGCCTTTCTCGGTGTGAATCATTATTTTCTCCGCGACCCGGATTATTATCTGAGCCTGGGGGGTGGTTATAACTACACCTACGAGGATCGCGTGGCTCCCGATCCCAATCGTAGTTTGCATTCCTTGTTCACGCAGTTGGATTACGAACAACGTCTCAACAAGGTGGTGACCGTGGGTCAACACGCTATTTTCCTGGAGAGCCTGAACCATACCAGCGATTTTCGCGTGAATAGCGATACCCTCCTCAAAGTGAGGATGACTGATTTACTGTCTTTGGTGGTGGGGTTCCATATGCGCTTTGATAATGCACCGCCTACGGGTTTTAAGAAGCTCGATACCATCAGCGACTTGTCTTTGGCTGTCAAATTGCAGCGTCCCAAGCCAGCTCCGGCGCCGTGCCCACAAT
>DALYEU010000094.1:0-3460 GCA_031972375.1 bacterium | reverse complement strand
ACGGCCAAGACGATCCTTGACCATTTCGATTTCTCGTGCGGCAGCCTCGATCTGCTGTTGGGTCGAGTCGATTTCACGCGTTTTGTAGTCGACTTCGGCCTGATGGAGCTGTACCGAATTGTTTTTCTCATAAAGTTCCTCTTGTAGCTTCAAATAATCACGATCCTGTTCCACTAAGGTCAGGCGTTGGGTCTCCAAGGTGGCTTCTCGCTCGGCGATTCCACCCGCGAGGGCAGCCTCTTGGGTCTCGGTCTCTTGCAATACACTTTCCCACTGGGAAAGTTCTTGGGCCTTTTCTAAATAGACCAGAGAACCCAAATGGAGTTCGATCTCACGAAGTTCGGTTTCGATCTCACGATAGCGCTCGGCCTTACGAGCTTGCCGATCTAAAGAATTCATCTGCCGTTTGAGTTCGGTGAGGATGTCGGATAAACGGAGCAAATTAGCCCGCGTCGCCTCCATCTTTCTCAAGGCGGCTTCCTTACGGCTTTTAAATTTACTGATTCCCGCCGCTTCCTCCAAAATCAAGCGACGCTCTTCAGCTTTGGAAGATAGGACCTGCCCAATGCGCCCCTGCTCAATAATGGAATAGGCGCGCACGCCAACGCCGGTCCCTAGAAAAAGATCATGGATATCTTTGAGACGGCAAGCCACCTTGTTGATAAAATACTCACTCTCACCTGAACGATACAAACGACGACGAACCGCGATTTCTGAGACGCCCGCAAAAGCAGCGGGAACCGCCCCGTCCTCCGCAGAAAACACCAAAGTGACCTCGGCCATGCCGGTGGAGGCGCGATGCTGGGTCCCCGAAAAGATCACATCCTCCATGGCCTTGCCACGTAGGTGCTTGGCGCTCATCTCCCCCATGACCCAACGGATCGAATCGACGATATTCGATTTACCGCAACCATTGGGGCCCACGATCCCGGTGATTCCATCTTGAAATTCAATGACGGTTTTATCGGAAAAGGATTTGAAGCCTAAAATTTCCAGGCGCCTGATCTTCAAACAGAGACTCCCTCAAGTGATGTGCAAATCGTGCAACTAAGGAATTTGATCGGTGAACTCGTTCGTCAGGGGATCCACCACCGTCAACACTCCCAAACCTACGGAAGTGTAATAAACCTTGGTTATCTCACCCAAGGCGTTGGGAAAACCCGCGATACCTTCTGCTAAAACCGCTCCCACGGATACAATGGCCGGGGTGAGGGTCTCCAGATTGGAACTAAGATCCAAAGCCAAAAGATCGCCACTCGACTGGGTAAAAAACGCCGCCATATTTCCGTTACTAAGGTTTCCCGCAATGCCCTGATTTAAATTTCCCGTCAAGAACAGTGGATCGGGTAGTGGATCTTGGGGAGCCGGTGGTCCAAGGGAAAAAATTTGATCCGATTGGGCGGGGTCGTTGACATCTAAAACATAAGCCAATGCGAGGTTTTCCTCAGCGCCTGACACAAACAGCACCGTACCCGCAGCATTGCTCGCCAACGCCACGGCTCGAGTCCCAATGCCCACCTCCAAAGGAGAGAGGTCGGCTTCGAGATTGCCGAGATCGTAAAAGCTCACCCAAGACGAGGTGGAATCCGCCACCGCTAACAGATCGGATTCAAGATCGAGCGCCAAACTACCCGGTTGACCTCCGGGGACGAGGGGACTCGAAGGATCTTCTATGCCTGTAAGAACAGAAAAAATATGGATGGTGCCCGTCGTGGCATCACTCACAAAAAGACGATTGCGCACCGGATCTACGGCCAATCCCACTAGGACATCGTTACCGGTTCCCGGTACCACCAAGGGCGAAATGGGCGAAGTCACCAAGCCCTGCTCGTTATCATAATCCAACACTACCACCGCCGAATCCGGGCCGGGGTTAGGGCCCACGACAAACAGACGGGACAAACCTCCCTCCAAGGAAGCCAAAGCTCCGTTGGAAGGATATTCGGGCAACAGGACAGAACCGTCCGCATCTAACAAAGGCTCTTTAGAATTTTCGGGAGAAGGCACGACCTCATCGGTAGTAGGGTCGATCAGGTTCAACACATTATTGCGATTGTCGATCACGAAGACCCGATTGTTAGGAAAATCAACCGTAACAATATTGGGAAACAGCATGTAATCGTGTTGGTCTTTTCCGGTACAAGATAAAATTCCCGACCCCAACAAGCCAGACGCCATCACCAGCAAAAAAAGCTTTCTCATCGTTCGCATAATTTTAACCTAGGGAATACGGTTGAGGATTTCCAAGGTGTCCGCGTTCAAAATGGAAATCAAATTGGTCTGAAAATGGGCCACGTAAAGATAGTTGACCCCGCCCGATTCATAAATCGCCATAGCAAAAGGTTGGTCACCGTCTTCGATGTTACCACTTTCAAATAAGGTTTCATCCGTGGTGGAAATACTGACCCTGGCGATTTCTTGCTGAAGCGCGAGATCAATGACGGAAATATTGTCATCCCCCGTATTGCTCACGTAGGCGCGCCCATTCAACTCATCGACCACCACTTCTCCAGGATCATTGCCCACGGGAATAGAAGCCACCTGCAAAGAAGAAGACGCGATTTGTAAAGGCGGACCCACCACAGGCTCTAAACCTTGATCGGTCATGATTTTGAGAGCGGAGGGATCGGCATCGACGACGTAGAGATACTCGGCTCCCCTGGCAATACCCATCGTGGAAACAGTACCCATCACCACATAATCGACAGCCTCTGTGCCTAAGTCTGTGATGCCCGGCTGGGTGGGCGCGGTAAATTCGGCGAGATTTAGGATTAACATCAAGCCATCTTCGTTAGTGACAAAAAGATTCTGTCCCGAAGGCGCAACGGCCAATTGACGAGTCAATTCAGCATTGACCTCTTCATCGAGGTTGCTGGTCACCTGTAAATTGACGGAGGAATAACCCGCAAAACTCGTGACATCGTAAAGCGTCGCGGCCTGCACCGCAGCGACATACAAAAGATCATTTTGCATGAAGGCACCAAAGGGATTGGCCGCAGAAGGAATCAACTCAACCGTGAGAAAATCGGGGGAAGACTCGTCGATATTGATTCTTAAGATTTGATCTTCGCTATCGCTAGCATCGCTACTCTGCCGATTGGGGATGTAAACGAAACCGCGAACTTCGTCTAAAATCATCTGCCCGCTGTAGTTGGGAATAGAAATCACTGCCAAAGGCACGGGGGTAACGGGATTACTGATATCGAGCACGACAAAAGAGGAATCGAAATAATTCACCCGATTGTTGGAATTGGCCACGTACAAACGTTGGTTTGCCGGACTCGCCACCAAGGCGATGGGATTGGCCAATACCAGAGGATTTAAGGTCAAGGGAATTGGGGGGAAAATAGAATCTTCAGCGCACGACACGAAACCGAGAAGAATGGCTAACAAAAGCCCCGCCCGTTTGCAGATTTTTTTTAGGGAAGCCATCAAAACGCATCGTCCTTTCGTCTTAGTG
>DALYEU010000093.1:0-3484 GCA_031972375.1 bacterium | reverse complement strand
TGTCAATTCATTGACTTAAAAAATATGTACATAAGTGGCACATCCCTTGCTCCTTTGGTGGGCACTCCCCGACGGGAGGGCAAAAAGGAGTTCGCGGATGAAAAAATGGTCCTTAACTTTGTTTTCTTTGTTTTTATCTCTCTTTAGCCAATTTGGGGGTGCCCAACACCTCAGAGCCGAAACCTTAGCCTCCCAAGCCATCCTTCAAGCCCATCGGGAGATGCAAATTCCCCGGGAATTCTTTCGAGAAGCCTCCGCGAACCTCACGCTCTCGGCGCAATCCCTAAAGCAGGTTTCCTCAAATTTCGGTTTGGACGTTTCCTTGTTTAAAACCACCTCCTTGCCTTGCGAAGGAAATATTACCAGTGGCTTTGGATTACGCCGTTGGGGAAGTCGCATGAAAAACCATACTGGAATCGACATTGCCGCGCCCATCGGAACCCCGGTTCGGGCCTCGGCCTCGGGGACCGTGATCTTTTCGGGAAGGAAAGGGGCCTACGGCAACACTATCATCGTGGACCATGGTCAGGGCCTCAGCACCCTTTACGCGCATAATTCTCATTTAGAGGTGGAAATGGGACAATGGGTACGCGGGGGAGATGTTGTAGCCCATTCGGGAAACTCGGGACGGAGCACCGGCCCCCATGTGCATTACGAAATTCGCGTGGATTCAGAACCGGTCAACCCCATGGCGGGACTGACTGGCGCACGCCAACTCTTCGCGCGCAGCAACTCTAAAAACTCCACTCTTTAGAACCATGGAGTTTAAAATTTCCAGCCCCACGGCTCTCCCCCTAAGAACCAGGAAACACGCCAGCACTCATCTGTGAAATAAAGCTTCATGGAGCCTGAGACTGGGGAGCTTGGGGTTGGGCCTCAGGAGCGGTCACCGGTTTTTGCTCACCACCGCCATAACCTTGATGCAATCCCGATTTAACATCACCACGCCAGTCACTCCCCTCGGAAGTCTGTCGTTGCTTGGCACGCTGACACATGTCGTCTTGACACTCGTCTCCGTAAGGCTTTTGGGTGGCGGAATTACCCTTGAAGGCGCTTTCAGGAACCTTACGCCCCGCGTAAGGATCATCGGCAATGACGGCATCACTGCCGCTGACCTGACCTTGTCCGGTTGAAACAAATTCAACATCGCTGGCCTGGGCAAAATTCGTTAGACCCATGACCGACAAACAGACCCAAAAATACAACATGGTTTTCACGGCTAACTCCTTTTGAAAAAAAGGCTCAAACTCGCTGAGCCCCCGGGAAAATTTAAAACTAAAAACGCAGCCACCCCACAGCTTGACCGAATTAAAAACAATTGAGAAGACAAGCCGGCTAACTTAGAAGTTCAGGAGGACCCGCAAAATGGGGGCACATTAAAAAAACGATCCTATTAAAGTCTCCCCTTATCATGAGAAGTTTTTCATTCTTTTTGCCTATACCAAACCTCGTCATGAGAATCTTTCAGGATCTCCCTAAAAGTTTCGCCATATTGCTGGTTTTTCCTAGGGAGACCAAGGGGAAAAATGGAACTACTTAATTTATCTCCGTGGATTTTGATGAGCCTGCTCGGTGCCGGAATGGCCTCAGGATTTTTAGCTGGGCTCTTTGGTATCGGCGGGGGCATTATTCTAGTCCCAACTTTTTTAGCGCTTCTTCCCCATCTAGGCTGTTCACCCGAACATCTTATGCATATGGCCATAGGCACTTGTCTCGCGCTCATCGTGCCCACAGCCTATACGGCCTCGCGTAAACAATATCGCATGGGAATGCTAGATCTCGCCCTACTGAAAAGTTGGATCCCAGCCGTATTGCTGGGTATGGTGCTAGGAGTTTTTTTACTTCCCCACATTTCCAGCCCCTTTCTAAAAAAATTATTCACTGGCTATATCGTGAGCGTCTCTCTCTACACCTTCTTTTCTCCAAATCATCACGACGCCACCATGGCCAGCTTTCCTCACGGGTTTCTCTCCATTTTTGTGGGATTTCTCATCGGGGCCCTATCCGTACTGGTGGGCATCGGAGGCGGATCCTTCACCGTACCCTATTGGCAACTCAGTGGATACCCGCTAAAAAAGGCCATCGCGCTCTCCACGGCAACCAGCTTTTTTATCGGTTTGGGGGGCAGTTTAGGAACCTTGCTGGACGGTTGGTCTAGCTCTGGTCGACCTCCCCTATCGGTAGGGTTTGTGTATTTGCCAGGCTTGATCTTACTCACTCCTCTGGTGATGATCTTCGCCCCCATCGGAGCACGAAGCGCCAACCAATGCCCCAGAGCTTTATTGAAAAATCTCTACACGGCCTTTTTAATTCTGATGTCGGCATTGATGCTTTATAAAAACGGGTCTTAGGATATTCCTTCCACTCGAGACTAAGAAACTCGATTAATCCCTCAACAAAGGGGGAAGCTCCGGAGTCAGGTGATCAGAAGGCCTGGCCTCCGTGAGTTCTACATAAGTCCCTCGATGCGGACTCGGGGGGAAATTTTCAGAACCATGCAGCGCAAAGCGATTTTCTCCCCTCGATGTAGTTCCACTAAACACGTTTGAATCCCCTAAAAAAATATGGGGCGGAAGTCGTGTTGTGCTTCCTTCCAAGAGATACGCTAATTCGTCGTTCGTCATAAGACCAGGGGCGAAGGCAAACGAATCGAGGACAGAGAGATCCCTGTGCCGTAACAAACTCTGCAGGCCCTCTTGAGATAGAAAAGAGCTAAAGCCAAAATCCAACTCGCGAAGAGACGGCGGAAAACTCCCCCTAAAAAGACCAGGCCCGTCAGCGATACCCCCAGAATAAAGGCGATCGAGGTCCCATCCCAGAGTACGTAAATTGAGAAAACCATGCTCTGGAGAAATATCTCGAAAAGCTTCCCAATCCGATTCACTTGTCCTTACCGACAAGTGCCTCAGTTCTCTAGGCAGATTCTGGATAATGTTTCTAAAGCTAGCATTAGATGAAATGGTGAGGCTTAATCCCCCGAGTTGACGTAACCGACTCAATTGCCCCAAGCTTCTGTCGTTCAAAACTTCCCTAACATTCAAGCCAAGCCATCCAAGCGAAGGTGTGGCCTCGCTACTAAGCAATTCTAAAACATGGGATGGCGAAACCACTCCTCCAAAGTCAATATAACGGAGCTTGGAAGCATTCCATCCAGCAGCAGGCAATGGGTCCCGCCGCGATACAGGAGAAGAAAAGATCACAAATTCCAAAAGAGGAAATTGGGAGTTCTTTCTAAAAAACTCACCCAGGAGCTCTTTCGTAAAAACCTGCTCTTCAAGTTTAAGAAATTTAAGTCGTGCCGAGCCTCGCCTGAACAAATCGGAGGCAAACTCTGTCTCTTGATGCTTACGCAATTGTAGAGCTTGTAACTGCCCCCACAGGCCACTGCCAAAAAAATCATCTTGTAATGAAGGATCAATGTCTTTTTCTAAAACCAAAGCCTCCAGCTCCGGCCATTGCCCACCAGCGCATCGCCTCAACAGTG
>DALYEU010000092.1:0-3655 GCA_031972375.1 bacterium | reverse complement strand
GCGCCCCCAGGAGGAATCGAACCTCCGCACATGGCTTCGGAGGCCATTGCTCTATCCACTGAGCTATGGGGGCTTTATTTTTACGAAGCGACAAAAACTAGGCGGATACCAAAGGTGGGGCCACGGTCTCACTTTCCGACTTCATCAATTCGACAGGCCCCGTCTTTACGCGAACGTCACCGTGGATTTTCACCTGACATCCCAAACGCAAATTAGGATTGGTGAAAGCTGCCAGTTTTTTTTCTTCCATGGCCGTACGCCCATTGACTCCACCGGGACGAGAAGGAAAAACCTCGACCTTACAAGTGCCACAAAGCCCATTGCCGCGGCAATTGATCAACTTATCAAATCCCTGATACAGGTCGACACCATTCTGCTGAGCCAATTTTCTTAAGTTCTGTCCCGAATTAACCTTAAGGGTTTTGCCTTGGCGTTCAAAAAAAACCAGCGCCATGTCTCTCTCCTTCAATCCTGAATTTTTTAAATCTCATCCAACCGGAACAGCCTGCGGACCAATTCGACAGAACTGGTTGGCTCTTTTTCGGGAGCCTCTTCTTTCAAACTGACCATGGGATCGTGCAACACCTTTTTAACAATGGCCGAAGCCATTTGCTCCACCACCTCGCGCCCTTCAGCATCCAACTGAGGTAAACGTTGAAAGGCCTTCTCCAACTCTTGCGAACAAATTCGCTCCATCTTTTTAGAAAGGGAAGAAATCGTCGGTATCCAATCGAACGAAAGTAATACTCGGGAAAATTCCTGAACCTCCCGTTCGATCAAGGCCTCAGCCCGCTGAGCCTCTTGATAACGAACCTCCCGATTGGCCTCCACCACCTGCCCCAGATCGTCGATGTCATAAAGAAAAACATCGGGCAATTCATTCACTTCAGGCGCGACATCTCTCGGCACCGCCAAATCGATAAAAAACAGCGGGGCCCCCTTGCGCTTACGACAAGCATGGGCGACTTGCTCACGCTCAATCAAGTAATGGGAGGCATGGGTCGAAGTGAGCACAATGTCGGCTTCCGAGAGCCAAGGATCGAAATTTTCGAAGGGCACCACACTGGCACCAAACTCACGTGCCATCTCCTGAGCACGAGACTCCGTTCGGTTGGCGATAAAAAAATTTTTGATCCCCGCCGATTTCAAATGACGCATCGCCAACCCGTTCATTTTACCGGCACCAATGACCAAGGCCTTTTTATCAGCTAATTCACCAAAAATCTGTTTAGCCAAGGTCACCGCCGCATAGCTCACCGAAACTGGGTGGGATCCCACCGCCGTTTCGCAGCGCACCTTTTTGGCAGCTGCCAAGGCATGATGAAAGTATTTGTTGAGCAAACGACCGGTAGTCCCCGCTGACAAACCTAAACGATAAGCCTCTTTGACCTGTCCGAGAATCTGCGGTTCTCCCAGAATCATGGAATCCAGGCTGGAGGCGACCCTAAAGCCATGGATCACCGCCTCCTCCCCCTGTAAGTAATAACCATGCTCTTCCAATAATTCTTTAGGTTGTTGTTGAAACTCTGCCAAAAAGGCAGCCAACTGTTGGGCAGCTTGTCGAGGATGGCGGGATACCCCATAAAGCTCGACACGATTGCAAGTGAACAGGCCTACAAGTTCTTCAACATGAGGCAAACGGGAAGCCTGAAGCAAAAAGGACTCCACCCGATCGGAACCCACCGCAAAACGCTCGCGGACTTCCAAAGGAGCCTTACGATAATTGATTCCTTGTAAAAACAGCTTCATCCCTTAATGTTCCACTCCCAAAAAGGTAAACAAAACCACCACAAAACCCAGCAAGGACAATAAAACTCCGCGCCGACCTCGAAGCCCAGAGGTAAAACGAGCCTGCAAAAATAAGGCATAAATCAGCCATGCCGCGATGGACCATAGCTGACGGGCATCCTCAAAAAAATAGAAGCCCGTAACACTCTTAGCCCAGCCGGCACCAGTAATAATTCCCCCGGTAAGCAAGATAAACCCCACCGAAAGAGCCTTCGCGTGGGCCGTTTCCAAAATTTCCAAATTGGGCAATCTCAAAAAAACCTTAGGTGAAACTTTATATTTTAATTGAAACTCCTGAAAAATAAAAACAATTGCCAAAATAAAACTTAAAGAAAAAATAGCTAAAGCTAAAAAACTCAGCGTAATATGGACGCTGGCCCAGGGACTCGCAAGACCAGGGGTTTTGTCCACATAGGTATTTCTGGAAAATAACGCCAAAAGATAGAAGGTGGAAATTCCGGGCAAAACCAGGGCGCCCAGAATAGACAATCGACTCTTCAACTGAATCAGCAAAAAAACCAAGGCGATGGTCCATGCCGTAAAGAGATAGGCGGCCTCATCTTCAACGATGAAGGGGTAGCCCACTCGGTAGAAATGAATACCCAGCAAAACACTCTGTAAAACGAAAGCCACCTGAGTCAGGCGCAGGGCCCAGCCCATGAAACGCACTCGGGTAAAAATCAACTGCAGGAGATAAAGAAAACCTCCAACGGTATAGAGAACTAAGCTGGAATATAACAGATAGGGATTCACAAACTCTCCCTGGTTCCAGACCCCAACTGAACCCGAGGATCCAAATAGGCGTACAGTAAATCGGTGAGGAGATTCACCAAAATGAAGAGAAAAGCAATGGTCAAAACACAACCCTGCACGATGGGATAATCACGGCGTTCAATCCCCTGCAACATCAGTGTCCCCAAACCTGGCCAATTAAAAACCTTCTCTGTCACCACCGTACCGGCCATGAGAGCCCCAAACTGTAAACCCACGACGGTGACCACCGGCAATAGCGCTGAACGAAATCCATGCTTTAAAACCACCTGAGCCGCTGAAACTCCCTTAGCCCGAGCAGTGCGAATATAGTCGCTTCGCAAAACCTCCAAAAGGGAAGCTCGAGTCATGCGAGAAACCATGGCAGCCAGAGAAGTTCCTAGGGTTAAAGCTGGAAGCACGATGGCCCCCCAACTTTGGTCACCCGAAACGGGAAAGATTCCTAAATAAATGGAAAAAAACAGAATCAACAGGGGACCTAAATAAAAATTAGGAATGGAGATCCCCAACAAAGCAAAAAACATGGCTCCATAATCGGCAAATCGATCTTTACGCAAAGCCGCATAAAGCCCCAATGGAATCGCCAAAGACAAAGATACGCATAAGGCCGCTAGGGCAAGACGCAAAGTAGCCCCGAAGCGTCCCCCAATCTTTTGGACCACCGACTCTCCATCGTAAAGGCTCCTCCCCAAATCTCCATGAAACAAATTGGCGATGAACTGGCTATGCTGCACCCACAGCGGATCGTCTAAATGAAGCTTTTTGACCAGATTTTCTCGTTCTGCAGGTAAAGCCCGTTCTCCCAGAATAAAATCGACGGGGTCTCCTGGAATAAAATGCACCAAGAAAAAAACCACCGTCACCACAACATAAAGCGTGGGAATCAAGAACAACAATCGTCGTAGAAAATACTGAAACATGGACGGTTTTCATCCTCAACGTAACGCGGATTTTGCACCCACTTCTCGGGGTGGAGCGACTTTTTGAACCTCTACCAAACCCAAGAAAGAGGCGTCAGGCCTCAGGGTATAGCCTGTTACCTCGGGCTGCATAAAAACCACGTTATCTTCATACCAAAGACTCACATAAGGCAACT
>DALYEU010000091.1:0-3706 GCA_031972375.1 bacterium | reverse complement strand
GTTACCCAGCGGTTGGGATATTTTTTTGTCAGATAAAATCTAAGCGATTAACTTTTCTTTTACGATCTTAATTCCATCAAGGAAAGTCTCCATGGGGGGCTACCACAATACATTTTTCACTGGTGAGTCCTCCGCTCGTTGTGCTCGATAAGCCAGTCATCCAGATCGGCTTGAAGCTCCTTCAAGCTTTGATACAGTTTCTTCCTAAAGGCGACCTGGTAAAATTCCTGCAAAATCGTCTTATGAAATCGCTCGCAGATCCTGCTGGTAGATCCTGCCCACGCCCTTTAGCGTGCCAACGTAAAAGGTATCTTGGGAGCCAAGATAGCCAGGAACGCTTCTATATTAATTATCGGAAGCTCCGTGGGTTGATGAGATAAACAAAAAGAAAACTTAACTTTTCTTTACTCCACGTCAGTCTACCCCCCCAATTCGATCCTGGTACTTATCAAAGACTCATCGATAAGCCCCTGGGGATGGGACCACGTCATCTTTCTTATTAAAACTTAAAACCCGATGACGTTCTTGGTGTGTGCAAAAACATTTTGGAGAACTTTAACCATGAAAAAAAACCTGTTGATACCTACCCTAATGCTAAGCCTAAGTTCTTTTGCAAGTTGTGGTAATGGAGATATTACAGAAATAACGCAGCCCAGTGATGATATTAATGCCGGTATAGTGGAACCCACCGAGCTTAAACTCGTAGGGGGAGAATATCACGGGAAGCTTAAGTTCTATGTGAGAACCGATAGCAACGGATTTACTAGCACCGATGGAGAAGCTTATTTTCAGGTGGTTGAGAGTAATGTGATTTTGGCTAAAAGTTCTAACTCTCGCTTTTGCTACATAACTCAAGGTAGCCCGGGCTTGAGTACGCCATCGGATTATGACGATTTGCTTTCGGCAGGAGAACTAGCCCTCAATCAAAATCAAGTCGTCGAGCCTGACGAAGAAAATTATTACAAGCTCGACAATAGCGTTGTTGATACTGGCTCCACGTTTCGTCTAGCTTTTAAAGGGGCCACACAAAGTTTTGAACAAGATGAAATTCTTATTCCAGACTTTTTCTTGGATTTGTTCGTCCCCGAACCGGGTGATCTTCTCCTCCAAGGAGAGGTTCCCCAGGGTGATATTTCCTTAGATCAAGTTCCCCAACTTACTTGGCAGCCCGTAGGTAACCTTTATGAATCTTCCGAAGAAAAATTGAGCTACGCTGGTCAGATTGTTACAGTGATAGCAAAAGATGGACAGGGGAAAAACCTAGGGAGTTTGACTTGTTCGCTGTACCCCACGGAATCTTCTCTAGCGGCAGTTTTAGAAGACGAAGGTATTGATGTACAGCAGGTGATTTCCGACCTGGATGGACAATCGCACTCGGTCATTTTCCAAATCGAACAGAATTATCACTTGGGGGCTTTGCTTGAAAATAAAGGGGGGTTCTCCGCCGAAGTCGTGCGGTTGAAATCCTTTCGTTTGGGAGCCGATTGATTTTTTTAGCATCGAATAGAGTGAGCGGATTTCTTGGGCAGGGCTTCACCAAGGAGCCCTGCCCTATTACCTACGGGCAAGACGTTTATTTCATCTAATGGTGAATTCCATCGCAGCAAAACAAGCGGTCTATTTTTGCATATTATTCATTATTTTGGGCGTAATCACAGCATGCCATCGAAATTCAATTCGAGGCGAGGACCTCATTCCGCCTAAAAATTTTTGCAAGTTCAATCAAAGGGGGGAGCGTAACCAGGGTCTTTCAGTGGACCCGCAAATGGATGGGTGGGTTTGTGGGGATTAGGTTGAAACTAGTGCAGTTCAAATGAAACATTCGGAGAATTCGAGTTATTTCAGAAATTTGGCGGACCGAAAATTAATCATTCAGCTTTTTTTGCAAACTGCCTTACTCAGTCAACTCTCTTTCAGTTGAACGCCCTGCAATCCGCGTCTTTGTAAATCCTCCAAAAAACCCCGCCAGTGAACCTCTGCCTCCGACAAACTCACCGACACCCCCAATACCTCCCGGATCGTTCACCCCCATGGCCCACAACACCGCTAAATCCCTTACCACTCCCTCACGGCGAACCTTCTCGTAGCGGGCATCCAAATAAACATAAGAAAATCCCCAAACTTCTTTTTCGCCACTTCACAATCTCTTCGTCCAAAACCTTGGCAATCCGGCTCACCTCCGTCGAGCTAATCGAGTACCCACAAAGCTCTTCCGTAATCGCCTTCACCTTCCGCGTCGATACCCCTTGAAGGTACATCTCTGCTATGGCCACTTTGAGGGCGCACTCGCTGCGTATTCCTTTCTCTAAACTTCGAGGATAAAAGCTCAAGCCCCGAACCTGAGGAATCCGTAGCTCCAACGGCCCCATTCGGGTTTGTAGCTCTCGTTCCAATTGCATGGTGAGATTAAGCATCTTTTCCAGAGCTTCCCTCATCCCGGGAATCCCGTTCTCGATTAGCACCTCACAGATGGATTCGATTGTTTTACTGTCCTGGCTTGGGGTCATCGTCTTTGTCCTCCTTGTTGGCTTGAACACCTTTAGGAGAACTCGATGACCCTTTTTTCTGTCGGGCCATCTCCAATTTACAGACGGATTGTTACATTAACTGTCTATTCATGAGTTATTCCAAGCACTGACTCCACCGGACGGCATCTTCTAAACGGTCATCGCCCCAAAATATCTCCTTGCCCACAATAAAAGTAGGAGCTCCAAAAATTCCTAAGGACTTTGCTTGCTCAGTTTGGTTGCGGAGATATTCTTTATTCTCAGAAGATAGGGCCTGATTCAAAATTAACTCAGGATCTAAATGAAGCTTTTTCAAAATTTTTTGAATTACCATCGTGTTGGCAATATCAATGTCTTTTTCAAAGTTATACCGAAAGATCTCTTGAATAAATTGTCTCTGGTTAGGATTGTCACGCAAACTACACGCTACTCTGGCAGCTAATAATCCATTACGGGGAAACTGAGAGGGTTTTGTAAAAGGGATCCTGTATTTTTGGCATTGCCGCGCGAGATCCCGCCACATGTACTTACCTTTGGTTGGGTAGAGATTAAATGGCGAATCGCTCCACCCCTGTTCGCTAAATATGGGGCCTAATAAAAAAGGTTTCCAAAGAAAGTCGAATTTCAATTTTTTAGACAGCTCCTGAATACGGGCAACGCTTAAATAAGAATAGCTACTAGCAAACTCAAACCAAAATTGAATGGGTTGGTGGGGCATAATGATTATTTGTTATTTAGGCGGTCACCAGTTTCTAGCGCAACAGTTGTTGCATAGCCTGAAAAGGGCTTTTCCAGTTTAAAACCTTTCTAGGCCTTTCATTTAATAAATCCTGAACGTGTTTAATCTCCTGGGGTGTCACCTTGTTAAAATCGGTCCCCTTCGGAAAAAATTGTCTTATGAGACCATTCGTATTCTCATTCGTCCCACGCTCCCAAGGGCTAGCTGGATGCGCAAAATAGACCTTCATCTCCGTATCTTGTGTAAATAATTTATGCTGAGCCATTTCCTTCCCCTGGTCATAAGTCAAACTCACTCGCAATTCTTTGGGTAATTGTTGGATCTTTCTGGCAAGGGACTTCCGCCTTCCTCTAGCCTAATGTTGCGTTAGATCCCGGGAACCGCCTTATTAAAAAATCCGAGATTGTCTCCGAAATCGATTCTTGTATTTCTCTATGGGGGGACATGGCCGAAGTCTATT
>DALYEU010000090.1:0-3727 GCA_031972375.1 bacterium | reverse complement strand
CAACTAAAGAAAATGCACCTGAATATGGCCGTTTTCGTGATGGAAATGGAGATCTGCCTCATAGGCTTGTTGAAGGATTCCCTCTTGAAGGAGTTCTTGTTTTGGCCCCGCGAAACTTTGGTAGGGGCCCATCAGAATTAGGTCACTCACTTCGTTGATGAGTTGGTTGATATCGTGATCGATTAAAATCAAGGTGCCGCCACTGGAGAGATGCCAGTTTTTCAATCGCTTCCAAATGCGGTGGCGGAAGCTGTAATCCAAAGAGCTGAAGGGTTCGTCCAAGACCAGGACATCGGGCTGTGACATGAGCGCACGCCCCAGCAAGGTGCGCTGTTTTTGTCCCGAGGAAAGATCGCGGAATAGACGGCTTTCGAAGCCTCCCATTTCTAATTCATTAAGGATGGTGGCAATCTGCTGGGCGTCACTTTTTTGTAAGCCGCGCCACAAGGCAGGCTTTTCGCCCATGATGAGCAGATCCTTGACGGTAAAGGGAAATAAATCGTCGATACCGCCTTCTTGGGGCACATACCCAAAACGGGTTTTAGGGGACCAGGTCACCGATCCCGAAAACGCAGGGTTCAAGCCCAATAGGGTTTTCATCAGCGTGGATTTCCCCGTCCCGTTGGGACCCATGATGCCGAGGATGGCTCCTTGTGGCACCTGAAGATTGAGCGGTGTGGATAAAGGGCGCTCGGGATATCCTACGATCAGCTCATGAAGTTGAAGTATGGGCTTGTTCATGGGGTTTTCGCGTGATCCACCAGATTGCGAAGTAGGGTGTCAAACCACTGAAAGTAGCCTTCTTGATTTTCGGTTTTGGGTTGTACCTCTGCCACCCATAGGGTGATCTTGGTTTTTTCCGCCAGGTATTCGGGTACCTTACGGGGATAGTAAGGATCCATCAAAATCATTTTAATTTGTTGTTGGCCAATTTCTTGGACCAGTCGATCGACGTGTTGTGAGTTGGGGGGAATGCCTGGCTTGGGTTCGATGGTATCGACGACTTGCAGTCCCGTCCAGTTGGCGAAATAACTCCAGGTCCGATGGTAGGTCAAAATTCGTTGGTTGGAGAGCGCCATGGCCAAGGGAGCCCAAGCCGCCATTTTGTTTTCCAGGGCCTGGAGAAATTGTTGGTAGTTTTTTTCATATTGGGCCTTCCCCTCAGGATCCGCCGTGACCAAGGCGTCCAAGATATTTTTGGCGATGATCGCCCCATTGCGAGGGTCCAACCAATAGTGGGGGTTGCCCATGGGATGCACGTCTCCCGAGGCTCGATCGATGCCAGAACCGGGGACCTCCAGGGCTTGAATACCGCGGGAGGCATCCACATCCCCTGGGGTTTGGGTTTGGATTTTGGGATTGCGAGATTGGACGACGGCGATGGGAATCCATCCCACTTCGAGTTCCATGCCAGCACGGATGAGCAGATCGGCTTGATTCAGGGCCACCACGTAACTGGGTTTGGGTTGTAAAAAATGAGGGTCTTGATCGGGGCGGGCTAAGGTTTTGATTTCTACCCGGTCACCACCGATGGCTTGGGTGAGGGCACTGAAGACCGGAAGAGTGGAAACCACACGGACCTTCGCCCAGACCTCTGTGTTAAGACCGAGGATCCCTAGTGGTAGAGCTAAACTCAAAATCAGAAAAATTTTTGTAAGACGCCCAATGATTTTATCTCTTAGGTGAGTTGGTTTTGGATGTTTCATGATCGTAAGACTCCTTGTTCTATTTCGTGGATGGCTCGTGGGTCTCCCTTGAAGCTAGAACGGATGGGGACCGTGGGGTCCCATGGTAAAGATCCATTGCAAAAAGGCGGCGTGTTGTGTTCCCAGAATGGCATCGTCGGTAAAGTCGTACTGAGCCTTCAGATGAAACCACTCGGTGGTGCGAAACGCAATCATTGGTGAAAGTCGGAAGGTCTTGTCGATATCTCGCGGGATCCCCATGTAGTCCACGCGTAGCCCCGCTCCCCAACGTTTTGACCAATTGCCTAAGACGTAGCTGTAAAGACCGCCTTCGGAGGTAGCTCCATAGGGAACTTCGCGCCGCCGATACATATATTCGGTTTGCCAATCGATGCCGATTTCCGAAGAAGGACGCCAGCTCAGCAATAGGTCGCCTCCGTATAAGTTAGTGGCATTGCCCTGGCCCGTGTTGTTCCAACCGAAAGCGGCTGAGGCCCCCATGAGCAGGGTGGTGTCTTGGGCTACTTCTCCCGATCCCGAAAGCCGACCGGTGTAGGCGAAGTCCGCTTTGCGTTCGCCATCGAAGTTAACCTCATTGTTTCCTTGGGTCATGTTGCCTTGGGCAAGAAGGTAAAAAGGGGTGGGAAACAGATAGCTGACCTCAAATCCCAATTCGTCAAAACCTTCGGGCCCTAATAGCTCTTGGTTGACGAGCATATTGTCGACAAATGGCCATTGTTCGATATGTTTGGGGTTTTGTCGGCCGAAGGGTAGTAGGTACTGGCCCGCCTTAACTTGTAGTCCCTTTGGAAGGGAGAGGGTGGTGATATAGGCCTCCTCCAGTTCTACGCCGTCCTCCAGGAAAGAAAGAAAAATATCAGCCCGAATATAGGGATCGATGATCGATTGGATGGCCAACTCGATTTCCTGGAGATTAAATCCGGTGCGGGAGGGGTTGTGTCCTGTGGGACCTTCGGGATCTTGGGTGAAATAAGCGCCAGAGAAGACGCCGTTCACCGAGATGTTAGGAATAAAGCGTGTAGAGCTATTGGGATCGACGGGGACCTTCCAAAAGCCTATTTGACGATATTCTTGGCTCTGGCCCGCCACGTTTTGTGGGGCGAGAGGTGTTCCTTGGGGAACCTTGATCGGGTTTGTAGGATCGCCCGGTTCGCCGGGTTCCAGGGGATTGGTTTTGGGCTGTAGCTCCGTAACGGTATGGGGCGTCTTGCTCGTAGCAGCAGGGGCGACGCGGCTTTGCTCTAATTTTTCAATCTTGGCGTTTTGCGCTTCGACGATTTTTTGCAATTGCAGCACACTGGCTTTGAGTTCTTGGATTTCTTGTTTCAAAGCGGGATCTTCGGCTCGGGCCAAAGTGATCCATCCCGCGAAGGCCAAACAGAACGTGGCCCATAAAACTAAACGCGACATGAGAAAAATCTCCGAGATAAAATAAGTCGACCGGCAAGCAGCGCTTGAGGGGTTCCGAAAAAAGTCGACAATGAAAAACGTCCATGACGACAAAATGGCCATGGGTTTTTGAGAAGGTTCTTTTTAGGCAGAGTGGGGTGGGGCCCGAATAGAGCCTTGAAAGGCTAGGATCGGAGAGATTGCAGTGGGAATAAAATTTTTAAAGATTTCTCGGTGACCGGGCAGGTTTTGAGGTGTGGGTTTTTGGGAAATCCACGCGGGATGGTGATGGTTATGGGCCTGGCACAGTGTGCAAAGGCTTTGTATTCCTGCCGAGGCATGGGAACCTTCATGGCGATGGCCACCGTGTAGCACTACTCCCCACAGAAAAAGCCCCAGAAAGCCCAGGGCCACAAATCGGATCCACCATGAACGTACGGCTGCCATGCCTCAGGCCAGTACGGTAGAAATGGGGATTTCGTCAATTGTCAAAACCTAGGCCGCAATGTTTTCTTTGCAAAAAATAAAAACTATTTAAGAAAAAATAAGCAATTTCAGAGATTTTTTAACGAAAATGGATTTTGTCTAGACAGAAACGGCCCGAAATGGCTAGAAGGGGCGCCCTTATGAGA
>DALYEU010000089.1:0-3822 GCA_031972375.1 bacterium | reverse complement strand
CGAAAGATAAGGTACGAGAAGAAATTAAAGACCTCATTCAGCTCGGAAAAGAGCGCGGTTTTTTGACCTACTCGGACATCAACGAGGCCTTGCCCGAAAATGTGGTGTCGGCGGACCAGATCGACACGGTGCTGGCCGTCTTCGATGAAATGGAAATCGCCATTGTCGAAAAGGCCAGCGATTTCAAGGCCGGAGTGCTTGCAAATAAGAAAAAAAGCTCCGGAACTAAAACAGCTCCCACGATGAACGTTAAAGAAGACGAAGCCGACGACGAAGAAGAGGAAGAGGCTGAGACCGAAACCGAGACCGAAACCGAATCCCTCGAAGGCTATGGAAAATCCAGTGACCCCGTGCGCATGTATTTGCGCAAAATGGGATCGGTGGCCCTGCTCACCCGCGAGGGCGAGGTCGAAATTGCCAAACGCATCGAGCAACACGAAGACGACGTGCTGCTTACCCTCATCACTTCCCCCTTCGGCATGGATGAAATCTTCAATCTGGGAGAGGCCGTTAAAAAAAGCAAAATTCGGCTCTCCGATGTCATGAAAGATTACGAAGACCTTTCCCAAAGCGAAGACTTTGATGAAGAGGCCTACCGTAGCGACGTTGTAAAACTATTCGCCAAGTTCAAACAGATTTCGAAGGAATACGATCGCCACCAGAAAAAGAGCAAAACCTCCGGACAATCAAAAAAATCCAAGGAAAAATCCGATGGAGATTTTGAAGAGTCTCGGCAAAAACTTTTGGCCACCGTCAAAGAGATTCGCTTCACTCGTAAAGCTACCAATAAAATCATCGATAAAATTCGAGAAATGGCCGACCACATTATTGGCCAAGAGAATATTATTCGGAACATCGGCGCCAAAGTCGACGCTGCCGATTCTGACGCGGGCTTAGCCAAACTCAAAAAGACCAAAACCAGCACTTATACGCTGCGAAAACTGTCTAAAGATCTCGAACTTCCCAAAGAAGAATTCAACAACCTGCTCAAAAATCTTCAGGGCGCCAAGCGTAAGCTCAAATCCCTGGAAGAAGAATATGGCTATTCCAGTAAAGAGTTGAAAGATATCTACGAGGGAATTCAACGCAATCAAGTGTTGGCTGAAGCGGCGAAAAGCGAGTTGATCGAGGCTAATTTACGCCTTGTGGTGAGTATCGCTAAAAAATACACCAACCGAGGCTTGCAATTCCTCGACCTGATCCAAGAAGGAAATATCGGTCTTATGAAGGCCGTTGATAAATTCGAGTATCGTCGAGGCTATAAGTTCTCTACCTATGCGACTTGGTGGATTCGACAGGCCATCACCCGGGCTATCGCGGATCAGGCACGAACCATCCGTATCCCCGTTCACATGATTGAGACCATCAACAAGTTGGTAAGAACCTCCCGTTATCTCGTTCAAGAACTGGGGAGAGAACCTACTCCAGAAGAAATCGCCGAAAAAATGGAGTTGCCCGTCGAGAAGGTGCGAAAGGTACTTAAGATCGCCAAAGAGCCTATTTCCCTAGAAACACCTATCGGCGAAGAAGAAGATTCCCACCTGGGAGATTTCATCGAAGACAAAAGCGTCATCAATCCTTCAGACGCCGTCGTCAACATGAATCTCTCCGAATCGACGACCCGAGTATTAGCAACCTTGACTCCTCGCGAAGAAAAGGTATTGAGGATGCGATTCGGGATTGGAGAAAAATCCGATCACACCTTAGAAGAAGTCGGGCGAGATTTTTCCGTAACACGGGAAAGAATTCGTCAGATCGAAGCCAAGGCCTTACGCAAACTTCGCCATCCCTCGCGAGCGAAAAAATTGCGTAGTTTCGTAGATTGGTAGGATCCCCTTGGGGGCCGATAGCTCAGTTGGTTAGAGCTCCCGGCTCATAACCGGGCGGTCGAAGGTTCAAGCCCTTCTCGGCCCACCTCATTTTATCTTAGGACATCTATGACCCCTTTAGCCCATGCCGTTTACTGTTCCATTCAAATCGAAAACTTCAAAGAGGAACTGGAGACTCTCCCCGCTCGGGTTCGGGAAATAGAAAGCGAACTTCAGACCCTGGAGAGCGACTACCAAAATCAAAAAATAGAATGGGAAAACCTAGAAAAAGATCGAAAACGTCTCGAAGCAGAATTTCGTGAAGAAACCGATAAATTGAACGAAAAAGAGCTTCGGCTCAATTCCATCAAAACCCAGAAAGAATACCAAGCTGTGGTAAAGGAGATTAGCGTTTCCAAAACCACCCAAAGAGAGCGAGAACAAAAAATTGCTCGAGTCAAAGAACTGCAAAGCGAAATTCATGATCGTCTCGCTCCCCGTGAAGCCAACCTAGAAAAGCTGCGCCAACAGTTAAGCGAAGAAAAATCGCAAATCCAAGGCACGCTGGAAGAACTGCAAAACAAGGTCACCACCTTCACCGAAAAATTGGAATTGGCTTTAAACGCCTTGGCTCCTGAAGTTCGCAGTCAATACCAGGTGATTGCCTCCCGTATGCAACCCCCTGCAGCCTTGGTCGTCGAAGGCACCTGCCAGGAATGCTTCATCAATTTACCTCCACAGATGTATATTGAGTTGCGAAGAAAACAGATCGTGCATACGTGCCCGAGCTGCAATCGCCTACTTTATTTTGAAGAACCCCAACAGGAAATCCCATGAGTCAGTCTTTACCCAAACAAACCTTAGCCGAGGTCTTGTTGTTTCTGGTTGAAAAAGAAAATTTTTCTTCCGTCACCGAGTTACGCACACTGACCCTCGAACAAATTCAACAATCGCTCACCGACTTGGCTTTCCGCCTCCATCAAGAGGCTCGCGATGAAAATTCGGTGGAAGATTTGAAGAGGGTTGAGCAAGGCCTGTTGCCATCCTATAAAAATTTACTGACCCAACTCTCTCGAGAAGAAAAAGAAAAACTCATCAAGGGATTTCTCAATTGAATCCATCCCCTCCCCTCGAGTTGGTCATCCTTTATGCCGATGGTGGAGCGCGCGGTAATCCTGGTCCTGCAGGAGCGGGGGCGGTGTTGACCGATCGCTCTGGCAAGATCTTAGCTCGACTCCATCGTTACCTGGGAGAAGCCACGAACAACACTGCCGAATATTCGGCTTTGATTCTCGGTCTGGAAGAAGCCGCACGACTCTCCGCCGAAAAAATCGTGGTGCGCCTTGATTCAGAACTCGTGGTACGCCAATTGGAAGGACGTTACCGGGTCAAGCAGCCCCATTTACAAAACCTGCATCAGCAGGCTAAGAACCTACTGCAGCGATTCGACAAAGTGGCGATTCAGCACATTCCGCGGGAGAAAAATACCGAAGCCGACCGTCTGGCCAATTTGGCGATGGACGAACGTAGCAGTTCAGGCTTCTCCACAGCAGAATGAAACCCTCTCCGAGCGACAGGTCTTGACAAAACGCACCTTAAAAACAACTCTGGAGAGTCAGAATTTCGAGCGAGTGGTCGCGCCTTTCCCAATCGATTGGGAAGAGTGAGGAAAGTCCGGGCACTGGAGGGCACCGTAGTGGCTAACGGCCACCACGCCTCCCCGCTCAGAGGGTATCCACCCAATGTAAGGGGGATGCGGAGGACTAGTGCAACAGAAAGCAAGTACGGCTCTGGCTATGTCAGAGCGCAGTAGTGAAATCCGGTAAACTCTACGGAGTGAAAGGCCAAATAGGTCCCGCTACTTTCTTATTTTTAGGAAAGTTAGACTTTAGCCCGGTTGAATCCCGGCTTTTCAAGCCAGGAGGCGGGATGGGTAGGCTGCAAAGATCCCCTTCGCAAGAAACGGGACAAGAGAAATGACCACATAAAACAGAACCCGGCTTACGGCTCGAAA
>DALYEU010000088.1:0-3871 GCA_031972375.1 bacterium | reverse complement strand
AATCTCAAATTTCAAAAGGGGGAAGAACATGAAAAAATTCCTGGCAGAGTTCATCGGAACTTTTACCTTGGTGCTCTTGGGTTGTGGAACCGCGGTGGTCGCGGGTTCCCATGTCGGTTTTTTGGGAATCGCTTTTGCTTTTGGTTTCGCGTTATTGGGGATGGCTTACGGGATTGGCTCTATTTCAGGCTGTCATATCAATCCCGCTGTGAGCCTATCTTTTTTAGTTTCCGGCCGCATGAAAGCCGGAGACTTTTTGGGTTATGTGATTTTTCAATGTCTCGGGGCCTTGTTAGCGGCTTGGGTGCTCTCTTGCATCCTTTCGGGACAACTTGCCGGTTACGACATTGCCGTTAAAGGTTTGGGGCAAAACGGTTGGGGTCCTGATTATCTGGGAGGATTCAGTCAACACGCGGCCATGCTGTTTGAGTTTGTTGCCACCCTTTTGTTTGTCATTGTGATTTTAGGTTCTACACAAGAAGGAGTGCCGACACAGATCGCTGGTTTAGCCATTGGTATCACTTTGGTGGTGATTCATATCTTTGGTATTTCCATTACCGGAGTTTCAGTCAATCCTGCGAGAAGCCTAGGGCCGGCGCTTCTTGTGGGAGGTAAAGCTTTGAGTCAATTGTGGTTGTTTCTTTTGGTGCCCTCGGTGGCGGGCTTGGTTGGGGGATTGTTGTTCCGCGGTCGTTTGTTGAGCAAGTAGGGGATTGGGACTGATATCGTTGAGTTGCTGCACGGGGGTGTTGCGGTGAACTCGAAGCAATCGATTAGGATTGTAAGCTAAATCCGTTAGCCCCGGCAGTTTCAATAAGTCGCCCCGCCGAACTCTTTCTAAATCTCGGTTGGCACTGCTTCGTTCTGTCTCGAGGCGTGCCAACCGAATTTTTCCTGGTGCCCCGCAGACCAGTACTTCTAATTTTCCATTTCGGTTCATGCGATTGCTGACGACACGAAATGTTTTAGCGTCCTCAGCGGAGGGGGCCTTGGTTTTTTTCTGTGGGCTCAACAATAAATAGGCCACCTTTAAAAAACGGTTGTCATGTTCCAGGAGTTGATCGAGCCGTTTCATAAAAGGCGGTTCTTGCCAATCAATGTAGAAATGACACCAATCATTTCGAGTCGTTTTGAGCATGGGGCAGGCTTGTTCGTGCAGACAGGGCGCGATGATCTTATAGTGGCCCTCTTCGAGCAAATGATCCCGCATCGCCATCAGTTCGCGATTGGGGCGCTTGAGGGCCGGTTCAAGAATGGCCAAGACGCCTGAACTCTTTAAATGGGGAAGAATTTTATTGTGCATGACTTCGCTACGGTCTTGTGCGGAGCTCTTTACCAATTCGTTGAGCACATGATGCATGACGATAAAATCAAATTTGCCTTGAGGGATTCCTTTTCCAAAATCATTGGCGGTGGTCAGAATTTGCACTTGGCCTTGGGGAAAAAAGATCCGCTGGGCGGAGAGCAAGAGGTTTTCACCATCTTTTAAAATAGCTTTGTTTTGGTCGACTAAATGAATTCTGAGTAGGGCTTTGGGGTTTTGTTTTCCCAGACAATAAAGAAATGCCAGGCTCGCCGTGGCAGGTCCCGAACCTAGATCGAGGAGATCCCATTCTGCTTTTTTCCAGAAACTCGCGGGCAATTGAGAAAAGACGCCTAGGGCCTTGGTAAAGTTGATGGGAAGAAAATACAGTAAATAGCCCGAGCGGAGTTCGGGACGACTGAGATAGCCAGGTTGAAGATGGGAACGGTTTTCGGTGAAACGTTGGGATAACTCGGATGCACCACGGGCAAAAAATTTAAGATCGCCGTCGTCAAATGCCTTGTCGAGGCGGTTCGCCCTACGGGTATTGGGATAAAAGCTGGTCTTCAAATAATCAAAGATTAATTCCTGAAGTTCTTTGGGAAAAATAAGGCTCATGTTTGGGGCTCTTGTGGTGAAAGATGTTCTGTGGGCACTGGGAAAAATTGTAATTGTCCGGTCTTGGGGTGACGCATACATTCAATTTCCACTTCGAATACCTCTCGCAGTAGGGCTGGAGTGAGGATTTGTTCTGGGGTTCCCAGGGGAAATCGATGTTGTGGAGATAATAACAAAATTTTATCGCAAAGTTGGGCGGCTAAGTTGAGATCATGGAGCACCAAAACCATCGTGAGTTTGCGTTCTTGGTGTAGGGTTTGGAGCAACTGGCGAATTTGTCCTTGATGCTTGAGGTCGAGATGGGTGGTGGGTTCGTCCAAAAGCAAAAGTTCGGGCTGTTGGGTGAGGGCACGAGCTAAAAAAACGCGTTCCCGTTCTCCTCCCGATAGGGAGCGCACGTCTCGTTGGGCGAAATCAAGGCAGTCGGTTTTATCCATGGCCTCGTAGGCAATTCGAAGATCTTCGCTGCTTTCCCATTGCAAGGGGCCGAGGTAGGGGGCTCGTCCCATCAAAACGATTTCTTCCGCACTGAAGGGGAAATCCACTTGGGTCTCTTGGGGCAATACTGAAATATGTTGGGCCAAATGGCGTCGGGACCAAAGGTTTAAGTCGCGATCTTGAAAAAAAATTCGACCTTGATTTGGACGCAGGACACCGGCCATCAGCTGTAACAAGGTGGTCTTTCCGGCGCCATTTGGGCCGAGAACTCCTAGTCGCTCTCCCGCTTCCAAAGAAAAAGTGAGGTCTTGGAGGATGGGGCGAGTTTCTACCGAAAAATGGACCTTTTCAAAACTCAGGAGAGCCATAGCCCCTCCGTCATAGTCCAAGGAGGATGGGGCGACCAGGCTTTTCCGTAGGCTTGGCTTGGGGGAACTGTGAGCAGTCAAAAAATGATTTTTTTCGAATCGTCACTGACACAGCATGATGGACTGTATTGATCTCAGTGTTGAAGAGAGGTGCTGCTTTCAAAAAAATTGGATTTTATAAAAAGGTTCCTCAAGAGAATCAGGCCTAGATTTGTGTTGCCGTAAAGGATTCCGTTCCTCGAGTAAAATTTAAAATAATTTTTTCTCCTTCTCGAGTGGTTAGATGGAGGCTGAGTGTTCTGCCTTCGGGAAAAAGATACTTGCTGTGTTTTTTATCGAGAAAGATTCGTAGATTTTCTACCAAAGGTGGCAGGGAGTCTGCTTTGACAGGATGGCTAAGGGTGATTTCGACGTTCATTTCGCGAAGCGATTCTAAGTAGGCTCCCTCAGTGGAGCTCAGTCCGGCGTTGAGTTGCACAAGGGTTGTTAGATTTACTTTACAGTTAATTTCTCCTGAAGCCTGTTGAACGAGTGGTTCAATGCTTGAGGGGGTGCTTCTAAGAGGGTGGGAATGAAAGGCGCCTATACCGAGTAGAACGGTTTCCCCTGTGATGCTGTTTCTTATTTTTCCTAGGTCTCCTGTTCCGAATACCAATTCGGCTTCTCCTCCGTCGCCTCGAAGAACTCTCATGCTCTGGGTATCAAATCGTGTCATGCGTTGGGTTCGGAAGAGATTGGGCAGGGTTCTGCTGATGAAGCTTAGTATTCCTCCCGTGGTGAAGTTTCCGGAAAATAAATCGCTGACTTTGAGATGGGGCAATTTTTCAGCCTGGTAGGCGTAGTCCCTCAAAAAATGCTGGTTGGCGATCCAGAGGTCTCCAATGTTCGCATGATTGACTCTGATGCGGGCGACCACCAGGGGTAAGGGGATGGCTTCGATGGCCTCTCGAAGACCAGCTTCCAGCCCCTCCGGGTGTTCGGAAATTTTTTTCCAATCCATCCTATCGAGAGCTTCTTTTCCCGTGAGGCGGGGGGCTTGCATTCTTTGGGTGCCATCCAGAGAAAGATTTGTGGGTTCGTCATGGGCTGCCATTTGGAGTGAATGAATTTTAAGGGGCTGTGTTGGATTGGAGTGGTTTGGGTT
>DALYEU010000087.1:0-4220 GCA_031972375.1 bacterium | reverse complement strand
TATTCAAGGACTCGCGTAATTTTAGTCGACTATTCGGTTGTCAAAGACCAAGAAATCTGGGAACCCGCTTTTACTTAAAGTCTCGAAATTATTCAAGAACTTCTTTTTTTTATTTTTCTTTCGCCCCCCGCCCTTCGTGCGCGGCGGAGGGCGTCATTATTACTCCACCCCTCAATTGTCAAGAAAATATCTAAAAAGAATTTACACATTTCGATAACTTGAGAAAGAGACCCCACAGACATAGAATACTTAAGCTGTGGAAAAAGGCACAATTTGTCATATTATTCGATCACTTGAGAAAGTCAAGACCCTCAAGCTCCAAAAAAAGCGCTATTCTTCTTTTATCGTAAACTGACCGTTTTCTTCCAAAATCGTTAATCGTTTTTCTCCCCCAGCCATCAAAACTAAAGACCGTTTTTTTATGGGAGGCACCGTATCGACCTCTAAATTGTATTCTCCGGCCCTTAAAAAGAAGGGTTGATCGCTTAATGGCCTCTCCTCAATCGCGTTATTTTTGTAATCGAGGATAGAAAAACTAACTTGAACGGCATCTTTAAGGGCGTTGACCAGCTCCTCTGGACGAGAAACCTTATACATTCGCCCCCCCGTACTTTCTGCCAAACGATTTAGCAGAGATTCACTGGCTGGATCACCCTCTCCCAAGTAGAGAATATGGAGACGTAAACGCTCTGAATCCTGATTGAGCTCTTTAGCCACCGCAAGAGGATCTCCACCACAACTGTCCCAACCATCCGTAATCAACAGTCCTACCCTGGACCCCTTTACATCTTTTAAATCCTTACCCAATGACTGCAAAGCCAAGGCCAGAGGTGCAGCCCCCTGAGCCTGTACCCCGCCCCATTGAGCCCCAGGATTGGAAAGAGGCTGGGTATCCTGACAATTACGCTCACTTACCGGGGTGGTGGCACCAAAAACCCTCGCCTTGAGATGAACATCCTTAGGCAAGGTTCGACCGAGTTGAGCGAGAGCATATTGGGCCAGGTCCATTTTACGGGCCTCCCCTTTCACTTCCTGCATGGTAACCGAGGCATCAAGCAGTACACCTACATTTTTGGGGAACATTCTCCCATCGGGATAGACACCTGGATCTGCCTGCAAAGTCAGCTTAGCCTGGGCTAACTGCACCTGGACAGCATCCGTCAAAGTCACCTTATTGGGCAAATAGGCCCTAGCTTGGATGAAGTAGTCCCCCGCAGGAAAACCGGCACTGGACCAAAGATAACGAAATGGAGGACTCAAACTTTCTCCCACTTTTTCTCCGTCAACCCAGAACTCCACTTTTTCTATCTGTTGCAATAATCCACCACCGAATTGGGCCTCTATTTCGGTAAGATTGGACAACAGTTCGCCATTGTTTGGACGCACAAGATTAAACGCGGGAACAGAAGCACTTACCTGAATTTGGATCTGCGCTTCTTCTTGTCCCCCCCCCTGGAAAGTTTGAATTGCCTTTAATGTATGAACACCAGGAGCTAGGGTGCTCACATCTAATGGAATTAAAAAAGGCGCTGCGCTAACAGTCCCAACCCCTTGTCCATCCACTTGCAACTCAATGGATTGAATACCCAGTCCTGGGATCTCACCGGGAGCAAGCATAACATTGAATGCTCCCCCCACCGTGTCCTGTTGAAGGGGCTTGATAAAATTCAAGGTGCGTCGAGCCGCATAATCGGCCTCTTGGTAGGAGGTCACCCGCTCACCACTAGCTGTGACCAACTCAACTCGAAACCGATGATGCCCAGCGCTCAATTTGAGATTAGCCACCTCGTACTTCAGAGCTTTAGCATCCAACTCAACGGACTTATCGTTATCTACCCCAAAAAAGACCTGAGCCAGCTCTTCTGGATTCTGCATCTTAACTTCGAAGCTTACTTTTCCCTGCTGCAAATCTAAATTTTTCGACTCGTCCAAACGCCATTGAACTTGTGGAACCGGGGGTAAGGCGGGAAACTCTAAAACGTAATTTCCCAGGGTAACTGCTGCCGCAGATAACAACTGAAATCCCAACCCTGAAGGAAACTCCGCCCAATAAATCCCTTCAGTTCTATTGGGTTGTCCCAATGTTAAAAAGGATAATTCTCCTCCAGACTTTTTGGCCTTCTCTTTCCAAAGTTTTTGCCCCTCCTCATTGGGTAAATCCCCCACCTGCACCCAATAGAGCATTTGCTTAAGACCCGATAATTCTCCGAATTTTTTAAAGGCCTCGTCTAATAACTCTGCCTGTTCCTTTTCTCCCGAAACAACGGCCTTTTTGAGCAAGGACTCCCACTCACGACGATTCTCCTGATTGAGCACTTGGGATCCCCCTTGCCCCAATACCCATAGTTGATCCCGGGGTCCCAAATGCTGAGCAAGATGAAACAAAGCTCCAAAAAGAGAAGTGTGGAGAATGGAGTCCATATTGGGATCAAAATCCAATACGACCATCAAATGACGCGGAGTATTAAGACGCTCACGGAGCAGATTAACTTTGACTCCCGACATCTTTTGATCTCCTCGATAGAGGGAAAGAGAGGTGGATAATCTGGAATCGACAAAGGGACGGGCCTCGCTATTTTGAACAGCTAAAAAACTTTTCTGCGTCTTGGACTGAACTTCGGACAGACTGGCTGAAAGCCATAATGGGGTACTCCGATCATCCGATTTATTTACCCCCTCCCCCTCCTGTTGGGTAGCCACCACTAAGCGAAGCCCAATGGTATGGGGATCCAAAACCGTAGCACCTGAACTCACCCCACCCAAACTGGCACCAAACCATGGTAGGGATACTCCCTGACGGGCTAACAATTTAGCGCCCAACAAACCACCTGAGACACAGATAAGCAATAGAGCGGAAACCAAAGACCAAGCAAAACCACCCTGAGGGTTTCTCACCAGAAACAATCTCCCCAGTACAGAAAGCACCATCAAAGGAAAGGCCCAACCCAAGGCCAAGACTACGGGTTTTATGTTGAGAGGTAAGAATTTCAGAAAATCTGGAGACCAAAGCGAAGCTTCAACACCCCCCCTTTGACCCAAGCTGATGAGCCAGGCCACTAAAATCAAGATCCAACCCAACAACGCGGGGAACTTTGCCCAAAAGGGCATGGGATTTTTAACCACAAGCTCCGCCACAACCACAGTGGAGGCAAACATCAGAAAAGAACCCAAAAGTGCCGCAAAAGAAAACCCTAAAAAGTAAGACATACCGGAGGTTGCATAATGAAATCCCCCCCAAGCCACATAAGAAAACCAAGCCGCGGTGGCCCATAAAAAACCAGGACGGGATTCGATACGCCGCGCAGCGCTTCCAACCAAACAGAGCAAACAAAAAACCGTAGCCAACGAGGCAGGGAGCCTTAGCCCTGCTCCACGACGCAAGGCCTCGATCAAGGCCAAAATCATCAATACTGCCACCAGTCCTGTGCCCAAAATGGAGAGGATGGAAAAATTCGAAGACGATACAGTACCTTGTTGAGGAAAAACCGTTTGGGGCCGACTGGGCGGAGGTGGAGCCTCATCCCCCGTCTGCACAGTCAAGACAGGGACTTCTTCTTCAAAAGGGAGAGGAGGTTCAGGAACAACCTCCTCAAGGAAGCCTAGATCTTCGGGAAGACTCGAATCACTTGCTAAATCCTGCTCAAGTTTTTTTTCTGAAGGAACCTCTATGACATGGTCTCCGGTGTTTTCTTCTTCGAAGAGGTCCATATGATGAAAGTCCGAATCATCCTCCATGGGCATATGGACCATCACCGTTTCTTCTCCCAGGGCATCTTCTCCTCCCCCCTCCTTCCCTAATTGACGAATATCGACATCCAAGACGGTTTTATCTAGATCATCCTGGACAACTGTTTTTTTCTTTTCAGGGGGGGGTAACTTCCCGTTTTGATCTTTGCGCTGCGACACTGAATCCTCCCAGTCAATTACTGCTACTTCGACGAAAGCCGGAAAAGTTGAGGTTAAACCGACAACCCACTCTTGTCATCCGAACATTAGGAATACAAAATATAATTTTTCCCAAGGGTTAAACCGATTTTGTACCAGAGTTCCTACGAACGGAGGGTTCTTTCAAGTTTTTACTGTGCATAATAAAAGTTCTGTAAGATTGCATAGGATAAGTGTTTGACGTCCAAGAAACCTTAGGACTAGACTCAAATCGAGTTTAGGGGTTCGCATACGGGATTGAGGAGATACTATGGCTTCCCCCGCGAAGAATAAAA
>DALYEU010000086.1:0-4370 GCA_031972375.1 bacterium | reverse complement strand
CGTTCAGGAAGAAGGTTGAGCACCATGGTTAAATCAGGAAAATATTCCTTAAGAGGACGCCTCAATATCCAGGAGATTTACCAGAGCTTTTTGGGCTTGGGGCCACGGGAGCAAATTTTTACAGCGCTGGGTTTTGGGCTGGTCTTGCTTTTGGTGATTATTCTGCCTTTGTCCTGTGCGTCTTCTCGTCTTGGAAAAATGGAAAGCCAGATTACCAATCATGAGAAAGACGTCGATAAAGTGGTGCAAAAGATCGGTGAGTATCGTTCGGCTCAAGCGAAGATGAAAGGCTTGGAAGATAGCATTAAACCCAAGTCTCAGGTGCAATTGACCACTCGTTTGGAGACCTTGGCCACTCAGGCTGGGATTGGTGATAAAATCGATTCCCTCAAGGAAAAACCCGGGACTCCTGGTGAAGATTTTGAAGAATTGATTGTGGATGTGCGTATGTCGCGTCTCTCTTTGAGTCAGGCTCTCGAATTCCTCTATGGGATTGAAACTCAGAAAGACCTCAAGTTAAAAATCAATCGCATGCAGATCAAGCCGCGCTACGATGATCGTCAGCAATTCGATATCAGCTTCGAGGTGAGTACCTTGGTGTCCACTTCCGATGAGGGGTAAGCAGCCGTGAAGTTCAAACCGAATTTGTTTGTTTATATTCTTGCGGGTTTGTTGTTTTTTCTTTTTTGGATGGTGTGGGTTTTTCCCTACGACGCCCTGCAGTCGCGCATCATTACCGAGATTGAAAATCAAACTCGTGGTCGTTACCAGTTAGATATGAAGGACATGGATGTTAGTCTACTGGGCAGCGTCACCTTCAAAAATCTTAAGTTGAAGGAGCGAGTGGCTGGGGAAGATAAGATTCTGCTGGATACTCCGCGTTTAGAGCTGGGGTTTTCTCCTCTGGGTTTATTGAGAAAAAAGCAGGATTTTAGTTTCACTTTGAAGGGTAAAAAAACAGGAAGTTTGGAAGGTGATTTCAAGCGTGAGGGCGCGGAGACTCTTTTGCGGGCCGACTTCGACAACTATCCGGTTTCTGATTTAAAATTTCTCACGGCCAAGGCCGATCTCAATGTGAAGGGAAATTTGTTGGGAGGTCTCGATTTGCAGATTAATTCTGCGGATTCTGCCCAAAACAAGGGAAAGGTGGAAATTGATTTTAAGAATGTCGCATTGGACGCCATGAGCATCGCGGTTGATCCCCAAGACCCTGCTTCAACCATCGAAATTCCTGCCATTCGTTTGAGCGTCGATAAGGGCTCCCATCTTAAAGCTCGGGTGGTACGGGATAACTTAGAGGTCGACGAAGTTGTTTTTACGGGGGGCGACATCGATCTCAACCTTAAAGGCCGTATTTCTATGCAAGGGGCCTCACCCTCCGACTATCGCATGGCTCTAGAGGGTGGTTTCAAGGTCAGCGAGGCTCTCTCCAAGGCTTTGCCCATGCTTTTCATCCTCGAAAAGCAAAAAAATGCCGACGGGGTTTATCCCCTTAGTCTAACTGGACGCATGGGGCGTCCCAATGTGCGTATTGGGAAATTTCGGGTTCCCCTTTAAGTTTTAGGTCGCCGTTTCTAATTTGCGTCGCGGTAAATTTCTTCTGGAATTTTGTGGGATAGGGGACCCCACTGGGGCGTGGCGTGATTTTAGAGCAATCCCTGCCCATTGCCACCGAATGTCATTTGTGGCTATAGCCAAGACCCTATGGCCGCTTTAAAAAATATCAAAGCCTTAACTCAAGAAGAACTTGCCGAGCTTTTAAAATCTTGGGGGGTAGAGGGATATCGTTTTCAACAACTCTACCAGTGGATCTATCAAAAAGACGTCGCTGATTTTTCCCAAATTACCAATCTGAGTAAGGTGATCAAAGAGCGCTTGGCGCAAGAATTTGAGATTAAGCGTTTCTCTCCCGAACATATTCAGGTGTCCGAAGATGGCACTCGAAAATTTCTTTTTAAACTCGACGACGGGGAGACTATCGAGTCTGTCTTGATTCCCAATGGCCCTCGTCAGACTTTATGCATTTCTTCTCAAGTGGGTTGCGCCATGGCTTGCAGCTTTTGTTTGACTGGGACCTTAGGGTTGCGACGCAATTTAGGACACGAGGAAATTGTCGAGCAGGTTATGGCGGTACGCCGAAATGTGGATTCTGAGGTAAAACTTACCAATATTGTTTTTATGGGAATGGGTGAGCCTCTGCATAATATGCAAAATGTTTTGGAGTCCTTGAAGTTTTTATTGGATGAGCGGGGTTTAAACTTCAGTAAAAATAAGGTCACCGTTTCTACCTGTGGTTTGGTGCCACAGATGTTGGAATTTGGGAAACAAAGTCCTGTTAAGTTGGCTATCTCTTTAACCGGCACCACTGATGAAGTGCGGGATCGTTTGATTCCGGTCAATCGTCGGTATCCTTTACAACAACTTTTTCAAGCTTGTCGGGATTACAATTTACCGTCTCGGGGCAGGATCACTTTTGAATATACCCTGCTGAAGGGAGTTAATGATTCGATGGAGGATGCCCGACGTTTGGTACAGTGGATGCGTGGGGTTCCAGCCAAGGTCAATTTGATTCCCTTTAACGAGTATCCCGGTGCCCCCTACCGACGCACTGAAGACTCAGTGATGCTTGCCTTTCAAAAATATCTCCTAGACCGTCACGTACAGACCAACATCCGTCATAGTCGAGGTCGGGATATCTTGGGGGCTTGTGGGCAGTTAAAAGCAGAGTTGGAGCCGCGTGCGGCTAGAAAACCCAAGGAGAATGTTGCGGAGGCGCCGAGCACTCCTCTAGCTTGATTTCTTTCTGGAGTTCTTGAATCACCGCGTGGATGGTCTCCATGAAGTCACTGGCGATGAGGAGTTCAATGACAGGTTGCCCCGCTTCTACGGTTCGCACGACAACCATTCCTTCGTAGGATTCGAGCACGGCCTTGAGGTATACGATGTCTTTAGGATCAATGACAAAATATCGAACGGTGATTTCCTTAGCGGTGCTCATGGCGATTGCGGTTCCTTTCCAAAAATTAGGGGCTCAGGAAGAATCTCAAGTTTATCGAGTGAAACGTTCGGGAGAGCAGGCGTCTTCCCCTGGAGAAGCGTCCCTAGGGGGCGTTCCCGAGCCCGAAGCGACTTCTGTTCTTCCGCCTTCTAATCCAAGGGGAGGGCAAGAAGCAACCCAGCAGAATTCCGAGATTGATTGTGGAATATTGGGCTTGGAGCCAGCCCCTCCGGGTTATGTGGGGGCGGGTGGTTTGCCCTGTTGGGTGCCTGGAGAGACGAAGCCTCCGCCAATTGCTGCGGAAGAAATGCAGCTCTATCAATGGCAGTACAATCGTGCCGAGCAGAGCCGTCCCGCGCAAAAACTAATTCGTCCCGAGGAGTATCTCAATCATGAGGTTTTAGATCGTATTTTGAGAAAGTACGTCACTAAGTCCGGGTGGGTTGATTATCGGGGTTTGCAAAGGGATAAAAAGGCCCGGGAGAATCTTGGCTTTTATGTGGAGGATCTCTGTCGCTTAAATCCATCCACTCTAAAAGATCCCCTCGATCGTATTGCCGCTTGGTTAAATTTATATAATGCCTTGGTGATTCAGGAGGTGTTGAAACGTTATCCCATCAAAAATTTGATGGAGGTTCCAAACTTTTTTGGGGAACCTCGTTTTAGCATTGGCGAAGAAAAGATGAGTTTCATTGATATTGAGAAAAAGGTGTTTCTTGAACAGATTCGCGATCCCCGTACGGTATTCGCCCGTGCGAATGGGGCTTCCAGCGGTCCACGTCTTTTAAAAGAAGCTTTTTCCCCCCTTAAAATCGAAGCTCAGTTGGAAGATCGCACCTGGAAGTTTTTAATGGATCGGGCCAATGTGGACTTTGATTTACGACGTCGTGTCTTAACATTAAATCAGGCATTCTTGTGGTATCAGGAAGAGTTTGTGGATCTAGGGCTGTTCTTGCGCACCTATTTGGATCTTTTACCGCAGTATGCCCAGATTTTTTATCGAGGCTACGATTGGAAACTCAACGACGAAAAACTCCACTAAATTTTTCCGAGGTTGGGTGGTCTTGAAGTAAATATTAGATTGGTTTGGGGTACTAAACTTTGTCAGCAGGGGCCTTGGGTGCTTGATATGGATTTAAGTATCAATGAGGCAGGAAGAGGGAAGGGCTCCCCAAAAAAACTCCAATAGATCTAAAAAAGCAAACAGTGTGGACGCTGTTTTTTTGGAAAAGAAAAAGGCGGTTTCATAAAGTGAAGATCCACTGATGAAACCGCCTTCTTAGAGGTAGCGGGGCTAGGATTTGAACCTAGGACCTCCGGGTTATGAGCCCGGCGAGCTACCAGACTGCTCTACCCCGCAGTAAACCTAAAA
>DALYEU010000085.1:0-4458 GCA_031972375.1 bacterium | reverse complement strand
TAATTTTCGTGAAGATAGAGAGCTAACTGTTCCATGTTATCGATCAATCTCCGGAGCTACGACGTCAAGACTCGCAATCAAAGTTACCAAATCGGCCAACATCATTCCTTGACTGATCTTGGGGATAACCGACATGGCCGTAAAAGAACCGGTACGAATCCGCACACGAAAAGCATGATCGGTTCCATCGCTGATCAGATAATATCCTAAATCTCCACGAGAGGACTCGGTACGCACATAGGCCTCGCCCTTGGGAGGTTTTAAGGTCGCCGGCACCTTCCCCATGATGGGGCCATCTGGAATCATAGCGAAACACTGACGAAGAATTTTCACGGACTCTTTAATTTCTCGAACTTTGACAATGAAACGATCGAAGCAATCGCCCGTTTCACCCTTTTCTCCGTGCCCCACCACTACCTGAAAATCCAACTCAGGATAAACCGAGTAAGGCATATCACGGCGCAAATCAAAGTCGACACCCGAAGCACGTAAATTTGGGCCTGTCAAATTATAGGCAATGGCGTCCTCACGGGAGATTGTCCCCACACCCGCCAAACGCTCCACAAAAATTTTATTACCATTAACCAAGCGCTCAAACTCATCGAAAAGCGGATCAAAACGATCCATCCAATCCAGACAACGCTCTGTAAAACCTGGGGGCATATCGTAACCCACCCCACCAATACGCACGTAATTGTAGGTTAGACGCTGCCCACACAGCGCCTCCATCAGATCGTTGACCTTTTCACGTTCTTTAAGAGCATGAATAAAAGGCGTCGCCGCTCCGACGTCCATCGCAAAAGCTCCCAAAGACAACAGATGGGAAATAACCCGATTAAACTCGGAAGAAATAACCCGTAAAAATTCGGCACGGCG
Organism: bacterium; assembly: GCA_031972375.1. GTDB lineage: Bacteria > UBA10199 > UBA10199 > DSSB01 > DSSB01 > DALYDW01. The sequence goes on along the minus strand of DALYEU010000085.1, from coordinate 3,582 downwards.
GGGCACCTGGATACCCATCAGCTTTTCCACCACCATGGCGTAGCCCAAATTGGCGTTCATCGCGGAAAGATAGTCAGCCCGATCCGTGTAGGGCATAAACCCGTTGTAATCACAAATTTCACCGATCTTCTCGATGGAACGGTGCAAATACCCCACATCGGGAATAGCCTCGGCCATTACTTCACCATCACTCTTCACCACGAAACGGATAACCCCGTGGGTAGAGGGATGCTGAGGACCCATATTCAACATCATTTCATCAGTCTGAATGGCCATAATCTTTTAATCACTCTCAAACTGGCAGCGAAAATCCAATCCACCGCTTAAATGCTAATAGTCAAAAAGTTTGGGACGGGTGGTCTCCATCCCATGATAATCTTCCTGCTCTTTATAATCTTTACGCAAGGGATGCCCAATCCAATCGTCCGGCAACATAATGCGACGCAAATCTGAATGCCCTTCGAACACCACCCCCAACAAATCGAAAGCCTCACGCTCTTGCCAATTGGCCGTGGGATAGATTTTTTCGACGGAAGGAACCTTGGGGCTGGTTTTGGCGACCCGAACTTTTAACGTGAAAGAATGGCGCTTTTCGTAGGAAAAAAGATGATAAACCACTTCAAGATGATCAGGAGGAGCATCCACACCGGTAAGATTACTCAGGCAATCAAAAGCAAATTCAGAGTCTTCTCGCAAGAAACTCAACAACTCGGTCAATTTAGCAACCGGTATGACAACGTAGGGATCACCCGCCAAATCGGTCACCACTTCCACCGACTCAGCTCCAAGCCTCTCCGTTACTTTTTCTAAAATTTGCTCAAAGGTCATGGGAGCGCTTCCTTAACTTCTAGACAAGTGCCTCAGCCCGTCGGGCAAACTTTTCGGTCATCATTTTTTCTTGAATCTTCAACAAACCCTGGGTCAGGGCTTCGGGGCGAGGAGGACATCCAGGAACATAAACATCCACCGGAATAATCTTATCGACCCCCTTCACCACAGAATAAGCCAATTGAAACAAGCCCCCACAGTTGGCACAACTCCCCATCGAGATGACATACTTGGGCTCCGGCATCTGCTCGTAGAGAATCTTTGTACGCAAGGCCATCTTGTAGGTAAGAGTACCCGCCACGATCATCAAATCGGACTGCCGAGGTGTGGCGCGAAACACCGCTCCAAAACGATCCAAATCAGAACGCGGCCCACCGGTCTGCATCAATTCGATCCCACAACAAGCAAGACCGAACAGCAGATACCAAAGAGAAGAAGATCGCGCCCAATTGAGCACATCATCTACCTTTGCGGTAACAATATTATCGGGTAATTGTCCCTTGAGCGTCATCTGCATGATGTAAACTCCAAACACTGAGGAAGCCTAAACTTCCCTTCCCGAAACACAACTAACGAACAGCCGTTACGTCTTCGGGCTTGATCTTACGCACTTCCTCTCGAAGCACGACACGCTTAAACCAATTGAGATCCCCCTTTGACCACACATACAGGAGACCTACAAAAAGAATCAACGCGAAGACCATGATTTCAAAAAAAGCGAGCAACCCCTTACCTTGGGCGATCCAATCCTTAAAAACCGTTGCCACCGGATAAACAAAGGCGATCTCTACGTCAAAAATCACGAAGATTATTGCCACAAGGTAATAACGGAGATTGTAGTTAATCCAAGCTCCTTCGACTGGAATCTCGCCACACTCGTAAATCATGGCTTTTTCGGGCGTAGGAAAACGCGGCTGCATGAGGCGACTCAGCACCAAGCTGACCGCTACGAATCCAGCGCCCACCAAAATAAACACCAAAATATTAGCAAAATTAAAAAGCATAGGATTCCAACCCCTTAGGGCCTGGCCGCTATAGGACAGGGTTTCCCCATCGTCAAGCATATTGGCCACGAAAATAACACCCCCAACGGTCCTCCGATAGGAAGCAAAAAGCCGCTAAGAAAAACAGAAAAATTCCAAAGACTTATTAGAAAAATTCCCAATAAATAACGAACCGAGGCCTAGCCCACCCCGGACAAATCGGAGCATTTGATTTATTACGCCAAAACAATTGGGAAGAATTTAATTGAGCAAGGATTTTACAAAACGCTCAATGGCAAGAATATTATCGTTGTAGAGTCCCTGAAACTCCACCGCCACTCCATGATGAGTACTACGACGCACCTGCCCCACCAATTTCACGGGACTTTTATGATTGGGAAGATGGATGGCCATCTGCAAATCAGCGTCACCACGAGAACCGGCATGAAGCGACGCCGGATCAACCTTTAGGAACATTCCACCACAACTGATATTGGAGGTGTTGGCCTTGAGGATCTTACTTCCTAGATCCACCTCAACCTCGACCTCAGCAACCAACCTTCGAAAAATACGTTTTTCTATAAAGTTCAAAGTAACCTCGCTCTCGCCCCCCCAGATCACGAAGCGACCGACTCGTGTATTCACCACCTTAACGCTCTTCTCTCATGGAATAGGCTGGATTTTTTAAAGGTTATCCACAGGACTGTCAACAGCTTATCCCAACCCTCCTATTTATCCTTTATTTTTTCAACAGTTGACAAATTGCGTTATTTTTCAAACAAATACATAGGAAAGTTAAAATGGTTTGAATCTTCAGACAGAAACCGACCAGGCCCCAACCCTTGACCTAGACAAAAACGGCTTCCATAATCGGCCTTCCATGCCCCCAATATTATCCATCCACCAGTTGCAAGATTTTATAGGCCAGAGGGTGGAGATCATCGCCTTTGGCATCTCCTACCTAGGGGTTCTTCAGGAAGTCGACTACGACCGCGGAACCCTACAACTTGAAGACGGGGAAGATAAGGCCATCTTAGAAATCGAACGAGTGGAGTATTTTATCCCCTCGTAGCCCAAACAGATCATTGCAAACCGATATTTGTCACCTGGATATCGCGCCTTCGGGTGAAATCGTTGATCTTGGCGAAGACCTTGTCTTCTTCTCGCTGGGAAGATTTCACATTGGAAATAAAACTTTTAGCGACATTGGTGATGGACACGGCCGAACCCTTACGACGAGGAGTCACTTTGACTACCAGACGGTAATAAGCCCCCACCGTTCCAAAATCCTTGCGGCGAAACACCTCTACATAATGGGAGTCCGCAGTGGTGGGATGCCAATAAGTTTCAAGAGTTAAATTTTGTGTATCTTCTTGCTTGATAGAATATCCCGAATACAACAAGGCCTCTTTAGTAGCGCGAAAGGCATCCTGAGGAGGAACATCGTAGTACTTCACCATGGCTTCATTTTGTTGCAAGGTGCCGTAGAGCTTAGGGCTACTGCATCCCGAAACGATAAAACCCAGAAGAACCATCACCAAAGCCAGACGGGAAGCCACGCGACGCATTAAGATAACCTCCTCTTGCGGGATATAAGCACGATCCCCGCAAACACAATCAGCAGAACACCTAAAAATTGAGAGGTACTCAAGACCCCCTCGATGACAAACCCACGCTCCCCATCTCCTCGGAATAACTCGAGGAAAATCCTGAGAACGGAATACAGGATTAGGTATAGGAGAAGAATTTGACCGTCAAACGCTTTCTTCCC
>DALYEU010000084.1:0-4573 GCA_031972375.1 bacterium | reverse complement strand
CACTGTTGAGGCGATGCGCTGGTGGGCAATGGCCGGAGCTGGAGGCTTTGGTTTTGAAAGGTCAGCCAGACGATTTCACAACAGCACAGCGTGTTGAGTTGGATGATTTATTCCAGCATTTACAGGCGTTGGAATTACAAGGTGTTTCTTGGGGGGAGTGGTTTGCCCGTTTGGTAAAGGCAGGATCTCCCTCCTTGAAATTTCTAAAAATGGATGGTTCTTCGGGCATTATTCGAATGGCGGATTTGGTCAGCTTTTTGAGTTCTGGGATGCGTTTTCCTAGTTTGCGTTCTTTGAGTTTAACGGGACAAAACCATGCTGATGGATTTCTATCTCAAGAAATTTTTAGAGGAGAGGGTTTCTCAACGCTTCAATATATTGATCTTTCGGGTATTCCAGATTCAGTCGCAGGATTATCGGGTTTAAGTCGAGTTGAGAAACCTAATTTGCAGGTATTAAGGCTTGTGGGGCGTGAGGATGGGGGGCAGTCTTCTTCTGCAGTCAATGATTTGCATCCTGAAAATTTAAAGAATCTTCGAAAGCTTAGTGTTCGTTACACTAGTTTTTCACCTTCCACGTTTCGGTCTTTTGCTTATTTTTTAAGCCGTCTTCCTCAACTCGAAGTTTTGGATTTGGCGGATAATCTTCTAACTGGGGAACAGTGGAATTATTTATGGGCGGGAGAGGGGTTTGATCGGCTTGATACATTAAGTTGGTCTGGAAATCGGAGTTTTTCTTCTGAAAATATTGGAAAAAACTTCATGGAATCTTTGCCTGCTTTTCTCAAGGAATTGGATTTACGGGATACGGATTTAAGCATCAGTAATCTAGAAAATCTTTTTCTTCAGCAACGTCTTTCTCTTGAACGTTTGTATCTTGAGGGAAATGGAATAGCGGAGGATGTCGATTCTTTGCATCGTGTGCTTGGTTCGGCAGTTAGAATATCTCCTGCCGAAATTGTGTTGTCGGAGTGCGCCAATATCCGGCATCCCCTTAGCATTTTAACAGCGGATGATTTTCAGCAAATTCAGATGTCCCTTCCTAACACATTGTTATTTGCGAATAGGGATTTTGGTTTTTATTCACCCCATCATCATTTTAGGGAACTTACTGAGATGCGAGATGTTTGGGAGGCGGATTTACCCCTACTGATGCGAGCAAGTCGGTAGCCCCTAAGTTGTTCCATCTCAAGGGGTTGGATGTTGGGGGGCATTGAAAGCCCAAGACTTGAGTTTTTTTGCAACTTTCTTGGAGGGGAGCCGATAGTCCCGTCGATTCAGGGTTTTAATGGGTAAGTCTTGTTTCTGATTCCGGGGAATTTTTAAAAGCTTGGAGAATGGTCTTGAGTCCTCCTGATGGAATTCAATTGAGTGGGGCCCGTGTGGCTCAAGGTCTTGGTGTTGAGGTTTCGGAAGCTTCTCCTGTTTTGGAGAGTGGGGCGCAGCGCCTTGAAGCGGCTCGTCTGTACCGACGGGCGCGTGACTTACAAAACAGGGGAGATGGCATCTCTTTAGAAACGGCTAAGCAGATTTACGCTGCCCTGACGGAGCGTTATCCTGCTACAAAATGGGCAAAATCAGCCCAACGACAATTGAACACAATCGAAGGTGGGGGCAGTTTTACTGATCAGGTGGAAGTGCGTGGCCGGCGGGTTCTTCTCGGAATGACCCAGCCCGAGATGCTTTTGGCTTCGGCGGTGGCGCCCATGGCTTTCCATGTGGGGCGTGTCGGTGGCTTGGCGAGTCCGCTGTTGGGTTCCGGTAAGATGGCTCGATTTTTAGGTCGTCCTGGGATGGAAGCTTTCGCGTATGGTCTAGGTTTTTTAGCGGAGACCACCACCTTTTCGTCGGTTCATTATGGTGCCGGGCGTTACTTGGGGAAGTCTGAGGCGCAGTTGGGGTCCTTTGCGTCGTCCTGGGCCCATGGCACGTGGATGCTCGGAGGGATGAAGGTCATGGGCTTGGCGGGAAATTTCGCTCGTCGTCAATTGCATGGCATCGATGCTCTGGGGCGCGTCACTCGATACAAAAGCTTGGCTCCGTGGACGGGGCGAGTCCTGCCCGAATTGACCGGTGTGTTGGGGGGGATGGCGGGAATCGGTTTACAAAATTTTTCGACATTGGGTTTTTCACAAGATGGCTGGGGTCTGTTGGAAGGGGCCCTGGAGATGCATTTAAGTTTTAAGGGAATGGCGGGCTTTTTGGGTGCAATGCCCCAGTCTTGGAAGCATTTGGAGACTCGCTTACACCACCAGGCCGCACTTTTGGGAGAAGGTCGGATGATGGCGCAAGTCCGACGTTTTGGCGAAGCCTGGAAACAAACCTTTGCCGTACCCCCTTGGCGTTCTCCGTTGGTTTTGGCCATGGAGGGCGGGAGCGATGGTTCTGGGCCCAAAGGGCCGACCGATGGCATTAGGGATAATTTGATATTTTTTCCTCCGTCCCCTCGGTGGAAAAGGCCTGCTCCTGAAGTGGAAACTCCTCCAGCTGTCGGAGGAGCTGGTGAGGGATTTTCTGGTGTGCCCGAGGGTCCGCATCAGGATCATGTAGAATTAGGTCGTGCTGCCAATGTAAACAATGTGATTCAGTTTCCCGCACGGGTTGGGAAGTCTCAATTTGACGGACGAAGGTCGAAGGATGGGGATTTGCGTCCGGTGATTCGGGACACTCTGTTGGGTTCTGACCAAGAGGTGGTCGGGCTCGTTTTGGGTTCGGGGGTTCGGGCTCAGGACATCCAAACCCTCTTTGGGGAATTGCCTTATTTGGTGGAGTTGCACTTCAAGGATCCTATCCCCTTTGAGACTTTCCGCAACATCATGGCCTTAGAAGAGATTGGGCGGGTTGAGCATTTAAACGTGGATCAGCTGTTCTCTCGATGGTCCCAGGCCAGGCGCCGTAAGGCCTTCCGGATTTTAGCAAATAATCCTCGTTTGCGTGGGTTAAGGAGCCTAAGTCTTCAAGGGCTAAATTTAGCTCCCCATGATTTGGCGATCTTGGCGAGAGGCTCTCAGTTGTCGGGAGTTACGCATCTCAATTTAAGGGATAACCCAGGGCTGGGGTCTCGAGGTCTCGAGGTCTTGGCGGGTACGCCAACTTTTCACCAGCTCACCCATTTGGTATTGCAAAATACCGGTATCGGCGACGTGGGCCTGCGTGCCTTGATGACACGGGATTGTGCCCCTCGTCTTACCCATCTTGAAATTCAAGAAAATGCCCTCACGTTATTTGGCCTTTGGGTTATGTCTCGTAGTCCTCATGCGGCCTCGCTGAGTTTTTTGGATTTATCAGGAAGTGGTTTTGGACCTGGGGTGGGGGAGATTTTTTCGGAGGGGTCAGCCCTGACTAATTTGAGGCATTTGAATCTTTCTCGGGTGGCGCGTTCGCCTGAAGATACGACAGATTTCTTGGGATCGGCCCTTAGAGAAGGAGACGTGAGGGCTTGGAAAGCTTTAGGTCGTATTCCCACTCCAGAATGGCAATTACAGCAAGATTTTCGTCCCCGCCGGCCTTTGAGCCCAGAGGAACAGGCCTATTTAGAGATCTTGGAACAACGAAGACGGGAGGTCTCTTCTGAGGAAGACGATTGGGGTATTACCCCTTTGAGTGTGTCCGATATGGAGCGCTTGGCAAATAGCAGGCCTCTTTCAGGTCTTCAGTCTTTGGTTTTGATTGGAAATGGACTGACGCCCCAGCATTGGGGGGCTTTGTTGAGGGGAGCTCATTTGCGGCCAACGGTGTTAGACCTTTCTGATAATCCATTAGCCGGGCTGCAAAGCGTTGGTGAATCACTGCCCAGCCTATTCGAAACCCCCTTGGGACAAAAATTGGAAGTTTTGTCTTTACGAGATAGTTATTTGATTCCAGGGGATCTCGCCAGGTTGTTTTCTGGTGACTCCTCTTTTCTGCGCCTTCACACCTTGGAGCTTGGTGAAAATCCTTATCTAGGAGACGGTGGCCTTGCTGAGATTCCTCAGGATCGACTCCCTTTGCTTTCCGTTCTTGACCTAAGAAATTGCGGTCTTACCGATGCGGGGGCTCAGACCTTAATCTCATGGCCTCGGTTGGGTGAGCTTTCCGCGCTTCATGTGGGGGGAAATAGGATATCCCCTTTTCTTTTAGCAAGGCTCAATGCTGCAATGCCTCCTGGACATTTATTTCAACATTACAGCGTTGAACGGATCTAGAGCGGTGGGAGTAGCTATGCTTGGGTTTCTGAGAGCCGTTGAAGTCGGTTTTCTTCACGGGAGTTTAGGGTTGTGGTGGTCGTTCTAGCGGTTACCGACGTGAGTCCATTTTTTGCCGAATTCCCCCAAATTTTCCTTTTGCCATCAGTGTATTTTGTTTTTCGGGGGGCGTAATTTTTTACGCCACTTCTTCGGAGGGTTTTGTCTTCAGCATGAAACGAAAATGGAAAGCTGGATTTTGGATTAAGAGAGGCAAGGTCGATTGAGGTGGAGCATTTTTTTCACCTTGTAGGCAAATTCCATAAGGTGCCGCCGGTGTTTGTAAGCCGGTGAGTTTTAGCAACCTTTGTTGTCAATTCTCGAAAACAGCGGAGTCATTTTCAATCAATT
>DALYEU010000083.1:0-4728 GCA_031972375.1 bacterium | reverse complement strand
AATCCCCATGCCCGTTTTACATTTGACGGAAAAGATATAATGTGTGAAATCACCGTCGAATTGGGAGATGCCGCTCTCGGGGGCGAGGTTAAGGTTCCCACTTTAGCGGGGTTCCGAAAGCTTTCACTTTCTCCCGGGACACAATCTGGACAGATCCATGTTCTCAAAGGTTATGGCTTGGGTGGAGACCAACTCGTTAGGGTATGGGTAAAAACTCCTAAGGCATTTCATGAACGCGAGCGGCGCATCCTGCGAAATTGGCGCTCAACAGAAGGTAAAAAATCTCCACGCTGGTGGGTTCGTCTAAAGCGATGGCTTTGGTAAGAGTTTCGCTACACAGATCGATTTTTTTAGTCCTCTTTCACTCAATTTAAGTTAAGGTGATTTTTTTTCATGAGGTTAACCTTTCGCTACGTCACCCGAATTTTTTTTGCGATCCTCCTTATCTTTTCTTTCAGTCGCTGTGGGCTTTTAGGGAAAGGACCTGTGCAGGTCAAATACCCCAATGCCGTGAGCGCGGAGATGCAGGTCGACTACGATCGAGCCGAAAAAGCTTTTCAGAGCAAAAACTACGCGGCTGCCTCCCAAGAATACCAAGCCTATCTTCAAAAATGGCCCTACAACCGCTTGAGTGACGAGGCGGAGTTTCGCTTAGGGCAGATGCAAATTCTCAAGCAAGATTACGTGGGGGCCACTCAGACCTTCGAGGTGCTGGCTAAAAAAACTCCAGATCCTTCGGTGGCCTCGCGCTCCTGGAATAAGGCAGGTATTTCCCAGTATCGTCTGAACAATACTGCCCAGGCTTTGTCCCTCTTTCAAAAAGTCGAAGGGCAGTATTTAAGCGACCACGATAAAGTCAAAATGGGGGGGCTGGCTCTCGAGTATCTCAATCGTAGCGCGGCAGCCAGTTTGGAAGCCAAGGCCTATTATTATGCCTTGTTGATGGATTCCTATCAGGCCATGGACGATATCACGTTAAAAAAGCGTTATGGCACCGAGGCGCCGCCAAGGAAACAAGTTGAAACTCAAATATCCCTGTGGGCTAAGACTCCTGCGACTCCTGAGCAAATCGATCCGAGGTTTTTCACCTATCAGCCCGGCATGAGTGGTTCCTACGTTTATTACAAGTTGGGAATGGCCTATTACCAGGCTGGAAACAACAAAAAGGCCGCGCCTTTTTTACATGAGTTGGTGACCCGTTATCCCAATACGACCTATGCCCAAGAGGCCAAACCGATTTTGCAGAAGATAGGTTATGATGGAAAAAAAGAAAAAAAGGCTAAGAAGGGAAAAGAAGCTCCTCTCCTAAAGGTTGGGGTCATTCTACCTTTAACGGGGAAATATGAATTATTCGGTCGTAGTGTGCTCAGTGGTATTGAATGCGCAAGTGGCACTAAGCCCGGCTGTATAGCCAAAGGTAACGTGCAAATTCTCTTCCGCGACGATGGGGGCAACGCCGCTAAGGCGGTGCAGGCGGTGGAGGAGCTTGTTCTACAAGAAAAAGTCCATGTTATCGTGGGGCCTCTATCTTCTGCTTCGGCCTTGGCTGCCGCTCAAAAGGCGCAACAGCAAGGGGTGGTGATGATCAGTTTGGCTCAGAAAGAGGGCATTCCCGAGGTGGGCTCCAATATCTTTCGTTTTAGTTTGACTCCCGAACAACAGACGAAGGCCCTGTTGACTGTGGCGAGCAAGTATCGTGGAAAAAAATCCCTGGGGATTTTTTACCCCGCCAGCACTTACGGTAAGGTCTTCGTAGAAAAGTTTCGTGAGTTGGCTCCGAGCTACGAAACAGAAATCACTGCTGCCCAATCCTATAAGGATAGTCGTAAGGCTGAGAGCGAATTGCGTCAACTTAAGCTCAGTGTCAGTAAGTCTTCTCCCGAAATGCCCTTGGGTTTTAACGCTTTGGTCATTCCCGATAGTTATACCGCAGTGCTCAATTTGCTTCCGCAAATCAAAAATTTGGGTCTTGAGTCGGTGTTGCTTTTGGGCACCAATGCTTGGAACGACCCACAATTGGCTTCCCGTTCCAATGGCCAATTGGGTGGCTCTGTGTTTCTCGATATTTACTTTAAGGAATCTCAGAATCCCCGAGTGCGAGCCTTTGTTCAAGAATACCAGACGGCCTTTGGGCAGCAACCCGCTACGTTGGAAGCCATGGGGTATGACATCATCGGTTTTCTCGGCAAGGTTGCCTCTGGAAAGAAATCCCTTCGGCCCGAGGAGTTTCGCGAAGCTCTGATGACCACCCATGACTACGAGGGGGTAACGGGCTTACAAGCTTTTACTTCCCATCGCGAAGCCCAGGTACGGCCCTATCTGCTCACGGTAGAAGGGGACCAAATTAAAGAGATAGAAAAATAGCGTTGATGCGTCGGTAGGGTGTTTTTATTCTTCCTCGCGAATTTCTTTATGTCTCCTAGCCTCTCTCAATTGGGTGAGTTCGGGCTGCTGCAAAGACTCACGGATCTTTTACCTGCCTTGCCGAAGCGGCGTTGGCCCGTGGGGGTGGGGGACGATACCTCCGTCTTGCGTTTGCGCTCTGACCATTATCAATTGTTCACCCACGATTTGCTTTTTGAAGGAGTGCACTTTCCATCTCCCCGGCCGGAAGATTTTTTTTCGCTGGGTTGGAAAAGCCTCGCGGTTAATTTGAGTGATATCGCCGCCATGGGGGGGGTGCCTCAAGAGGCTGTGATAGGATTGGGTGTGCCTGCTCGAGCCAAGACGGCCGATCTAGAAAATTTTTATCGGGGGCTTTCAGCCTGTGGGAGACAATTTCATTGTCCCCTTGTCGGTGGGGATACGAATCGCTCGCCACAGGGCTGGGTGTTCAGTATTGCCATGACGGGTTTTTCACCTCGGATTCCGCTGTTACGCAGTGGGGCTCGGGTGGGTGACAGTTTATGGGTGACGGGAACCTTGGGGGCGGCTTCTTTAGGTTGGGAGGCACGAAAAAAACGAAAACGCGGTAAGTTGTGGAAAAATTTCCTCCGGCGTCATGCCATGCCAGAACCACGTCTTACTTGGGGACAACGACTTCGTGAGTCAGGTTTTTTGAGCGCGATGCTGGATATCAGCGATGGTTTGGCGGGGGATTTGCTGCATTTGGTAGAGCGGTCTCGTGTGGGCTTCGAGGTGGATTTAAGCGCGGTACCGAGAGAAGGGCATTTTGAGAGGGCTTGTATCTCCTTGGGACTCAAATCCGCAGAGTTGATTCTAGGAGGAGGAGAAGACTACGAGCTTTTGTTTACGGTGCGACGTGGATATCAGAAATCCTTTGAGAAGTGGCTTGGTTCTCAAAAAATAAAGGCCACGCCCATCGGTTTTGCTTGCGAGGGACGTGGCCTAAAATTTTCAGAAAACGGAAAAGTCTTGAAAAAAATACCGAAGGGGTTTCGGCATTTTTGATCTGCTAACGAAAGGCAATTCCTATTTTGTTTTGTGGCGGCCTTTCCCAGATATCGAGCAATTACTCGAGTTATCTACAATCCTTATCTGTTATTCCTTAACGAGACCCATCGCGCGTCCTATTGAATCAGGACCCACGGCGTCTAGAAGTTTTGATGTCATCGAATAGCCACTATCAGGAGAGCATTCTGATAAAGGCAATCCCAAACTAAAATCCAATACGGTGGTGGCTTCGACAAAGGGACTAGTTTCCACCTTGAAGAAATGACTCAGGCTATCAATAGCAATGTCTCTCGCCTGGCCCATATATGTTTTAAACTCATCAGCAGCTCTCGCCGACAAAGAAGGAAGCATTTTTTGGATAAGCGTTTTGCTATGAATTGCCACCCTCAGGCTCTCCATATACGACCTCATCGCATATGTTTTTAATGCTGTGTTCTCGATGCGTGTCTTGGCGCGAGGCACTAATGTCTCGGATAATTTATGGGTCTGAGATGTCGGTGATAACGAGTCGCCGATTTTGGTAGCGACCGCGTTTGCCATAGCGACCGCGTTTGCCAGGGGGGCTACAAAGACTTCCATAGAGCCAATCATATTCCCTAAGAATATTAATCCTTTAATTTCGTCTATTTTTTCTGGATTTAAGGGCTTGAGGATATCTTTGTCTTTTAGTGTCTTCTCCATATTTTCGGTTATTTGGAGAAGGCCGGCTTCCTGATAGGGAAGCCAGGTGAAGGGGGATAACACTGATTCTCCAGCGGGTGGCGCTATGTGGTAGCCCTTGGGACTATCGTAAGTGTAGCCATCGGGTTTTTGGAGTACATTGAATTCCCTTACCATGGGGGGTAATCCATTACCCTCTATCAGGCATACTTTTCTAGCGATCAGTTTTTCACGACCAGGAAGAGGGGCATCTTTGGTGGTTTTCAGTTCTGCCTGTACGGCACCAAATTGGATTGGATGGTTTCGGTTATCAACACACATGGAAGTCATAAAAATCTCCTTGGTGATTCCAATAAGCAATAGTCGTGCCAAACGTTTTTTTTTTAAGTGGTGAGAAAACCGAAGTTTTTTGACGTTTTCTGAAAAGATATAGACGAGACTGAGGAGGAAAGTCCTCATTTTTACTTTTTTATCTTCAATATTGAAGTATTGAAGTCTCCATTTTTATTCTGGTTGGGAGGTGTAGGTGGCAATAGCAAAGCTAAAGTGATACGGGCTTTGTCTAAGGAAAGGGCTCTTAGCAAACATGTTTAATTCTGCTTTTTCAGTTCCACCTGTATCCGAGACAGAGCGTATCTCTGCTGCCTGTGCCCA
>DALYEU010000082.1:0-4787 GCA_031972375.1 bacterium | reverse complement strand
ATTGCGGCCATAATAGGCTGAAATCTTAAGATGTTTCGCACACTACTCAAATCAAAAATCCACCGCGCAACCGTCACTGACGCCGACCTCCATTATGAGGGCAGTGTCTCTATCGACGTCAACCTTTTAGAGGCGGCTAATATTCTTCCCCATGAACACGTCCATATTTGGGATGTTACTAATGGAAACCGCTTTGAAACTTATGCGTTAGCCGCCCCACGGGGTTCAGCGACCATTTGTATCAATGGAGCCGCCGCCCATCTGGCAAAAAAAGGCGATATCGTGATCATTACCAGTTTTGTGGCCCTCACCGAGGAGCAAATCAAAAATCACGAGCCTAACGTCGTCTTGGTTGACGAGCATAATCAAATGGTCCCAGAAAAATCAAATCCCTCTCCGATGAAACTTCGTATCTGAAATGCTCCGCTTGGTATAAGGTCCGCCCAGCGTTGTTCCGGCACGGCATCCAATTTTCTCTAGGGAGAAGTATTTTTTGGCACCGACAACATCTTACAAGCGAAAGAGCAAACCACTCCCTCACTTTTCATCTACTTTCGTGAGTGGACCCATAAGACGCAAAGTCGGCGCCAAGAAGCTGTTCTCGATATTGCTGAATAGCGTGTAAACGCAGGATTATCGTAGAAGCCGACACTGGGAAAAATATCTGCTCAACGTTAGAAAAATAATTCTTTGAACTCTCAAAAAAGAATATTTTTCTCTCCTAAAAAACTTCTACATTCCCTCTCAGACCCCTTTACGGCTGAGCTAGTAGCTTCTCGATTTTGTTGTAGAAAAGTGGCTGATCGTAATCTTGAGGTCCTACAATCTTTCCGACAATCTTCCCTTGGGTATCAATTAAGTAGGTCTCGGGGACACGAAAAATTTGATAAAGTTCCGTAGCTTTTTGATCCGTGTCCAAGAGTACGGGAAAGCTAACCGGAAACTCCTGTAAAAAGCTCTTTACAGGGCCCCATCCCCCTTCGTCGACACTTACCCCTAAAACAACGAAATTCTGGTCTTTAAATTTCTGATACAGGGCGTCTAAAGAAGGCATCTCCTGTCGACAAGGACCACACCAGGAAGCCCAAAAATTCAACAACACAACCTTGCCCTTAAGACTCTCAAGCGCAATGAGCTTGCCTTCAGCATTTTCTAAACTAAAAATGGGAGCTTGAGAGCCTACAGCAGGTCTAGACTCAAAAGAATAACGATAGAGAACAATCCCCACCCAAACCAACAGCAAGACCAAAGCCAATGAAATATAGAAACGGCGATTCATACTCCTCACAAAACGAAAGCACCCTGTATCAGAGGACAAGATTCTTCAGGCGAAGGAAAAAAACCACCCGTAACACGACTTGCTTTGGACTCTACTCGGCTGCGTTATCTTCTTGAGAGGCTTTTTTGGTTTTAGCAGGAGATTTAGGAGCAGGCTTAAACCCAACATATTCAATCAAAGCCATATCCGCCCCATCACCGTGACGGAAAGCCAACTTCAACACACGAGTATACCCACCATTACGACCACTAAAACGCGGTCCCAACTCCGAGAAAAGCTTCTTAACAGCATCCTTACTACGAACGACACTAGCAGCCTGCCGACGAGCGTGGAGATCACCACGCTTAGCCAAAGTAATCATCTTATCGGCCAAACGTCGTAATTCCTTTGCTTTGGGCAAGGTAGTCGTAATTCTCTCATGCTCAATCAATGAGGTCACCATGTTCCTAAACATGGAGATACGGTGGGCCGTGTGGCGACCAAATTGTTTTTTTTGTACTTGATGTCGCATAAAAAAGCTTTCCCTAAACTACCTAGAAATCTTCTTCATTAGGAATAGTGGCAACCGGCTCCGACGAAACGGAAACAGCATCCGAAGGAGGAACCCAACTATCGATTTTCAAGCCCAAGCCCAAACCCATTTCAGAGAGAATCTCTTTGATTTCGTTCAGGGACTTTCGACCAAAATTTTTGGTTCTCAACATCTCAGATTCTGTCTTCTGTACCAACTCCCCAATGTACTTAATATCCGCATTTTGAAGACAATTAGCAGAGCGAACTGAAAGTTCTAACTCCTCAACCCGCTTATTCAAATTTTCATTGAAGGGAATTTCTTCCTGATAGGACTCTTCAAACTCAGGCTCTTCCTCTTCTTCGAAATTGATAAAAGTCGTCAACTGCTCCTTAAGAATCTTAGCGGCATAAGCCACAGCATCCTCAGGAAAAACACTACCATCAGTCCAAACTTCCAAAGTCAAACGATCATAGTCAGTAGATCGACCAACACGGGCGTTGGTCACACTGTAATTAACACGGAGAATGGGAGAGAAAATCGCATCAATGGCAATCATTCCCACAGGATCATCTTCCGACTTATTAAGATCGGCAGAGACGTATCCTTTACCCATTCTCACCTTCATCTCAACACTGAATTTTGACTCCCCTGAGAGCGTCGCAATATGATGCTCAGGATTCAAAATTTCTACGTTGGAGGTGGTCAAAATATCCCCAGCCTTCACCTCACCAGCAGCACTCGCCTCAATCCGAACAACATCCTCAGTAACATCATTGAGCTTCAACTTAAGCCCTTTAATGTTGAGGATAATATCCGTAACATCCTCTTTTACACCTGAAACGGCGGAAAATTCATGAAGAACTCCATCAATTTTAATGGAGACCACAGCTGCTCCCTGAATAGAGGATAATAAAATCCTCCTCAAGGCATTGCCTATAGTCAAACCAAAGCCACGTTCCAAGGGCTTGGCAATAAACTTGCCATAAAAAGCAGTGTGGGTATCCTTCTCGATTTCGATGCCTTTGGGCCGAATCAAGGATCTCCAATTTTTGGCGACGATATTCGTTACCATGGCTGTCTACTCCTCATCGACTGTACAATTCGACAATCAACTGTTCCGTAATAGGAAGTGAAATTTCTTCGCGCTGCGGCTCGGACTTCAGGGTGGCCTTCATACCCTCTTTATCGAGATCAATCCAACTGGGAAGACCACGACGCTCCACCCCTTCCAAGGAATTCAAGATCCGCTCCATTTTTTTACTTTTCTCTCGGACCTCAATGACATCCCCTGGCCTCACATGCTGAGAGGGAGTACCCGCTTTGCGACCATTTACTAAAACATGACGGTGGGCAACCAACTGACGGGCCTCAGGTCGACTGTGAGCAAAACCAGCTCGATAAACCACGTTATCCAAACGAGATTCGAGGAGCTTTAAAAGGTTCTCACCAGTAACCCCTTTGATGCGCTCCGAACGATGGAAGGTAATGCGAAACTGCTTTTCCAATAAACCGTAATATCGCTTCACCTTTTGCTTCTCACGAAGCTGAGTACCATATTCGGAAAATTTAGTACGCCCCTGACCATGTTGACCAGGAGGATAAGGCCTACGGGCAAAACCTGATTTATCTGTAAGAGAGCGGTCTCCCTTTAAACTAAGGTTAATACCCTCTCGCCGACTTAATTTTTCTGTGGGTCCTGTATACCTAGCCATAATAAAACCTCATCAAACTCGCCGTTTTTTGGGTGGACGACAACCGTTATGGGGAATGGGAGTTACGTCACGAATTGTGGTCACACGAACACCAGCATTAGCAATGGCTCGCAATGCCGATTCACGACCAGAACCGGGCCCCTTCACCAACACAGACACGGTACGAATACCATTTTCTTGAGCCTTACGGATGGCATCCTCGGCCGCCACCTGAGCAGCAAAAGGAGTACTTTTTCTGGAACCACGAAAACCACGGGATCCAGAACTACTCCAAGCCAAGACATTACCCACCGAATCGGTAATGGTAATAATGGTATTATTGAAAGTGGCCACAATATGAGCCACCCCAACAGGAATGTTCTTTTTAGTTTTTTTCCGTTTCTTATTAGCGGCTTTTTTAACCGCTTCTTGAGCTTCAGCCATGAGACATCCTTAAATGGGAATATAATTATCCCTTCGATGGAGCTTTTTTCTTACCTGCAACCGTCTTACGCGGCCCTTTACGAGTACGAGCATTGGTACTGGTACGCTGACCACGAACGGGCAAACCTTTTTTATGGCGCTGACCACGGTAGCTACCAATATCAATGAGACGCTTGATATTGAGAGAAATCTCTCTTCTCAGATCCCCTTCAACCTTAAAATGATCATTGATGTAGTTACGAATCTGAGTCATCTGAGATTCGGTCAAGCGCTCAGCCCGAAGAGATTCATCAATATCAAGTTCTTTTAAAATAGCCTGAGCACGAGCGGGGCCAATTCCGTAAATATATTGAAGGGCAACCAAAACCCTTTTTCTATTGGGAACGTCAACTCCAGAGATACGAGCCATATAGAGACCTAACCTTGTTTTTGTTTATGTCGGGGATTTTCACAAATCACACGGACAGTGCCTTCCCGCCGAACAATTTTACACTTGGGACAAATCTTTTTTACTGAAGAACGTACTTTCATAATCCACCTTATTTGGATCGATAGGTTATTCTACCCCGGGTCAAGTCGTAAGGAGACAATTCGACCTTTACTTTATCTCCAGGGAGAATCTTGATGAAATGCATACGCATTTTTCCAGAAATATGAGCAAGGATTTTGTGACCGTTGTCTAACTCGACTTTAAAAGTCGCATTGGGCAAAGGCTCAATCACCGTACCTTCTACTTCAATTGCATCTTCCTTGGCCATAAACCTCGCTATAAGTTACTGAAAGTCCTAAAAAAAAGGTTTCGCGGTATACTCCTAAATTATAATCGCGTCAAGATCTCCGGGCCTTTTTCTGTAATCAC
>DALYEU010000081.1:0-4922 GCA_031972375.1 bacterium | reverse complement strand
GCGGTGCGGTCCCTATCCAAGGTGAGTAGCTTTTTCGATGGGGGTTTTGTGGATGGTTTGGTGAATCTCGTCGGAACTACGGTGAGGTTTTCGGGTGCCCAATTGCGGCGTATTCAAACGGGCCGCATACAAAATTACCTTTATGTGGCCATGACTGCCGTCGTGGTCTTGATGATTTGGAAACTGCTCTAGCCTTTCAGGCTACGGCTCCGGAGGAGTAAGACGGATGGAATCCTTTCCTTTATTAACATTCATTACCTTTGCTCCCTTATTGGGGGTATTGGTTATTGCCTTACTTCCCAAAGAGAAACTCAACGGAATCCGTTGGGCGGCCCTGTTGGCGACTCTGCCTTCTTTGGCAGGAGCCGTTAAAATATTTTTGGACTTCGATCGAACCACTAAGGCGATTCAATTCGCGGAAGGTCCCATCCCATGGATCAAGACCTTTAACATCACCTACCACATGGGCTTAGATGGTCTTTCTGTTACCATGGTTATTTTGACCGCTTTGATCAGCAGCATTTGTATCATAGCCAGTTGGAATATCGAAAAGCAGGTCAAGGGCTACTTCGTTTTGTTTCTGTTGTTAGAAACGGGCATGATGGGCACTTTCATGGCCTTGGATTTCTTTCTCTTCTTTGTCTTCTGGGAAATTATGCTGTTGCCCATGTATTTTCTCATCGGTATTTGGGGAGGCCCTCGACGGGAGTACGCAGCCATTAAGTTTTTTCTCTACACCATGGCCGGTTCGGTCTTGATGATGCTGGTCATGCTGTCCTGTTACTTTTATTCCGACGGACACACCTTCAACATGATCGCGTTGCAAAATCAGGCCATTCACTTGGGTCCCCTGAGTTCTCACGGATTTCGTGTGGCGTGTTGGATCGCTCTGTTCGTCGGTTTTGCCATCAAGGTTCCCGTGTTTCCTTTTCATACTTGGTTGCCCGATGCCCACGTCGAGGCGCCCACCGCTATTTCTGTAATTCTAGCCGGTGTCTTGTTGAAGATGGGAACTTACGGCCTTCTGAGATTCAATTACCAAATCTTCCCCGACATTACGGTGCAGGCCGCCTATTGGATTGCCTTGTTGGGGGTTATCAATATTGTCTACGGTGCTTTGTGCGCCATGGCTCAGCGTGATTTTAAAAAACTCATCGCTTATTCGTCGGTTTCCCATATGGGTTTCGTTTTGTTGGGTATGTCGGCCTTTACTAGCGAGGGTATCAACGGTGCGGTGTTGCAGATGTTCAACCATGGCACCATTACTGCCCAACTCTTCTTGATCGTCGGCGTGATTTACGATCGGGCCCATCATCGTGAAATCAATGGCTTTGGAGGAATGGCTACGATCATGCCCCGTTATGCGGTGTGGACGACCATCGCCTTTTTTGCCGCTCTCGGATTGCCTGGGCTATCGGGTTTTATCAGCGAAGCTCTGATTTTCTTGGGTGCTTTCAAAACATGGCCAGGCCTCACTGCGTTGGCCGTGTCGAGCGTGGTCTTAACGGCCGCTTATATGCTTTGGACCTTGCAGCGAGTTTATCTCGGCAAGGCCAATGAGAAGTATAAAAACTTCCCTGATATTACGCCCCGTGAAGCCCTGTGTTTGGCTCCTTTGGCTGTGATCGTGTTGGTCTTGGGTGTTTATCCTAAGCCCATCTTAGATTTGATGCAGGTGAGCTTAAATGGCATCAATCAGACCTTGGTGCCTTACGGTGCTCAAGTTGCGACCTTGTTAGGTTGGTAGTAAAGGGACGGAGATTTCCATGGCAGTGCTTAATAACCAAGAGAGTCTTTGGTATTTCCTCCCTGAAGGAGTTTTGATTGGCGCCTTCTTGCTGATTTTCGTTTTGGATCTCTTCAAGGGGCTTCAAGAAAAGAGCGTGGCGCCTACGGTGGCCGTTTTGGGGTTGCTGGCCTACTTGGGAGCTTCCTCTTATGTGCATCAATTTCCCCAGGCGGTGTTGTTCCATGGGATGATCGTGGGCGACGCTTTTACCGATTTCTTCCGCATCTTTTCGGGTGTGGCCACTTTGTTGGCTATCTATCTCAGTCTCAAATCTAAAGAAGTGCACCATGTGCGCGCTGAGTATTGGGCCCTTCTGTTGGGGATCTGCGTGGGGATGCCCATGCTGGCCGCTTCCAATAATCTTTTAATGATCTATCTCTCCATGGAGCTAGTGAGCATCCTGTCCTATATTTTGGTGGGTTATATTCATGGATCCCGCGCTTCTTCCGAAGCGGCTCTTAAATATGTGCTCTACGGAGCGACGGCCAGTGGGATCATGATCTACGGACTGTCCTTGATCTTTGGGGTTTCGGGCACTTTAGATGCCATGCAGATTCGGGAGTTTTTATTGGTGAACCCCGCGGAGCGTTTGGCTTTGTTTGTGGGCTTGCTCATGACCTTGGCGGGTTTTGGTTATAAGGTTTCCATGGTGCCTTTTCACATGTGGGCTCCCGATGTTTACCAAGGAGCGCCCACACCTGTGACAGCTTTTCTTTCGGTGGGACCCAAGGCGGCGGGTTTTGCCATCTTGTTGCGGTTTGTCTATACGGCCCTTACCCAACAACAGGGCAATGATTATGTCCCGCTTAAGTTCTTGGATATTTCGGGACTGATGGCGGTATTCGCGGTTGCCACCATGACCCTGGGAAATTTCGTGGCTCTCCAGCAGACCAATACGAAACGGTTTTTGGCGTATTCCTCCGTTGCCCATGCCGGTTATATGTTGATGGCGGCGGCAGCGCTGAATGTGGAGGCTTTGCGCGGGGTGTTGTTTTACTTGATTTCCTATCTCATCATGAACTTCGGTGCCTTTGCGGTCGCCATTGCCGTGATCAATTTTTCGGGTTCGGAAGATTTAGTGGCCTTTAAGGGTTTAGCCAAGCGGGGCCGATATGGCGCTTTAGTGGCCTTAGCGATGACCTTGTTTTTGGTTTCGCTAACCGGTCTCCCTCCTACTGTGGGTTTTGTGGGAAAATTTGCGCTGTTTTCGTCGGTGATCCAGGCTAAGCTCTACGTTTTGGCGGTGGTGGGGGTACTCAACAGCGTCGTGAGTCTTTACTATTACGCTCGAGTGATTAAATACATGTACTTCGAGGATCCCGCCGATGACAAGGTGTTCGCTGTGGCGGGCTTAAGTTATTCGGGACTTTTGGTAGGACTCGCTGGGGCTGTGTTGTTCTTGGGTATTTTTTGGAACGCCTTGGCGGTGTTTACTCAAGACTCGGCTCAGATTTTACTTTAGTCGTTTTACCTTTCTTTTCCCTTGGGCCTTTTCAAGAGCCCTTGGCTTAGAAATAGCGTTGAGATCGATGGAATAGGCTGGGGTTTAGCTTGACTATTGCCAAGTGGAAAGTTAGTCCCCGCCCCGGCTATTTTTTCTTTGGAAAACCCTTTATTTTTCAAGAAAAGCCTTGGATTTGGCCATGGATCATTACCTTCCTTTAGTCATTTTGTTTGGTATTGGAGTCCTCCTTTCGGGGACCTTTATTTTCCTCGCCTATTTTTTCGGACCCCGACAACCCAGGGCCGATAAATTAGATCCCTACGAGTGTGGGGTGCCTTTAACTAGCGATGCCCGTAGTCGTTTTTCAGTGAAGTTTTTTCTCGTGGCTATGATTTTTCTCCTCTTCGATGTGGAGGCGGTTTTTTTATTTCCTTGGGCCGTGTTGCTGAAGAAATTCAAGGAGGCGGGGATGGGATGGGAGATTTTTGCTCCCATGCTGGTGTTTGTGGCTATGCTGGGTGCCGGCTTTTTTTATGAATGGCGTCGTGGTGCCTTGGATTGGGAAAAGTAATCGCAACGGATAGGTCTTGGATCTTCGGTCTGTTGGATCGAAGTTTACGCTGGAGTGGTATTCATGAGTGGTGAAGGATTTTTAACAACGAAGCTGCAAGAGGTGGTGGCGTGGGGTCGCAAGTATAGTTTGTGGCCCATGCCTTTCGGTACGGCTTGTTGTGCTATTGAGTTTATGGGGACCATTTCCAACGTCTTTGATGTGTCCCGGTTTGGCGCCGAGTTGGTGAGATTTTCTCCACGGCAATCCGACTTATTATTGGTCTTGGGAACCATTAACTACAAACAGGCGGCGATTCTCAAAAAGGTTTATCAGCAAATGGCTGATCCTAAGTATGTGATTGCGGTGGGGGCTTGTGCCACCTGTGGCGGTTTTTATGACAACTACGCTGTGTTGCAAGGGATCGACGAAGTGATTCCCGTCGATGTGTATGTGCCGGGATGTCCGCCACGTCCGGAGCAGATCCTTCTTGGAATTGTGAAGCTCCAAGAAAAGCTTGAGAAGCAAGCTCGTGGAGAGTTGGTGCAAGACCAACGCAGGGCGAGTCCTGAAACCTTGTATTCCAGCAAGATTCCAGAAGATTTTCGGTGAGGGGTAGCGTTGCGGTTTTGGAGAGAGAGCAATGGACTTAGCGGCATTAAAAGAAAAATTCCCCGAAGGTGTCCTTGAAACTTATCTCGATAAGGGACAGGCCGTCGCACGTGTCGGTGCACAAAAATTGCTCGAAGTTTTGAGTTTTTGTAAGAGCGATCCCGCGTGGGCCATGGATCTTCTGTTAGATGTGATTGGTGTGGACTTCATGGAGCGAGATCCCCGTTTCGAAGTGGTTTACGTGTTGTACTCCACCACGTTGAAGCATCGCTTGCGGTTAAAGGTAGGGGTCAAGTTGGGGCAGTCCCTGCCGAGTGCTCTACAGGTTTATACCAGTGCCGATTGGGCTGAAAGAGAAGTGTGGGACATGTTTGGAATTTCCTTCCAAGGCCATCCCAACCTCAAACGTATTTTGTTATTCGAAGGTTTTGAAGGTCATCCCCTTCGTAAAGACTATCCCGTGGATCGGCGACAACCGATTCCTCAGATTGAAGATGTGTTGTAGTCATGGATCATCAAGATCATCT
>DALYEU010000080.1:0-4931 GCA_031972375.1 bacterium | reverse complement strand
TATTCACGTGCGGCTTTTTCCTCTCAAATTTTTCCTTCGACATCTCTGGCCTCCTGTAATGCTAGCGATTAGATCGCCATAATCTCTAAAAATCTGACAATTTTTATTTTTTTACTTCCCCTGCGCCTTGGCGATAATTTCCTCAGCCAAGTTTCTGGGAACCTGATCGTAACAGTTAAACTGCATGGTAAAGTTAGCTCTTCCCTGAGTTTGAGAGCGCAAATCCGTCGCATATCCAAACATATTGGAAAGAGGAACCATCGCCTTAATCACCTGTATACCGGGACGGATTTCCGTACCCATGATACGGCCTCGGCGAGAGTTTAAATCACCAGTAACGGAACCCACAAAATCATCGGGAGTCAAAACCTCAACATCCATGACGGGTTCCAAGATAGCCGGCTTTGCTTTTTTTACCGCATCCTTCACACACATAGAACCAGCGATTTTAAAGGCCATCTCGGAAGAATCAACATCATGGTACGAACCAAAGTAGAGACGAACTCGAACATCCACCATGGGGTATCCTGCAATAACACCACCTTCTAAAGCCTCTTCCACACCTTTTCTGACGGCAGGAATATATTCACGAGGAATTACCCCTCCCTTAATCTCGTCAACAAACTCAAAACCTGTACCCGGATCCAGAGGCTCTACCTTGAGGAGCACGTGACCATACTGTCCACGACCACCGGTCTGCTTGGCATACTTCACTTCAGCATCTGCGGGAGCCGTAATAGTTTCTCGATAAGCAACCTGAGGCTTACCCACATTAGCATCAACTTTAAATTCCCGCATAAGGCGATCTACGATGATCTCCAGATGCAACTCACCCATACCGGAAATTAAGGTTTGCCCTGTTTCCTCATCCACCTTCACCCGGAAGGAAGGATCTTCTTGGGCTAACTTACCCAAAGAAGTAGAAAGCTTTTCTTGATCAGCCTTAGTCTTAGGCTCAATAGCCACACTAATTACAGGATCAGGAAACTCCATAGACTCTAGAATAATCGGTTTATTCTCGTCACAAAGAGTATCACCGGTAATCGTATACTTTAAACCTACCGCAGCCGCGATATCTCCAGGTCCAATAGTCTTAATCTCTTCTCGCTTATTAGCATGCATTCTCAGAATACGACCAATTCGTTCTTTTTTATCTTTAGTCGAATTATAGACATAAGATCCCGCATTCAGACGCCCAGAATACACACGAAAATAAGTCAACTGCCCAACAAAAGGATCTGTCATGATCTTAAAAGCCAAGGCAGAAAAAGCATCTTTCTCATCGGCGTTACGGGTTTCCACTTTTTCTGTACGTGGAATCACCCCCTCAACAGGAGGAACATCAAGCGGACTAGGAAGATAATCCACAACAGCATCCAAAAGCTGCTGAACACCTTTGTTTTTAAAAGCGGAGCCACAAAAAACTGGAGTGATACTCATTTGCAAAGTAGCTTTTCGAGCAACCCGCTTCAAATCCTCAAGAGCTATATCCTTACCCTCAAGGTAATTCGCCATCAAATTTTCATCTTGCTCAACAACGGACTCTACTAATTTTTCACGATACTCTTGAGCCAACTCACGAAGATCCTCAGGAATATCCGCCTCATTAAAACTAGAACCCATGGAAGCATCATCAAAGATAATCGCCTTCATCCGAAACAAATCAATGATACCACGAAAATTTTCCTCGGCCCCCAAAGGCAACTGAAAGGGAACCGGGTTAGCGCGAAGGCGCTCCACCATCATATTAACACCGCGAAAGAAATCAGCCCCCGTTCGATCCATCTTATTAATAAAGGCGATACGCGGTACTTTATAACGATCCGCCTGACGCCATACAGTCTCCGACTGAGGCTCAACACCACCCACAGAACAAAAAACACCAACCGCACCATCCAAAACCCGAAGAGAACGCTCTACCTCGATAGTAAAATCAACGTGCCCCGGGGTATCAATAATATTGACCCGATGGTTTTTCCAAGCACAGGCCGTAGTTGCAGAAGTAATCGTAATCCCACGCTCCTGCTCCTGAACCATCCAATCCATAACAGCGGTACCCTCATGAACCTCACCAATTTTATGGGAAATACCGGTATAAAAAAGAATACGCTCAGTGGTCGTGGTTTTTCCGGCATCAATATGGGCCATGATCCCAATATTTCGAGTACGCTCTAATGGATATTGCTGCTCTGTCATGATTCACACGGCTGCATTAATTTCTTGCAACCGCCTCTTTTCAATTCAATTTTTTTACCAACGATAGTGAGAGAAGGCCTTATTCGCCTCAGCCATACGGTGAACATCATCTCGTTTTTTCACCGCGTTACCACGATTACCGTAAGCATCGAGAATCTCACCCGCCAAACGATCCGCCATGGTCCGCTCCGAACGCTCACGAGAATAAAGCACCAACCAACGAAGACCCAAAGAAACCCGACGGTCAGGACGTACCTCCATCGGAACCTGATAGGTAGCACCACCCACACGACGACTCCGAACCTCAACCACAGGCTTAATATTATCCAGAGCCTTTTTAAAAATCTTCAGAGGATCATCTTTAATTTTTTCTTGAGCACGATCCAAAGCACCGTACACAATGCGCTCAGCTAAAGATTTCTTACCCCCAAACATCACCTTATTGATGAATTTGGAAATAAGCTTGTCATTAAACTTAGGATCCGGAAGGATCTTCTTTTTTGCTTTATGGCCTTTTCGAGACATCGTCCAACAACCTCACTACTTAGGGCGCTTCGCCCCGTATTTAGACCTACTTTGCCGACGCTTTTCCACACCAACGGAATCAAGAGTTCCCCGAACGATATGATAACGCACCCCAGGCAAATCCTTTACACGACCACCCCGAATCAACACAACGGAATGCTCCTGCAAGTTATGCCCCTCACCCGGAATATAACCGGTCACCTCAATACCATTCGTCAAACGCACCCTAGCCACCTTACGTAAAGCGGAATTGGGCTTTTTAGGAGTAGTGGTATAAACACGCACACACACACCACGACGCTGGGGACAACGCTGCAAAGCAGGGGCTGTTCCCTTGTAAAGGCGACGCTCCCGCCCTTTTCGAATTAACTGATTAATGGTCGGCATAAATTACACTCTAAAAATACAAACAAAAACCCAGCCTTTCAGCCAAACAAGGCCGAAAAGACCATTGATTTCAACAGGTTAGAAATTCACCTTTCTTTAAGGCGGCGCGATTAGTAGCACGCGGGTTTCAATCGTGTCAAGGACTATAGCCCGGATATTACGCAGTTAAGCTACTTTGATCGGTAGACTCCTCTAATTCTACATCTTCGACCTGCATACGCAGGTCTCGATAGCCCTTAAGACCCGTGCCGGCGGGAATAAGACGTCCCATAATCACGTTTTCTTTGAGACCTCGGAGGCGATCTACTTTACCGGAAACCGCTGCCTCCGTAAGAACTTTGGTTGTCTCTTGGAACGAAGCAGCTGAGACAAACGATTCCGTCGTCAAGGAAGCTTTGGTTATCCCCAAAAGCATCGGTTCACCCACGGCAGGCTTACCTTTTCTTTTTCGAACCTCGCTGTTGATTCGGATGAACTCTTCTTTCTCAAGGGTATCTTCCAACAATAAAGCAGTTTCTCCGGGATCTTTGATACGCACTTTACGCAACATCTGTCGCACAATAACTTCGATGTGCTTATCGTTGATCCGGACCCCTTGCAGACGATAGACCTCTTGAATTTCGTCGACCAAATATTTTGCCAAGGCCTTTTCTCCCAAGACGCGCAGAATATCATGTGGATTGGAAGAGCCATCCATCAGTGGTTCGCCAGCCTTGACGAAATCACCTTCTCGCACTGAAAGATGCTTACCTTTAGCAACCAGATATTCCTTAGGATCGCCAACCTCAGGGCTAACAACGACCTTTCGCTTGCCTTTAGTATCTTTACCGAAACTTACAACACCATCGACCTCGGAAATAATTGCAAATTCCTTTGGCTTCCGAGCCTCGAAAAGTTCGGCAACGCGAGGTAGACCTCCGGTAATATCTTTTGTCTTGGTAGTTTCCCGAGGAATCTTAGCGATAACTTCACCCGCCGCGACATGATCACCCTCGGCCACTACGATATGGGCACCGATTGGCATGAGGTAACGAGCCTCGTTCTCCGAATCAGGGAGCTTTTGAGTCCTACCTTTTTCATCCTTAATGGAAACACGAGGGCGCAAATCTTTTTGCTGCTTACTCTTAGACTCGGTGATAACTCTCTGACTCAAACCGGTCACCTCATCGACCTTTTCGGTCATGGTGACACCATCTAAGATATCTCCGAATTTGATGACCCCTTCTACTTCGGTGAGAATGGGAATACTGTAGGGATCCCATTCAGAGAGTAAGGTCTTAGGCTGAACCACGCTGCCATTCTTTACTAAGAGCTTCGCTCCGTAAGTGAGGGTGTACTTTTCACGTTCACGCCCCACTTCATCCATAATGGCCAACTCACCGTGGCGATTCATAACCGTTAAAGAACCTTCCCGATTGGTAATGGTCTTTACATTGATTAGCCGGACCACACCTTCGCTGCGGTTTTCTAAAGTTGACTGCTCTGCACGTCGAGAAGCTGCACCCCCGATATGGAAGGTACGCATGGTAAGCTGGGTCCCTGGTTCACCAATGGCTTGCGCTGCGATTACACCAACCGCTTCACCTAGATTCACAAGCTTACCACGGGCCAAGTCGCGGCCATAACATAAGGAACAAACACCACGAGCCGCTTCGCAAGTCAGCACAGACCGAACTCGAACTTTTTCGATACCCGAATCCTCAATGAGATTAACTGCCTTCTCATCGATATGACTCTTGCCCTTCAGTAGTACCTCACCGGTAAAAGGGTCCTTGAGATCTTCAAGCAGAACTCGACCGAGAATACGGTCTCCCAAAGGCTCA
>DALYEU010000079.1:0-4952 GCA_031972375.1 bacterium | reverse complement strand
ACCCAGACTCACAAACACCCCTTGGACAATTTTGAGATTACCCCTCGATATCCTTGCATTCTCGGAAAAGAAAAATTCGGGTTGTGGAATTTTTTACGATACTCGATTGAGAATGAAAGAATCCGAACCAACGAGCCTAGCATCCCCAGATACCCCTATCCCAAAATTTAAAATCGCTTCTCGTTGGCTAAACCTTAAAAATTTTCCGATAAGATCCGGGCCAAGCCCTGGGCCAAATGCTCCGCCAGGCGGGCCGAACCTTGGGGGCTGCGACGAAACAAGGCTTGGTTCATTTCCAATTCGATACCCCAGTAAGACTCTTCAGGAAAATGCTTACGCAAGTGAGGAATAAATCCATCGGCCACCCCACGATAGGGATAGTTACAACGCAAAAACCAACTTGGCTCTTGTCTCTGTAAGATTTTGCGCCAAGCTAAACTCCACTGCCGCTCTCGCTTACGACTAGGATCGTAAAGAAAACCCACATGGGCGCGACGTCTCACTCCATGAAATAGTGGAGTAAACGAATGAACGCTGAGATGAAAAACACGAAACCCTGAGCTAATCCACGATTCGATCGCTTGCGTTACAGAGCGACGGTAGGGTTGATAATATTGGCGCATGATTTCTTCTCGAAATTCAGGGGCTAAAGAACGGCTCCAGGGTGAATAAAGTTGGTGATGGTGAGGAGATCGATTGAGATCGATGAGTAAGCGAGTGATTTCCGAAAAAAAATACGGCACCCCCGTGCGTTGGGACAAACGCCGTGCCACCTCTAAAGCACCTGGATCCCAACCTCGATGACTCGCGAGAATTTTAGCCGGAATTTGTAATTGAGATTTCCATTCGAGTGGAATTTGAAAACCGCCGTGCTCACAGGAAATCAACCACTTTATTTCCTTCACGAGTATCCTCCCTACGATAAAACTTTCTCAGACGAATTTGGAAAGGCTAAATTTTAGGGGATAAACGCTTGGTTCTTTCGGAGGCAATCACACAGTCGAATGTAAACCTCCCTGATTTTTTGTCTATCGGGCTGGACACCAGCGGCCTTCCGCAGACGGGAGCTCAAAGTTCCCAACGAAAAAATCGTTTGTAAACTCGAAGCCCAAATTTCATCAAGGCCAACCCGTTGCACCAAATGACACCATATTTCTTGGGCCGAAAGCTTTCCATCGCTAATTCCCCAACACCGCAAATATTCTGAGTCTTCCACCACAGCCAATTCGGCACTACGTTGGGTAAGCGCCAAAAGCTCGACCAATTTTTTTTGAGGAAATTTTCTTTGTTCTTCTTGGGAGCACCAAGTCTCCGCCACCAAGGCCCGAAGCACTGCAACAACACAGGCAGAAACCGCCAGGTCCATTTGCACGCACTCTTGCGTATCGAGAAGACGAATTTCCAGGGCATGGCGTTCGAACCTAGCAATGGCACCCCGCGAATTAAGCCACTCGTACTGCAATAAGCCCTCAGGATCTAAGGGGCTGATCTCTCGATAGAGGGGTTGCAGAATCTTTTGTTGATACTCCTCCCAAGAGTCGATGGGTTCGGGAATCACCTCTCCAGAAATACTGGGAACCCGACTTTGATTGCGAGAGTAATGATACAGACGCGTATCCCAATAGGGACTCACTTTACCTTCGGAAAAGGGAGAGCTGGCAGCTAAAGCCGGCAAAAGAGGTAAAAGCAATCGAGCCGCACTATGCAAAGCGACAAATTCGGATTCTTGTGAAAAACTCACGTTGAGATGAGCGCTCTGCACATTTCCCAAACCATGGCTATGGGCATTAAACAGTCGATCGTAACACGCATAAACCTCGTGATAGTCTCCTTGCCAAAGTCGTACCTCTCGGCTTGGATCCATCCACGGATGCATTCCTCCAGGCATCAATTGAGCGCCCCAAAAAGCCAAGGTGTCGTTAAGTTTTTGGACTCCGAAAGAAAAACTTTCCACCAAGCTTTCTAAACGACTCACCGGGACTTCATTCTTCAACTCAATCTGATGGGCCACCAATTCATTGGAAACTCCCACTTTCCCTAGATCCACATCGTTGGCCGGCTCTCCAGCCAACTTTTCCAACAATGCTCCGGCCAGGGCCTGAACCTCTAAAGTCTTCGTATTCACCAAGGCATATTCGAGTTCGATCCCAAAACCTGCAAATAAAGCGAGCGTCACCTTAAACTTACCTTTCTCAACCACCGGTCTCACGGCGTTGTTCAATCTTGTCGATAAAATAGCGAATTAACTTTTCATAAAGTCTGTCCTTGAGAACACGATCCTCATAACCTGACTCCAAGTTGGGGTTGTCGTTGACCTCCACAACCAAAACCTTATCGCCCAATTCTTTTAGGTCGACGCCATAGAGACCGTGGCCGATGGGTCGCGTTGCCGCCAAAGCCGTCTCCACAACCTCGTCGGGAACCTTCCACAAGGGCAAAGGCTCAACCTTGCCATAACGTCCATCCTGCTCATCCTTGCTCCAATCGAGAATCTGCCAATGACCTCGGGCCATATGATATTTACAAGCATAGAGAGGTTCTTGATTGAGTACGCCAATCCGCCAATCGAAGGCCGTAGGTAAAAACTCCTGACAAAGAATCAATTCACTGGATTCCAAAAATTGCTGAACTTTATTTCGTAACTCTTCCGGCGTTTCCACTTTTTCGACGCCTAGGGAAAAAGAACTATCGGGACGCTTGAGAATACAGGGCAAACTGAGGTGTTGCAAAATCT
This sequence comes from bacterium, assembly GCA_031972375.1. Classification (GTDB taxonomy): domain Bacteria; phylum UBA10199; class UBA10199; order DSSB01; family DSSB01; genus DALYDW01. The sequence continues at coordinate 2,218 of DALYEU010000079.1, read as the reverse complement.
CCTCGGCGTTCTCTTTATGAACGATCAGGGTCTTAGGCGTGCCAACTCCCAAACGTCCTAGCAATTCCGCCAAGTAAACTTTGTTGGCACATTTCAAAATGGATACGGGATCGTCCACCACTACCAATCCCTCGGCCTCGGCCTTGCGGGCAAATCGATAGGTGTAATGATTAACACTCGTGGTCTCGCGAATGAACAAGGCATCGTATTCGGCCAAATGGTTGTAGTCATCCCGAGTGATCAAATCGATACCCATGCCATGGGGTTCGGCCACTTTTTGCAGTTTTTTCAAAAAACCTTCATCCGAAGGAGGTTCTTTCTCCTCTGAGTTGACCAAAACCGCCAGGTCGTACTTGCTAAAACGCCGCTTGGGAGCGTGAATACGCTTGCGAGAAAAATACTCCATCGCCACTTCCAACACGAATTCATGGTGGTTTTCAGGAATGGCACTCGCGGGAATGGGATCAACTTTTTGCAGAGTCCAAACCCGCCCCTTATCGCGATGAAAGCGAGCTTGGAGCAAAGGCGCCTGAAAGAGATTAAACAAACTCAAGGCCAATCGATCGTAGCGTTTCGCCAAATTTTTCCCGAAATAAATACTGAGGACGAACTCTCTCGATTTAAGCGGAGCCAGAGCCTGCTGAATCAACTCATCCATCTCATCGGAAATCACCCTAATGATGGAGAGAGATTTTAAATCCTGAATGGTTGTGACACTGGGAATAACCTTATGACCCCGTGCCTCGGCTAAAAGCGAAACATAATAGCCCAAAGTCTGATAACGATAAGAGCGACACAAATTAAAAACGTGCACTTTTTTAGGTTCGTTATAACGGGGATCGGAAAGATACTCTCGACTGGAAAGCACCTGAACTCCGGGAATCTTAAGCGGCCAATCCTTCGGATGCGTAACGACGACAAAGGTATCCATGTTTAGCGTTTTTTATTTTCTGGAATAGACTTGATATTAGGCTTCGGCTGCAACACTAACAAATTGGCATCGTAGGTCACAATGCCTAAGAAAATGGAAGCAATGAGTCGCTCGAAGCTGACGGAGTATTTTTGATCCTCCGAGAAAGGATTGGGAATATAGGGGTCGGCCACCCAGAGGCGATGGGTCTTAGCATCGTAACCATAAACCACCACAAAATGCCCCGAGGGCAATCCCCGTACATCGTCTGGCGTACCGGTGCGACCGTCTTCCCGAGCGCACTGATACAAATAGGTGGCGCTTAAACCCGTCAACATGGGGATATTGGCATCAAGATAACGTCGCAGCAACGCTGGCTTCAGAGGCTCAAAACGAATCTCCCCCCCCAAGTCCAAAAACTGTAAATAAGCCTCGGTCGCCCAACTCAGCTTTTTCTTTTTCTTCGCTTCGTCTTGATCCCGTAATTTTTGTCGAAGATCGACACCCGTTTCAGAAAACCATGTGGGATCGAATATGTTGAGATTATAAGTATACAGGGTGGCGCTGAAATCTCGTTTTAAGGCGTGGCACGCCAAAATAACAGCCAAAGTCCCCCCATCTTCCGACTGGGGAACTTCCTTCAAAATCTCTTTCAGAGGTCTCTCTTTTTGAAAATGTCGGTAAACGGCATGAAGACAGGTGGGACCACAACTAGTTTCATCCGGTTGAGGCAGGATGGAAAACGGCGGTGAGGCGTTCATGGACCAAGGTTGTAACTGAATTTCCCAATCCCTGCAATCAGGGCTTCGACAAACAACCTTTTCCACCTGCTCTCGATAATTCTTTAGATCTTTTTATAAGACCTTCCCCATTCAAGGTTGCTCAAAAAGATCTCTAGCGGGTAAGTTGAATAATTTCACCCTACTGAGGCTCATCGCTTGAGCCGTAAGGTGGGTGAGCTGTTCCGGGTAAGTCATGTCAAAAATCTCTTCCCATCACCTTGGGCAATCCAAAGGATTGTCTTTTGCGGTCGAAACTCAGCCGAAAGATACAGCCAGGTCTCTTTCTCCACGGGCCCGCTTATCTTGGGATTTATTACTGCTCTTACTGAATCTTTTTCCCCGGCAAGGCACCTCACCTCTACGCAACCACGGCACCACGAAAAAAATCCTCAACAAACTAGAAAGCTCCTTGGGCCAGGGCGTAACCCTGCACCAAGCCCTAAAACAACTGGATCCTCCGTCGAACAGATATCTCCAATCCCATTTGGGTTCGGAGTTGTGGTCTAGGTTGCTGAGCTGGAGCGAT
>DALYEU010000078.1:0-5093 GCA_031972375.1 bacterium | reverse complement strand
ATGTTCCCCGCACACGCGGGGATGAACCGTGGCTGATGTCTGATTAAAATTTTGAGTAACCGGGTTCACTGCCGCACAGGCAGCTTAGAAATGAAAATTATGGGCAGTAGTTCTTATTTTATTAGACATTCACCTTCGTGTGGTTAGCTGAGATCATTTCTCGTGAGATTTTTTTCCTGGTTACTCTAAGCGGTGGTAAACCTCTCTGAAAATATCTGTTTTAAATTAGTAAAATTGGTTAGGGCATATCAAAAAACCACCCCAAATTTTTTAGAGGTAAAGAAATGGTAGTCAGAACGAGTAGAGCCATCACCGTAAGGCAGCCATGGGCTAGTGCAATTATCGAATGTGGAAAGGATATAGAAAATAGATCTTGGAGGACTCATTTTCGAGGTCGAGTATTTATCCATGCGGGTAAGCTCGATAAGGAGGCGATACATTTTTTTAAGAAACAATATCCTCGTAAGAAGCTTCCAGAAGAGCTTCCATGTGGTGCGATTATTGGATCAGTGGAAATCGTTGATTGTGTTGAGTCTAGTAAATCAAAATGGTTCGAGGGGGAATATGGGTTTGTTTTGAAAAATCCCATCAAGATAGATCCTGTTCCAGCAAAAGGGATGCTTGGCTTTTGGCGTGTTCCTGAAGAGACAATAAAAAAAATAGAAAAAGCGAATAAAAAGAAAACAGCAAAAACTTCTGAGGCTAAGCCTAAAAAGCTCTATGGAAAAGACAAGTCTGTAAAGCATAAGAAGAAAAAGGCTTAGTCCTAAATTATGGTAGTTTAGTAAATCACTTCCTCAGGATGTTTGGTGTGTTTTGGTGAGGTAGGCTAGGTTACGGTAGTCCAATGGCTTTTAGTGGCTCCGAGACTTTTTCTGATTATTTGTTTTTAGGGATTGTTAACAGTGATTATTTTTTTCGTAAGAAGTTTTCTTGAAACCACCCCATCCCTTCTTTGTTAAAGCATCACGATGACTTTAACTTTTCTTCTCTGTAATCTGTGCTTGTTTAATCTTGTTTAAGTTTGTTTCTATGGCAGTTCCACTTAAAATCTGGACCCGTGATGTGGAATCAAGCGCACTGAAGCAATTGGAGAATGTAGCTCGTCTTCCTTGGGTATTTCATCATGTGGTGGCGATGCCTGATGTTCATTGGGGCATTGGAGCCACTGTGGGGTCGGTCATTGCCATGAAACAGGCTGTGGCTCCAGCCGCAGTGGGAGTGGATATGGGATGCGGGATGGGAGCCGTACGCTTGAATTTAGAGGCCGAGGATTTGCCTGAATATTTGGGGGAAATTCGTCGAGAGTTTGAGGGGTGTGTTCCTGTTGGGTTTGAGTCTCACCCAATCCCCGCTTTTGAGCGTTACGGATTTCTCAAAAAAGAGTGTGTCGATTTACTTAAAAAAATGTCCGACCTGACGCCTTTGGGTTCAAAGATAGAAAACCGAGCCGCTTCTCAATTGGGTACCCTCGGTGGTGGTAATCATTTTATCGAATTGTGTCTTGATGAGTCCCGTCGGGTTTGGTTGATGTTGCATTCTGGTTCCAGAAATATTGGCAAAAGTCTGGCTGAGTTGCATATCGCTCGTGCGAAAAAACTCGCCCATAACAGAGATCTTCCCGATCCTGATTTAGCGGTATTTCTAGAAAGAACGCCTGAAATGCAGCAGTATCGTCGGGATTTATTTTGGGCCCAAGAATATGCCATGCTCAACCGACGACTCATGATGGAGCTGTTGTTGAATTCTTTAAAAAAATTTTTTCCGAGGGAAAAACTCAGGCCTTTGCAATCGGTGTGGTGTCATCACAATTATGTGGCCGAGGAAATTCACTTTGATACTAGGGTTTTGGTCACTCGTAAAGGCGCCATCAGTGCCCAGCGTGATCAGTGGGGAATTATTCCAGGAAGTATGGGGAGCAAGTCTTATATCGTTCAAGGTTTAGGAAATCCCCAATCCTTTTGTTCGGCATCCCACGGGGCCGGTAGGCGCATGAGTCGGGGGGCGGCAAAACGGGCCTTTTCTGTTGAGGATCTAAAACGGCAAACCCTGGGTGTGGAATGTCGCAAAGATTTAGCCGTCATCGATGAGATTCCTTCGGCCTATAAAAATATTGACCGAGTGATGGAAGAACAAAAAGACTTGGTGGAGATCAAGTCTGTTTTGAAACAAGTTCTTTGCGTCAAAGGTTAGTTCGCTGCGAGAAGAAGAAATATTCTTATAGCTTTGTCGCTTTACTTCATGCTTTCGGCAGCCTTACGATTCATAATTTTATCCAAGAGATCGGCTTTACATTCAACGGAGAGCTGCTGTCGATTTTCTAATAAGCAGCTTTGAACATCGCCATCGCCGGGTTTGATGTTTTTACAAAGTTTTTTGATATCCTTTTTGCAGGCGTCCTGGCTGGAGTCAGCCTGTACGGAAGCGCAAAACCCCATAGCAAAAACAGTCATAAGCAAGGCGAAGGTCTTCATGGCGAATCCTCTTTTAGGTCAGGAGGTTGATTTTTATTTTTTAAATCGTGTCTGGGTATTTTTGGTCAGATCGGATCTTCGGTCAAATGTTTAATCGTTCTTTCTTTTGCTGGTTTCCGCTTCAGAAAAATAATCTTGGAAAATTTCTTTTCCCTGGAGCCTTTTTGCGGGAGGAAAGCGGAGATGGTTTTTAAACCTGAAATCACTCCCGAGTTTGAAAATGCCTGGCGTCAGATGGAGTCAGGACCATCCTGCCTTTTTATTACAGGAAAGGCTGGTACGGGAAAGTCCACCTTGTTGGATTATTTTAGAAGACTCACCCAAAAAAAAATCGCCGTATTGGCCCCTACCGGAGTGGCCGCTCTTAATGTGCATGGACAAACTCTCCATGCTTTTTTCGGTTTTAAGCCTGATGTGACTCTCAAGGCTGCTCAAGAGCGGGCCCGTCGATTGCGACGGGAGGGAGAGGATGAAATTTATCAAGAGTTGGAAATTCTCGTCATCGATGAAGTCTCTATGGTTCGAGCCGATCTCCTGGACTGCATCGATAAATTTTTGCGTACGGTGCGCAAGAGGCGTTGGACCCCTTTTGGCGGGATAAGAGTTGTATTTGTTGGCGATCTTTATCAACTACCGCCAGTGGTTGCCCCCGAGGAGCGACAACTATTTCGGGAGCATTATTCCAGTCCTTATTTTTTCGATGCCAAGGTAATGGCTAAGGTGGATTTAAAAATCTTGGAGCTAGAGAAAATTTATCGACAGAAAGATCGGCGTTTTATTGATCTGCTTAATTCGGTGCGAAACAACAGTCTCGACTCTGAGCAGCTTGATTGGCTCAATCAACGTTATGCCCCTGATTTTGAGCCCGACGTCGGACTCTACGTTTATCTTACGGCGACGAACGATCGCGCTGCCACCATGAATTCGAAGCGTTTGGCTCAATTGGGCGGGAAAAGCATGACCCTTACGGGAAACCTGGAGGGTAACTTCGATCCCAAAAATCTTCCCACCGAGATGAGGCTACAAATCAAAGTGGGGGCTCAAGTGATGTTAGTTTCTAATCACCCCGAAGGACTTTGGGTGAACGGTAGCATGGCCCAGGTTGCTTCTTTGCCTCAAGGCGAGAAAAATGCCGTCACCGTTGAGCTGGAGGAAGGGGGGCTAGTCGAGGTCTACCCCCATCAATGGGATTTGTTTCGTTACCGTTTTGACGCCAAGAGTAAATTACTGAGCACTGAAACCTTGGGAACCTTTCGACAGTATCCCTTGCGTTTGGCCTGGGCTTTGACCATTCATAAAAGTCAGGGAAAAACCTTCGATCATGTAGTGTTGGATACGGGGCGGGGTTTGTTCGCTCCTGGACAACTGTATGTAGCTCTCAGCCGGTGTCGTCGTTTGGAAGGCTTGGTGTTGACCAAGCACATTGCTCCACAGGAAGTGTTCGTGGATTGGCGGGTGAGTCGGTTTATGACGTCCTATCGTTATGCGAAGTCCGCCGAGCTTCAACCCCTTGAGTATAAAAAATCCATGCTAGAAACCGCCATTGCCGAAGGTAGGATGTTGCGTCTCGTATACCTTAAGCCTTCCGATGAAAAATCGATTCGTACGGTGCGTCCATTGGAACTCGGCGAGATGGAGTATTCGGGAAAACATTTTCTTGGCTTTCGCGCTTATTGTCAAAATCGAGGGGCTCAACGGATGTTTCGTTTAGACCGGGTTTTGGAGATGCAGCTTCTTTAAAAACACAAAGGATAAAATCGAGCGGACGCCAGCTCGGAATTTTTTCGAGTGAGTGTAATTTTGCACGGGATTAAAGTCGGAGAGTTCTCGATTATCGCCCCTGAAATTGGGGCGATTTTTTTTCTCTCACCGCTTCGATGCCCGTGAGCAAATCTTGCGTACCGAAGCACTGGGCTTGGCCTTGCGCCTCGTATTCGCAAACCTGACGTAGGTCCCAGAGGGGCGCCTGTTGAATGCCTTGTTTCATGATTTTGAGGGCTAGGGGCGCGTTGGCCGCGATCTGTGTGGCAATGGTCATGACCTGGCTTTCCAGAAGTTCATTGGGAAAACATTGATTGATGAGCCCCATCGTTTGGGCCTCTTGTGCTTCAAGTGTACGTCCCGTGAACATTAGATCGGCGGCCCGGGCGGGACCGGTGAGCCGGGTGAGCCAATAGAGTCCGCCCATTCCAGAGCTAAGGCCCAGTTTTGCGAAGTTCACCGCGACTTTGGTGTCAGGTGTGGCGTAGCGCAGGTCGCAGGCCAAGGCGATGAGAAAACCCGCGCCAATGGCGGGGCCATGTAGGAGCGCGATGGTGGGAATTTTAATTTCCCTAATTTTGAGGAAACGTCCGTAAAATTCCAACATTTCTTGTCGATTGGTTTCGGGGGATTTCGTTGTGTGGTCCAAGATGAAGTCCAGGTCGCCACCTGCGGAAAAGGCGCGGCCTGCCCCCTTTAAGATCAAGACTCGAAGGTCTTCGCGCTGTTGAATCGCCTCGATTTCGGATTCGATAGCCTTACCCATGGCTACTGTCATGGCGTTAAGATTGGCGGGATTATTCAGGGTAAGGATGCCCAGGGGACCTTGTTGTTCGAAGAGAATGAGGGACATGGAAA
>DALYEU010000077.1:0-5700 GCA_031972375.1 bacterium | reverse complement strand
GGGGTGTAAGCTTCTGTTTCCAGGATCTGGCGGGCGGAGGTGCGCGAGGGTAAGCAAGGTAGCGGGACAGGTACTGGTGGAAAGAAAGAGTCGTTATTTGAAATTAACCCGTGTGGAGGGGAAGACAGCGCCCTTGACCCGTGCGGCGATAAACCGGAGGTTGGCGCAATATCCGCAATCGGCGCGAATAAGCATCACGTATGACAACGGGTCTGAGAATACGGAGCATGAGCTGGTAAATAAGGTGCTGGGGACCCGGTCATACTTTTGCGCGCCGTATCATAGTTGGGAAAAGGGAACGGTGGAGAACACGATTGGGCTTATTCGCCGATACATTCCGAAACGAACGAATCTTGCGAAAATAACGCGAGAGGATTTGTGCTTTATCGAAAAACGATTGAACAACAGGCCAAGGAAGTGCTTGGAGTTCCAAACTCCTGCAGAAGTCTTCAAAAAACTATGTGGGGCACTTCCCGGTTGAATTCAGTCATTAAATTTTTAGTGTTCAATGCCTAGAGAGGGAGCTGGAAAGTGGAAAATAAAAACCAAGAAAAGCTATCGTTTGACGTAGCTAAGGTGGAAGAGAAACTTAAGAATGTTAGAACCCTCTCCGATCTGACAGGTCCAGGAGGAGTTTTTCAAGAAATGTTCAAGTCCACCATCGAGAGAATTCTTAAAGCCGAACAAGAAGCTCATTTGGGCTACGAGCCTTATCAAAAACAAAATGAAACCCAGAAAAATAGCCGGAACGGCTATTTTAAAAAGAATCTAAAAACATCTTCGGGCCCTGTAGAAATCGAAGTGCCCCGCGATCGTGAAGGCAGTTTCGAACCAAAGTTTATCAAGAAACACCAGAGTTTTGATCCCGATTTGGAAAAGCGAATTACCTCAATGTATGCCCGTGGGATGAGCGTGAGGGATATTGCGTCTCAACTGGAAGAATTTTACGGGATGGAGGTGTCGGCACCACTTATTTCAAAAATCACTGATAAAGTTTTGGAAGGAGTCGAGGTCTGGCAGAGCAGGATTTTAGATGACGTATATCCGGTGCTTTTTCTAGATGCGATCCACTACAAGATACGCCAAGAGGGCAAGGTGATTTCGAAAGCGGCTTACACCGCCTTGGGTATCAATTTAGAGGGAAAAGTCGATGTATTGGGCATCTGGATCGCGGAGACGGAGGGCGCTCATTTTTGGCTTTCCGTTCTGACTGAGATTAAGGCTCGTGGGGTGCGAGATATTTTAATTGCCTGCGTCGATGGGCTCAAAGGATTTCCTGAGGCCATTGGATCCGCTTTTCCCAAGGCCGAAGTTCAACTTTGCATCATCCACCAAATACGCAGCTCACTACGCTATATGGCGAGCAAGTATCACAAGGAATTTACCAAGGACCTTAAGCAGGTTTATCGGGCCCCCAGTGAGCCCCTAGCCCGTCAGGAACTTGAGAAGTTGGATGAAAAATGGGGAAAACGCTGTCCATCGGCGGTGAATGGATGGAAGCAGAACTGGACACATCTATCGACTTTTTTTGCATTTCCTGAAGAGATTCGGAAGATGATATACACGACGAACGCAGTAGAAGCCCTGCACAGACAATTTAGAAAAGTGACCAAAACCAGAGGGGCTTTTCCTACGGATGATTCCTTAAAAAAACTGCTTTATCTGGCCACTCTTGACTTGAAAGGATCGTTTCGTAGTAAACAGGGCTGGGCAGAAAAACTCGGTATGTTAAAAATTATTTTCGGTGATCGTATCCCCGAAGTTCACATCTAATAACTATGCCGGTTTACACAAAATATTTTACAGTCTCTCACGATCAGTTCACAAAACTTCATTTCCGCCCACTCTACCCCCCCCACCCCCCTCTTCTAGAGATCTACAAGTTATTGAAATTTCAAGGCTTATAAAACTTTAATTCTGGCACAAAACTTGCTCTTCTGTCTCCCATGACTCCTCCCTTATCCCGAAAAATACGCACTGAAGCGTTCGACAAAAATCTCAGCGCCCAGTCGCCTAACTTAACAGACTTCTCACAAGATTTACTCACCAAGATTTCTGCTGCTTCGGGAAGGGTTGCCGATCTTTATTCCCAGGCTATTTCCACCCCACTCCTCGCCCATAAGGCCTTCGCCATTCCGGCGCTGTTTCAATCCCCGAAGGACAAAAAAATTGCCGAAGAAAATGCGAAATTAATGGAGGCCATCCAATGGTTTCGTGAAGACGAGATCGACAACCCTAGGGGAAAAGAGGCTCTGCTTGCTTTGCTCTCCAAAGATTCCCAAGCCTCTACCTGCATCGTTATCCTCGATACCCTTGGCTTCTTGGCAGATGTGGATCCTAAGATTGCCTTGGCTTTTTGTAAGATCGCCCAAGAAAGCCCCCATCCCAAGGTAAGACACGATGCCCTTTCTTACCTGTCCCTGCCCCGGGAAAATGCCATTTTTCCTGAAGTCATCGCAACCCTAATCGATCGGATGTTACATGATCCCCAAGAGGATATCCGAGAATCCGCACACTTCTACCTAAGAGCCCTACCCCTCGATGATGTCCATGCGGGTTTATTCCGAGAGAGTCTCATTGTGGCCTTCCAAGGAGAAACCCAACCTGAGGCTCGAACCGCGCTCATCCCCTGGATTGCCCCCTATCGAGATGGCGAGGTCAAAGCCATCCTCTTAAATACCTTAAAAGAAGATGCCAGCGATGCAGTGAAACTCGCGGCGCTTCAAGTGCTTCAAGAAACTTTCGAGTCCCCTTGGCCCAAAAAAATTTGGCAGGAAATTTTTACAGAAGCTCAAGGACCCAAGTTAAAGCAAGCCGCCATCGCTTGTGTCACAGGATCTTACGAAAGCTCCGATTGGGAAAAGCTTACGGAGATTTTAAAGGAGTCGGCCGATCCCGAGATTGCAAGTACAGCGGCCCGGCAGCTAATGGAACTCAATCCAAAAGAAGGCGCACCTTTATTGGCCCAAAGCTACGATCGATATTTGTCGGAAGCAAAAACAATAGGAAATCACCCTTATCTCGATGGCATTGCCCTAGCCCTGATCGCCCATGGCGAGAACTTCCATCTCTCTATTTATAATAATTTTTTCGAAAGGACAGCCAACGATTATCACCACGATCACATCCTCTTACCATTGCCTGCCCAAAAACAGGCACGGGAAGAAAAAATGGCCTGGGCCTTATTGGGATTAATCCTTACAGAAGACAAAACGGCACAACAAAGCGCCGCAGATTTTTTAGCCAAACTTAGCGATCCTCAACAAACTCTTCTACTAGGGTTAGTCATTAAAAATTTTCCTGAAGATTTAAAATCGCTCAAGAGCCTGTGTCGATTTATTGGAGAATCTCTCTTGGGAGATAATCCTCTCCCTTGGCTTCACGCTTTGCCTGTGGAAGACGCTGTATCCCAAAATAAAAAACAAGAAATTTATCGACTGCTCATACCAGAATTGGGAACTCTTCTGATCTTTCCTCCTGAGTCAAAAGGCACGGCTGTCCAAGAGAAAACCCTAGACCTTCTAGGGGTCCTTCTCAACTCTGGAAACGCTACCCTGGAGAAAGGCGCTGCATGGCAGTTGCAACGGGCCTTAGGCAATGCAGGCCTATCTCCCAATCTTAAGGACACGATCCGATACGGTTTAAAAAACTTTCATGCCGCAAGATATTTTCCTAACGAATTAAGAACACTGCTCACGCGACTTCAAGATCCCAAAATGACTCCAGCCCTCCGACGAACTTTACTGCGAAATACCTTTTCCCAGGAGGCCATTGACCCTTATCAACTCACCTTTGAAGTCCAAGATGACAAGGGCCGCAGCAAGTTCATTGCAGATCCAGGTGAGTTGGAACACCAAGATACGGAAACCCTCAGCCAATATTTTTATCTTTATCAATCCTTGAAAGACCAGTGGGAGTATACCCGTCCTCTGATGGAAAAAATCATGGCCGTCCGACCCAAATCCATGTCTCGGGCCCATGACCATAAAATCCCCATTATTTTAAAAGCAGATTACCCCGCCACGGAACATCAAGATCTCTCTCACAAAAACGAAATAAGATCCGTCTCTGCTTACTATTCCCTCGCAAGTCACACTATCTTCATACGCCGCACCAAAGACCTAGAATATTTATTCTTCGATTCACTGAATCATGAAAGCGGCCACCTTTTGATGCAATCCCTCTATGGATCACGTTTTCCCAGAACCAAGGGAAGGAATCATGATTGGCCCCATAAGGATATCTTAGACATGATTACCTCACCCTCCAGTGCGTGGTCCGAAGGCTTTGCTGATTTCACCGAAATACTCCTTACCCCTCCTCAGCTGAAGAATATCCAAGGAACCTTCGTTCCCGCTTCGAAAACCACCGATTGGAGTCTCACCCGAAATCTCAACACCCGACTCTCCAACGAATTCGTGGTGGCCAGCATCCTTTATTCCATCACGGCCATGAAAAAAACCGACGGGAGATTCATCATTCCTGAAACCCTAGAGAAAGAAATCACCCCCGAGATGCTCACCCGCTTCGACGCCCTTTGTGAAACCATGCAGCATCGCGGCAAGCAATTGCGCACCCACAAAGATCTGCAAGATCTCTTGAAGGATTTTGTTCATCGCTATCCGCAATACGAGGCGCAAGTGATGGCCGTGCTTACGGCCTATGAGATGGAAGATATTTTTCGGACATAGAAAAAAACAAGAAACTGTCCCCAGCTTTTAGTCGGAGCTCAACATCGATGCTATTGCTAAGCCTTAATTGTTTATCGAAATATTCGGTACGACGTTCGGTTGTGATGAGATCTCGAGAAAGCACCTCTCGGGCCCGATGAGCTTGAGTATTTCCTCGAAACCTTTGATCTTCCTCGGATTCTGCGGATTGAGTTTGCATTCGATAAGTTTGAGCGCAGCACTAATAGCGATGACAAAATCAACTTCATGTCTATAATGATCCCGATAGAAATAAACTCCCGGTCTTTTTCCGCGATTACTAAAATAACGAAGGATCTGCCCTAAAGCGTGCGTTTCAAAAAAAGCTCCCTGCAAAGGACTTCCCTTGAGATCCTTTTCATTTCTAAAACCGACGAGAAAAGCGGCCAGACCCGTATCCATAAAATAAAGTTTTGGGGTCTTCACAATGCGCTTTCCCAAATTTTGAAAATAAGGCTCCAAGAGGTAAATGATATTAGAACTTTCTAAAACACTAATCCAGCTCTTGATCGTATTGGGACTCACGCCAATATCACCCGCCATGGAATGATACGAAAGCAATTGCCCCGTACGAAGGGCGCACAGTCGTAGAAATCGATCAAAATCTCTTAAATTTTTTACCTGAAGAATTTGTCGAATATCTCTTTCTAAATAAGTCACCAAATAATCGGCGTAAAATCTTTGTGGATCCAAATTTTTGGCATGAATCTCGGGATATCCCACTTGAAAAATCCAAGTCCACAGACGATCTCCTATCAAACTTTCCTGGGACCAACGCTCATACTCAATGGCGGCTAAGGAGTGGCACTCCAGCACGGCACATCTTCCTGCAAGACTTTCACTGATTTGCTCCATCAATTGAAATTTCTGCGAACCCGTTAAAAAAAATTGCCCGTTTTTGTTTCGATGTTCATCAATATTTTTTTTGATAAAACGTAGGCGGTTCCCGGGATCTAACGCAACATTAGGCTAGAGGAAGGTAGCCAATGTA
>DALYEU010000076.1:0-5727 GCA_031972375.1 bacterium | reverse complement strand
CAAGAGTCTAATCCGCGCTGCGGCCCACGAAGTGGGCTTCGCAATTCCCGGCGCCTCCACTTTGTATTTTCAGAGAGAGAAATTGTGCGGCTGTTTGTGGGTTTTATGAGCACGAATCGAACCCGGAGAGGTTCGACGCGGAAGAGAAAAGTGATTCTTGCCGTGAGGCAAGAGTCTAATCCGCGCTGCGGCCCACGAAGTGGGCTTCGCAATTCCCGGCGCCCATTTTACTAAGATCCGATAAAGTCCAAAATCATCTCAAAACCCTTAAGAAATTAAGGGTTTTTCTTTATGTAGCGTCCAGGAAGATCTAGGGGTTTCCTTTCACATCCGGCCATTTTTGGGGGCAGCTTTGGGGGCAAGAGCTCTGTAGTAAAAAGGAGTTGCCCTCAGATGCCCTTAAGTGATGTTGCCGTTAAAAATGCTAAGCCCGATAAGAAAACGGTTCGCCTCTTTGATGGAGGGGGCTTGTACCTGGAGATTTCCTCAAGTGGTGGAAAGTGGTGGCGGTTCAAGTATCGTTTTCAAAATAAAGAAAAGCGGATCTCCTTAGGCGTTTATCCCGACGTTACTTTGAAAGAATCGAGTTGGTCCACGGTTTGGGCGTGAGCTTAAGCGCTGGGAAAACAGCAAGACGGTTCCCGTCAAGCTGGTGAGAAGAGAATTCGGAGCTTTTTGTGAGCGGATGAAGGAACGGGGGAAGTTGAAGCATGACCAGGACTGAGGCCCAAACCCGAGCTGACCTGATTGACAGCCATCTCACCCAATCGGGCTGGAACGTCAAAGACCCCACCCAGGTCATCGAGGAGTTCGACATTTTGACTCCGCTTCCCCTAGGTGTTACCAAACCGAGCACCCCTTACGAGGTTCATCGATTCAGCGACTATGTTTTGCTCGGGAAAGACCGCACCCCCCTGGCCGTGTGACCGATTTCATCAAAGTGCTCCAGGTCTAAATTTTCCTGTTTTGAGTTCGATCACCACATAGCAGCGCAATTTGAGATGGTAGAAAAATAGGTCGATGTAGAAATCTTCATCGCCGACTTCGAGGTGATATTGTTGGCCCACAAAGGCGAAACCGGCGCCAAGCTCCAATAAAAATTGGGTGATGTGTTGTGACAGTTCTTTTTCGACTTCTCGTTCTTGGGCTTCCTCGCCCACGGAGAGAAAATCGAAGACATAGGGATCTTTGAGAATCTGGTGGGTAAGGTCGGAATCGGAGGGAGGGAGCGTCTGTTGAAAATTGGTGACGGCTTTTCCCGATCTTTTGTGGAGCCCTTTTTCGATTTGCATGACGAGGATATTGCGGCTCCAACCGTGCTCAAGCGTTTGGCTGATATACCACTCTCTTTGTTGTGGATTTTTTACATAGTCCAAAATGCGGACATTATGACCCCATGGAATTTGTGCAACAAGCTGTTGCACAATTAACCCTTCTGGATAGGCCTCCGCTAGGCTTCTCATGTATTTAAGATTTCGAGGCAAGAATCCTCTCATTTAGGGAAAGGCTCTTTTTAGATCTTGGGCAAGGCGGTCGATAACCTTGGTTCCCCAGCTCTCTTGCTTTTGGCGCTCTAAAATAGCGTTGCCGATTCTCCAATAAAGTAGAATCAATTCCCGGTTGAGCGATAGGGAAGCCCGAACTTGAGAGGCTTGGATGTCGGCTTTGAGCTTCGATAAGAGGGTGGGATAATTTGAGGGGAGAGGGGCCGCTTTTTTGATGAGTGCTTTGGATGGAGTGGCTTTTTTCTTAGGAGTTTTTTGCGTTTTCTGGCTTGGCATTTCCCATGGTCTTACCAATTTAGGGCGAGAGAGTTTCGTTTCCTCTGGGGGGGAAGGATTTTTTAGTATATGTATTAATTTACATTATTATTTGTTTTGTATACCATAATAAATACATATAATTTTTACATGTCAATATAAGCGTATACACAATGAATTTGAAAAAGATCATCCATAGCCAATATCGTGATAAGTTAGAGAAGGCTTCCCAACAACTTCGGGGAATCGCTCTACCGCCGGAAGGTTGGATTTGCACGGTTCGCAAGGCGCTGGGCATGTCCGCCGCGGCCTTGGCCCGTAGGCTGGGTAAAACCCGTGCCCATGTTTCCAACACAGAAAAGGCGGAGCTGGAGGGGGGAGTAACTCTGAGAACCATGCGCTCCATGGCTGAAGCTATGAATTGTCGTTTTCTCTACGCGATTGTGCCCAATGACAGTGTGGAGCTTATCCTAAAAACCCGTGCCCATGAGAAGGCTCGTAAACTGGTGGAGTCGAGCAGTATGCACATGGCCATGGAGCAGCAGAGCCTTTCTCCCAAGCAGATCGCTTTTGAAATAGAACGTTTAGCGGCAGAGCTTTTGAAAGACCTGCCTGCTGACTTTTGGAACGACGAGGCTTAAACCATGATGGAATATCCTGAAGGTGCCACCCCTCTCAATCCTGATGAAATGGAGGGGCTGAAATTTAAACATGTCACGACAAGGGGAGAATTAGACCATTTGGAACAGGCTAATATTCAGAATGGAATAGCCTGGATGCGGAAAAGTAAACGATTGGATCTCTTCAGTGAGAATTATGTGCGCGAATTACACAGGCGTTTGTTTGGGGGAGTTTGGACGTGGGCGGGAGCTTTTCGGCGTACCGGTAAAAATATCGGCATGGATCCTATTCAAATCGCTGTGGCACTGAGAACTCTCTTAAGCGATGCTCGTTACTGGTTAGAGCATGAAATTTATCGGCCGCAAGAAGCGGCATTGCGTTTTCATCATCGATTGGTGTTCATTCATCCATTTCCAAACGGTAACGGACGTCATGCCAGGATTATGGCCGATGCGATGTTGCTCAAACTCTACAAGCATCCACCCATTGATTGGGCGGGTGGACATGATCTCGGCTCCATGAATGAGCGGCGTCGGGAATATATTCAAGCCTTGCGGGCTGCAGATCGTGGTGATTTTAGATTATTGTTAGCTTTTGCTGGGATTGCCGAGAAGAAGGATGGCGATTAGCCATCGCTTTGCTCTTCATGGGGAAGCCACTCCACTATAGCTTCGAGCCTATGTTTTACGAAGGGGCTCTAGTGTTTTGGAAACAGGCGGGCTACTTCCATGAAAGTGATCATTACACTCCAGTGAAAAACGGGAGTGTATAGTTTGAAAATAGTGGGGCAATTCAGTTGAAGCTAGTTACTTCTCAGGATTGGTATGCCTCAAGACGTCCTGTAGCATCCCAGGGGAATGGGGGCAACTTTAGGGGCAACTCGATTTTTTCAAAATAAATTAACATTTAATTCATCAATATTTTGGGTTTGTTTGATTTTCGGCGCCCTTTGCGGATGCTCGTGGGTTTTATGAGAACGAATCGAACCTGGAGAGGTTCGACGCAGAATAGAAAAGCGATTCTTGTCGTGAGGCAAAAATCTGATCCGCGCGGCGGCCCACCAAGTGGGCTTCGCAATTCCTGGCGGCTAAACGATGGTTCCGAAAATTTTTCCGATGATTGCTGTGAGGATCATGGCCAGGGCTCCCCAAAAACCTACTCTTATCGCTCCTTTCCACAGAGAGGCGTTTCCGGCTTTTGCCGCCAGACTTCCTAGGATCATGAGGAAAAAGAGCGAGGCTAGGGGAATATGAAGGATCAAGTTTTTTTCCGGTAGAATCAGCGCCAACAACAGGGGAAGGGCAGCCCCGATGGCGAAGGTTCCTGCGGAAGTGAAAGCCGCTTGGATGGGTTTGGCGCTTAAGATTGTGCTAAACCCCAATTCTTCTCTAGCGTGAGTTCCAAGGGCATCGTGAATCATGAGTTGTTCGGACACTTGTCGGGCAAGTTCAGGCTTCACACCGCGTTGAATATAAAGCTGTGCGAGCTCTTCTTTTTCGAATTCAGGATCCGTTGCCAATTCTTGTTTTTCTCTCGCAAGGTCAGCTTGCTCCGTATCCGCTTGTGAGCTAACTGAAACGTATTCTCCCGCGGCCATTGACATGGCTCCAGAGACGAGTCCCGCGATGCCCGCGACTAAAATATTTTGTCGTGACGCCTGGGCTGCGATGACTCCCACGATCAAGCTCGCGGTAGAGACAATTCCGTCATTCGCCCCGAGCACGGCCGCTCGTAGCCAACCGATTCGTTCGGAGCGATGGAGTTCAGTCGACATGGGGAGTTTCATTGCGATGTCCTTTCTTCCTCAAATATATCCCGGAATTTCCCCATCTTATTCGAGTCTGCTTTTGATAAAAGCACTTTATATTTTTTTAGCAGTATTTTCGGGAAACAAAAATACTTAGCCACTTTAGTTATTTTTTGAGATCGATAGTGGAGCTGAGAGGTTTCACAGTGTTGGATGGGTATATGGAAAAGCTTGTCCTCGATAGATGGAACGGAGTTTTTATACCCCATGTTTTGTGAGCAGAATGATGTGAGTCTCTCTGAAAAAGATTGAGGGTTCTGCGTTTTGTCTTTTTATGGACAGTAGACGTCGTCCATAGCTCAAGAGGTGATGTATGTTGATGGCGAGTTTAGCGATAATATTCGGTTTAATTTTATTGGTGTGGAGTGCTGATCGTTTTGTGGAGGGGTCTGCAGCGACCGCTCGATACTTCGGAATGCCCCCGCTTTTGATCGGAATGGTGGTGGTGGGCTTTGGAACCTCTGCTCCTGAGCTGACAGTCTCCGTATTAGCAGCTCTACAAGGCAATGCCGGTATCGCTTTGGGAAACGCCTATGGCTCCAATATTACCAATATCGCCTTGATCTTGGGGATTTCGGCGTTGATCAATCCTCTGGTGGTTCATTCTCAAGTTTTACGTAAGGAATTACCTATCCTCTTGGGTGTTACCGCCTTGGCCGCTTTTCAACTTTGGAATGGATATCTCAGTCGTTGGGATGCGTGGGTCCTCTTGTTTGTCTTTGCGATCTATCTCTTTTGGAGCGTTCGTGAGGCGCTACGCCATCGTTCCGATACTTTGGCTCAGGAGGTCGAGGTCGAATTAAAAAGCCATCCACTCCCTTTGCGTGCAGCCTTGTTATGGGTTGGGGTGGGATTAGTTTTATTGATTATTAGTTCGAGAATCTTAGTGTGGGGCGCGGTTTCCATCGCCCATGCTTTGGGGGTCAGCGATCTTATCATCGGCTTAACTATTGTGGCCGTGGGAACTTCCCTGCCCGAATTGGCGTCGTCAGTCGTGGCCGCACGTAAAGGAGAACACGATATTGCCGTGGGAAATATCATCGGCTCCAATTTGTTCAATACCTTGATGGTGGTGGGCTTAGCGGGAGTGTTACGTCCCTTGGAGGTTCCCCATGAGGTTTTTTCCCGAGATATTATGGTGATGGCTTTGGTGACTTTGGCACTCTTCGCCATGGGATATGATAAACAAGGAGAAGGTAAGATCACTCGCCTTAAGGGGGGATTACTTCTTTTGGTGTATCTGGGATACACGGCGTTTTTGTGGAGTCAGACTTAGATAGAAAACATTTAGAGCCTAGAAACGAGCCGGTTCATTTACGTTTTCGTTTCCATAGCGCGTAAATTCCTACGGGAATCATTAATAAAATAAATCCGCCGCGCAGGGCAGCTCCGCCGCCTCGTCCCGCCAATTGGCAGCCCATGCTGGGTTGCATGACTTGGGATTGATTTTTTTGAGTGGGAAGAAAATTTTCCATAAGTTTATTTTGGCGGTCACCAGTTTCTAGCGCAACAGTTGTTGCATAGCCTGAAAAGGGCTTT
>DALYEU010000075.1:0-5816 GCA_031972375.1 bacterium | reverse complement strand
AGATATTGGAGCGAGGCCTCGCGAGCCTTGCGACGATTACCCATGATTGCAAGATCCTCAGAGATTATTTTTTAAAAGAACCATTTCAACTGCGGTACGTGCGGCCTCACGCCCCTTATTGTTTTCGTCCTGCCCAGAACGCGCCAAGGCTTGAGCTTGATCCTCGGTGGTCAAAACGCCGAAAGCCACGGGAACTCCCGTAT
The DNA here is from genome assembly GCA_031972375.1 of bacterium. GTDB lineage: Bacteria > UBA10199 > UBA10199 > DSSB01 > DSSB01 > DALYDW01. The sequence continues at coordinate 5,613 of DALYEU010000075.1, read as the reverse complement.
CCAACATAACCCGTTGGATCCCCTCGGTAGTGCCTTGACAGACATAATCAAAATGACTCGATTCGCCGCGCACCACGGCTCCCAGACACAACACCCCATCCACTCGGCCCGTCTGAATCATCCATGCAGCCGCCAAGGGCAATTCGAAAGCTCCTGGCACCCGCATGATCTGAATCTTATCCCGAGGTAAACCCAAAGTTTGCAATTCTTGTAGAGCCCCTTCTAATAACCCCTCGCAGACAACCTCGTTATAGCGACTTGCCACGATGGCGAGACGAAGTCCCGCAGCTTGCAAGGTACCTGAACTCGATGCCATCCTGCCCATGACTTAAACCTTTTTTAATAAATGGCCCAATTTATCGCGCTTCGTGGCCAGATAATGAAGATTGTTTCGATTCGCGGGAATTTCGATGGGAACACGCTCCACAATGCTCAAACCATAAGCCTCGAGCCCGACAATCTTCTTGGGATTGTTGGTCATCAAACGAATATTTTTTAAGCCTAAGGAGGCCAATATCTGGGCCCCAATGCCGTAATCCCGTAAATCAGCCTTAAAACCCAACTGCTCGTTGGCCTCAACCGTGTCCAAGCCTTTTTCTTGGAGGGTATAGGCCTTGATTTTATTCATGAGACCAATGCCACGCCCCTCCTGGCGAATGTATAACACCACGCCCTTCTCGGCTTCTTGGATCATCTCCATGGCTCGATGCAACTGGGGACCACAATCACAACGCAAGGAACCAAAGGAATCCCCCGTCAAACACTCGGAATGTACCCGCACCAATGTGGGCTCATCGGGAGAAATCTCCCCCTTGACCAAAGCCACATGATGGAAATCGTCAACGAGGTTTTCAAAAACCTTAATTTTGAAATCACCGAACTCTGTGGGTAAATTAGCCTCGCTAGAGAGGGTCACCAGACTCTCTTTTTGCAAACGATACCGAACTAAATCGGCCACCGAGACAATTTTAAGCTGATGCTCCTGAGCAAATTTTTCTAGGTCGGGCATGCGCGCCATGGTGCCATCGTCGTTCATGATCTCACAGATGACTCCAGAGGGATGCAAGCCGGCGAGACGGGACAGATCCACCGAACCTTCGGTTTGACCGGTACGCACCAAGACACCACCATTTTTAGCGCGAAGGGGAAAGATATGTCCGGGCCTACCCAAATCTTCGGGACGACAATCGGGACGGAGGGCCGTAAGGATGGTCACCGCCCGATCCTGGGCTGAGATGCCCGTCGTCGTTCCCTCCCGAGCATCGATGGAAACCGTAAAACCGGTTTCAAAAAGACTGCTATTGTCTTGCACCATGAGGGGCAAATTGAGTTCTCTCACCCTTTCCTCGGTGAGAGACAGACAAATCAAACCACGCGCGTACTTGGCCATGAAATTAATCGCCTCAGGAGTTACCTTTTCGGCAGCCATGGCTAAATCGCCTTCATTTTCCCGGTCTTCATCGTCGACCAGTATGACCATCTTACCTTGGGCCCAATCTTCTAGGGCGGCCTGCACCCGCTCCACACTACGATGGATCTCAGCGAGGTCTTGCATCATGATTATTTTTCCTCTTACCCAACTTCATTTTTTTGCTCAAAGGAGCGAGTCTAGATTCTAGAAATTTCAACAGAAAATCTGCTTCGATGTTGACCCTAGCACCCACCGGTTTGCCTGTCAAAGCGGTGCGCTCCAGCGTATGAGGGATCAAACACAAGCACACCCGGTTTTTCTTCAGCCCGTTCACCGTGAGACTGATCCCATCCACGGTGATGGAACCTTTCGAAATCATATAGCGCATTAAAGCGGGAGGCAGTTGAATTTCTAATTCCTCATAGGACTCTTGCTCTCGACGACTCTGCCGCCGTGAAACCAATTTTCCCACCCCATCCACGTGCCCCTGCACCCAGTGCCCCCCCAAGGCATCCCCCACTTTCAAGGATTGCTCCAGATTCACCTGACTTCCCACCTGTAATTCTCCCAAGGTGGTCACGCGCAAGGTTTCTGGAGAAACATCGGCGGAAAAACTTTGTCCCCGCTTGCTCGTCACCGTAAGACAACAACCGTCCACCGCGATGGAATCACCCAATCGCACCCGAGATAAACTAAAGGGACACTTGATAAAAATCTTTTTACTTCCCTGAAAATTATCTATTTTTTTAACCAGACCAACGCCTGCGACTATACCGGTAAACATGGGGTTCTTGCAGTACTCCGTTCAAAAAAGCGGCGTCAAGGTCTTAAGCGAGAGGAACGAGCCGCATACACCCCCCACCTTCCAAAAGCTCCATCTTTTGAATTTCCCAACGAGGCACATTTCCCATCCTCTGCAAACCTAAAGGGGCTAGCATCGATTGTCCATCTCCCCCCAAAAAACAGGATCCCCAATAGAGTTGTATCTCTTGAACCACCCCCTGCCGTAAAAATTCCGTCCAGGTTTTGGATCCCCCCTCCACCAACAGGGAGCCCATGCCACGCTTTCCCAAAACGCGAAGCATTTTTTTCAGCGGGATAATGCCCTGTTTTCCTAATTTAAAGGGAAGTATTTCGGCCCCCATCGCAATCAAGGCCTCAGACTTCTTGCTCTGAGCTGCCTCTAGCCCCGTCATCACAGCAAGGGCACCGCTCTCTCGAAACATTCGAGACTTCAAAGGCAAACGTAAATGCGGGTCGAACACTAAACGCAGGGGCTGACGGACACGTCCGGGCACCCGAGCCGTCAAACGGGGATCGTCCACCACCACTGTCCCCACCCCCACCGCAATGGCATCGACCCGAGCCCGTAATTTATGAACCTGTCGACGAGCCGCCTCAGAGGTAATCCATTGGGACTTTCCATTGGACAGGGCCACTTTTCCATCCAAACTCGCCGCCATCTTAAGCACCACATAGGGCAATCCCGTTTGAATCCAGTGATTATAAAAACGATTGAGGTCTTCGCACTCCTTCTGCAACACCCCAAAAGTGACCTCAATTCCCGCTCGACGCAAAGCCCGCAAGCCAGCTCCCGCAACTTGTGGATTAGGATCTCGGCAAGCGACCACCACTCTTTTCAAACCCGAAGCCTTAATACTGGGAACACAGGGGGGGGTTCGTTTGCGCGTATGGCAGCAAGGCTCTAGGGTGACATAAAGAGTCGCCCCTGTGGCATCGGAAACTTGTCTCAACACCTCTTGCTCCGCATGCGGCGCCCCCGCTTGACGGTGGTAGCCCTGAGCCAACACCTGCCCGTCCCGCACCAAAACCGCTCCCACAGCTGGATTTGGCGAGGTCATCCCCTCGCCCTTGCGCGCCTGGAGCAGGGCCAACCCCATCCAATACTCGTCAGAATATCCCTGAGAAGATTTTATTTTTAAGGAACTCGACTTCAAAACGATTACGACTCCGCTTCTTCTGTCTTAGCGTGGTCCCGAATCAACTCCATGAACTCCCCAATATCCTTAAAAGAACGGTACACGCTGGCAAAACGGACATAGGCCACGTCGTCGAGTTTTTTAAGCGCTTCCATCACCCTCTCGCCCACCCAAGAGGAGGACAACTCACGCTCTCCCGATTCCATAAGGGCAGACTCAATACCATTGGCCACACGCTCGATAGTCTCCACGGAAACGGGACGTTTTTCACAGGCCTTTTGCAAACCTGAAATCACCTTGGCTCGATCATAGGGCTCACGTCGCCCATCTTTTTTAACAATGAAGGGAAAAACCTCTTCGACACGCTCATAGGTCGTAAATCTTTTACTGCAGGCCTCACACTCACGGCGACGACGGATCGACTCCCCATCCTTACCGACCCGGGAATCGATCACCTTGCTATCCGGATGGGAACAAAACGGGCAGTTCATAAAGATTGATCAACGGTACAATGGAAATTTTTCACAAAGCGCATGGACTTCATTTTTAATTTCCTGGTGTAGACGGGTATTTTGAACCTCGTTCAATACCCGAGCGATCCAACGCCCCACCTGGCGAATCTCCGTTTCTTTAAAGCCACGAGTGGTAACGGCAGGAGTACCAATACGGATTCCCGAGGTAATAAAGGGAGAACGCTTCTCATTGGGCACGGTATTTTTGTTGACCGTGATTCCTGCCCTTTCGAGCGCTTCTTCGGCATCCTTGCCGGTGTAAGTTTTTTCTGAGAGATCCATCAGTAAAAGATGATTGTCGGTTCCACCAGAAACCAATTGAAAACCTTCTTCTACTAAAATCTCCGCCAAGACCTGAGCATTGCGAATGATTTGACGACAATAGTCTTTATAGGAAGGTTGTAGATTTTCCTGGAAGGCCACGGCCTTAGCCGCAATGACGTGCATCAGAGGTCCACCTTGGATTCCGGGAAAGATTCGACTGTTGATTTTTTTCGCCCACTCCTCCCGCATCATGATCATACCGCCGCGTGGACCACGCAAAGTCTTATGGGTCGTCGTGGTGACGAAATCACAATAGGGAATGGGATCCGAGTGCAAACCCGTTGCTACCAAACCCGCGGGATGGGCGATATCCGCCATCAACAAGGCCCCCACCTCATCAGCAATCTCCCGAAAAGTCTTAAAAGGAATATCTCTGGGATAGGCCGAAGCCCCAACCACGATCATCTTGGGTTGATGTTTTTTCGCCAAATCCCTCACCTGATCAAGGTCGATACGCCCCGTCTCGGGATGCACACCATAAGCAGTTGCCTTGAATAAAAATCCGGAGAAGTTGACCGAAGCCCCGTGGGTTAGATGCCCCCCATGGGAAAGACTCATGCCCAACACTGCGTCCCCGGCCTCCAAGGCAGCGAGATAAACCGCCATATTGGCCTGAGAACCGGAATGAGGCTGAACATTGACGGCAGCCGCGCCAAATAATTTTTTAGCCCGATCCTGCGCCAAACTTTCCGCCACATCTACAAACTCACAGCCTCCGTAGTAGCGCTTTCCTGGGTAGCCCTCGGCGTACTTGTTGGTCAATACACTGCCAGTGGCCTCCATTACGGCTCGGCTGACGTAGTTCTCACTGGCAATCAGCTCGAGCTTGTACTCCTGTCGCTCTTGCTCATTTTGGATGGCAGCATAAATTTCAGGATCCAAATCACGCAACACACTCACGGAAGCTCTCCTTTTTTCTGCTATGAACTTTGAAACGCAAAACTAAAAACGGGAAACGTCTAACTCATCGTCTTCACATTCCCCACAAAATTCGCCCCGATGGCTATTTAAAATTCTGCTCTTCAAACTCCGAAATCTTCTGCAAACGGCGTTCATGGCGCCCGCCAGCGAAACGAGCGGAAAGCCAGGCCTTGACGGTCTCAATCGCCTGCTCTTCACTCAACACTCGACCTCCCAAGGCAATCACATTGGCGTCGTTATGTTCTTTACTCATCTGCGCCGTATAGGGGTCAGTCACCACGGCCGCTCGCACTCCCTTAAATTTATTGGCGGCAATGGCCATGCCGATGCCGGTGCCACAGACCAAAATTCCACCCTGCACCTCCCCCTGGGACACCTGACGGGCAACCTGGGCCGCAAAATCGGGATAGTCCACAGAGGACTCCTCCTGCACACCCAAATCGATGTAAACAATCTTTTGCGAAGAAAGAAAACGGAGAATGGCTTCTTTTAAACGATAACCACC
>DALYEU010000074.1:0-5991 GCA_031972375.1 bacterium | reverse complement strand
CCGCAGAAAAGTTCGCTATCGCGCTACTCGACGATGGATTGATAAACAACTTACCAGGGGTCACGGAAAATCCTTTTGGTAATAGGTCCCAACAACAGGCACCCTCTTATCGCAATGACATGCCACAAGTTTCGATGATTATTGCTGGATCTAGATCCGTGCCCCACACAACGATATGTCCAAACCGGAAAAAAGCTTTTTGGATAGACAAATCCCAGGTTTTTCTCCCATAAGCCGATTTCCTCCTCAGAAAAAAGAGTCGCCCTATGAAAGAAAAGTTTTTGTTCTGGACCATGCTTTTATTACTCGCGCTTCCCGCATCCCGAGGATACGCCGCTTACCAAGAAGACGACCCTGGACTAACGCCTCCTTCGGGGCAAAACGCCCCCCAACAGTTCGATGATCGCGAACCTTACAAGCGCTCCGGCTGGTTTCTTGGATCAGAACAAGGGGTACTGTTATTTCTTGGCAATAGCTCAAACCTCGTCGACCCCCAGTACCTGGGCACCCTGTTTGGCGGTTATCGAATTCAAGGTTGGGTCTATCCCTACTTAAGAATGTCTCAAGCCATCGGAAGCCTGGGTGGTTTTTTTAATCCCACCACCTTTTTCTTCATGCTCGAGGGTGGCGTAAAATTCACTCCCCTACGCACCTTCATTCGCCCCTTCTTTCAAGGAGGATTGGGATTTTATGTCTTAGACTTCACGCAATTCGGTAGCACCGTGCAAACGGGTGTAGATTTCACCGCCCATGGAGGAGGAGGCATCGAATTTTGTTTCGGACATAGCTCCATCAATCTGAGCAGTAATTATCGAATCTTCCAAAATGGTGGTCCTGATCTACAGGCGGTAGAAGCCACCCTGGGCTACAGTTGGCAATTTTAAATCCGACTCTTCCCGCCACACACATCAAGGTAAGGACCAGTAACATGGTCTAGACTTCAGCGGGGGGACCAGCCCTCAACACCGCTTTCGTTGAGGACTCCCTTCCCCATCCTGCCCCCCTAGGCGGATCATCCGTTCGAAAACACACGCCCCTCTTTTCAAAAAAACCGGCCTAATTGCCCGTAAAATCCCAGCCCAAGCACTCTCGGACCTCTTGGAATTTTACCAAGCGCTTGGCATAAAACTTGCTTTCTATTTGTGAGAGGGAAGTCTCCCCAGTGAGGATACGTCCCTCCACAACGGCAATCTAGCATAGGAACACCAGCGTTATGACCGCTCCTCTTCTCGCCAAGCTCTACCAAGGTATCTCCGCCAATTTACCCCAACCCACTCAAACTTCGGCTTCTACTGCCCACGTTCCAACCTCTCAGGATAGCCAAACCCAAGAGGCCCCGACACACCCCTACGCCAAGGCAAAAAGCGCCCTCGACGGTCTGGTGCAGCAGTTTTCTGGTTCTCAGCAATGTTTCCTGCGGAGCGTCCACCGCTTCGCCCAGTCTCGAATCGAATCCGATTTGCAAGGTTTACAAGATCGACTCTCCACAGAGGTAAAAACGAGCCTAGGTCAAGGTATTGATTTCCCTACCCTCGAAACCACACTCAAAGGCGACCCCGAACTCCAGGCTCATGTAACTAGTGCAAGCGCTCGCGACACCTTGGTTCATGAGACTCTCGCCCCCTTCCGTTACCAATACACCGAACAACGATTTGCCCATCAACAGTGCTATTTGAGTCACCAATTTCTCTCAAAACTATTGGCCCCTAGCGATCCTCTCGTCTTGGCAAGCCAGCAAAAACTTACCGAGGCACAAACACAGCGGCGGTCCACGTTCGGGCTCACACTCCAGCAACAAACACAAGAGGAGCAAAATTGGTTGGGGGATGCTCAAGCGATCCAGGAAAATAAAATCGCGACCCTAAAAGATGCCCTCGTCAGCCTCCACCAAGACTACGCCCAGGCTGATTCCATACAGAAGGCTTCCTTGCTCACAAGGGCGGTCCCACTGATGGAGAACTTCAAAAAGACCGATGCCCCGACCGCCGAGCTTTTCCTTGATAATCTCGATTGGTAAAAAACATCCTCGGAGACCGTTGTCTAAAATAGGGGGGACTTCCCCCAGCTCAAAGAAAAAAGGCCGTATTTTGGGGGGCACTCCCCCCTTACCCAAAAACCATTTTCCAGAAAACATTTTAAAATCAATAAGTTAAAATAATTTGGATTGGCATGAACTTTGCTTTTAATTTGGGGAAAGAGAAGGAACTGCCCCATGACCCCACCTGTCAGCGCCAAGAATACCCCCTTATCCCTTGATCGAACCTACGAGTTAAGCAACCGCAAAACTGAGCAACCAACCCCTGCAGCCACCCCCAAGGTAAGCGAGCAGGCCCAACGCTTGTGCCAAAGCGTCGCAAGTGATTCCCTAGATACTCATAAGAGCAAGTTTTTAGAGCCCGCCCTTCGGTCTCTTCTCCAGGAGATCGTCGATGACAACCTGGTTCCCGCTATTGAGGACCAAAGTGGATTTCCTCGGGAAGGCGAAGCGAGAACCATCGCCATCAAGTACCTGAGTCCCTATATCACGGAAAGCGCCCAATCTCAGGCCCCAGTGCCTTTATCCGATCTCTCCGAGAAAACCCGTAATGCCTACCTGGAAGAAGCCGCTCGCGAAACCGTTAGCGCCCTCGATACCATCGGAGCCGATGGCCAAGTCTCTCCAGAAGAAAAACAACAGCTGAAACAGATGGCCAAACCCTACCTAAAACAAGCCGCCACTCAGGATTTGGAAACAACTACCCAAGACAGCTACGACAATTGTGTAGAACATGCTGCCCAACTGGAGGCCGAAGTCTCCCCTCAGACTTCAGCAAATCCCGCACCCGCAGCTCCTCCAAAAAACGTCACCGAAATCAAAATACCTTCTGTCTTGGGGATTGACCGAGCCATGGAAACAAGCCTGGGCGAAAATGCCCTCTCGGCATTTTCGATTCGTCGAATACAAAACTTTGCTTGATAGTGAATGGCACTTGGGCAAACCAAAGACAGCCCCGCTTCGACATGAAGCGGTTTATTTTATCCCCACAGAGTTAAGCTTTAGAAAATGGGCAGAGGAAGCCTCGCCGCCTTGAAACCACCCACCACGATCTAAATACCCGTGTGAATTTTTTATTTTTTCTAAAAATCTAAAGAGCGAAAGCAAAGTAACTCGACAAAGGACCGCGTCGCACGAATAGACGGACAATATCTCCTTTGTTGAGTTTTTCCGTGATGGCCACAAAATCTTTACTGCCCAACACCGCACGGTCATTAAACTCCAAAATTAAGTCACCTGCCTTCAAGCCCACCGAAGCTGCAGGAGAATCCGGGGCCACTCGAGTCACAAGAACCCCCAAGCCTGGCGCCAGACGATATTTTTTTCCTTGGACAGGATCGAGATCGGCGATGGCAAGTCCCAGAAGGGACTGAAAAATACCTCCAGGTAGCGTCCCCTGAATTTGCGGAGACTCCAAAGAAACCAAGATCACCTGCGTTTCTTGCAAGCGTCCTGCGCGATAAAATTCTAATTTCGCTTTCAACCCCACAGGAGTTTGAGACACCAACACAGGGAGATCTTGAGAACGGGAGATTTCCTTGCCGTTAAATTTAACGATGAGATCCCCCACCTCTAATCCAGCCCGTTGAGCTGGAGAATCCTCATAAACTTGAGCGACCAAAGCACCTTGGGGACGAGACAAACCCAATTTTTTAGCCAAATCCGACGTAACCTCCTGCAAACCAAGTCCTAAATAACCACGTTCAACCCGGCCACTGGAAATCAGTTGGGTAATAATCGACTTGGCCTGATTGATGGGAATAGCAAAACCGATTCCCTGGCCACCGGCGATAATGGCCGTATTGACGCCAACCACCTGCCCTTGCAGATTAAATAAAGGCCCTCCAGAATTTCCGGGATTGATGGAGGCGTCAGTTTGTAAAAAATTATCGTAAGGGCCCGCACCTATCACGCGCCCTTTGGCGCTCAAAATCCCCGCTGTCACCGTTTGAGTGAGGCCAAAAGGATTTCCAATGGCCATGACCCAATCCCCCACTTGCAAGGCATCCGAATCTCCAAGGGTGATCGTAGGAAGAGCTTCTTCAGTATCGATTTTTACAACCGCTAAATCACTCTTGGGATCAGAGCCTATGACTCGAGCAGGAAAAACACGCCCATCAGCCAAGCGCACTTCGATGGCATCAGCCCCTTGAATCACGTGATTATTGGTCAGGATGTATCCTTGCCGATCCAGAATAAAACCGGAACCTAGACTATTGGGACGCTTCAACTCTTGTCCCTGCTGTTTCAAATACTGTTCGTAATAATCGGGATGAAATTGATAAACGGGACCACGACGGATCCGAAAATTTTTAGTGGTGGAAATATTAACAACAGCATCTTGAACACCACGGGCCAGGTCGGCGAAGGAACGCGGCGTAGTCCCCCCAAAGATCCAATCGGGCGCAGAAGCCTGGGCATGGGAGGCACGAACACCTCCGTTATTTGCCATCCACCCCAGACCCAATGACAGAGCCAAAGCTAGGAGCGTCCATCCAAAACCGAGATTAAACCTGAATTTTGTTTTCATCGTTCGTCCTCGTCGCCTCTACGTACTGCATACGCAATTGGTAGAGCAAAACCTCTAGTAATTGGGCCTCCTCAGCACTCAAGTTCCCCTGAGTTTTTTGCTCTAAAACCCCCAAAAGATCGATGGCGTGTTTAGCCTGGGGGAGGTTTTTCTCTGGTTTGCCCGTCGCAGGATGGGCCACCAAGCCCAGAGCCATCTGGGCCGCGCTCGCCAGAGAAAGCACCAAGGTACTCAACTCGGCAGGCAAGGCACGGGCATCTCCCAGCCCCGGGGAAGCCTCGGATTTTCCCGAAGGAGCCTCAGTTGAAACCGGAGGCTCTTCTTGGGATGTCGCTCCGGACTCTTCGGTGGAGTTCAGCTCGGTACGCACCTCGCCTTCGGGAGAAAAACGCCGTCGGTCACTCACCTTAAAGGCCGCCTCCTCGGTTTCTTGTGTCTTTTTATTGTTCTCCATACCGTGGTTCCTTTTGTATCTACGCCAAAAAAAATAAAGGGGTTTAAGCCCCCTCGAAAAGAATCGTTTTGCCCCTACAGATAAATTTCACCCGAAAGACTGTCAAGACACTCAAACGACAACTTGACGCGGCCCGAAGGATATTTCTAGGATGCGACCGTCATGTTGAAGTCCTTCGGCCTTTGGGCCTGCCTATTTTTATTTTTGCTCACCTCTTGGGGATGTAACAAACAACAATACAAACTCAACGGTAAAGAAACCGACCAAGAGGCCATCGATAAATGCCTCAAGCTTAGTGAAAAAAAGCGGTTTCAGGAGGCCGTCGAATGTTTTGAGATCTTCAAAAGTCGGTATCCCGAGAGTACCCACGCTCTCGACGCCGAACTCCGCATCGCCGATACCTATTTTCAAAACAAAGAATGGCTCCTAGCCGGAGAAAGCTATTCGCTTTATGCCAAGCTCCATCCCAGCAGTGAAAAACTCGATTACGCCTACTATCGAGCGGGCCTGGCCTACGAAAAACAATTACCTAAAAACATCGATCGGGATCTCACCTACCTCAACAATGCTGAAGAAAGTTTCTCCACTGTATTTCGCCAGTTTCCCGACAGCCCCTACTCCAAGTTAGCCCAAGCAAAATTTGACGAAATTCGCGGACGCTCTGCACGTAAAAACATGTATGTCGCCAAATTCTACTATCGGTTCGGAGAATACCGTGCCGCCATTCCACGTTATTTGACTATCCTCCAGGATTTCCCTGGATTAGGTTTCGACGAAGAAGCTCTCTATCGACTGGCCCTGTCCTATAAAAAACTAGGGATGCTCGACAAGGCCCAGGCCGCTGGAGAATTAATGAAAGAAAAATTCCCTGAAAGTAAAAAAACCCGTAAGATTCTCCAAAAAGTCGCAGGAGGTCAAAGTGGACGAGGCTCGTAATCTATTCAGAGAAGGTAAACGTGCTTTTCAACTTCA
>DALYEU010000073.1:0-6215 GCA_031972375.1 bacterium | reverse complement strand
ATAATTTTTAATGAATACTGATCTCGCTTCACAACAATAGGCTGCTCCTCTTCTCCCAACTCATCCCACTTAATCCAAACTGAAATAGTAAAACTTTCTGGATTTCCCAGGTTGTCTACTGGATTGAGCAACTCTGAATCTTCCAACATCAAGGCTTGGTTTATACCGTTGAAGGAAAAACAGTCGAAATGCAAACAGCCCACATTTTGCAAAAATGGCGCATTATCTCCTGGAGCCACGCCTAACAAGTGACTAAAACCACCTACATCTTGAAAAGGACTCGCCTGATCGAAACGTAGCCAAGAGACGATTCTATCGTGGCTAGTTCTCACATCGTAAAAGTCGGATTTGGAAATAGCGTGTCCCTGTTTATTCAACAAAATAAAACGAATTTTATAATCGTGCCATGACTCTAGGCCCAAAGCTTCCCCCGTAATCTCATTCATATCCTCAGGAGCATTTTGTTCAATACAGCCCTCATCTAAAAAGCTTTCGGCGGGAAGATCCCCAGAGGAAAGATCACAGATTTCCACTTTAAATTTTAGAGAATTAAGAAGTAATCCCTCTGCACTAGACTTAAAAATCACCTCTTGAGGTTTATAATAGCCCGTACCAGCCACGTCAGGCTGTTGCTCAATCGAAATGGGGGTTACTTGAAGGACGCGAGGTTCTGAATGGATCGCTATCTTTTCATTAGTGCCACTTAGATCTTGGGCAAAACGAATGGCCTCCAAAGTAATTTGTTCCTTACATTCGGGCAAAGCCTCTGTAAATTGTTCTGTACTAGCAAAACTAACGGAAGGCCCTTCTATTTCGACTCCATCGAGAACAACTTGGGGATCCACTCCGCTTAAATTTTCCACTTCCCACTGGACCTGAACGTAACTATTTTCTCCGGAAATACAAGCCCAAGGTCCTTGTAAGCCTAAGACGTCAAACTCTTCAATGACTGGTCGATTATTCAGAAAATAAGTCACTTCGCGACGCTTCTCTCCGCTCTTCGAGCCAATTGCCACAAAATGAACCTTAAACTGAGTCGCCGCTACCGCCGATGTGTCAAAAACCTGGCCCGTAAAAGCTTCAGGCAAAGTATTCACATCAAACTTAAGAGGATTAAGATCGAAAATATCTTGGGAGGGAATACCTGTAGTCGTAATACGCTCGATAAAAAGTTGAGCCACATCGGGCATCAAACCCTTATCGACATGAGCCACCAATGTAAATCCATCTTGCAAGGTGCTTCCCGGGGTTGGACTATCAATCTTAATTGGATTTTGATCATCCACTACCACCGTAATGACACGCTGATTACTTTGCCCTCCTCCAGAAGCAAGAGCAATAAATTGCAGGACCTGATCCTTCTCAAGATTTTGAGTCTGTAAAACACCAAAAATACCTTCGTTACTGCCATCCTCATCAATAAATGAGCCAATATTATTTAGTTTGAATTCATTGATACCATAGCGATGGCAAGCTTGGGCCTCGATGTTAAAAAAATCACTGACCGTTTCAGCATTTTGAGGGCGTAACACAGCAATTTCGGGATGATTGAGCTCTGGGGGAATCTGTTCTGCTAAGGCAATTTTCTCCACTTGAATAGGATGAACCTCTCCCATTCCCAAAATATCCGTTACAAAAAATTCAAAAGTCAGGTCATCACCTTGTTGTAAGTTTCCATCCGGTTGGGAATGTAGATTAAATTTTATGTGTAAGCGTTTACGTAACCCTTGAGAATCCAAGGCTTCTACTTTCCAATCGTAGTAACCGCACTGGTACTTTCCGAAGGGACGAATTTCATCGACACCAGACACATCGGAAAACACCGCTGAAAATTCGACAAAATTTTCTTTATTTGTAATTTGCACCTCTTCCAACTGAGGGGCTCTGGGAAGATCGCTAACATTGAAAGGATCCGAACCTTCTCGAAGCTCCGTAAAATTAGCATAACCATCATCATCGGTATCGAGATCAGGAAGATAACTCGAAGAAAGAGATGCACTCAGCGACGGATCCAACTGTGCAAGAGAAGTTAAAACTTCGGAAGCCTCCCAAAATATGGCTAAAAAACTATCTTGCGCATCCGCCACCTTGGCCACAACGGCAATCGGCAATTCGGATAAATTAGGCGCAGAATAATAAAAAGTAACAATGAAACTGTAGGTAAAGCCTCGAGGCAATTTGAATTGGTTAGAAAACACCTCGCCCGTTTCCGAATTGATTTGTAAAGCTTCCTCATACTCCAAGTCACCATCAGGGCCGTAAACCTGTAATTGGGCGCGCAATACTCCTGAAACGGTGGATTCCATCAGCAGCTTGGGAGTTTGTCCGACCGAATTCAGTTGGGGAAATGGGTTTTCTTGGTGACCACAACGAAGCAAAGATAGAAATAATAATCCAATGATCATTGAACGAAATATCTCTAGCCCCTTCCTCAAACTTTCTTTGTAAAGAAGAGAGCGTACCCGGGAAATCAATATCAACTTTAAGGAAAAATGAGCTGAAGAATATTTCATGATCAGTTTCTTTCAAAAAAATTAGATGGGTAAAATCCCCTGAAGACACAAATAATAAGCCGTCGAAATCTTATCCCTGAAAAAAAGAAAGGAACTCCAATCCAGAATAAAAAAATAAAAAAAATTGAAGAGGGAGGAATTGTGGATACCGACTGCAATGCACAGGATTGTCCCGCACCTTGCACAGTACGTTCTATACAGTCCGAGACCTGGTTATGATCTAAATCTTCGACGTCGTTCCATCCCGGGCACAGATCACAAAAATCACCTACACCATCAGCATCAATATCTCGTTGCTCATCATTAAATTCCCGGGGACAATTGTCGCTGATATTAAAAATGCCATCCTGGTCGAGGTCGAGATTAGGACCGACACCAACCTGACGACAATCACTAAATTCAGAGGTATTACGACTAGAATCGGTTGCCGTTGCAACGATCATGCTCCCATTGCTCTTGGGAATCCTGGAAACGAATATTCCCACTCCATCAACATCGGTCAACACTCGATCACTGCCCAGATAGACTTGACCTTCCCCATATCCAGAGGAATCACAGTCCTCATTGCCATAAAAGTGAATCCGATATTCGGTTTCAGGAATTCCGTGGATTTTTCCCTCTACTTCCAACTCTAAAGTTAAGGGGAGAACTGAAATCAATTTCGGCAGTGCTACCCCACCTATTGGAGATCCTAAAGTATGGTCAGAAAAATTGGGACCAGGAGGAGATATATCTATTCCCAAGCCTTCATTGGCATAGATGGCATTACCAAGCACTTCATGATTTTGAGCATTGGCAATCTGAATGCCGTTTCCCTGATTAAATCCAATCGTATTGCCTTGCCCAGCGTTCTCCCCTCCGATCGTATTTGAGGTTGAGGAACTATCAATTTGAATACCATGTCCTTGATTAGGTAAGGGAAGCCACTGCCCCCACTGTAAACCAATGCTATTACCTTGAACCGCAGTGTTATGAGCATCGTCGATCTCGATACCCACCCCCCTATTCCCCGAAATTAAATTTCCCGCATGAGGAACACTCTCTCCGATTTTATTATCCGAAGAAAACTTAAGGAGGATACCACCACTATTGGGAAGTGACTGAGTCCCTGTCGCATCGGAACCGATAAAGTTTCCATAGACTTTATTATCTTTAGCGGCACCGCCGAACAAAACCAAACCTATGCCTTGATTTCCGGAAATTAAATTACGATTCGCATTGGGACCTTGAGCATCAAAGGGAAATCCGCCTACCCAATTTTTATGCCCACCAGCGATTTGCACACCATGTCCCCCGTTGGGCAAGGCCTGTTGGCCAAAAACATCGGTTCCAATGTAATTGCCCCGAATCGTATTGCCTGTAATACCAGCTCCGTCAAAACGGATCCCATCGTCACCATTTCCTGAGATTAAATTGCAAGCTCCCGAACAAGGTCCACCCCAAGAAGTGCCTTCTGTTCCTCCCAAAGTGTTGTAGACAGGGGGGCCGGGTTTAGGATCCAAAAGCTGAATTTGCTCTCCCGCGGAAAGTCGAATGCCTTGAGTATGGTTTCCCAAGGATTGAGTTCCAAAAATATCCGTACCGATATAATTGCCTTGAATTTGAGTATGATGGATTCCCTTACCCTCAAGCAGAATCCCTGTTTGTCCATTGGCTGAAATATAATTGCGCGCGGAAGCAGAAACTCCGCCAATCAAAGTACCCGAAGGACCTATATCTTGAGTGCCCCAATGGGGATGTCCAATAATTCTTAAAAGATGAATTCCATGGGTTCCGTTTCCAAGAGCCTGTTCACCAGAAACATTAAGGCCAATAATATTTCCCTGGATCTCATTGGCTGAAGCCGAATCTCCGTAGACCAAGATACCTGACAAATGATTTCCACTGATTAAATTACCAGCACCAGGATCTTCGCCCCCTACCTCATTAAAAGAACCCAGTAAGATTTCCACACCATGGGCGGCATTTCCCAAAGCCACCTCACCCGTCGCATCGGTACCAATAAAATTACCTAGAATTTTATTACTACCAGCTCCGGACTCTTCTAAAAAAATACCACTTTGCCCATTGGACGAGATTAAATTTCCTGTTCCAGGATTAACTCCACCGATCTGACTAGAACCACTGCTTTGAATACGAATTCCGTAAGCTCCATTGCCCAATGAAAAAACTCCATCTCGATCGGTACCTATTCGATTGCCCTGAATCAGATTATCCGTAAAGACACCATCCATAAAGATGCCACTATAAGTGTTTCCGGAAATCACATTGCCCTGCTCAGAGCTGTCTCCGCCGATTTGAATCGAAGAAACATTGACGAGTTTAATACCATCTAATCCATTTCCTATGGCAACGGCTCCGTCTTCATCAGTACCAATTTTGTTTTTTTGAATGAGGATTCCAGAGCTTGAAAATCCTGTTATTTCGATGCCATGTTCACCGTTCCCAGAAATCACATTTTCTAAAATTTGTGTGTGGGGGGCATCATGAATTAAAACTCCCGACCCCTCGTTACCGAAGGAAACATTTCCGCCCTCTGCTCCAATCAGGTTTTTAACAATGATATTATCCTTAGCTTGTTCTCCCTGGATGCGAATTCCAGCTCCACCATTTCCAGAAATATGATTTCTTCCCGAATCAGAAAAGGATGCTCCAATCGAATTTTCTCCGGCATCCATAATAAGAATACCTTGATCTCCGTTACCCAAACCCTCGATGGAATCACTCCCAATCTCATTTCGCACGATCGTGTTGTGACTAGCACTGGAACCTTCCAACAAAATTCCAGTTTGAGAATTACCGGAAATAATATTGCCCTCACCGGGATTTAATCCCCCAATTTGATTATCAGACGAACGAATCAATAATCCGATTCGATTGGGAAAAGCCTGTTTACCGGTAAAGTTAGTGCCCAACATGGAATCCCGCAGAGTAATCTGACCGGATACTTCTACCTGAATTCCCACATCAAAACGATTGAGTACAACGTGATTAAGTCTCACGTTTTGGGCAAACACCTGGAGCCCAACTCCCCCCACCTGTTCTCCGCTCACCTCGAGCATCAGGGGACTATTCATGGAATCACTTCCTAGTTTTAATCCCTCTAAGGTGATGGGGGGCAATGGTCCTTCAGTCAAAATGATCTTGTCGTTGAGTGCAAAACTATATTCGATCGACTGAATTTCAGACGCGTGCGCCTCCATGAGTGCGGCACGAAGAGTACAATCTTGCTGGCCAGGCGTGACTTCGCAAACGCCATCCCCAGGATGGACATCACTACCATCTCCTTCTTGATTGATGGAAAGCGCGGCCCAACCCTTTGCAGGATAGGAAAAAATCGAAAAGCAACACATCAACCCGCATAGGGTGAAAATACGCAAAGCGTTCATCGTCGAGAACCCGCCTTTTAGGATCAAGCCCCAACTTGATCCGACGTTTTTTCACTTACCCGGGAATGACGAAGAGCTCTGAAGAAATGAAAAAAATAGCTCTATCGTTTAGAGATACACACAAGCCGAAAAATTAAGCTCGGATTCCCTCATCGGAATTTCGTGATTGAAGTTGCAGAAAAAATCTTCCCGACCGATTTTTTCTAACGGAAAAGATCGAGATCAGGATGAAAAGAATACTGCGAACCCATGAAAAACAATATTGAGCGGGAGACGGGGTTCGAACCCGCGACCCTCAGCTTGGGAAGCTGAT
>DALYEU010000072.1:0-6381 GCA_031972375.1 bacterium | reverse complement strand
GATACCGATGCCAGCCTCGCCGGAGAAATCGTTATCGAAGGTCAGGGGTCTCAGGCCTATGCTGCCGTTGGTGAACGCTATACGGCGACTTTGGGGGAAAAATTAACTGTAAAGCCCCGACGTCTTCAGACTTCCAGTAAGAAGAAAAAGGCCAAGGATGCTTCCGCCGTACCTACGGTAGAAACCGCCTTTGCGGAGATCAACGGTAAAGGGGTGAAGGCTGATTTAGAAAAGGGCAAGGCTAAGGGAATGGTACAGTTAATTTTAGAGGCCCCTAAAGGTTATACCTCCGATGATATCGATACAGCGACGGTGCACTTGGCCAAGGTCAATAATTGGGACATACCTGATGGTGTGTTGGCGGACGCAAAAAAACCTCGTCAAAGCGATGGTAATAAAAACAGTGTGACCGATTGGACGATGTATTTTAACGTGTGGCAATTTCTCAAATATCAGCCTCGTGGCACCAACACCATCACCATTGGGGGCAATCTCAACAATGGCAAGCCTTTCGAGGCGGTGACTCGAGTTCAAGTCGACTATTAGACTCGTCGATGGGTGAGTCGCAATATGTCTCTACAGAGGCGAGTTTTGCCCTTCTTCGGAAGGGCTTTTTTTTTGCTCGGTTTTGGAAACAGAGATTCGGTTGAAGTTTTGCTCTTTTTAGAAAAGAACTCCCTTGACCTAAGGGTAGGGCGTATTCACACGGGCCGGCACAAAGGCGATACAAAGACTCAAGCTCCTCGTTTCTGACGGGGGAGTTCAAGCTTTTAAAAGGAAAGGTTTGCTCAGTGCAATTTAGCGCTGATCGATGGGAACATAGGATACATTTTGGGGTCCGATGTATTCTTCGCGGGGTCGAATCAAGCGGTTGTTTTCGTATTGTTCGAGGATATGAGCTCCCCATCCAGAGGCTCGACTGATGGCGAAGATGAGCGTGAAGAGATCGGTGGGGATTCCCAAGGCGTAATAAACCGAGGCCGAATAAAAATCGACGTTGGCGTTGATTTTCTTTTCTTGGTTCATCACCTCTTCAATTTGTCGGGACATTTGGAACCACTTGAGATTGCCTGTGGCGCGACAAGCCTCTTCGCTCATGCGTCGCAGGTGGGTGGCTCGAGGATCTTCGGTATGGTAGACCCGATGCCCAAATCCCATGATTTTTTTCTTTTGGGCTAAGGCCTGACGAATATAGGCCACAGGGTCACCCTCACCAATTTCTAATAACATCTCCATGACCTTTTGATTGGCGCCACCGTGGAGCGGACCCTTTAGGGTTCCCACGGCGGAGGTGTAAGCGCTGTAAACGTCGGAGAGCGTGGAAGCTGTGACTCGAGCCGCGAAGGTGGAGGCATTGAAGCCATGGTCAGCGTGCAAAATCAAAGCGATGTCCATGGCGCGGGTGGAGGTGGGGTCGGGTTCTTTACCGGTAAGCATATAAAGAAAATTTCCGGCGTGATTGAGGTCTTCCCGGGGGGTTACAATATTTTGACCGCTGCGAATTCTTTGGAAGGCCGCCACCAGTGTCGACATTTGGGAAATAATCTTCAAGACTCGGCTCAATTGTTGGGTAGGCGAGGTGTCGTGGGGTTGGGAGTCGTAAGCAGCCAAGGCCGAAACAGCGGTGCGCAAGGCATCCATGGGTTCGGTGGTTTTCGGCAATAAACGCAATAGCTGCAGTGCCCCCTCAGGAATTTGTCGATGGGCGACTAAGGTTTTGTTGAGTTCTTCAAGTTCGTTTCGATTGGGGAGGCGGCGATTCAGTAGCAGGTAAATAACTTCCTCGAAGGAGGCCTTCGAAGCCAGCTCATGGATGTTGAGACCGGCGTAGACTAGTTCTCCTCGATCTCCATCGATGAAACAAACGCTGCTTTGGGCGATGACGACGTCTTTGAGACCTGCTTTGATTTCTGACATATAAGAACCTTAAAGATAGAGAACTCTCCGTAAAAACCTTTAGAAGCTGGGAGTTCATGGTTTTTCCCCATCTTGGGGCTTTACAGTTCCCCATAAATTCAAAACTTGGGTTTTGCTAGGGGTTTGGGATTTTTTTTTAAAAAAACCTTCCTGTTCGAAAGCTGGCGGTTATTTCATAAAGAAAAGTATTTTGCAAAAAAAGAATCAAGGTTTCACGTTCTCCTGATTCCTTACAAAATGTGCTATTTTTCCCCCAGGAGGGGGGAGGTTCTGACTCCTTAGGTGCTGGATTAGAGGGGTAAAAACGAGGAAGAGATTGTCCATGAGACTGAAAATAATTCTTTTATTGTTTTTTCTCCTGGGAATGTTTCCAGGTGCCGGTCTTGAGTCCGTCTGGGCCCAGGGGTCTTCCGGTGGTGTGGGGATTTTCCTCGATTACGATCCCCCGGGTTCGGGCCAAGTGACGGTCTATCAGGTACTTTATAAATCACCCGCTGATAAGGCCAAGGTATTGCGAGGGGACCGTTTATTAACCGTAGACTCTAAGGAAGTTACGGGAAAATCTTTGGAAGAAATCGCCTCTTGGATTCGTGGTCCGGAGGGTTCTCCGGTGGTATTAACCTTAGAACGGAATGGAAGTCCCCTGACGGTTAACTTGACTCGGGTGGCCATTCAATCGGGTAAGGCGGCCATACTCCCTCCGCCGAGTCAGGTGGGGGAATCGCTTGGGTCTAGGGCGGTATTTTCTCCTCAAGAAAAAGCCCTTGTGAAACAAAAAATCTTGGGCTTAAAGACGCCGGAAGAACAGAGCAAAATGATGAGTTTGCTTAAGCAATTGCGCGAGGGCAAGCTGACCAAAGCGGCTTTTTTGCAAACTTTAACAAATGAGTTTCCTTAAGATTTATGTCTACCCAACCCAGTCGAGATTTTGAAATTTTTCCCAATCCTAACCCTGAGCGGGATTATGAGATTCGTTTTGAGTGCCCTGAATTTACCTGTTTGTGCCCCAAAACGGGTCAACCCGATTTTGCCACTTTATTGATTAGTTATGTTCCCGATCTCCATTGTGTCGAACTCAAATCACTGAAGTTGTATCTATGGTCTTATCGGCAAGAAGGCGCTTTTCACGAGGCCGTCACCAATCAAATTTTGGATGATCTGGTGCGCGCTTTGAAGCCACGTCGCATGGAGGTCTTTGCGGATTTCTACGTTCGTGGGGGAATTCACACCACGGTGCGGGTTGCCTATCCCTAAGCCATTTTGAATAAGCGCGCTTTACACGGTGATACTGGACCCATTCTGGTTTCCGGATCTGCTGCGTTGTGCCCACGGACAGTGGGTTTTGTGTGGTGGAAATAAAAAAAGGATCTCCCCTTTTCAGGGGAGATCCGGGATCTTTATCCTTACCGTTTCATTCGAAACCTCAGAAGCGCCCCGCTGAAAGTTCTCTGGGGGGAGAGAGCCTTTCGGCAAGAAGCGTAGCAACGATAAAAAATAAAGATGTCCTTACCCGAAACATCTACCCGTAACCTGCGCATTCCCGAAGCCTGCCAAGATAGCCTGAGGAATGGCGCATTCAAGGCGGTCCCAAACTTAAAAGCTCGACGTGTTTTTCCAAGGAACAATTTTTGTGTCTCTCTAGTTTGTTGCAAAATCCTTTTTTGTTCCTACTCGTGAATATCTAGCAATAAGCACGCCAAAAGATAAGTTTCCGAAGATGGGATTAACTGATTGAGATTCGATCCCTATTTTTTTGTGCGTATCTTTTTTACGAAAAAATCGAGGGAAATTCTCAGTTCAAATTGAGAATGCTGGCGTTGTTTTTGACGCTTCAAGATTAAGATGTGTTTTTTTTCTTTGGGAAATGACCTGCTTTGTCTTTGAGTTACTGTAAGATTATTCATCACTTAGGGTGTGTGATGCTACTTGTGTCGAAAAAAGACCAGGTTTTCTGGGGACTAAACACCCGACTTATGTTGTGTAGTTTTTATTCTTCGTAGTGAAGTGATGGGTGGCCGTTATTTTGCACGGCAGTAGACACTTTAAAACCACGTAGCGCTGAGGATGCACCGTGAGAGGATAAAAAATATGAGGCGATGGAGTGTTTTTCGAAAAACTTTGTTTTTGTCGTTTTTAATCATGACTTGGGGAAGCGCGGCTCATGCTTTGTTGGGGCAGATGCCCGAAGAGGCTGAGCTTTGGGCCAAGCAAAACAGTTGGGACTGGCAGGGGCTTAAAGTAGGTCACGAGGGTTGTTTAAAGGCGAGGCGTTACGTGGAGATGAAAAAAAACAAGGTTACCTTGTTTGGGGTATTTCTCCATCCGATTTATTTGGAATCCACTGCCGTGGTTTCTCAATTGGTTTTGCGCTTCAATCCTCCCGTCAATGCGTCACAAGCGCAGCAATACCTTGTTCAACTTATCCCTAACTTGAACAATAAAAAACCCACCCATACTCAGATTATTCCTCCAAACTCTCAAGATCCCTGTGTCGGGTCAGAAGGCGGTAGAGAAGCTCGTTTCAGCGGAGACTACATTGTGGAATATTTTCCCAGTCACGAGAAGGTTAGCCTGTTGCGTTTGTATAATGATTTTGTGCGATAAAACAGCGAGAAGATCTTCTGTTATTTGTGATTAAAAAAGGTTGTGCCCGTGTTTAAAAGTCCATTGAAGCTGACTATCTGTCGAGTATGTTTGCGTGACAATCCTGGTTTGGGTCCCTGGACTGATGAAACGACTCTTAAATGCGAATTCAAACGCCAATTAGGTTCGACCTGGTTTCGTCCCTTGGCTGAGATCGATTTTCAGAATTGTTTTGCTCAATGTGAAAACTTTTATTGTGTGCAGGTAACAGCTTGGGGATCAGGTTATTTACTGAAGCAAATTTCCACTCCAGAAAAAATTCAGGCATTGGTACGGTGGATTCGAGCGGCTCAAAACCATCAAGGTGTTTTAAAAATCTCTGATGAACTAGCCGAGCAGGTCATTGCTCCCGTTGAGTTTGTCGATCAAACTTGAAAATCCACCACGATGGCATCGTGGTCACTGGATTCCCGTCCTTCGTAATCCAAATTTCCAACTACCGTAGGTGGAATAGCTTTAAGAGAAGGTGTTTGATTTTGTGCTTGGGTGTGGGCGAGTTGTAAATCTTTCGCAGCAAACCAATCGATTTTAAAACTGCAACGACCGTCGTTTTTTGCGCAAGCCCAGTCGATGAATTTAAAACACCAGTTAGGCACCAAGTCGCGGAGGTTTTTAATCTTCTTCAGATCTTCGATGTGATAGTGCAGGGTGCACACTCCGCTTTCGTTCCAATTTTGATAATCAAAGCCAAACTTCTTGAAACTTTGAAATAGACCGCGTTCGAAGAAGCGATCGGGGTAGGGGTAGTGCTTAGCGATGACATAGCGCACTCCCATGGAGACCCTTACCCAAAATCCAAAAATGGCCCAGAAGGCGTTGCGAGAATTGTAGGTGGTGGTGTTGAGATCCCCGCCAAACAAACTGGGAAGAGAAGGAAGTTTTTCCAGATAGCGTAAGATGGTGCGCATTTGATCCCGGCGGTGGCGCTTGCTCGAGTGGGCGTCCAGATGGGCACCGATCACGCGAATTTCTCCCTGAGGCAAAACCACCGTGCAGGCCATGGCCTGTTGGTTGCCGATGCGTTTTTCTTTGCCGCGCATTTTGTCTTTGTTGTTGTGCAAGGGAATACAATGAAAGTCCTTGATGGGATATCGGGACAAGATGGCATTACCGTGAATAGCGTCTGTATTGTCGCCTTCGAAATGAATTTCGGTACCGTTGCCTTTGCACAGGTTTAAATAGGTGGGCACGAAATAGTAGTTCATTGCCAAGGCCTGAGCCAGTTCTCGAGCCACATTGCGATTACCCGAACGCACCATGCCCATGTCGGTTTCGGGCAAAATGAGAATGTCGGCCTCTTTGAGAATGGGATGGTGTTTTAGATGATGGAGAATGCCATCGAAGACGATGCCCCGCTCGATGTTCCAGGTGAGAGCCCGATAGAAGGGTTTTTCAGGGGCGGAGGGGGCAAAGCAACCCACTTCGTAACTTTCCAACAGGGCGCGGATTTGGGCTTCGACTTTGCGAAATGCCTCGGATTGTTTTAGAGACTTGCTATCTTCAAAGCGAGCCAATTCGTCAAAATGGGGATGCAGATCATGAGTAAGGCTGATTTCCATGGGCTGCTTAAGAATCAGAATCGCGGATAAAAATCAAGAAGGCTTCTTTGAGAATAAGATATTGAAAAATAAGGAACATTTAAAAAACTTAAAACGAAGTCCATAGACTTTATTCAGACAATTGACTTCTCCAAGGGAATTTTGTACCCAGGCCCCCCGCTTCTTGGCCCAAAGCCAAGAAGCACGTTTCCGGCTTAGCTCAGTCGGTAGAGCAAGCGGCTGTTAACCGCTAGGTCGCAGGTTCGAGTCCTGCAGCCGGAGC
>DALYEU010000071.1:0-6727 GCA_031972375.1 bacterium | reverse complement strand
GCTTTAATCCCTGTCTTGCGAGATTCTTTAAACTCCATTAAGAAGCCCCGCAACCCCGACCCCCATGGAGGGGGAGGTTCCTGACCTCATTCGGAGGCATAGTTTTGGGCTTTTTTATGAATCCTTATCTTAATCCTTTAAATGCGGCCTACCTAGAGAACTTGGCCGAAGATTTTGCCACCCAACCCGACCAACTCGATCCCAGTTGGCGTTATTTTTTTTCGGGGTTCAGCGCCGGACAACAAGCGGCCCAGGGAGAGGCTCCGCCCATTAGCAACGCGCAAGTCGATTTAGAATTCGAACGCAAGGTTCTCGAACTCATCAAGGATTACCGAACCTTGGGTTACCTGATTGCCGACGTTAATCCTCTGCGACGAGGCGTGAAGCTACATCCTCTGCTTAAACTCGAAAAATTTGGCCTCTCCGCTTCCGACCTAGACCGACATTGTGAATCGGGAAAACTCTTGGGGCTCACAAATTCTACCCTGAGGGAAATCATCAGCGCTTTGGCCCGCTATTATTTCGGCACGGCTTCCGTCGAATACGGACACATCGATGACCCTCGAAGCCGCCAATGGATTCAACGGCAAATCGAATCCAATTATTTGACAAAAGAACTTCCCAAAGACGTCCAACTCCGTGCCTACCGCAAGCTCTTGGAAGCGGATCTCTTCGAGAGCTTCCTACAAAAGCGCTTTGTCGGACAAAAACGATTTTCCGTCGAAGGTAACGACGTCGTCATTTCTATTTTGGATTTCATCATTCAACGCGCCTCGCAATTGGGAGCCGACGAAATCATCATTGGCATGGCCCATCGAGGACGCCTCAACGTCCTGGCCAATATCTTCCACAAAGACTTGCAAAAAATGATGGGAGAATTTTCAGGCAATCTGGACGCCAACGTGGGAGATGGAGACGTCAAGTATCACATGGGCTTCTCACAAACCCACGTTACTCCCGAGGGAAAACAAGTTCACCTCTCTCTGATGCCTAATCCTTCCCATTTAGAGGCGGTCAATTCGGTTTTGATGGGGGTAACCCGGGCCAAACAGACCCTAAAAGAGGACACACAACGCACCCGTACCCTCGCCGTGCTCTTGCACGGAGACGCGGCCTTCGCGGGACAAGGCAGTGTTTACGAATGCCTCAACTTAGCCGAACTCAAGCACTACTCCGTTGGGGGAACAATTCATCTGATCGTGAACAACCAGATCGGCTTCACCACATCCCCGCAAGAAGGTCGTTCCACACCTCAATGCACGGATCTGGCCACGATGATGGATTTTCCAATTTTCCACGTGAATGCTGATGATCCCGATGCGGCTCTCCGCGTCGCCGACCTGGCCTTGCGCTTTCGTTATGACTTTCAACAAGACGTCTTGATCGACGTGGTGGGATATCGACGTTACGGACACAACGAAGCCGATGAGCCCAGTTTTACCCAGCCCCTCATGTATCACACCATCCAGAATCACCCTCGAGTTCGCATTCAATACGAAAACCAACTGATAGGGGCTGGCCTGCTCAGCGCAGAACAAGTGCAAGGCCTCGAGGCTGAATACAACGCAAAATTAGAGTCGGCTTTGGAGGAATCCCGTAAGACCAAGGTCTCTCCCATGATGCCCTCGTTCAGCGACCGATGGCAGGGCCTGAATCGTCCCAGCGAGGCCGATGTTTTCGCGCCGTGTAACAGCGAAATCACCTCCCAACAGCTCGAAGAACTGGGAAAGGGGCTATTGAAGGTTCCCGAAGGCTTCAAACTTCATCCCAAAGTACAGCGCTTTTTGGAAGAGCGTCGTGCCATGGTGGCGGGCGAACGTGGGGTCGATTGGAGCTTGGGGGAGGCTCTGTCATTCGCCTCCCTACTCAAAACAGGCACCCGGGTTCGATTGGCGGGACAAGATTCCGAGCGAGGTACGTTCTCCCAACGGCACAGCGTTCTCCATGAGGTGGACACGGGGCGAACTTATTGTTCCCTCAACCACCTCGACGGAGAACAGGCCGAATTCGAAGTGGTTAACTCACCCCTTTCCGAGTACGCAGCTTTGGGCTTTGAATTTGGTCAAAGCATCGCCAATCCACATAAATTAGTCCTGTGGGAGGCCCAATTCGGCGACTTCGTCAACGGTGCGCAAATCATCGTCGACCAGTTTCTCGTCTCTTCGGCTTTCAAATGGAATCGCTACAGCGGACTCGTCATGCTCTTACCCCATGGCTACGAGGGGCAAGGCCCCGAGCATTCCTCGGCGTACCTGCATCGTTTCCTCCAGGCCTGTGCGCAAAATAATATTCAGGTGTGTAATCTCACCACCCCGGCCCAGATCTTTCACGTCCTAAGACGGCAAATGATACGAAATTTTCGACTTCCGCTGGTGATCATGTCGCCCAAAAGCCTCCTGCGCCATCCTCTGGCCGTTTCTTCCCTGCAAGATTTCTCCGAAGATCACTTTCATGAAATCTTGGATGACCAAGCGGTGTCTTCCCCGGAAAAAATCAAACGTCTGGTGTTCTGCAGCGGAAAGATCTACTACGATTTGCTCCAGGGTAAACGAGACAACAGCCTAGAAGACGTGGCCTTGGTCCGTGTGGAGCAAATCTACCCCTTTCCCACCAAGCGATATCAGGAAATTTTGGAAAAATATTCCCGTGCTTCCGATGTCGTATGGTGCCAAGAGGGACCCAAGAATATGGAATCTTGGGGATTTATGTTGCAGTTCCTTTCACCCTTGCTAAAAGCAAACCAAACCCTACGCTACGCGGGACGGGCCCCACAGGCCAGCCCTGCGGATAGCTTTTTAAGCATCCATCAACAGGAGCAAAAGCGCGTCGTTCAAGAAGCCTTGGGAATCATAAAATCATGAAGCACGAAGTTATCGTCCCCAACGTGGGAGAATCCATCACTGAAGTTTTCATCGGAGAATGGAAAAAAAAATCTGGCGACCATGTCGAAAAAGAAGACGTGCTCGTCGATTTAGAAACTCAAAAAACCAGTTTCGAACTGCACGCCGAGGTCTCGGGTCGTATCGAGGTGTTGCAACCCGATCCCGAAACCCGGGTGCGACCGGGAGACGTCATTGCCGTTATCGAAGCCGGAGTGGGAGATAGCCCTAAAGCCGCCTCGAGCAAAAGCGGCACCAGCGCACCTCCTCCGTCCCCAAGTGCAGCCCCTAAATCCCCTGCCCCTGCCAATCCCTCGGCGGCCCGTCTCATGGCCGAACAAGGTGTCGACGCCAATCAAGTGTCCGGATCCGGTCGGGGGGGACGCATCCTCAAAGAAGACGTGATCGACTTAGCGAAAGAGCGGGAGAAAAAAGAAAAAAAATCCGCTCCATTGCCTGCTACCAGCTCGGCTCCCACAAGCCCGAGCGAAAGTGGAGTTGTCGACTATCCCGTAGACGAAAGTCGGGGCGAGCGAAAAGAGCCCGCCAGTCGTATCCGCATTACCATCGCGCAAAATCTGCTCAAGGCCCAACGCAGCGCGGCCATTCTTACCACCTTCAACGAGGTGGACATGAGCGCCGTGATGGACTTCCGGAAAAAATACAAAGACGTTTTCAAAGAAAAGCATGGTGTGGGCTTGGGCATGGTGGGCTTTTTCGCACGAGCCGCAGTACGCGCCTTGAAAAAATATCCCCTGGTAAATGCGACTTTCACAGGGAAGGAAATTATCTACCGAGATTTCGTAGATTTGGGCGTCGCCGTTAGCACCGACCACGGTTTAGTGGTTCCCGTGATGCGAGACGTAGACCGCATGAGTTTAGCGGACTTCGAAAAAAGCCTCGCGACCCTAAGTGAAAAGGCCCGCCTTAAAAAGCTTTCCATCCCCGAAATGAGCGGAGGCACCTTTACCATCAGCAATGGGGGAGTATTCGGCTCACTGCTTTCCACGCCCATTCTCAATCCGCCCCAATCGGCCATTTTGGGCCTGCATAAGATTCAAGAGCGCCCTATCGTGGTAAAAGGCGAAATTGCGATTCGTCCCATGATGTATCTTGCCCTAAGTTACGATCACCGCATCATCGATGGAAAAGAAGCGGTAGGATTTTTAGTCACCCTCAAAGAAGGTATTGAAGATCTCTTTCATATTCTCAGTGAGGAAGACCTGTAACCTAACCATGGGGGATCCTGTGGTCACTATGCTGGCCACCCGGGGCTACCAGAAAATTGTGTCTGCGTGTCGAGAGCCGAGTTGAAGAGGGAAGTATCATGAGCGCCGAGAAAAATTTTGATCTAATCGTCATTGGAGCCGGTCCAGGGGGTTATGTAGCCGCCATTCGCGGGGCCCAACTGGGAATGAAGGTCGCCTGTGTCGAAAAAGAAAAATCTCTCGGCGGAACCTGTCTCAACGTGGGATGTATTCCGAGCAAGGCCTTACTCGAATCCTCTGAGTGGGTCGCACAAGTTCAGGAAAAATTTCCCGAGCATGGTATCGCGGTAAAAAGCGTTTCTGTCGATTTGACCAAAATGATGGCTCGCAAACAGGGCATCGTCGAGCAATTGACCGGGGGAGTCGATTTTCTTTTCAAAAAAAATAAAGTGGAGCGTTTCTTCGGAACAGCGCGTCTACAAGATCCCTCGACCGTCGTTGTTGAAGGGCGCGATGCGGCGATCTTGAAAGCCCCTCGCATCCTCATCGCCACGGGAAGTACTCCCGTGCATCTCAAAGGCGTTCCCGTCGATCAAAAACATATCGTCGACTCCACCGGGGCCCTCGCCCTGGAAAAAATTCCCGATCATCTGGTTGTTTTAGGAGGTGGTTACATCGGCCTAGAATTGGGCAGTGTTTATCGCCGGTTAGGAAGTCGAGTCACGGTTGTCGAAGCCCTCGATCGCATTGCTGCGGGCATGGATGGAGAAGCCGTAAAACTTTTCTACCGTCTGTTAAAAAAACAGGGCCTGGAGTTTCGCTTAGAAACCAAACTAACCTCGGCTCAAGTGAAAAAAAATCAGGTTCTGATCCAGTTGGAAGATAAAAACAAAAATACCGAAACCTTGGAGGCCGACGTCTTGTTGGTTTCCATCGGTCGGCGCCCCTACACTCAGAACCTAGGCTTAGAATCCTTGGGCGTTAAGACCGATGCTCGCGGTTGCATCGAGGTCGATGGTAATTTCCAAAGTTCTGTTCCGGGCATTTACGCGGTGGGAGATGTTATCGAAGGCCCCATGTTGGCCCATAAGGCCTCCGAAGAGGGGGTGGTTTGCGTAGAACGCATGATGGGCCACGCCTCCCAATTAAATTACGAGTCCATTCCCGCCGTGGTCTACACCCATCCCGAGGTGGCCTCGGTGGGATTAACCGAAGAACAGGCAAAAGAACGTGGCATCGATTATCTTGCCAGCAAATTTCCTTTTTCCGCCAATGGGAGGGCCTTGGCCTTGGGAGAAAAAGAAGGCTGGGTAAAACTCATCGCGCACAAAGCCACAAAGCGCATTCTTGGCGCCCATATCGTGGGACCAAGGGCCTCCGAATTAATCGCTGAATTGGGCCTGGCAAAAAATTTCTCTGCCAATGCCGAGGATATTGGGCTTACTATTCACGCTCACCCTACCCTGGCCGAAGCTGTCAAAGAGGCCGCCTTAGGTTTAGAAGGCGGCATGATCCACGGTTAAACCCGCCGGGTTCTTGAGGGTGAGGGCACCTTTGCCCTATTCGACCTAGGAGAACCCATGTTTCGACGTTTACTTGTATTGGTCTTTTTGCTTTTCCCCTTAACCTTATGGGCCCTGTCCTCGAATAACTCCACAGATCCGCTCCGTGCCGAAGCCTTGATGGCCTACCCGCTTAAGATTCGCCAAGCGGTCATAGAGGTTTCCCTTTACCCCAAGTTGATCGAAGAAATCCGCGCCCTCCAACAAAACTCCGCTCGACAATTTCAGTCTTGGATCGCCCCTTTCGACCGAAAACAACAAATCGAACTTTATCAGCTGAGTCGCTTTCCCAAGCTTATTAATGAAATTGTCGTCGATGCCGCAGGTAATCCTAAACAAATCGAAACCCTGAGTCAGGTTTACCCTAAAGAGATTCATCACGCCGCCTTAACTTGGGGAACCCAACACCTCGACCTACTCAAAAAAATCAACGACCTGAATCAATCCAACAACCAACAATTTAGCCAACTGCTCCAGGGATACCCGCCCGAAGCGAAGCAGGCTTTTATGATTCTGCTACAACATCCAGATACTTTAGACATCTTGACGAAAAATCCCGGACTGGCAGCCCAGCTGGGTACGCTGGCCAAGCAACAAAACCCCACGGCCCAGAAAAAATTCTCAGCCCTGTCCCCCGAACTGCAACAAAAAAACACCGTCGCCCTCGACCCCCAAGCCGCCGCTCTGCAAGCGGCCGCTAAAAGCTTCACGGATAAAGCGGATACCGAATTCAACGAGGTTTTGGACCCGAGCAAAGCGGCACAAATGAATGTGAACTACGATCCCTATTACAGCAGTTACTGGAGTCTAACCCCTGGATTTTACGATAATCCCTATTGGTACGGTGCCCCGGGATGGGGTTATGGAGGTTGGTCATGGTACGACTGACCTTGAATACCCGTCTTCAAAAATAGGGGGCTTGAGCCCCCATTTCTAGAAAAAAATGGGAACTCTTACTCCCAAAACTCCCCAGACAACTTTGCCTAAAAAATAGGCTTACGCAACTTCATGCCAGCATTAAACTGTCAATTCATTGACTTAAAAAATATGTACATAAGTGGCACATCCCTTGCTCCTT
>DALYEU010000070.1:0-6852 GCA_031972375.1 bacterium | reverse complement strand
AAATACTCGTCGCCGAGGATGAAGGCAAGGTACAAAAATTTATTCAACAAGCACTCATGGAAGCGGGAATGGTGGTGGATGTGGTGGCTGAACTAGAAGATTTAGAGTCGGCCTTGGAGACCCATCCTTACGACATTCTGGTCTTGGATAGGTTACTCCACGGCAAAGATTCTTTGCCCCTCTTACCAAAGATTCGGAAGAAATATTCCGAGTTGAAGATCTTGGTACTTAGCGCGTTGAGCGAGGTTGAAGATCGGGTTGAAGGACTGAGCGAGGGGGCTGACGATTATCTTGGAAAACCTTTTCATGTTTCCGAATTGGTGGCTCGAGTCCGTGCGCTGGGACGCCGAGAATCTAAGGAAACTTCTGGTGATCGGGTCGCTGTGTTGCAGTACGAGGATTTGCGCGTTGATTTAGAGCGTCAACAGGTTTTTCGCGGTACTGAAAAAATTGATTTAACGGGAAAAGAGTTTCGTCTTTTAGGTTTGTTACTCAGACATCCAGGACGTGTTTTTTCTAAGACGGTTCTTTTGGATCAGGTGTGGGAGATGAATCACTTTCCTGAAAGCAATGTGGTGGAGGTCACTGTAGCCAACTTGAGGAATAAGCTAGATCGGGGTCGCAATCCTCTGATTTTTAGTCGTCGTGGCGTGGGCTATTGGTTGGGTAAGGAGTGAGTTTTGGGAAAATATCTGAGAACTAAAATCGCTCTGATCATGTGGTTTTTCTCCATGAGTTCGACTTTGGGAGTAAGTTTTTTGATCATGCATCTTCTAGTCCAAAGTCATCGGGCTTCCTTGCGGCAGCAGTTGCAAACCACCAGTGCTAGTTTACTTTCCCTAGGAATCTCTGATTTTTCTCAGGTGAAAGATTTTGATGAATTGAGCATTTTTTTGAAAGACGCTCTGGGTATGGAACAGTCCGATAGCATTATCCGGATTTTTGATGCCAAGCGAGACTTGGTATTTAGTTCGGTGGGCTTGGATTACGATCTGCTTCCCAACCGTTTGGAAGATGATGTTAATAAGCCTGAATTCGTCACTCTGAGCATTCAAGATCGCGATTATGAGAGTTTGATTTTGCCTTATAAGAGCGAGAAAAAACGCCAGATCTTCTACCTTCAATTGGCAGTTCCCATACCGAAATATTGGGGTATTCTGCGCCTGGTGGCTGGTCAGATTTTATTATTATTTTTAGTTCTTTTATCTCTGTCTTACGTGCTTTCGTGGGGGTTGTCCCGTCGTTTAATGAGGCCGGTAAAAGAGATAGCTTTGTATTTGAAGGGCTTGGATCCCTTGAGTCACGATTCTCCCGCTCTTTTGACTCTGAAACAAGAAGGGGGATATTTGCAAGATATCGCTCAGGGAATCAATCAATTGGCTCAGAGAATTCGTGAGTCCGTCTATAAATTGCGTAACATGGGGCGTTATGTCGCCCATGAGATGCGCAACCCACTTACGATTCTTCAAGGAGAAGCCGAGACGGTTTTAGCCAAAAAACAGGCGACACGTGAGGATTACGCCCAGGTATTGCGAAGTTCTCTGGAAGAAGTGCAGCGAATTTCTCAGATCGTGACGACGGTTTTGCAAGTGGGAGAGTTGACCTCCAGGGAGGCCGCTTTTAAACCTAAAGAAATCGATTTGAGCGTTTGGTTACGGCAGCAGGTGGGGCTTTTTGAAAGAAGTTTAGGCTGGGGTCTGTCCATGAATATCGCAGAACTTGGGGATTTTCGAGTGATGACCGATCCCGAGATGCTGTTTCGTCTCATCGATAATCTACTGAGGAACGTTCATAAGCATACTCCTCGCAACACCTCTTGTCATTTGAACCTGGTTCAAGAATCCGGTGGCCCAGTGAGAATCGATTTATGGGACGAAGGACCAGGGATTTCTGATTCGCTACTTCGGCAATTAAATGAGGGGGAAAAAGTTCTAGAAACTCCTGGTGTAGGTTTACCCCTTTGTCAGGTTTTGGCGGAAATACTCAAAATCGATTTGCAATTTTCTTGTCCAGAAAATGAGGGACTGCACGTTCTGCTGCGTTTTTCTCTCCCGACTTAGTTAGATCAGTAAAATGGGTTTCTTGAAAGACACCTATTTAAAGCTGTGGTGGTTCTTGCCAATTCACACATGTTTATTCTTCTGAGGCAGGGAGTTTACGTTGTTCTGCTAGGGGTAAAAGTGGGTTTGTATAGACACCCTATAAGAAAGTCGTTGGTTTTTTTAGAAAAACTCACTTGTCTTTCAATTTGTCAAAGTCTTCCTAGAATATTGTTTTACAGTTTGGGGGCCTCGCTATTTCGAGACGTTTCACTCATTTCTACTCGAACTATTTTAGGATCAATGTCCTCCAAGGTGATTTCCTTAGGATAGTTGAAATTAGATTCGGTGACGGGGATCTTTTTGACTCCTGCCTTTGGATCGTTAAGTTTGAGAATGAGACGAATATTGTTTTCATTGACGAAGTGGAAGGAGTTACGAGGACCTGAGAAGGTAACTTCGACTTTGGGAGGATCAATTTTTTCGATCTTCCATTTAGAGGATAGTTCTGGATATTCGACGGAGATTAGAAAAGTTTTCTGAATGACCTTGGATTCAATAACCAAAACAAACCAGAGGGTGATGGCGATGGCTAAGGCGGCGGCTTTTTCCCGGTAATTTTTTTGAAAAAATTTTTTCCAACTTTGCTTCTTATTTTGCGGAGTGAGTTGTTGGTAAAACTCCTCTAGAATTTTTCGAAGTTGTTCGGGACCATCGACGGTTTTGAGTAATCCGTTTTGTGCTACGCTCACTGTTCCCCGCTCTTCAGAAACCACCAAAGCCAGTGCATCGCTGGTTTCTGTGATTCCTAAAGCGGCGGCGTGTCGAGTGCCTTTTTTCCCCAATTCTTTGAAGTTTTTGGTCAAGGGTAAGTGAACTCCCAACCAAGTAATACGTTCGTCTTCAAGGATCACGGCCCCATCATGGCCCTGGGAATGGGGATCGAAGATACTTTTAAGTATGGTTTCGCTCGCAAAACCCTCGAGTTCGACTCCACCCTCGATATATCGGGCCAAGAGGGATTTTCCGCGAATTACGATTAGGGCTCCGATTTTTTGCCGAGCCATATCAAAGCTGCTGCGGACCAAGGCTTCGACGATTTTAGATTCTTGTAGATGGGGAGAACGTTCCTTTCGGTTTCGGTTAATGCTCCATAGTGCAAAAGCTTCGAAGAGATCGCGAAGTTCGTCTCTAAAGATTACGATTACCGCGATGAGGATCACGGCGAAAAATGCCTGAAGAACATAGGTGATGAGAAATAGGTTTAATAAATAGGCCAGCAGATATAGTCCGCCGCTCAGCAGGATTCCCCATAAGGCGAAGGCCGCACGTTTTCTCTTAAACCAAACTAAGATGGCATAAACGAGAATGGCCATGAGGATGATGTCGATGGCTTCTCGAATGCCAATGGCTTTTGCTGTATCAAGGATGTTCATCGTTTTTTAAGGATTCTTATTGGTTATTCATGTTTTTTAACTGTCGTTGTAGAGGCCTGAATGCAGGATCGTTTTTTGCCAGAGCTCCTACAACGAATTCTTGTAGTTTTTCGTTTTGTGTCAGATTAATTTCCTTCGGAAGATTTTGTGAGCTAATTTCGGCTCTTCCCATGGTGGTGTGACCCCCGGCGCTACCGAGGGCTCCGAAGGTTTGGGCCGCTACTTTACCGGCGTGTTTTTTATATCCGTCGCAACGAAAAACGATCACTAGTTTATTTTTGACGACACCGGTGACCAGTGCCCAAGTGGCTTCTTTAACATGGATGAGAAAGTCGGCTACCTGAACGCAAACATCCGTATAGGGTGTAGAGCCGATATGAGAGTAAAGCACATTTCCCGCATGGCGCAGTCTAAGCAGGGCGATGCTGAAGTATTCGAGATCGGCTAGGGAATATTGCGAAAATTCGATACGCCTCAATAGGTTTCGGTCAGCGATTTTTTCCAACTGTCCTAGGGCTTCTAGATCTGTGCTGGACGCACTTTTTCTTTGACCTCGACTGTCGGTAATGATGCCGTAAAGCAGAGCAGTGGCCATTTTTTTGGAAATGGTCAGGTCGCTAGCCCGTAGGTACTCTGTCAAGATGGATGCGGTGGCGAGACATTTAGGACGAATATCAACAAAAGGAGTGGTTCGTTCAACTTTTCCGGGATGATGGTCGATCACGACCTGAAAAGGGGGGAGATCCATTCCTTTGAAGAAAAGAGGTTGGGCATCTACTGTCGCTAAAATTTGGTGATGGGCTAGCCACTCTTTTTGAAAGCTTTGGGCCGGAATTTTCAGAGATTGAATCATGGCGGCATTTTGCAGGCGTCCGACTTCACCGGTGTAGCCGATCTGGGACAAAATTCCCCAGGATGAGAAAATTTCCTTTAATGCCCATGCGCTGGCCAGGCCATCGGGATCAGGGTTGCCGTAAAGCAAAATTATTGCGTTTTTTGAGCCTTGTACGATGGAATAAAGTTTTTTGAGCGTTTGCGTCATAGCCGTGTCTTTCGACGGTATATTCCCTGATTTTTTCCTCCGTGAGGGATTTATACCATAAAATTATGCGTCGATGCGCCAAGGTCTATTCCCAATCCTCAAAAATAGGGTCCCCTTGGGTTTTATTTTTCTATTTTCTTTTTATGGGTTTTATGGTGGCATCAGGCCTAGAATTTAATCCCCCATGGACCCCATCTTTTATTTTCTTATTATCTTCATCGCCATTATCGCTTCGGCCTTTTTCTCTGCCAGTGAAACGGCTCTCTTACGACTACGAAAAGAGCATCTTGAAAAGGATCTCAAAGAGGCCAAAGGCCCGGCTGCCTTTGTGGTGAGGGATCTACTGCATTCTCCCTCTCGGCTGTTAACGACGATCCTCTTTGGCAATAACGTGGCCAATATCGTGGGGGCGGCGTCAGCGTCAGCTTTGGCGATTCATTTCTTTGGTGATAAATGGGGCGTGTTGATTGCCTCGGTGGTGATGACGGTGGTTTTGCTCTTGTTTTCAGAAATTCTCCCCAAGGCGATGGGGGCCCATAATCCTAAAAGGATTTCCTTTGCTGTAGGGATTCCTCTCTACTTGATCCATAAGTTATTGAAGCCGGTACACTACCTAATCGACAAAGTACTTGATCCCCTGGTGAGAGCCCTAACCGGAAGGGGTGAGGAGGGAATGGATATCTCCGAAGAGATTTTGGCCATGGCTAAGCGGGCGAGTATGGAGCGTAATTCCGGTTCTCCCTTGGCCATCATTTCGAGTACGGCGGGCGCTGCGGAGCTAACGGTTGAAGAGATCATGACTCCGCGTACGGAGATCGTGGCTTTTCCTGCGGAGATTTCGCCCTCGGCTTTGTTAGATCAGCTCTTACATGAGCGCTTCACTCGAGTGCCGATTTATGAAGGTAACCTCGACAAGATCATGGGGGTGGTCCATTTAAAAGAATTGATCGAGCTGGTTCGTGAGGGGCGTGGTGATATCCGTGAAATTATCAAACCGGTCCTACGGGTTCCGGAGAAAAAATCCATTCTTCCTTTACTGACAGAAATGCAGCGTTCTTTAATTCATATGGCCATCGTTAAGGATGAGTTTGGCGTGACTCAGGGCTTGGTAACCTCCGAGGATATTCTCGAGGAGATCGTTGGTGAGATTCGCGACGAGTTTGATATGGAAGAATTGCATAATCTCAAACAGCTTTCCGATGGAAGCTATGAGGCCGATGGTCTGATGTACATCGCGGATTTCAATCGCGATACGGGCTGGTGTGTTCCTGCGGAATCGGGAGAGACCCTCAGTGGCTTGGTTTTTAACCAGTTGGGGCATATTCCCAAAAAAAACCAACTGATTCGGGTAGAAAACTATCGGTTTACGGTTCTTGAAGTGGCCGGGAGCCGAGTGGTTCGGGTGCGAGTCAAAAGGAAATCAGCCGGAGAAGAAATAAAAGAAGACAATTTTGAAACAGAAGAGTAGAGGCGGCTCCCAGGTGGTTTTTCAAGCCCCTTGGTTCATCGGTTTTTATGGATTCTACCCGGGGTTGACATCTCTAAACCATCAGTGTCAGTGCTTGCCAGGCTTTGGCTCCCATCGTCTAGGGGTCTAGGACGTCGCCCTCTCACGGCGAAAACCCGGGTTCGAATCCCGGTGGGAGCGCAGTGTTTTAGTCGGGGTACTGCGAGCTTTCCCAGGATGCTCCAGTAGAAATTAGAAATTCTTGGAGATTTAGTTGAATCAGCCCCTCCCTCCTCTGGTTTTTATTTTGATTGTTGTTGCTATCGGTTGTTGGCCTCTCATCTGAAAATACGTCCCTAAACTCCTACTTGTTCGGAAGTCAGTTAAATCAGTCAAAGTTGATAAGCCCATTTCCGCACTTTTTCTCCTCAAGTGGGCCTTAAGGGACTCAACAACCCGAAGGCGCATCTCTATCTCTTTGCTCTTATGCGCTTTGGTTTCAGGGTTGGCTTATAATATCCATCTTCCTGGGATCCAATTCTTAGATTTTTCCCACTTTGGCCTTCAAGGATTGAATCAATTATTTTTCGATTCCCGTTTTTCTATTTTTCTTCTCGGGATAACCCTAGTTCTCTTCGCTTGCAGCATACTTCAGGTTAGATCGGTGTTTATACCTATCTTGAAACGATGGGCTTTTGATTCTTCTGGCTCCAGAAAAAATCTCATGAAGGCAAAGTTGATCGTTACTTTTGTTTTAACAGTTATGCAGGCTTATTTCGTGGGAGCATCTTCAGAAAACAATGGGCTGAGCAATGTTTCCGGCTTTAGCTTCCGTATTTTCATCATACTAATTTTAACTGCTTCGATAGGTTTCCTGCTCGTTGTAGC
>DALYEU010000069.1:0-7364 GCA_031972375.1 bacterium | reverse complement strand
AAAGTTAATCGCTTAGATTTTATCTGACAAAAAAATATCCCAACCGCTGGGTAACTGTCAGATTAAGTCGGAACCACTACAATTGAGAATATTGTCATCGAATGAAGTAGCATCTACAACAATAACAAAAATCGACTTAAGAAAATTCCTTTTGATATCTCCTTCAGTACATCTCCAGAATCTCAGACGCCCCCTAATCTCTTAAAGTCTGGATCCAAGAATTTTCACCGCGTAACCCAGCGCAATAACCCCCAGTTATAGACTCTGTTCCACCGTCACCGCCTCGGCAAAAGTATTCCAATCTTCTACGGGTGAGCGGAACTCCTCTTCGGTGAGATCCGAATTTAACAACAAGAGAGAAGAGGGAAGCTCCGTAGCAATTTCTACGGGAACTGCTTCAGTGACATAAGAGCGATACTCATAAAGACCCACAGCCACTAAGATGAGAAAGGCTAGGGCAGGGGAGAGCATAAGCCCCCATTGACGAACGCGCGCGCGCCAAGATTTTTCGGAGAGCATTTCAATTTTTTTGCAAAGGTGCGCGTATTCTGTGGCTGGGGCCGATGGGGGGATTGGCGCATGATTTTTTAAGAACGCCTTGAGTTTTTCGTCATTTAAGTTTTTTTGTCCGATATCCATCACTGCACCCCCTCTCTCCTGAGCGATTCTTGCATCTTTTGCTTAGCGTAATGGAGCCGCGATTTTACCGTTCCCACGGGCACTTCTTGAATCGCGGCAATCTCTTCTAATGAAAGTTCCTCCATAAAAAATAAAACCAAGACACTGCGATGTTCAAGGGAGAACTCCCCAAGCAGATAGCGAACCCAATCTTGGTAAATCATGCGGCCCTCCTCGGAGGCCACTGCAATTTCTTCGGAGACGCTCTCCATTTTTTTATTTTTTCCCTGGCGCAAAGCATCGATGGCCACCCGATGGGCGATCTGAAAAATCCAAACCTTCAAGGAAGAGCGCCCCTCGAAGCGGGGCAGCCCTTTCCAAACTTTAACGAAGACGTCTTGCACCGCATCATCCAAAGGGCCCTGGGGGAAAATTCGGTAAAGCAATCCGCGCACTGGACCGGCAAAGTTTTCATAGAGCTCGCGAAAGTTACGGCATTTGCCTTCCGTAAACTGCGCTATTTTTTGATCGATGGAGTGAGTCAAGTTTTACACTCCCGTTCATGGAGGCGGGGGCCCAAAGCCCTCGGGACCAGGTCCCACGGGCCCACCCGGAGGATGGGGAGGATGTCTTCCCTTGAATTTGTCACGGCGCAGTTCTTGAAATTTTTTCCGTTGCTCTGGA
This sequence comes from bacterium, assembly GCA_031972375.1. Lineage (GTDB taxonomy): Bacteria > UBA10199 > UBA10199 > DSSB01 > DSSB01 > DALYDW01. Next base: position 6,062 of record DALYEU010000069.1, on the reverse strand, counting down.
GTTAAAATTTCGCGAACGGCTAAGGCCTGCTCAAATCCAAAACTCATCATCGCATCGCGAGCTTTTTGTAGGGCCTGAAAACGTTTTCGAATTTCATCGGGAGACCCATCGCCATCCATGGCCTCGTCAAAACGAGTCTTGGCCTGGTGCATCGCTTCTCGATCTTTTTCAAATTGAGGCCGATTGCTTTCATGCAAGGCCTTAATTTTTTCGCGCTGGGCCTCGCTTAAATTCAATTCCTCCATAAACGGCATTTTACCAAAATCCGGCGGCGGAAAATCCCTTGGCTGGCCTTGCGCTTGAGCCATGCCCGCCACCATCAACACCGCAAGAAATCCTAAACGAAAACGCTGATGCATATTTCCTCCTATTCTTGCCCCTGATGGGGGCCTTGCTGAGGACGATGCTTTTGCATGTCCGAAACCAGCTGTGAGAGTAACTCCGAAATTGAGATGCCTTTACTTTCTGCAAAATCACTCAACACTTGCGGAGTTTGCGATTGCAACTCACTCCAATCGCCCTCTGTGTTTTTAGAAATTTCCATGAGCTGACCAAAAAAATCTTTCATGCCTTCCTGCCTAGGATCGACCCCTTGGCTTTGAAAAAAATCCATCAGCTCCGATTGCAAAGCGCTGGGCTCCGGTCGTTGCCCCTTATGCTGCGCGCTATTTTGAATAAACGTTTCCAAAGAAATTCCTTGAGAAGCGGCGAACTCTTGGAGCGCTTCCGGAGCTTGTTCGACTAAGGCAGCCAACTCTGTTTCATTCAAAGTTTCTCCTTGGGAGGCATCAATAATTTTTCGGTGAAAGGAGTGCATCGCTTTCTGATCTTCTTCACTCAAACTTTGCATCCATTCAAAAAACATTCGGGGATCTAACTCTAAGTTTTGTGTCTCTGCCGAGGCATCCGTAGCGTTGAGTTCTGCAATTAAACCTTGGAGTTCCTGATCCGAAACCAAAAGAGGAGAGAGGGCGTCCGTGGCCGTCGATTCCAGAGTAAAAGAACTCCTGTTGTTGGAATAGGTTTTATTCGCGCCCCCCTTATCTCGGGTTTCCGTAGCAGAAAACAAATCCGAAAGGGTGGTGGAAATGGGTGGTGTGTATTGAGAAATTTTCACGGGATCCTCCTTAAAAAACCTTCCAGGGAAAGGTATGTGTTTCAGGAAAGACGGAAGGAACACCGTAAAGGTTCATTGCTTTGCGAGAATCCCCCGATTTTTTATTCCCTAGTGAGGGGCCATCGCCTGGGCCCTGGAGGAAAGATGCGTCGACTCCTGGCCCACGGACGAGGAAGGAGGTTGCGATACGGCCCAGGCCTTCATTTGTTCCATGGAAACTTCTACAGTTTTTTGCCGACGCATTTGATCGAGTCTGCGTAGTAAACGCTTATCCACTACAAGGTCAGGATGATCGGACAAGGCTAGACGCAATTGATCCTCAAATCCCGATTTTCCATAACGATTGGGATGAAGCAACAAGATGTCTCCTTGCCGCTCAACCTGCTGATAAGTCACTTCGACGGGAACCGATTCTAAAAGCTTCACATAGTAACTACTGCGACGATTACTTTTATACTTCTCCAATAACTCGGGATCACTCTTTTCGGAATAACGCTTCTGAATTTCCCAAGCCAGATCCTTGGCTTCATCGTTGAGCATGCGCAAACAGGCATGGGAAGCAGCCCGGCCAATTGAGCGAGGGCTATTGGTCCCGTGAATCAATACCGCATCCTCCATAACCATCTTGACCACTCCCAAGGGATTACCGGGACCCGGAGGGGTTTTTTGGGCGTTCTTTGCCCAATCGCTTGCGGGGGGAATCCACCAAGGATTCCAAATCAACATACTGATATTAAAATCTCGCTGCGGGGTAGGATATTGCGGCATACCAACCGCCACCAAATAACTTTTCACTTTTTGTTCATCGACAAAAAGATCGATTCGAGTAGCAGGAATATTTAATCGCAGGCGTACTCGCTCCGAAGGTACAAAGCTGGTCTCCTCGGGCTGCGTTTCCGCAACGGGCAGGGTAGTGATTGCAGAATGATTTTCAGGAAGATCACTCTTTATATCTCCACTGGAAAAAACCCAGCTAGAAGTCATCGCCAAGGCAATGCCAAAACAAACCACAAGGGGATATTTTTTTTCTTTTCCCACGTCGCCACACTCCTCTTCCAAGAGGAGCCCCAGGAATAGCACTCCCGGGGAAACACTCCTCAACCCCTTCTCTCCATCCCCAAACCTGACTAGCTTAACACGAGAAAGAGAAATGGCGCAAAAAACAAAAAGCTACTTTCCCAAACAAAATTCCTGGAAAATTTTGTCGAGAATATCTTCGGTGGAAATTTCACCAATTAATTCGCCTAAAAAATGCGCCACCTCGCGAAGATCGGCAGCCACACATTCTGCGGGAAGCCCGCCCTCCAAGGCTTGGTGGGCGCGCTTTAAGGAGACGAGGGCCTGTTGTAAAGCCCGCTGGTGACGCACATTGTTGAGATAGGCGTGGTTTTGCTCACGCACTTGGGTCACCCCCACAGCAACGCCAATACTCTGCTTAAGTTTTTCTAAACCCGTACCCTGCACAGCAGAAACGCCCAAGGGGGAGGGGGCCGCTAGGGTCCAATGGGACGGCAAATCGTTTGAAAATTCTCCCTTAGAAAAACCGAGTTCTAACTCAGACAAACCCAAATCAGTGGGAAGTTTATCCGTTTTGTTTGCCACCAACAAAACCCTGCCTTGCAGCGTCTGGGCCACTTCGCGATCGGCCTCAGTCCATCCTTCGGCCGCATCGATCAACCACAAAATCAAATCGGCAGACTCGGCCTTAAGTTTTGAGCGGCGAATGCCTTCCTGCTCAACAGCTTCTTCACCTTCACGCAAACCCGCCGTATCAAAAATTTGGTAAGCAATCCCATCCCAATGCACCCAAGCCTCAATGACGTCGCGAGTCGTTCCTGGGCTATCGTGGACAATGGCTCGATCCTCACCCAAGAGTCGATTGAGCAAACTTGATTTCCCCACATTAGGTCGCCCAACCAGCGCCAAGCGCACCCCTTCTCTCAACAAACGCCCCACCTGAAATTTTTCCAACCAGGCCCGCAAAACTCGAGTGATTTGCTCAATCTGAGTTTGAGTCTGTTGGGGCGCGATGATCTCAATATCCTCCTCAGGAAAATCAATGGCCGCCTCCACCCTTGCCAACAAATCAATGCACTGCCCTCGAAGTTTTTTTATCTCTTGGGAGAGTCGTCCTTCCAACTGCCGTTGGGCATTATGTAAAGCGGCTTCCGATTGGGCATGGATGAGAGCCCCCACCGCCTCAGCCTGTAATAGATCGATTTTCCCATTGAGAAAAGCTCGACGGGTGAATTCACCTGGGGCCGCTGGCCTCAAGCCCCATGCCACCAAAACCTCTAAAAAACGGTGTAACAAAAGCGGCCCCCCATGAACCTGGATCTCCACCACATCTTCACCGGTATAAGAGCTGGGCGCTCGCATCCAAACCGCTAGTCCCTTATCCAAACACAACTCGGTGTTAGGCTCGAAAAAATGGCCGAAGTAAAGTCGGTGAGAAGTGAAGCGATCCACGGACTGTTGGCCACGCCAAATAGACTTGAGAGCTTCAGGAGCTTTAGGTCCACTAAGACGCAGCACCCCTATGCCCCCCTCACCAGGAGGAGTAGCCACGGCGATAATCGTATCATTTTGCAAGGGGAGAGTTTTCACCGTTTTCTCTCTAGACGGGCTACAGCCTGGTTTCAAGAGCCGAAGCCGCAATCAGCAGATCAAAAAGATCATGAGAATACTGCAAAAATATATTCGAATTTAAGCGGACGATTTTTTGCGCCCTAACAAATCTCTCAAGGAAAGATCGTGCTGATGCATGTACTGCTGCCCCACCGTCATGAGATTGTTGACGAAGATATAAAGCACCAAACCCACGGGCAAAAACAACATAAAGGCCGTAAACATAATGGGCATGAGCATCATCATCTTTTGCTGAGCAGGATCCACCGCAGAGGGGGTCATCTTTTGTTGAACCACAAAAGAAATACCCATCAGAATGGGTAGAATAAAATAGGGATCCGGGGCAGAGAGGTCCCGATAAAAAGCAAAGAAGGGAGCGTGATAAAGTTCGGTGGCATTATAAAGCACTTTATAGAGCGCAATATAGATCGGCATTTGAATCAACATGGGCAAACAACCGCCCATGGGATTCACCTTGTGCTGTCGAAATAAATTCATGGTTTCGACATTGAGCCGCTCCCTATCGTCTTTATATTTTTCGCGAATAGCCTTGAGCTGGGGTTGCAACTGTTGCATGCCTTTCATCGAGGCCATCGACTTTTTTGTCAAAGGATAGAGCAACAGCTTAATCACTATGGTCAGGAAAATAATGGCCAATCCCCAGTTTCCCAGGAAAGAATGGAAAATCTTCAGGGAAGCCAAGATGGGCTTCGCCACAATACCAAAAAAACCAAAATCAATCGCCTTATCCAAGCCGGCTTGGGCAAAGGGCTCCAAATAAGTAGGATCCTTAGGCCCCAAGTAGAGCGTGAACTGCGCTTGTCGCGTTTGCCCAGGCATTAAAGTCTGGGAGGGGTATTGTAGTTCAGCGTAAGCAAACTCACCTTGCTTACCGTAAGTGCTTCGATTTTGTGGCGATAAACTTCGAGCCAAGATGGCTCGCAAGAAATAGCGATCCTCCAATCCAGACCAAGTGATATCTCCCTCTACCTCTGTACGGGGAGTAAGCTTGTTCCAGTTGTTATCTCGTTTTACTTTATTGGCCAGACGATAGAGGGGAGTAATCCATTGGGGTTGGGCCCCCATTCCCAAAAACTTTTTTCCCTCCTGAGGCTTCTGGGGAAGAGTTAGTCGTAACCCAGGGGCTAAGGTCTGAGGGGTTGTCCCAACATTCTTCAGTTGAACATCCACATCCAGGGTGTAAGCCCGTTCCCCAAGCTTAATCGTTTGCACCCACTCCAAACCACCATTCAAAGTGGCGCGATAAACCAAGGCATCGCCCACTTTTTCCACCGAAAAATAAGGCGTCCAGGGTGTACCCGAAACTTGTAACAAGGGAGAAAGCGGAGCTGGTTCGGTCTTTCCCCCTAAGAGGTCCGTATGGGGCCCTTTGCTATCCGGCTGCTGGTAAAAACCCTGTAGCCACCAGTGAAGGGGTAGGCCGGTTTGACTGGTCACTTCAGCCAAAATGAGGGGGGTCTGCAAGTTTTCGCTTTGTACCGGAGCCTGAGGCTGAGTCTCAGTAGAACCATTCAGCAGAGCACTCGAACTTGATGGAGTAACACCCGAACCCACGGTGCTGGTTTCACCCACAGCGGCTGGAAGCTGCGCAACTGCAGGATTGTTTTGGGGAACCTTGTAAAAAACCCCGTAGTAAACGAGCAATACCAAACTGCTCAAAACGATAGCTGTAAGAGTTCGTTTTTCCATGGATCAAACTTTCCTTTGCGACGCCGATTCGCCTTGAGATTGGGGAACAACTGGGTCCCAACCTCCCGGATGAAAGGGATGACAACGCAATAAACGACCTAGAGACTTGGCAACGGCGCGAAAAAAGCCGAAGCTTTCAAAACTTTCCAGGGCATATTGGGAACAGGTGGGATGAAATCGGCAACGCGACCCTAAAAAAGGGGAAATGCCCTTTTGATAAAATCGGATCATGTACCGAACCACCGTGTTCACAACGGCCTCCCTTCGGATGCAAAAAAGGCCCCTTATTTGGCTTTGTGGCGATGCACCTGCGGTTTCCTAAAAACATCAATGAGGCTCTAATCTCTTAAAAATCCTGAGGACCCAGGCACGGAACTCATCTTCCTGAGCTAAGGTCACCGGTCGGTTGCTATAAAAAAGCAGATCCATACCCGCCAACTTGGATGCCTCCTGACGAAAGATCTCCCTAAAGAGTCTTTTCAGGCGATTTCGGTCTACCGCTCGGCGATTTTTTTTTTTGAGAGAACTAAACCCAGACGAGGGTGACTTTTTCCGCTGTCACGAAATCGAACTACAAAAAAAGGCGTGAAGATTTTTTGTTCGGAAG
>DALYEU010000068.1:0-7409 GCA_031972375.1 bacterium | reverse complement strand
CTTTAAAGTTTGGGGTAATTTGGATAAGTTTCCGTCCAAATTACCCTTTTTTTTCGTGAGGCAAGCATGATCCCGATAAAAAGTGAAGATCTCCAAATCTTGATGGAAGCTGGGTATCTTTTGTTAGGGATGTTTCGTTATAAAGAGTCTCAGGAGCTTTTTGAGGGGGTCACTGTTTTGGCTCCGAATAGTGAGGTTCCGTGGGTGGCTTTAGGAAATGTCCATTGTGTCCAGGGAAAATTCGATCAAGCGATTACGACTTACCGTAAGGCTTTAGAGGTAGAACCTAAAAGTGCTTTCGCTCATGCTTACCTGGGGGAGGCTCTACTCTTCAAGGGAGAGAGGGACAAGGCCAAGGGTTCCTTGTCAGAGGCTTCCCATTTGGATCCAAAGGGAAAGTCGGGGGATTTTGCTCGGTCTTTGCTTGATTTAATCTCCAAGGGATACGCTCCGGATCCTAGTCAGCTTCAGGTAAAACGCTAATTTCCTCCCTCGGGGAGAGGACAAAACTTCATGTTATACCAGTGGATTCGTAAATCGGCCGTATTATTCGCGTTGCTCTTCGTTGTGACGGGTTGTAGCAAAGAGGTGCTGTTTCAGGATCTCAATGAGAGAGACGCTAATGAAATACTTGTTGCCTTGTATAACAAAGGAGTCGAGGCCCAGAAGGTTCGCATTGAGGGGGCTCAGGAGGTTAGCTATAAGGTACAGGTTCCTAAAAACAAGATCGACTTAGCCCGACAAATTTTGGTGGAAAATAATCTGCCGAAGCGTACCGAATTGGGGTTTTCGGGAATTTGCAAAGAAAAGGGGCTCATTCCAACCCCTGAAGAAGAGAAATGTCGTAAGCTTTTGGCTTTAAAAGGCGAGATCATTAACTCTTTGGAGCGGGTTCCTGGAGTCATCGATGCCGATGTCGTCCTTAATATTCCTGAGGTCAGTGAATTTGCCAATGATGAGGCAGCAGCCAAGCGTCCCACTGCTTCTGCGGTTTTGCAGGTTAAAAAGGATGTGGCGGGCTATGAGGTGCGCGAGTCGCAGATGCAGCGTTTTATTTCCAATACGGTAGAGAATCTTGATCCCCGGGATGTGGCCGTTATTATCAGCTACGTTGAGTCTCCTGAGGTGGCGCTGTCTAAGGGGCCTCAGGGGGAAAAAATCGAAGGAGACCAAGTCAGCAATACAATGCCGGGTTTGGCTTCGATTGCTGGTTTGCAGCTTACTCCTGAATCTATGAAAAGATTTAAGATTTACGCTGTGGTTTTCTTATTGTTGTTAATTGCTGTTTCTGTGGCCTTAGTTTTGAATGTATTCAAGGTAACCCGTATGCGCCAAGAAATTAAGGTGAGCCGGGCGCAAGGTGGAATGGGTTCGTTAGGAATGGGGCTTCTGGAGGATGGTTTTTCTGGAGGCGCCCCTCAGTTAAGGCCGGGAGAGGAGTCACCTCCTCAAGATCTTTCTTAAGAAAGTCCAATAAGTTAGGATTCTCAAAGTTTTAAGAAACTTCTTAGGTTTTGAATTCCGATAATACGAAAAGCAAACGCTTAGTGGAGTTCTTATGAGTTTCAATCCGATCCAACCCGAAAACATCGCTCTCCAGCCCCACATGATTCAGCAGAATCATTACAGAATGATTCAGGGGGGCTCTGCGCTTGACAAACCCACGTTCTGGCAGAATTTCAGCATGGGTTTGGCTAAATTTGGTTCTGTTTTTGGGCGGATAGCGGGCAGCGTGCTGCGCTTTTTTCCCGGATTGGGCACAGTGGCCTCAGCGGGACTTTATGGTATCAGTGATTTTGCCCAGTACAGCTACGAGAAGATGGTCAATAAGCAGTTCAATAATTTAGCCATGGATGAGGCTGCGGCTCAGGCTAATTTTCAAATGTTGACCCCCGGTTTTGGGATGTTCAGTGGTCCCGGAGGGGCTGCGACTCCCGATGTCAATGATGGCTTTCAAGAGATGAAGTTAGGTACGGTCTTAAACAGAGAGATGGCAGCCCGGAGTGAAATAGCGGGGCTTTCTCCCACTTCCTAAAAGAAGGTGGTTGCTTATGGTACGACCTGTACGCCCGACAGTGGCGCCTTTGTCTATTTCTCCTAAAAGTGGAGCCCAAACAGGGGGGGAGGTCGCTTCGCCGGTATCGGTTGAGCCGGCTTCTAGTGTCGATTCCTTCCTGGATCTGATTGTATCCAATAACGAGGATAGAAAAGGGGGGCTTAGAGCCCCGTCTAATTCTTTTACGGAGGCTCAGCACCGAGCCGCTCGGCGTCGTGTTTTCGAGACGGTGGTTCAGCGGGCCTTGCAAGATAACCCAAATAGCCCCTACCGATTCTATGCAGTGACACCTGAGGGTCGCGAGATGCAAGAAGCGATTATTCAGTTGCTTGTCGATTCCCCCATTTCCATTTAAAACCCTCAGTCCATTACTTCTGAGATGGTCTGCCCGGACTCCAGACTAGGATTCTGGGTGTGGGCCTTTACGCTATTTTGTGGGTACGGTAGGAGTGTGAGGGATAAAGTCCCCAAAATTTCGGAAATAATAGGCTGTTACTACACAACTTTCATAAAGTTTCATAAAAGCTCAAAAGGCTCCCATCGGTTCTTTGAAAAAAATGTTGTTATAATTCATGTCGTTATTTTCTTGGATGTAAAATGACTCAGGCCCGGGTTCGTTGGCCGATATCTTGCATATCTTCTTAGGCGTGAGGGGAATTTAGGTTGCCACATTAAACGCTTTGAATAGAGGGAGTTATCGCATGAACCCAACCGCTACTCAGAGAGAATCCAAAAAAAACGATATCAAAAATAAAACTGTAGCCGCCAAGGTGGCTCAAAAACTTGATATTGACCAGTTGGTAGGACAGTACCTCCCTTATGCCGCTTCCATCGCGAATAAGGTGGCCCAGAGTCTCTCTAATGATGCGGATATCGAAGAGATCCTCAGTAATGCTCGTTTGGGTCTGCTTGAGGCGGCCCAGCGTTTCGATCCCAAGTTTAATGTCGATTTTAAAACCTTCGCTTATTACCGAATTCGTGGGGCTATTTACGATGGTTTGCGGAAAACCGGCTGGATTCCCCGTTCTCTGTACTCTAAGATAAAATTCGAACAGGCTGCCAACGAGTATTTGCAGAGCGTTAACGACCGTGGCGTCAATGTTCGTCCCAGCTCCGAGGAGGAGGTTGGGGAGATCTACGATACGGTAAATTCTTTGGCCTCAATCTACATTATCAGCATTGATTCTACAGAAGAAACCATGGAGATCGAGGATAAGAAGGCCAATGATATCGAGCAGAAGGCTGAGTTTCATAAAATTAAAGAATTTATGCGGCAGGCTATTGAAGAATTGCCAGAAAAAGAGCGAAAACTAGTAAAAATGTATTATTTTCAAAACAAGACTTTGGAGGAATCTGGGATGAAGTTGGGGCTGTCAAAGTCTTGGACTTCCCGCCTTCATGCTCGGGCCTTGGGCCTTTTATTCAAGAAGATCAGCCTGATTCAGTTGAAGGTACAGCATCAGAACCGCATGGAGATGCAAGCGTAGTCAAAACGTCTTAAGTTATTGTGCTGTTTTTTTCTCTGGGGTAGGAAACTTTATCGGGTCGGCGTTGCGATAATAAGAACGAGACCGATTGAGGAGGATGATTCGATGGATGCTATTTCGTTACAATTGACTCAAAAAGCCCTGGTGGGAGCTTCTCAAAATTCGCCTGTGGCTAAGACGCAAAATTATTCCGTTGAACAGTCTTCCTTTAGCAAAGTTTTAGACAGTCAGGTTCAGACAAATCAGGATACGACTCAGCAGTTAATGCAAATGGTGGAGGATATGGGGGGGGGCGACACCAACCCCACGATGAACGCCATTTCCGCCGATGGAATCCAAATTGATGTGGCCAAGGCTGGTGAGGTGCCCGGTACCCAAGGCGTGAGTAGCGCCACATCCATCTACGAAATTTTCAAAGAAGTAAATCTTACCCAAAATAACATGGATACCCTGATGGAGCAGATGAACTCGGGGAAAAAATTTAGCACGCACGAATTGTTGCGGCTTCAGGTGTTTGCCCATCAGCATACGGCCACCTACGAAATGGTTTCTAAGGTGGGTGAGATGGGTAACCGTGCTATTCAGACGCCTTTCCAAATGCAGGTCTAGTGTCTTTCTTAGTGGGCACCCAAAAGATTCTCTTGGCTGGAGTGTGACAAGACTCCTAAGGTGTGGGTCTGCTCTTCGTTTTTAGGGGGGGAAGACTAAGGCCATGATTTCTTATCAAGAACAACTTGTAGAGCGGGATCGAGCTTTAGTGGGGGCTTTGTTGCGTTGGGTCCCGAAAGAGGCTCAAGAGGTTTTAAGTTTTTCTCTTTCTACGCGGGTGACTAACCTCCGGGAGACGCTCCGGCATTTTTCTCAAGAAAAAGACAGTTTTTCCTTTCCACCGCAACATCATGGAGTTGAAAGCTTGCTGTATCATGCTGATCCGGCCTGGATCACCGATGCTTTTCGCAATGAGGGGCCGGGGGTTTTAGCTGTTTTATTAGCGGATTTACCGAAGGCAAAAATAGGGGGTTTTTTAAAGGATTTACCTAAAAATACGCGCCGTGCCCTCAAAGAAATTCAAGTGGGCAGCATCGATCCTCGTCTCCGCCTATGGATTCGTCAGCGTGCAGAACATCGGTTTCCCCAAATTTCCCTGGATTTTTTGCAAGAAACAGCGCTCTGGGCTCAGGTTCGCGATCTATCTTCCGATCAGAAAAAACGATTGTTCCGAGAGTTGGGATTTCAAGAAATGACCCTAGCTCTCAGTCGTTTCAGCCGAACTTCCATCAGGCTGATTCTCAACCGACTCCACCCCCAAGATGCTAAAGAGTTGCGCCGTCGCATCAAAGAATCCGTAGGCTTAAGCCCTTTGGAGCAGAGAGAGGCTCAGATGCATCTTCTATCTTCCGATCTAGAAAAAATGTCGGCGGAAGATATCCTTAGCGAAATTGGGCTGGGGGTTTTTACAAGGGCCTTAACGGGGGGGCCTGCCCAATGGGGGACCTATTTCGTTTATCATCTACCCCCCCGTTATGGATATTTATTGAGACGCCTGTTGGGCTCAAACGCTCCTGACGCCCAGGATGAAAAGCGTCAAAGAACCATGAAAAGAATCGAAACGGCTCTTGCTGTATTGGAGGAAGATTAATTTAACCATGGATTCTCAGCTTTTTAAGGAGCTTTTTGTGGTAGACTGAGGTGCAGATATGGCGAAGATATTTAAAGGTAAAGAGTTTAGCGAGCGTTTGGATTTACCGGATCCTGTGGAGTCCGAGTCGGTTTTGCCTCATTTGCCGCCCCGGGGGTTGGGGGGTGTGATCGACCGTGAGGTGATTCAAGCCGGGGATGAGGCGAGTCAAATCGTCCGAGAGGCGCGTGAGGATGCCGCTAAGATTCGGATGGATGCCCGGGCCTTGTTGGCCAAGGTGCAAGACGAACGTGAGCGTGCGATTGAAGAGGGAAGGGAGCGTGGCTACCAGGAGGGTCTACAGACTGGTTTAGAGATGCTCATTCGAGTGAAAGAACTCCGTCATAAACTCTTTTTAGACAATGAGCGTGAGATGGTGAAGTTGGTCTTTGAAATCGCCAAAAAGCTCATCGGTAGGGAGTTTTCTGAAAACGATAAGGCCATCATGAATGTCATTCGTCTGGCCTTGGGGGATGCTGTGGGAGATAAGATTTTAGTCAGACTCAATCCTCAGGATTATGAGACGGTGAAGAAAAATGAGCGAGAACTCATGCTTTCTTTGGAGGGAATCAAAACGCTGAGCTTGAGGGAGGATGAGTCGGTTCAGGTCGGCGGTTGTGTTGTGGATACCGAGATAGGTACGGTCGATGCCCAGTTGGATACACAGCTCAATGCAATTAAAAAGGCCTTGGGTTTAACCCTTGTCTAATTTTTTATTTTTATGATGAATGTGACGGCGGAACAATTTTTTGCGGATTTTGATCCACCCCTGGTGGACTTACGTCAGTATTATCGCGCGGTACATTCCATTTCTACCTATCGCATTAAGGGTAAGGTCACTGAGCTGATGGGGTTGGTGGTTAAGGCTATTGTTCCAGGAGTACGGGTTGGCGAGCTCTGTTACATTTATCCCTTTCATCGTGGGAATCCAATCAAGGCTGAAGTGGTGAGTTTTCGTGATCGAGATGTCTTGATGATGCCTTTGGGTGAGCTCGAGGGTATTGGTCCTGGCAATGAAGTGGTTCCCACCGGTAATTGTCTGACGGTTCGAGTGGGTAATGGTTTGTTAGGACGTGTCCTGGACGGATTGGGTGATCCCATCGATGCGGAACAAAAAGGCCCCTTACAATGGGATACAGAATATCCTGTCATGGCGCCGCCCCCGGATCCTCTAACGCGAAAACGAATTACCAACCCCATCTCTGTGGGGGTGAAAGCCATCGATTCTTTATTGACGGTTGGAGAAGGTCAGAGAGTGGGGATTTTTGCCGCCGCAGGTGTGGGAAAATCGACCACCATGGGAATGTTGGCTCGTAATTGCGAAGCCGATATCAATGTCATTTGTCTGGTCGGAGAGCGTGGTCGTGAACTTAGAGATTTTTTAGAGAAAGACTTGGGTGAAGAGGGGTTAAAAAAATCCGTGGTTGTAGTTTCGACTTCCGATCAGCCTTCTTTGGTTCGTGCCAAGGCGGCCTATGTGGCGACGGCGATTGCGGAGTATTTCCGAGATCGCCGTTTGCGGGTCTTGTTGATGATGGATTCGGTCACTCGTTTTGCGCGAGCCTTGCGTGAAATCGGGCTCGCGGTTGGAGAGCCACCGGCTCGTCAGGGGTTTACTCCATCAGTTTTCTCTACTTTGCCAAAGTTACTGGAGCGTTCCGGAAATTCGGCCATAGGCTCTATTACCGCTTTCTACACGGTTTTGGTGGAGGGTGATGATATGACCGAGCCTGTAGCCGATGAAGTGCGTTCCATCCTTGATGGACACATTATTTTGTCACGGGATTTGGCAGCTCGTGGACATTATCCCGCCATTGATATTTCCGAATCCGTCAGCCGTGTCATGACTTCCATTGTAGATGAAGATCATGAAATGGCGGCCCGAAAATTGCGAGAAGTGTGTGCAAACTATGAAAAAGAACGGGACTTAATTTTGATCGGAGCTTACGAATCTGGATCCGATCCCAAGGTGGATTACGCCATCGAAAAAATCGAGGAGGCCAATCAGTTTTTAAAACAACATACCCATGAGCAAATTCACCTCTCAGAGAGTTCCGAAGAATTGAAGCGGATCTTTTTATAAAGCTTAAGTGGATGGGTTTTATTGAGCTGTAACGGCCATGGCAAAAAAAGAAAAATATCGTTTAGAAGCCCTGTTGACCGTTAAGCTCCGCAATAAACGGAATTC
>DALYEU010000067.1:0-7726 GCA_031972375.1 bacterium | reverse complement strand
GAGATTTCTTCGGGACGAATCTGCATAAGGCTTCCTTATTTTATCCAAAAAAACTCACCCAGTTTTTAACTCGGTGAAATGGCCGGGCCGTCCTCCGACCCAATCGCCGTTAAGCGATGGCCTTTTGAATCACTTCTTCTTTGATTCTTTCCAACTCATGTTTCAAAGAGGCGTCAAAAACTCGATCGTTGACCTGAATCGTAAACCCACCCAACAAACTGGAATCCACCTGGGTCTCCATGAGAACCTGCTTACCTAAAGACTTTTCCAACAAAGCCTTCAGCTGCGCCTCTTGCTCTTCCAAAGGGCCCGCCGACTTCACCTGAACCCGCACACGCCCTAAGGACTCATCCGCCAAATCTTGGTAGATTCGAGCGAGCAGCACCAAAACCTCCATACGATCTCGGTCAATCAAAACTCGAACCAGATTGATCAACGAAGGGGCCAACTTCAATCGTTCCGCCACCTTTTCAAATACGGTCTGTTTCACAGAAGGCTTGACCACCGGCGACTCCAAGACCTGACGCAATTCTTGGTGGGCCTTCAATTCAATCGAAAGCTTTTGCAAGTCTTGATCGACGACATCCACCTGGTTTTGTCCTTGGGCTACGATGAGCAGAGCTCGAGCGTACCTCTTGGCTGCGGAACCACCCCTCATGAGAGATTCTCCATTTTACCTAGATATTGGCTAACCAAGCGACGTTGATCCTCAGGAGTTAAATTTTGCTTCACGAGGGTCTCAGCCATTTCCGCAGCCAAAGCGATCGTTTCTTTTTTTAGCTCTTCTTTCGCCTTGCGAAGCTCTTGGGCTAAAATGCGCTCCCCAGTCTGTTGCAAATTCTTGACCTGCTCCTGAGCCTCTTGAATGAGACGGTTTTTTTCCAACTCTCCGTCTTTCTTGAGTTCAGCAACTAAACGCCGTGTTTCTTCTTCAATTCCGTTCAGTCGACTCTGAGCTTCACTAAAATTAAGCTGGGCCTCTTGTTTGAGGGACTGGGACTGCTCCAAATTTTTCTGAATCAAAGCGCTTCGCGAAGCAAAAAAATCCTTCGCGGGCTTACGTAAAAAAAACAACAACATACCCAACAAAAGAAGGAGATTGATCGACGCAAACAAAATGGGCCTGGTCGGAATCCCCTCGTCGTGACCATGAGCTCCCCCTGCAGCAAAAGCTCCAGTCGAAGCCAAGACCAACCCTAAGACAACCATCAACTGCATTTTTTTGGATTGGATCCCCATGCCTCAGGCCGAAACCTTTCTGCCCAATAGTTTTTCCGTCATTTCTTTGGAAAGCTCTTGTGAACGTTGTTGCAAACTCTCCTGAGCCGCCTTGGCTTCAGCGCTCAACACAGAACGACTCTCCTCCAAACGACCTTCCCAAGCCTGACGTGATTGATGAATCAGATCATGGGCACAGGCTTCCCCCTCACGGGTGAGAACACTTTTTTCTTTTAGACCTTCATCCCGAGCTGACTTGATCCGAACGGACACCGTATTCAACATCTCTGTCGCCGAATCCTGAAGCTGCTTAGCCTCTTTTTGCGCCCCCTCCGTCAAAGCGTGGCGCGCCGCCAAAATACGCAACACCGGACGAAAGATTAAAAAATGCATCGACATTAAGACGAAGACAAAAATCCCCATCTGCACGAAGAGCGTCATATTAGGCATCAAATCAATCATGCCAAAACCCTTAACTCACTGAAATCATTGTGATTTTTACTTAGGTTGGCCTTAGACCTAGGGGTGCCTTTTGGCCGCGCGCGCCGAGGTACCACGGGGTCTACACCTTGTCAAGGCAACAACAAAGGAATCCCCCATCCTCAAGTAAAAAATTTTTTTCTTTTTCCCCGTAACCCGTATGCCCCAATCGTGAGAAAAGCTTCCCTAGAGCGCCACCAAAATCGCCCTACACAATACCATCCACCTCCAAAGCCTGGGGGGCTCCACGAGCCATAGACTCTTCTCCTCGCAAACCCACGGCACTAGGGTTGGACTTCGATAAAGAGAGCACTTGACCCGCTCCACGTCCCATGGCGCAAGTTCCTTCGAAGAGGGCCCCTTCACTGATCACCAAACCCGGAGACGCAATATCTCCCTTCACCACCGCCGGAGGATGCATTTCAATTCGCTTGGTAGCACAAATGGACCCATTGACCCGCCCGTGAATGATAACCGTATCTATTTCAATGGAAGCGTCCACCTCAGCTCCTTCACCGATAATCAAGATCCCTTCCGAAAAAATTTCGCCCCGAAACTTCCCATTAATCTGAACCCTCCCTTCAAAAGTCAACTTACCTTCAAATTGAGCATCACTGTCCAACAAGGTCATGGGTTCTTCACTCATGAGTTTAAGAGCCCGCTCTTTTTCTCCAAACATAGACCCTCCTATTCTCGCCCGATTATTTCCTATTGATCTCTATAGGAATTTCACAGTTAGGTTTGAGACTCTAGTCAAAACAACCCTAGCCAAACCAACAAATCGCTCGCCGACCAAGATGCAAACGACTCACCTCGACACCCCCTACACAAAACCCACTAACCCATCACGGCATTGAAAATGCGATCCAAATCTTCCTCGCTGTAGTACTCGATCACCAACTTACCGCGCTTACCCCGACCCTGAATGGAAACTTTAGTTCCCAGCATCTTGGCCATCTCCTGTTGAATAAACTGGGTTTGCGTATCCAAAACAGCCCCAGTTTTAGGAGAGATAATTTTCAAAGAGGTTTTTGAATTACGAATCCAATTCTCCACCTCACGAACAGACAAACCCTCTTTTAAAATGCGACGCTTCAATCGCAACTTATCTTCATCGCTCTCCAAGGCCAACAAAGCACGGGCATGCCCCATCGAAAGACGCCCCTCGATAATATCTCCACGAATCTCTTCGGGCAGCAAAAGCAAACGCAAACTATTAGCCACAGTCGAACGCTCTTTACCCACCTTTTGAGCGATAAGCTCCTGAGTAAAGTGATACTTATCTTGCAATTCTCGGTAAGCCAAAGCCTCTTCGATGGGATTCAAATCCTCTCTCTGTAAATTTTCCACCAGAGCCATCTCAAAGACTTTTTCAGGAACCACCTGCGCCACAACCACAGGAACATGGGTTAAACCTGCCAAACGCGAAGCCTTCAAACGCCGCTCCCCGGCGATCAACTCGTATTTTCCACCCTCTATACGGCGCACAATCAAAGGCTGTATCACCCCCTGCTCCCTAATCGACGCCGCCAACTCCTCTAAACTTTCCTTGGAAAACAACTTACGTGGCTGATCACGGCTGGGCAAAATATCCTCGACAGGACACTGAAAATAGCCTTCCGTCAAGACAGGCTCCACCTTAGGTTGTCCATTAGCCAATAAAGACGCCAGACCTTTTCCGAGGGCTCTATTTTGATTCATGATCACTCCTTAAAAAATTCAAAAAAGTAAAAACAACTCACCCGCCACTAAAAATCAACCCCACACCCCATCACCTCAACAAAACCAACCAACAAAAATCATCCCCCCACAGAAAGCGGAAACTCTTCCACCGGAACTCCTGCACCATCAACAACCAAAACCTCCTCGCTTTCAACAAAACCCTTGGATTCTCCAGACCCCGAATCCCCTCCCAAGACAACGACCCCACTGGTTTCTTTTTCCCCATTTTGCCGCATCAACTCTGCTGTCAACTGAAGGTAACTTTGCGCTCCCCTAGACTGCACATCGTACATAATCACCGATTTACCATGGCTAGGACTCTCACTCAGCTTCACATTGCGCGGAATCAACGTTTTATAAACCTTATCCCCAAAAAACTGCTGAACCTCTCCACTGACCTGACGAGCCAAGTTATTTCGCCCGTCATACATCGTCAGAACGATACCCTCGAGACTCAACTGGGGATTAAGATGGGTTTGCACTAACTGAATCGTCTTCATCAACTCACTCAACCCCTCCATAGCGTAGTACTCGCACTGCACAGGCACCAAAACCGAAGTGGCCGCCGTCAAGGCATTGAGGGTCAACAAATTTAGAGAGGGAGGGCAATCGATCAAGACATAATCAAAAGGGGAGACCAGCTTCGATAGGGCATTTTTTAGTCGATTTTCCCGAGACAAGGCGGAAACCAACTCCAATTCGGCACCCACCAACTGGGTATTAGCCGGAGCCAAAGACAAATAGGGCAAACTGGTTGCCACCAGGACCGAGGCTAAAGACACCCCATCCACCAACACATCGTAAATACTTTGCTCCAAACCTTCTTTAGCGATCCCAAGCCCACTCGTGGCGTTACCCTGGGGGTCTAAATCAATCAATAAAGTACGCCGCTCAGCGGCCGCCAAACAAGAGGCCACATTTACCGCCGTAGTGGTTTTACCCACTCCCCCTTTTTGATTAACTAAGGCCAGGACCTTCATGACAGCCTCCAAAAACTCCACTGGCTATATCCCAGGGCGAACATTGTCGCAACAAAAACATTATTTGTAAGGCAATGTAGGGCAATAAAGAGCTTGAACCAAAATCCAAAAACAAAAAAATACTCAAAAATTAGCTTTCAAGTTCAGCCAGAGGGTAGAGAATCGTCAATAAACCCTTACCACCTTGAGACAAGTAGGGCTCATAAGGACGCTCGTAGTAAACCCCATCCACACCCAAACCTAATTTTGAAGACTCACAACGAAATTGGTCTTGGGTTTTTTCCGATGAAAACACAAACCAATATTTCCAAGAAAAAGGCACTCGATGAGCTAAGCGAAGCAAACCTCTGGGATCTGCCGTTCCACGTGAAACAATGTAAAGATTGTTCTCCGAAGAAGCGGAAGCTCCCTGATCAACCGTTCCCGCGGAGTTACACGAGACGGTTCGCCAGTTTTTTTCCAAATCCGAATGAAGATGTTCCACTAAACAAGAAAAAACTTTTGTTTTTTTCAAACAAAGCAAAGAGACCGCTCGATCTAAAAAAGCAGCTTTCTTCTGTCTCACCTCCACCAGACCGAAACGAGTTTCAGGCCACAATATTGCCCAAGGAATTCCGGGAATTCCCCCTCCAGATCCTACATCTAACCAAATTCCATCTTTCAAAGTTATTTCAGACTCACCCTGACAAATCAAAGACGGATTATTTAACAACTTAAGCTCATGAGTTTTTTTCTCTAAAGCTATTTGGGCGCAACAAACATCCAAGAGATGGTGGATATAAAAGTCTTCAGGGGTAGCAGATCCAGTCAAATTAGTTTTAGCATTCCACTGAAAAAGCAAATCGACATAGCGATCCAGAAGCCCCTTTGTTTCACGTGAAACAGCAGGAAGGAGTCGCTCCAGCGCTGTAAAACCGCTTTCCAAAACGGATTTTCCTGATAAAGCCCCTGACAGTTCGTCTACCACCGTATTTCTCCAATAAAAAATTACTGAGACCCTAAACACCTAAAATAATTTGCAACACTATTAAGCCGTACAAAATGCAAATACATATCGCAACATTCACTACAGGTCTAAAAAACCTAATGTGCAAAAAAATCTGTTGAACTCGAGAATGAGATTCTCAAGAAAAAACAAAAATATCGCTCACATCGGGAAAGCAGGGGGGAAAAATCTTCCAAGCCCACGCCTGGAGTAAATCATCAGACCGCTTGAGCCAGATCCCAACGCTTCAGATAAAGGCTTAGAATGGAAATTGCTGCTGGCGTTACCCCTGAGATACGGCTTGCCTGGGCTAAGGTTTGAGGACGTATACGATTGAGCTTTTCTACAACTTCGGTAGAAAGCCCAGGGATTCCTTCAAAAATAAAAGTTTCTGGAATAGACATCCCCTGAAAACGTTCTATTCGCTGAATTTCTTCTTCCTGACGATCCACATAACCCGAGTATTTTATCTGAATCTCCGCCTGTTCCAGAACATCGGAACGGAGAGAATTCCAAAGCTCCGACCGTTCTGGAAACACTCTTTTTAAATCATCAATTTTCACTTCGGGACGCCGCAACCATTGTTCCAAACTCAACGGTTGTTCCAAAGAACTATGCCCACATTCAACCAAACGCCGCTGAATTTCACTCGTAGGAAGGATTCGAATACTCTTTAATTGCTGTTTAAAAAATTCAAGTTGTTGTTTTTTCTCTTGAAATCCAAGCCAATCCCCATCGTTCACCAATCCCAAACGACGCCCCTGATCCCTAAGCCGTAAATCAGCATTATCTTCCCGCAATAGCAGACGATATTCAGCCCGGGAGGTAAACATTCGGTAAGGTTCCCCATCGGTCCCATGGGTTACCAAATCATCTATCAAAACCCCAATGTACGCCTCGGATCTCTTGAGAATCCACGGTTCTTCACCCCTAATTTTTAAAACCGCATTGACGCCGGCCACAAGCCCCTGCCCAGCCGCCTCCTCATAACCCGAGGTACCGTTGATTTGCCCTGCATGAAATAATCCAGAAATTCTTTTAGTTTCTAGCCAAGGATAAAGCTGGGTAGGGGGCACGTAATCGTATTCAATGGCGTATCCCGCCCGCACCATTTCCGTTTTTTCCAAACCAGGGATAGTCTTTAGAAAATTCAATTGAATATCAATGGGAAGACTGGTGGAAAGACCATTGACATAAACCTCATGGGTCTCCAAGCCTTCGGGTTCTAAAAATAATTGATGCCTATCCTTGTCGGGAAAACGCATCACCTTGTCTTCCACAGAAGGACAATAACGAGGACCCACCCCCTGAATTTGTCCAGAATACATTGGACTTCGATGAATTCCCGAACGAATCACCCCGTGGGTAGCCTCATTGGTGTAAGTAATGTAGCAAGGCAATTGGGGTAGCTCGATTTTATTATCGGAAAAACTAAACTTTCTTGGGACAGTATCGCCTTCTTGGCGTTCCAAACGAGAATAATCGATTGTTCGACCATCCACACGAGGACAGGTCCCTGTCTTTAACCTACCCACTTCAAAACCCAAATCATGAAGATTTCCTGATAAATAGAGAGAGGGGGCATCCCCAGCTCGACCGCAAGCGCTTTTGTTTTCACCGATATGGGAAAGCCCATTTAAAAAGGTACCCGTCGTCAACACCACAGACTTGCTAGGAAAAAAAATACCCAGGGAGGAAAGCACCCCAGTGACCTTTCCCTGCTCTACACCTAAAGAATCCGCAAAGGCTTGTTTCAAATAAAGCCCAGGCGTGTTTTCTAAAATCCATTTCATGCGCTTTTTATAAAGCAATTTATCTGCCTGAGCCCGACTTGCCCGCACCGCTGGGCCTTTGCGAGTATTCAAAATACGAAACTGAATACCAGTGGCATCAATGTTTTTCCCCATCTCACCGCCCAGAGCATCGATTTCTTTCACGATATGCCCTTTGCCCAAACCTCCGATGGCGGGATTACAGCTCATGTGGGCAACATTATCCATATTGGAGGTCAATAATAGGGTCTTCGCCCCCATGCGCGCCGCCGCTAAAGCCGCCTCACAACCAGCGTGTCCAGCCCCAACCACAATAACATCGTATTCTTGATCGTATTTTAACATGACCACATCCGTTCCACGTGAAACCCTTTAAAATATGTACATAAAAATAATATGTACATATTTTATGTTTTCGCCATCAGGCCTCTAACACAATTTTTAGACGAGACAAAGCGCTCCCCTAATGCAAACCCATTTGGTAACGGTTTTCTTTCTGAAGCAAAACCACCCAAGGATCCCATGAAAAACTCCCCAAAAGATTGGCTACTACTTGCTGTTAATCTGTT
>DALYEU010000066.1:0-7736 GCA_031972375.1 bacterium | reverse complement strand
GAGGTGAAAACTCCATGGGAGGTGTGAGCGAAATTGGTGTTTAAAGAACGCATCCCCCCGAGCAAAACCGTCAGCTCAGGCGCCGTCAGTTTTAACAACTGGGCACGATCGATCAGCAGTTCCGCGGCGCAAGTTTCCAAACCCTTTCGAGCGTAGTTTCTAAAACCGTCGGCCAGGGGTTCGAGCACCGCGAAGGAAACCCCATCGGTTTGTTCCTGAGAGGCATCCCCACGGCCTGGCGTGAAAGGCACTTGAATAGCAAGGCCCGCCTGGCTCGCCGCCGCTTCCACCGCGGCGCAACCGCCCAGCACAATGACATCGGCGAGGGACACCTGCTTGCTTTTTGCGGCGGCATTGAAAGCCTTTTGAATCGCTTCGAGCTTTTCCAGAACCTTGGCGAGCGCTTCGGGCTGATTGACCTCCCAATCTTTTTGCGGAGCCAAGCGAATGCGGGCCCCATTGGCGCCTCCGCGCATATCCGAACCACGAAAGGTAGAGGCCGAGGCCCAGGCCGTCGTGACCAGCTGAGAGATAGATAGGCCCGAGCTTAGAATTTTTTCTTTAAGCGCGGCGATCTCGGAAGCGTCGATCAACGGAGAATTCACGGGCGGAATCGGATCTTGCCAGAGAAATTCTTCCCGCGGAACCTCAGGGCCCAAGTAACGGGCGCGGGGCCCCATATCGCGGTGGGTCAGCTTAAACCAAGCCTTGGCAAAGGCCTCGGCGAAGGCTTGGGGATCTTGATGAAAGCGCCGCGCGATCGGCTCGTAGAGGGGGTCGAAGCGCAGCGATAAATCCGCCGTCGTCATCATGGGGCGATGTTTTTTAGCGGGATCGTGGGCATCGGGGATCATGTCTTGTTCTTCCACGTCTTTGGCCAACCACTGCCAAGCTCCCGCGGGGCTCTTCACCAATTCCCATTCGTATTTGAAAAGCATTTCGAAATAGCCGTTGTCCCATTTTGTGGGATTCGGCTTCCACGCGCCTTCAAGGCCGCTCGTCGTGGTATCTGCCCCCTTACCCGTGCCGAAACTATTTTTCCAACCCAGGCCCATTTCTTCAATGGGAGCGGCTTCGGGTTCGGGCCCGAGGAGTTTAGGATCGCCGGCGCCATGGGCCTTGCCGAAGGTATGACCCCCCGCGGTCAAAGCCACGGTTTCCTCGTCGTTCATGGCCATGCGGGCGAAGGTCTCGCGAACGTCTCGCCCCGAGGCCACGGGGTCGGGATTGCCGTTGGGGCCTTCGGGATTCACATAGATGAGCCCCATTTGCACCGCCGCCAAGGGGTTTTCTAGTTGACGATCGCCGCTGTAACGTTTGTCGCCCATCCATTCGGATTCGGAACCCCAATAGATATCTTCTTCCGGCTCCCAAATATCCTCGCGACCTCCCGCGAATCCCAAGGTCTTAAAACCCATCGATTCCAAGGCGACGTTACCGGCGAGAATCATCAAGTCGGCCCAGGAAATTTTATTGCCGAATTTTTTCTTGATCGGCCAAAGCAGGCGACGGGCCTTATCGAGATTGCCGTTGTCAGGCCAACTGCTCAGCGGGGCAAAACGTTGGTTACCCGTACCCGCCCCGCCACGACCGTCGAAGGTTCGATAGGTTCCGGCACTATGCCACGCCATGCGGATGAATAAGCCGCCATAATGGCCCCAATCCGCCGGCCACCATGCTTGGGAATCGGTCATCAAATTTTTGAGGTCTTGTTTCAGTGCCGAGAAATCCAGTTTTTTAAATTCCTCGGCGTAATCGAATTGCTTTCCCAGGGGATTGGATTTCGAGGAATGTTGCCGCAGCATTTGCAGA
Organism: bacterium; assembly: GCA_031972375.1. Taxonomy (GTDB): domain Bacteria; phylum UBA10199; class UBA10199; order DSSB01; family DSSB01; genus DALYDW01. The sequence goes on along the minus strand of DALYEU010000066.1, from coordinate 5,924 downwards.
TTCAATCTTTTCGGCCACCAATCCCGATTGGATTGGGTTCCTTCGACAACACGAGCACCGTGACTTCCTGAGAATGGACATTTCGACATAAGGCCCCCTAAATTAGATGATTGGCAACCTTCTATTATCAATTCCTCCGATCTTCAAATAAGATCGAAGCGCCGAAGAGCCACTTTCTCAATATCTCAAGATTTAAATAATTTTCCCTCCCACCTGAGCCTTAAGCTTTTCAAGCCCCCCTGCTCCATCATCCCTTTTAGTGACCTCTATTCTCTGTCTGATCAACCGAGAATGAAACCTCCGTCACCCCATTTTTCTGCCCTGATCGACCGAAAACAGCACCTCCGTCACCGAGCCTGACCAAACCCGCGCGGACAACCAAGGAATTGGCAGCGAATCTGGGGGTGACGGAGGTCGGATTTTCGATCGAATTTTTCGATGAAAAGCTTCTGGATTTAACCAACGGGTGAGGTTATAGGGCCCACCCCTATGGCGCCCGTAGCTCATCTGGATAGAGCACAAGCCTTCTAAGCTTGGGGTAGCAGGTTCGAGTCCTGCCGGGCGCGCCAAATTTTACCGGCAAGCCGAATTCTAAACGACGAAGGAAAAATCTGAATAAATTTTTGCGCTTAGGTTCTACGCCCCGGTTCGAATGCCGCAAGTTTTGGCCCTTGGTTCACGCGATGGATTCATTTAAAGATGAGAACACCGATGTGGTACGCCCTACTAGAAAAGTTCGGTCCAGAGTGTGGAAATAAGTGGATATCTTATATCGAATGGTCCGGTCTAAAACAGCTGACCCAATTCAGATCCCTCGACGGCATATTGTCTCCAAGCCTGTGGAATCCCCAAACAGAAGAAGATTGGCGCTATAGCGTCAACCAAGATTACAGATGCCATCTCATGACTGATTTTCGTTACGCACGCTTGCAAGCTTCAAAATATCCAAACGGCATTTTATATGGAGTGATCGCCAACCCAATAACAATTGAGAAATCCCCCTTGGCGAATCATAAACTACTCGGATTTGAACTTCTTGATAGAAGCTGGGGAGTAAGCGCTCTCACTAATTGTGGCGGGTTTCCCGATGTATTTAGCAATCAAGAAATTTCTGAGAACGGTTTGATTCTCACTTTAGAAAGGGCTCAATCTATTCAACGAGGTCTTATTGAGATGCATCCCGAAGAGTCTCATGCGGATTGCGATATTTGGGCGGTTTACGAAGTGATCGCTTACAAAAAAGATCCGTAAGTCTGCTATTTGTGTAATCAAAAATTTGATGTCATAAAAAATCCAAAAAACTCTGATCATGTCCCTCCCGACAATATTTTTCCCAACACTATTCGCAAAGAGATTAAGTTTGATCATCTAACTACCCTCCCTGCCCGATCACATGGACTATTTTAAACTCATTTTCACCATGCTGGTAGAAAGAGCCCCTATCGAAATGAAAATTCACAGGATACAGCCAAGTTCAAGAGCGATACCAAGTCCGGCGGAAAAATCGCGGGAACTCACAAGGAATCAGAAAAACGCCTTAACAGATGAGTTGTTTCAAAATAATTTTTTTCCGCCCAAGAAGAAAATAAAATTAAGCAGTCAGAGGTTGAGCTTTATACTCCCCCCCTCGCTCAAAGTGCCCCACCAGCCTCTACTTAACTCCAAAATCTTCTCAACAAATTAGGTTTGAGGGACTTGACGGGTCGCCGGGGTATTGGTACCGAAAGTGAGGAAAGGTTGAATCTGTCATGTCCAATTTTCAAGATATTCTCAAACAGGCCAAAGCCAGTATTTCCGAAATTAGCTCCCAGGCCTTACAAGATAAACTCGCCTCCCTCCACAAACCCGCCGTGGTCGATGTTCGAGAAAAAGACGAACAGGCTCGAGGTATTTTGCCCGGCGCCACCTTAATTCCACGGGGATTTCTAGAATTAAAAATTGAAGAGGCCTTTCCCAAAAAAGATCAAGAGATCGTTTTATACTGCGCCGGTGGAGTACGTTCCGCCCTGGCCGCTCGTTCACTGCAAGATTTGGGTTATAAAAACATCCACTCCCTCATTGGAGGATACACCCAATGGGCCCGGGAAGGGCGCCCCACGGTGAAACAAACCTTCTTAGATGCGCAAAAATTAGAGCGCTACGCGCGCCATCTTTCCATGCCCGAGGTGGGAGAAGCGGGGCAAATCAAGCTACTCAACGCGAAAGTTTTTTTAGTGGGAGCCGGGGGATTAGGCTCGCCCACGGCCTATTATTTAGCGGCGGCGGGTGTCGGTACTTTGGGGATCGTCGACGACGACGTGGTGGATCGTAGCAATTTACAGCGACAAATTCTCCACAACGAATCGCGCATCGGTGAACCCAAGGTTGAATCGGCCAAAGAAACCCTCAAGGCCCTCAACCCCGACGTCAACATCGTCACCTATCATCAAAAACTCTCCAGCGAAAACGTCATGGAGATTTTTAAAGACTACGATGTGATTGTGAACGGCTGCGATAATTTTCCCACCCGTTATCTGATCAACGACGCCTGCGTATTTCTCAATAAAACCTTGGTAGATGCCAGTATCTTTCGTTTCGAAGGACAGATCACCGTACACAAACCCCACGAAGGTCCCTGCTATCGTTGCCTGTATCCCGAGCCACCTCCGCCGGAGATGGCGCCTTCTTGCTCAGAAGCTGGGGTGTTTGGCGTCTTGCCAGGCATCATCGGATGTCTACAAGGCATAGAAACCCTAAAAGTGATTCTTGGTATCGGCCATCCGTTGGTGGGACGCTTACTCGTGGTAGACACCCTCTCCATGAAAATGCGCGAGATGAAGATCCGACGCGACACCCATTGTCCCGTATGCGGGGACGCTCCCACGATCAAAGAATTAATCGACTACGAAGGTTTTTGTCGACTGGCCGGAGGCGATCGCTAAAGAGGAAAGTCTAGCGATTCTTCTCCCTAAGGAATTTGCGGTGGGGCTTATAGCGCTTCTAGCACCGCTTCTACGTGCCCCTTCACTTTGACTTGGGAAAAAATCTTTTGAATCACGCCCTGCTTATCGATGACAAAAGTAGAGCGCACGATGCCCATGAATTTTCTTCCCATGAAGGTTTTCATCTGATGCACGCCATAGGCGTCGGCCACCTTTTTGTCCTCATCCGCAAGCAAGGTAACCTTCAAAGACTCTTTTTCGATGAATTTTTGATGTCGAGCCGGGCTATCGAAACTCACGCCCAACACTACCGTGTCCTTGCGCGAAAACTTCGCCCGAGCCGCGCTAAACTCACAGGCCTCTTGGGTACAACCCGGAGTGAGGTCCTTGGGATAAAAATAAAGCACCACAGTTTTTTCGCCTCGAAAATCCTTTAAGCTCACCGGATTTCCAAAGGCATCGGGCAAAGTAAAATTAGGGGCTAGATCGCCTTCCTGTAACGAGGCCATAATGACTCCTCTTGTTGGGGGAAAAATTAAAAAATAAAGACCTCCCCGCTTGTACGGATTAGGACTTCAATTGCCGTGCTATCAAATCGCCAAACTCGGAGGTACTGCGTTCTCCTCCCAGGTCTCTGGTGCGATTTTTTACTTGAGCCAAGGTCTTGCCAATGGCTTCCTCCAAACGGGCGGCCCATTTCATCTCGCCCAAATGACGAAGCAACATGGAAAAACTAAGAAGAATCGCCGTGGGGTTTGCCAAGCCCTTACCGGCGATATCAGGCGCCGAACCGTGAACCGCCTCGAAAATCGCATAACGATCCCCGATGTTGGCTCCGGGCACCACACCCAACCCTCCCACCAAACCCGCACATAAATCGGAAATGATATCTCCGTAGAGATTTTCCATGAGCATAACATCAAAGCTCTCAGGGCGAGTCACCAATTGCATGCAAGTATTATCAACGATCATCTCGGCGTAATCGATACCGGCATAACGCTTCGCGATTTTTCGGGCACAATCCAGAAATAGTCCGTCTCCCAGCTTTAAGATATTCGCCTTGTGGATGGCGGCAACTTTTTTGCGCCCCTGGCGCTTGGCATAATCGAAAGCGTACTTGGAGATTTTTAAACTCGCCGCACGAGTCACCACCTTAAGACTCTCGACAACGCCGGGAGCAATTTCATACTCCAGGCCCGCGTAAAGGCCCTCGGTGTTTTCTCGCATGATGACTAAATCAACGTCGGCGTAACGACTCACCCCGGGAATGCTACGAACAGGTCTCACATTGGCATAAAGCTGCAATTGTTTACGCAATGCCACATTCACCGAACTAAAGCCCTGGGCAATGGGAGTCGTCACAGGTCCCTTAATGGCGACACGATTTTTTTTAATGAGACGCAAAGTCGCTTCAGGCAAAACCGATTGGAACTTTTCAAAGGCAATGCCTCCCGCCCACGCCTGCTCGAATCGAATGGGTAAACCGGTAGCGGCGGCCACCTTGCGCAACTCGGCGCAAATTTCAGGACCGATACCGTCTCCTTCAATCAGAGTAATGGGATAAACCTTGCCCATAAGCTTTCTAGTAAAGCGCAATCGAATAAGGACTTTTATCGTTGGGATGATTGTTTAAAAGGTAATCCTTGTCGACGACGAAATGCTCTCGAGTATAGCCCACTTGTTCGACCTTTTTAGTATCCATACGGATTGCATCACAAGGACAAGCCTCAACGCAAAGGGAACAATAAATACAGCGGAGCAAATTAATATTGTAGACGGCGGGATATTTCTCCACTCGAGGATCAGGATGTTCGGCGGCTACGATCTCAATGCAATTCGAGGGACAGGCGGTGGCACACAACATACAAGCCGTGCAACGTGGACTTGAATCAGGACGCTGCATCAGGCGATGCTCGGCCCGATAGCCTTCAGGAATGGGCTTTTTTACCTCAGGATATTCATAGGTAATAATATTTTTGGGACGGAAAATATTTCCAACGGCATGACGGAGGGTAATCCACATCCCCTTGGCGATGGCCCCCAAGTAGATACGATCAAAAAAACTCAACTGGGGTCTTTTTACCACGATCATAATTTATTCCTCAGCAGGAGAATCAAGGTAGGGCCCAATCCAGCTCCGCCTTGAGGGCCTCTCCATAATGGCACTCCCAAAATCACGCCGGCCCTACCTAAAATTCTAAAAAATAACAAAATAAATCCGGCTTGCACCCTGCTATGCCGCGCCCTGACTTGCAACCCCTTTCCCTGAAAAAAACAACCGTCACCCCTATTTTTCTCGGATGATCCCCCCTTGGAAAACCGGGACAATTCAATTGACCACCTTCCCGCCCCCCCACTATAGCTTGCCCACCTTCAGTAAATTCTCTAGGTTGAAAAAAGACTGTCGAAACTATCGCGTCTCAGTAATTTTTTTTCTTATCTATCACAAAGGGAGATTCTAACCATGGTTCAAGTACAACAAAAGGCCCCGGGGTTTAAGGCCACAGCGGTATTGGGTGATAATTCCTTCAAGGATATTTCGCTCTCCGACTACCAAGGCAAAAAGGTCGTATTGTTTTTCTATCCCCTCGACTTTACCTTCGTTTGCCCAACGGAAATCCTTAAATTCAACCAAAAATTGGGCGAGTTTCATAAGCGCAACACCGAGGTCCTTGGCGTGTCCATCGATAGCCAATTTTCCCATCTCGCCTGGAAAAAAACCCCCGTAAAAGAAGGGGGATTGGGCGAAATCAAGTATCCCCTGATCGCTGACGTCACCAAGGATATCAGCCGATCCTACGGCGTACTTTTAGAAAACGCGGGCATCGCCCTGCGTGGACTCTTCTTAATCGATGAAGCAGGCGTGTTGCGCCACATGGTCGTCAACGACTTGCCCTTGGGCCGCAATGTGGACGAAGCGCTCCGCATGATCGATGCCCTAGACTTCTTCCAAAAACACGGCGAAGTGTGTCCCGCCGATTGGAAACCCGGCGACGCCACCAT
>DALYEU010000065.1:0-7859 GCA_031972375.1 bacterium | reverse complement strand
GATTAGTTTACGCTGTCAAAAGAAAATTATTTGTTTTTGAGGGGTTATTGTTATTTACCCATTTCAGTGGGATTTAGAGTAATTCCCAGTCCCCTCCCAAGGATTTTAGATCAGCAAAAAAACCGGGATAAGAAGTTGTGACACAGTCAATGTCCCGGATGATTCCCGGCGAATCTGCGAAAGTCAAAGCTATGGCTAGACTCATGGCCATACGATGGTCGCCATGGCTATGGAATTCACCTCCACAAAAGATTTGCGGACCTTCAACCGAGAAGCCATCGGCCTGGGTCTGTATGGGTAAGCCCAGGCGTCCCATTTCTTCGGCGATGGCAGCAATGCGATCGGTTTCTTTAACTCGAAGTTCGGTAGCATCGGAGACTTGAGTTCGTCCCTTGGCAGCGCCAGCCGCCAAGCTCAATATGGGAATCTCATCGATCAAACGGGGGATGATGCTCCCCCGGATGGAACCCGCTTTAAGATCTGAAGAAACCACATGAAGATCGGAAATTGCCTCTCCTGCCTCTTCTCGAGGGGCAAGCGAGGTGATATTTCCACCCATTTCTTCCAAAATTTCCAAAATTCCGGTTCGCGTAGGATTGATCCCTACCTCTTTTAGGTGGATATTAGATTGGGTTCCCAAGCAACCCCCTACCAGAAAAAAGGCCGCTGAACTGATATCCCCGGGAATGGTCAGATTTGTGGCTTTTAAACTTGATCCAGGCTGTAGAGCAATAGTGTCTCCTTCTTGGCTGAGGAGAGCTCCTTTATGCCTTAACAGGATCTCGCTGTGGTTTCTCGATGGAATGGGTTCAACGACTCTCGTGATTCCTTGGGCATAAAGTCCGGCTAAGAGGATAGCGCTTTTTACTTGGGCACTGGCCATGGGCAAACGGTATTCTATGCCATGCAGTGGGCGTCCGGTGATTTTTAAAATTCGTTCTTCCGGAGAAGACCGCCATTCCTCGATGCTGGCTCCCATTTGACTGAGGGGCTGGATCACTCGTTCCATGGGACGGCGGTTCAAACTCGCATCTCCTGTTAAACGGCTGGTGAACGGTTGTGCCGCAAGAATTCCCAATAATAAACGCAATGTGGTGCCCGAGTTTCCGCAGTCTAAGACCTCAGCAGGAGCCTTTAAACCATGGAGTCCCACTCCATGGATCACAACCTGATCCTGTTCGATTTCAATCTTCACTCCCATGGCTTGAAAGCAACGGATTGTGGCCCGCACATCTTCTCCCAGTAATAAGCCCTTGAGAACAGAGCTTCCCTCGGAAAGGGCGGAAAACATCACGGCGCGATGGGAGATAGATTTGTCTCCTGGTACTCGAACAACACCATGCAGGCGACCGGTGGGAAAAATACGGATAGACTTCACATCTGCCTCCTAAGGGCTTGGACTCGAGTAAAGAAACGCAGGAGCCCTCCCCCATTTTTTTTCTGAAGGAGCTTCTTTATTTTATTCAGCGAATTTTGAAAATTTTCCAAGGTTTTGAGGATGTTTTTCGCGTTATCCTGACAGATCTCTTCCCACATTTGCGGAGAGCTTTTAGCGACTCGAGTCAAATCGAGAAAGCTACTTCCAGCAAAAGATAAGGCTTTTCCTTTGTGGAAACGGGCCGTGGCATCCATCATAGAGAAGGCTAACATGTGGGGCAAATGGCTGACGGCGGCTAAAAGCTCATCGTGGAGACGTGGCGTCAAGACTTCGACTCTAGCCTCTAGAGATTGGGCCCAAGTTGTGAGTTTACGAAGGGCCGTTTTATTTTTAGGATTTTTATTTTGGGGAGTAAATAACCACCAGCGGTTGGCAAAAAGATTAAGCTGAGCCGCTTCCATTCCAGAATTTTCAGTTCCAGCAATAGGATGTCCGCCAATAAAAGTGACCCGTGGACCTAAAATTTTGGGTATTTCTTTAGAAATTTTTTCTTTGGTGGATCCAAGATCAGTGACAATGGCACCCGACTTTAAATGGGGAGCGATGGTTTTGGCTAAAGACAACATGGATTGAACTGGTATCGCCATTACCACTAGATCGGCATCAGCAACAGCGGCTTCAGGGGTGGAAAATACCCGATCACAGCCCCCCTTACTTAAAGCCAGTTTTCTTCCTCGGAGGGAACGATTGTACCCTCGGACCTCTTCGGACAAATGGCGTGAACGTAGTTCCATGCCTAGCGAACCACCCATCAACCCAAGACCTAAAATGGCAGTTTTAGGAAATATTTTTTTTTGTGAAGGAAGAATCTTTCGATTCATGAATTGCCCTTAACTCGTTCTGTTCCGACCTCTTTGGGATAGGAACCCAATACTTGAACGAAACTACAAACCTGCTCCATTGTTTTAAGAACACTCGAAACTTTTCGATCTTGTCGGTGTCCATCCAAGTCAATGAAGAATACATATTCCCAAGCATGTTTTTTAAGAGGTCTCGACTCTATCTTCGTCAAATTAATCCTTTTTTCCGCTAAAGGTTTGAGGACCCTATACAAGATACCTGGCTTATCTTTCATGGAAAACATGATGGAGGTTTTATCATTACCCGTAGGAGCTGGTGGATAATGGCCGATGATTAAAAATCGAGTGAAGTTGTTGGGGTGGTCTTCTATGTGCTTACGAAGTACGTTTAGGCTGTAGATGTTGGCCGCGTATTCGCTAGCCACCGCGGCGCTCGATTTCTCCTGCGAGGCAATCTCAGCGGCCTTAGAAGTTGAAGTGACCTCTTGAGTCTTTGCCCACGGGAGATTTTTTTCTAACCAAGTACGGCATTGCGCCAAAGCGTGGGAATGAGAATAAACTTTTTTGATCTCCTTGAGATCAGAACTAAGAGAAAGCAGATTTTGACTGATCTCCATTTGAACCTCACCACAAATTTGCAGTGTGTATTCGGTGAAGAGATCCAGTGTATGGCTGACAACACCTTCGGTAGTGTTTTCAATGGGAACGATTCCGTAGTTCACTCGCGAATGAACAACCTCTTCGAAGACCTGTCTCAAGGTGGTTTGTGGCAAAAATTGTGTAGAGATCCCAAATTTACGGATTGCCGCCAAATGGGTAAAGGTGGCTTCAGGCCCCAAAAAAGCTACATGAAGCGGGGCCTCCAGTGCCAGGGAAGCGGAAAGGATCTCCCGAAAAATTACCTCGATCGCTCGATCTCCATAGGGGCCTGAGTTCTTTTCACAGAGTCTTTTTAAGAGGGTGGCTTCTCGTTCAGGAACATGAAAGGCTTTCCCTTCGCTGCGTTTGATAGCACCAATGGCTTGGGCCTCTTTTCCCCGTTGGGAAAGTAACTTCAGAATCTCTTCGTCGATAGAGTCGATGCGCCGACGGTGAAGATTTAAAGAGGTTTGGGTGTTTTTATCTTTTTTCACCATAGGACAAAAGCTATCTAGAGGTCTTTGTTGGGGTCAACGACAGTTTAATGGTCAGGGTAAGTCTCAAAAAATGGATTGCCCAAATGATGAGGTCGCCTCACTAAAATTTCTTAGAAGACGTTCAAAACTTTTCCCTTCGAAATCAAGCAAGTGGGACTGATGGAAGGAATATTGGTTGGGAATACGCTCAAGACTTTCCTCTAGGTAGGTTAGATGTTCGGTTTCATCTCGGATAATTTTCTGAATGACAGCCTTAGAAGCAGAATCTTGTAAACAACGATGATACTGGGGATAGACTTGCATGGCGCGTTTCTCCACCAAGTAACTTACCAACAGATAACAAAACAGGGGGCGTTTCTCTCCGGTTTTTTTTAATACCCAATGGTCGGTTTCTTGATCGATGCTCTGAAAATACTCCTCAGCCATTTGCACAAATTCTTGACTCAAAACATTGTGTCCATGGGGGGCTTCTCCAGAAATTTTTTGAGATAATTCTTTCAACATATAACTATGGCGTATTTCATCGCTGAGATGACGAAAGACGCCAGGATCCATGCCTTCGTATCCTACCGTCTTTACCATTTTCCGATAGCCTATATACTCCAGGTAACTCAGTACTTTTAGCCAAAGTGCGTGTTGAGTTTCAGAAGGAACGACTTTATCCAAAAACTGATTCCAAGAAGCGGTTTCCATAACGTCTTGCCTGCCCCAAGCTCTAGGGCTTGTCAACCCAGCATCATGATTAGGGGTTTTTGGTTGTCGGCAATACGAAAAGGGGATATCCCTTCCCCCGCCTTTGACAAGGAGGATGGTTTTGATAGGGGAGGTTCCTTATCTGGTTTCGTCTTCTACTTAAAAGCAAAGGTATCGGCCCTCTAATCTCATGGTTTTATTTTTTGGGTTCGCGAAGGAGCAACCAACATGAAGAAAAATTTTTCTTGGGGACTCTGGACGGGGGCCCTGTTTGTCACCCTTCTGGCATTGGGCTCTAGTCTTTATCTGACTCAGACCCACTTTATGTTGCTCAAATCGGGATTTGGTGGGCAGAGTCTTTGCAATATCTCTAGCTACATCAATTGTGATTCGGTTTTAAGTAGCTCCTATGCCGAGTTAGGACCTATTCCCTTAGCTGGCCTAGGTTTGATGTTTTATGTCTATCTGCTGGGAGCCTTGCTCTACGTGGCCATTGATCATGAGGCTAAACAGCGGGTGCTGGGTATTCCTTTTCTTTTGATTCATTTCGCTGTGCTCTTGAGTTTCGGTTTAGCCTACGTCAGTCTGATGAAAATCCAGGCTCTGTGTATTTTTTGCTCTTCTCTCTACTTGTTCAATTTTCTTTTACTCTTTTTGTTAAAAGGGGTTCTAGGCATGAAGTATTCCGAGTTCTTTTCAGGGTTAAAAAATATTTCTTGGATAAAGGGTTTGGGATATTTGCTGCTAGTGTTTGTGGTGGGTGGAATACTACTGGTCAACAAGCACGAACAGTATGCCCAAGAGATTCCTCAAGAAAACCTTAATCGCTATTTGGATAATTTTTTTAAGCAACCTGTTGAAAATTTCGATATCGAAGGCAGGCCCTTTATTGGGAATCCCAATGCGCCCATCGTTGTGGTTGAGTTCAGTGATTTCGAATGCCCTTATTGCAAGAAAGCTGCCTTTACCCTAAAACCTTTACTCAAACCTTATTTTGACAAAGTTAAGTTAGTTTTCATGCAGTATCCACTGGATAATCAGTGCAACACAGCGATGCAGCATGCCTTGCATCAGAGAGCCTGTTCCGCAGCCTATGCTGCTTATTGTGCCGGTAAACAGGATCAATTTTGGAACTACCACGACAAACTTTTTGAACGACAGCCTAAGTTTCAACAAGAGTCCCTTGAAAATATTGCCCAAAAGCTCAAGCTTAACGCGGAGCAGTTTAAGACCTGTATGAGTGATCCAGCGACACAAGAAGCGATTACACAGGATATTCAACAAGGTTCTAAATCTAAGGTACAAGGTACCCCGACGATTTTTGTCAATGGTAGGGTCTTTCGTGCTTGGCCTTTCCGAAAGGCATGGCAACAGTTAATAGAACGCATCGAAAAACAACCACTTCCTCAAGCCAATCATTCTTAATCAAGCGATTGTGGTAGGGATAAAGAAAGACTCGGGGCGGACTAAAAAAGCGGATAATCCAGACGCTGTTGATGAGAGTAAAAGGCGCTTTGGATGAATTTTATCCAATCTCCGTTTTAGGTAAAACGACCCGTTTTTTGTAGTCTTGATATTAAGTTCAAGTGGCGTGGATTCCGTGTCCACTTTTCCAGTTGGACTTTCCACCATATCGACCTTTTTTAGACCTACCTTTGGATTTTTCTAGGTCCATTTTTAAGTCAGGGGCAGAGATTGAAGTCGAGTTCAACTTGAGGTTGATGCTTTTGCATTTTGCCTCATAAGCGGCCATATATATTTTATATACGGTTTCCCAACTGGATTCATGGGATAGCGTGATGTCTTTATCCACGGCATTGTCTATGTATTTCTGAAAAACTCCCTGCATCCGAATGTGATCTAGGGGCTCTATTTCGTGGCTTGTCTTAAAAAGCTCCCGTATTTTTTTAGGGAGCTTTTCTATTTTCTGAATACTTTGTGTTTTTGCGATTTGTTGGAAAAGTTCCAACTCATTAAACCCAGCTTCTTCCATTTTTTCTTTGAATACTTTTTGTGGTATTAGAACTTTTTTTCCTTGGGTATCCATAGAGTAAGAAATCAATTTGGAAAGCGGTTCAATGCCTGGGGTAGTACCCACGATGTTCGCCAATGTTTGGGTATGTCCCAAGGTAGTGAGTGTTGCATTCCTTATGGGGGGCAATTTAAGTTTTTCTAAATTAGAGCCACGATAATTCGGAAAGGGTCCCCTTTGCTTTGCTAAGGATACCGAAGCCTGCCTAGCTCTCTTCAGAAAAAGTTTCATTAAACTTGTGGCATAGCTCCTTCCTTTAGGAGTGTCGTAGGGAATATCAAGCTTTAGTAACATCTCCGCAAAGCCCATAACTCCCAGACCAATTTTACGATTGAGTTTAGTGACGCGCTCAATTTCTGCAAACGTATAGGAGTTGGCTTCGATGACGTTGTCGAGAAATCTCACCGCTAAGTCGATAACTATCTCAAAGCGCTCTTCATCAAACTCTCCATGATTCACCATATTGGATAAATTAATGGATCCCAGATGACAGGCCTCAAAAGCTAAAAGAGGTTGCTCGCCCCACGGTGTGATGGCCTCGATTTTCCCCATTTGAGGGGTGGGATTATGTCGGTTGATTTCGTCAATGAAAATCAACCCGGGATCCCCTAGGGTAGATGCGGTCTTACAGAGGGCTTCAAAGGTTTCCCTAGCGGGAATAAATCGAACTATTTTCCCGTTTCGTGGATTCACCAGGGGATAAGTTGTATTTTTTTTCAGACACCTCATGAAATGAGAAGTAATCCCCACGGACAATTTAAAATTTTTAACCCCCTTTTCTTCCTTGGACCGAATAAATTCTAAAATATCAGGATGATCAATTCTCAAGGTGGCTCGGTGAAGTTTTTGACTTTCTACCTCAGATTGGGCGGCCTCAGTCGCCGCATCGAATACTTTAAGAAACTCAATGGGACCACTTGCTGTTCCTCCCGTTGACACGACTGAATCCTGACGAGGGCGAAGTGAGGATAGGCTGAATCCTGTTCCGCCCCCCGATTTTTGCAATGTCATCATCTGTTGTACAGCCTGGGTAATCCCCTCGATACTATCGGGAACGGGGAGCACGAAGCAGGATGCCAACTGTCCCTTTTCTTTTCCCGAGTTCATGAGTGTAGGCAAACTGGGGAGGAACTCTAAATTAAGCATCATTTGGTAGTATTCGTTTTCGTAGTAGTCGACTTCATCCAAAGAACTCCACACACCCTCGACAGAGGCAATGGCATGTGCGACTCGACGGAAGAGATCCTTTGGGGTCTCAACCAACCGTCCCAAGCCATCCCTACGTAAGTAACCTTGCTCTAGAATTTTTTGTGCGTCTGACGAAAGCTCCTTCATGGCAACATCACACTCCTTCCCTTTGCCTATTTTAATGCAAAGCGGAGCGCCCACCTAAACATTTGTGCAATATTTTATTTTTAATTTTATATTTAAATATCAAATAGTTAAATTAATATTATAAAACTAAAAGTTTATATTAATAAAAATGAAAATTAAAGTCCACTCTTAGGGAATGTGTTTATCAGGCGGGTGAATTCGTAGAGAAATGCCCCCTCAGTTGGGGGTATAATAAAAACAAAAACGGAGGAGCTCTTTAGAGAACATCCTCCGTTTTTAAAATCCTTTGGTTTTACCTAAGGAGCGGGAGACGGGATTCGAACCCGCGACGTCAACCTTGGCAAGGTTGCACTCTACCACTGAGTTACTCCCGCTAGGGGTCGGCGTTTGTATCGATACACTTCGAAATTGTCAACTAGCAGTTT
>DALYEU010000064.1:0-8232 GCA_031972375.1 bacterium | reverse complement strand
TACATTGGCTACCTTCCTCTAGCCTAATGTTGCGTTAGATCCCTGGAACCGCCTTCTAAAAAAAGAGAAGAGCATCTTCTGGATGCAATGAGGGCTAAGCCCCTGAATGCTTTCTACGAGCATGTTTTTTGAGTTTTCAGAAGTAGCTTTTGAGCTCCTGTTGCAGTGAAAACAGGAGTCTTAGTGTTTGCCTTTTCCTTTATGGCTCGGACCGCGACTTTCCGACTGGGAAGATCCCTTGGCTAATTTGGGAGAGTTTCTCTTTTCATTCTGTTTCTCCGAGTAGAATTTTTCGTTGTGTTGCTGGGAGGGATTGCCTGGTTTTTTTGAATTTCGGTGATCGTCGTGGGAATAGGATCCCTCATGAAAGTTTTCACGAGATTGATGAGAGGGGGCCACGCGAAAGTGGGCGTTGTTTTCTTGAGAATTGGGGAAGCCTTTCCAGCCCTTTTTTAAAGGGAAGCTTTTTTGGGAATTAGAGTCATAAGCACGAAAGTTGCCTTCATAAAAATTATGGGATCCCATCATTTTTTTGCGTTGTCCCGGAGGCACCCAAAGCCCTTGTTTCATGGCGATGCCAGGGGGGAGGAAAGCCCCTTGGGGTTGGGGGGTTAGGAGGATCCGCACGGAATCCATTCCTCTCCATGGAATGCTGGCGAGCGTATTGACGGGAACGCCCAGGATATCCCGATAAAAATAGGTTCGGCTGCTTTGAACAAAAAACGGATCCGTGATGGCTCCCCATCCAGGAGAGTAGGGGTCGCGATAGCGGTCTCCGTAACGGGGTTCGTTATGGTAAAGGGACTGCGGAGACATGGAATAGTTGGAGAGAATACTCCCATAACTTAGTCCGGCTTTTCGTAGCATCCACACGGTTAAGGGGGAGGTCTTGGCGGCTTGGGCAATGCGTAGTAGGGTCGGAACCTCTTCTGCAGGAGCCTCCATAACGGGATCGACCTCATCGGGACGGAAACCATAGGCGGGGCCATAGGTATTGTTCAGTTGGTTTCTCTCAGTGGACCCCATGTTGACGTTGAGTAAGTTGATGTCGATGGCATGGGACATGAGGGGAGTGCATAGGCCTAGGCTGAGGATGGCAAGGTTAAGTAAACGCTTTTTCATCTCTTATTCTCCTTGGGTGAAACAAATCTCGATTGCTTGAGTGCGATCCTATTTTTCATCATCTATCAAAACTTTGAGACGAACCCGATCGAGGGTAGGTCACATTTTTTCATGCAAATAGCTTATGGCATTTCCTGGGGTTTATTTTCCCTTACCCTTAGCGCGGCCCGGGTGATTTCCCACGGAACCCTCCTGTTTATTCCAACGAGGAGTATGCCCAGGGGGGCCGTGTTGTTTTTTCCATTTCGGGGGACCATGGCGGCCTGGATTTTTTTCCATACCCCAGTGTGGGGGTGATGAAAAGGGAGGATGTTCAGGTTGAAAGTCAGGTCGTGGAGAGGGAAAGTTTGGCATAACGGGGTGAGGTTGTTGGGTCCCACGTCGACCTCCGGGAAACGTTTGCCATTCTCTTAGATTGCGTTGGAGTTGGAGATTAGCTCTTTGGGGATCTTGTGGATGGGGCTGTGCGATAAGCCAATTGATTTCCTCCGGAGCAATACCTTGATCGAGGGCACGATAAAAATTCTGAGTCCAATATTGTCGGTGTTGTAGATCATTAGGGGCCCATCCCCGTGAGAGCGCCCGTTGGCTCAGTTGGCCGGCCTGTTGATTTTTTTGCCAACTCTGAGCCAGGGCGGTGTGAAGTCGTTGGGGAGAGGCTCCTTTGGCAATCGCCTCATTGGCTTTTAAAAGATAGGAGCCCGGAGGGTAGCCTCGATTTTGTAGATACTGGGCATTTTGTAAAATTTGTAGGGTTTGTTGATCGTCTTGCGAGTAGTCGGTAGATTTTTTCAAGAAACTTGGCAACGGGGGACCTACCTCTAAAAGTTGCAAGGCAGTGCTAACCAAGCTCCAAATTTGAGTTTGAGCGTAGAGGGAGCGCATGGGAAAAAATCCCCAGACGATAATCCATAAAATCCCAAAATATTTTTGCCGACGCGTTTTCATACGTAAGCCACAAATCAAGCTTTAAAGATTGAGCAGCGAATTTTCTTGTCCCAAACCATCAGAAATACGGGGCTGCCCCGAAACATCGGGAATAAATTTTTTTCCATCCACTAAAAATCCGTAAGCGTAGCTTCCCGAGGCTAAGGGGATTTCCATGGCAAAAAGATCATTGGCATATCGTGTGAGGCGGATTTGTTCCCATTGGTTAAAATCTCCCAGCAGAGCCACGGATTTAGCCTTAGGAACCTGGATAGCGAAACGCACTCGAAATTGGCTGATGGTGTTGGAGCTTGATACTTCCCCAAGAATTTGAGTTTGGGCGGGAAAGGTTGCCGTGGGGATTTGAGGCCATAGTTTCCATAGCCCTAGCCCAAGGACTAGGGTCGTCAAGGTCAGTGTCCAACTTAGGCTAGGGAAATGTTTAAAACTCCACTTTTGCCAAAAGCGGGGCTGTTGGATTTTTGAGAGGCATAGATCGGTGAAGTTTTTGTTTAGAGGGGGTGGGGCGAGTTCACGCCATTCATCGAAGCCTTTTAATAAGTTGGAATTACTTTCACCCAGTAGAGGCGCTTTTTTTCCCCATTCTTGGATTTCTGTTTCGGTCCATTCTGCTCCAAGGAGGTTTTTTAATTCTTGCTCTGTGTTTTTTGGAATCATCCTATGGACTCCGATTGTTTTTTGAGCTGTTTTTTTAATATCTCCAAACCTCGCGCCACCCGCATTTTTAGAGCGCTTTCTCTGATCTTTAAAATTTGGCCCATTTCGTCAAAACTCAAATCGTTGAGATATCTCAATAAGAGGGTTTCTCGATAGGGAGAGGGTAGGTTCATGAGGGTTTTTCTGAGTCGGAAAAAATGCAGCTGTTTTTCTTGGGGAGCCTCATTTGGAGTAGGGGCTTGGTTAGTTTGAAGCATGTCATCCCAATGTTTTTGCAATTCCCCTAAATGCTTTTGTTGGCGCCAGTGGTCTCGGCATAGGTTGAATGCGATTTGAAACAACCAGGTTGAAAAAGAGGCTTCTTGGCGAAAGTGCTTCATATTTTTGAAGGCTCGTACCCAGGTTTCTTGAGCGAGTTCCTCCGTTGTCTCAGGTTGGCCTAGCCATTGATAAAGACGGGTATGGATCCAATCTTTGTAATAGTCGATTAAGCGGGAAAAGCTTTGGACATCTCCTTGCTGTGCGCGAGCGATGGCCTCATGTTCCCAAGAGGCGCGTTGTGGAATACGAAGGGCCAAAGCAATTTCCCATAAACCCCAAGACTAAACTCGAGGCCTTTTTAAGTTTGAGACGAGGCAGCTTCTAAATCGTCACAAAAAAAAAGAAACGGGAAATTTCCCATAAAATACTTTTAAGAATTGCTTTGGCTGTGGTCCAATGAGCGGGATTTTCCAAAGGATGACATGGATTTTTTTCCCCAGGGCAATTTTACTGTGGATTCAGCTTCTTCTCCGGCTCAAAAAAACAAGACTTTGAGTCAAAACTCTCTCAACGTTTTACAGAGATTTTTATCCGCAGAGCGCCAGCATACGCCGATTCTTTTGGCTTCCCTAGCGGTGGGTATTTTATCCGGTATTGTGGGAGGATTGTTTCACCGAGGCATGGATGCGGCCTTGTATTGGCGAGGAGAGTGGCTGAATGAAATTCGCCCCTGGGGATTTTGGGGATTGTTTTTGGCAATCGGTCTCTCGGCGCTTTTATTGAGTTCGGCACTTTTTTTAGTAAGGCGCTTTGCCCCAGAAACTTCCGGAAGTGGTGTCCAAGAAATTGAGGGCGTTCTCGACGGAGTGAAGGATTTACGTTGGAAGCGAGTTTTGCCCGTTAAGTTTTTCGGAGGACTGTTGGCCTTAGCCAGCGGTTTGGTATTGGGACGGGAGGGGCCTACCATTCAGATGGGCGGGGCCTTGGGAAAGATGTGGGGAGAACGCTCAAGGCTACCCAGGGAACATATTTTGACCTTAGTCGCTGCAGGGGCGGGGGCGGGTTTGTCTGCGGCTTTCAATGCGCCCCTTGCGGGGATTCTCTTTGTCATTGAGGAAATGCGTCCCCAGTTCCGTTACAATTTCTTATCGGTGCAGGCGGTGCTCATGGCTTGTGCTGCTTCCGATGCCATGGTTCGGGCTTTGACTTCACAAGCGCCAGTGATTCCCATCGCTGTTTTTCCCGATTCTCCTTTATCGAGTTTATGGAGCTTTATTTTATTGGGGGCCTGTTTTGGTTTTTTTGGATGGATTTTTAATCATGGACTGATTCGCACATTAGATCTGTTTTCAGCTTTGCCCATGGGACTGCGAAATAGTGCGGGTTTATGGTTAGGAGGAGCCTTGGGGGCTCTGACTTGGTGGGCGCCCGCTTTAACGGGTGGAGGCGAAATCGTTTTAGGTCAGGCCATGGCAGGAAAATTTGTTTTATCCGTTTTATTGTTCCTCTTCGGGGCACGTTTCCTAACAACATGGTTAAGTTATGGTTCTGGGGCCCCGGGAGGAATCTTTGCTCCCATGTTGGCTTTGGGAACCTTGTTCGGCATTAGTTTTGGGGAAATTTTTCAGAGTTGGTTTCCTGCTTGGCTCCCGGCCCCTGGGGTATTTGCTGTGGCTGGGATGGGGGCATTATTTAGTGCAACGGTCCGTGCTCCTCTCACGGGAATAGCTTTGGCGATGGAAATGACAGGAAATTATTCTCAGATACTGCCTTTGATTCTTACTTGTATGAGTGCCACGGTGGTGGCCGAGTGGTTAGGCGTCAGACCCATTTATACCGTACTATTGCAACGAAGTTTGACAAAGGTTCCCCTAACGGAGAGAGGGGAAGCCCGATTTCGTCAAGATGCTTAGTATCCCCTTGAATTGTCTGTTTTGAATTAAGTTTTATTGCCCACTCCCAAGATCGCTATGGCTGGGGCTTGGTTTCTTGCATCGTTTGAGGTAGGTTTCCATGAGGTACTTTGAAATTTTTTCTTAATGATTGGGACCCCCGCTATGAAACTTAGTCGTCTACATCATGTGGCCATTCAGGTGAAGGATCTCCTTCGGGCTATTGAGTGGTACCAAAAAAAATTTTCCTGCTGTGTGGTTTATCAAGATGACACTTGGGCTATGTTGGAATTCGAAAATATTCGTCTAGCTTTGGTGATGCCTTCACAGCATCCAGCCCATTTGGCGGTGCTCAGTGATCATGCAGAAAATTACGGCCGTTTGACAAAACATCGAGACGGAGTGCGTTCGGTCTACATTCAGGATTCAGAAGATAATGCGGTGGAAATCCTCGATGCCCAATCCATAGAGTCTGAATAATTTCATGAAGTATTTGTTCTCCCTCAAAAGTTTTTTGCTGATTTTCAAGAGTCCCTTGTTTTGGGGGCTGTCTGTGTTTGGTAATGGATTGTTGTTTTTAGGGGTCACGGTTGTTTACTTGCTGGAAAAAGACGTTAATCCGCAGATGGATTCTTTTCTCGATTCCTTGTGGTGGGGAGTGACGACTATTACCACCGTAGGGTATGGAGATGTGGTTCCCGTGACGCCTTGGGCGAGATTGGTTGGAATTATCCTGATGTATACGGGAACGGTTTTGTTTATTTCTTTCACCAGTTTGGTGGCTACTTCTTGGGTGAGGACGGCCATTATTCCTCTGGAAAAAGAATTGCGTCGTGAAGAAAAAGAAACGGAAAACCTCGAAGAGTTGTTGCGTGAAATTAAACATCGCTTGGAGCGTTTAGAAAAACACTAGGGTCTGTGAAAAGGGCTTGGTGTTCTCATAAAACCGGAGAGGGCAGCTTTGCTGGCCTTGCTGGACTTTTTTCCAAATCCGTAAATCGCACTTAGTCAAAGGGACATCTCTTGGATCATGAAATCTACATGAAGGAGGCGGTGCGCTTAGCACAACGGGCAGCCCGACTCGGTGAGGTGCCCGTGGGGGCTCTGATCGTAGTTGATGGGAGCATCGTCTCACGTGCCTTCAATCGGCGGGAAAGCAAGGCGCGTCCCACCGCCCACGCCGAACTTTTAGCGATCGAGGCCGCGGCACGAAAGTTAAAGCGCTGGCGACTTACCGATGCGCGCCTCTATGTCACTTTGGAACCTTGCCTGATGTGTTGGGGGGCCATTGTCTTAGCCCGCGTGACAGAGGTTTATTTCGGCGCCTGGGATGCCAAAGCAGGCGTCTGTGGTTCGACCCTTGACCTGAGCAAAGAGCCCCATTGGAATCACCATCCCCGGGTGACGGGGGGGATACTCCAGGAGGATTGTTCCAAGCTTCTCAGTGATTTTTTTACAGATTTAAGAAAATCAAAAAAAATGATGGCCAAAAGGGGGCAAGCTTCAATAGGGGGGTAGCGGTGTTGGTTTTACCCCTTTGGGGGAGAGAGCCGGCCTACAAGGAGAGGTGACCGAGTGGTTGAAGGTGCACGCCTGGAACGCGTGTGTACGGGCAACCGTACCGTGGGTTCGAATCCCACCCTCTCCGTATTTTTAGAATAAATCAAAAAGGGTTTGTCGGAGAGGTGACCGAGTGGTTGAAGGTGCTCGCCTCGAAAGCGAGTGTACCCGTGAGGGTACCGTGGGTTCGAATCCCACCCTCTCCGCCAAGTGCAACGGATGGTGTCAATTGGGCCCATCCGTTTCGTGTTTTTGGGGTTTGCGCTAGTTCTAACCCCAAATAAACCTCTTGCAACTCAGTATAGGCCTTTTCAATAGGCACCAGCCACGGATTCGCTTCTATCGTGAGTTTGCCGTCTTTTAGGGTTGGGTTCGAACCTAACTCCATTAGGATCTGCTTTTTAGTTTCTAGATTTCCATTCAGGAAGGCCGTGTGGGCATGGGTGGCAAAGTCGAAGACCTTTTCGGTCACATCCAGCCAGTTGTCGATGCGTTCCTCGGTTTCGTGGGTCTGTTTGCGGAGTTCTTGAATTTCTTTTTCGAGCTGGGCCTTCTTTTGGACGTACTCCGCATTCGACAATAGATCATTGAGGCGCATATCAACCAGTCGATCCAGTTTGTCGTGGGCTTGGACTAATGCTTTGGTTTGCGATGCGGGGAAAGAGGCTTATGCTATCTCAGTTGGAATATAACTCTTACCGGTGGATGACGGTGCGTTATAGCGCACATTAAAGTGCGCGTTCTCGCTATAAGCCGAGAGTTGGGAAAAAAGCGTCACCACTTTGTTAGATTCGTCTTTTTTGATGGTGAGACCGAGTATGTCGGCAAGTTCTGTGGCACCAAGCGGTTTAATTTCCTGCTTTGTGTGGGATGTTTTTATGGGGTTTCCTTCCATTACATTTTTTGCGTCGTGGTTTGTGCGCTTGCCGTGAGTTTGACGAGCGCGATGAGTTTTAAGCCCATCTCCAGCGCCTCGACTTGGCTGATCGCAGTGCCAAAACGCCGTTCATACAAAATCTGAAATTTCTTAATTTTCTCAGAGGTCAGCATTGCCGTCCTCTATGAGCTGAAAACTTTGTTCTTAATTTCTCTGACGAAGGAGCGCTGTGGCCTTACTCAAAATGGCGCGTTCAATCTCAAAACCCAGTTTTCGTTCAATGGGATGAAAAATACGGAAATCGCCATTGCCATTTTTCTTTGTTGGGTATGTTGTTCGATAACCAGTGCCATCAAGTCGTTGATGCATATCGATGGATCCGAGATAAATTTTGTCGTCGAGCACAACGCTCGCAAAGGCGACCAATCCATTTACGGGTTTGATGAGTTGAATGTTGATCTCAGAAAATTTTATTACGCCGTTTCCAATTCATCGAAGAATATTTTCTTCGTGATGGAGATTACGTTTTGAATAAAAACAGATGGCCACTTTTCAGATCTGAAAAATGAAAAATATTTCTGAAAAAAATTTGAGAGGGTTTCGCAAAGAATTTGGTGAAGGGTTTGGGAAACTGTTTGCGGAAATGTTGGTGCAAGGTTTTCTTAAACAGTTTCGGGAAGAACTAGTGAAAGAGTTTGGTGAACCCTTTATCAAAGGGGTTTGATTTCTTGATTATCCTTGCCATTATTGTATGTTTTTGTCTCGTTTTATTGGCTTTTAACTTTATTGTTTTGAGGTGATTTTATGGCCACAGCCGAACGTTGGGTCAGTGTCGATGAAGTTTGCATACACTTGGACGTCAACAAAGACACGGTTTACCGTTGGGTCGAAACTAAAAATTTTCCGGCACACAAA
>DALYEU010000063.1:0-8895 GCA_031972375.1 bacterium | reverse complement strand
ATCTGTTGCGGCGCACTCGCCCTTAATGAATCCCTCAACAAAGTCAGCTTAAGTATTGCCTCAAGTAAAGCTATCCTGGCCTCCATCGATTGAATATGCACCCGCTGTAGATTTAACTTCGCATCCGCCACTTCGACACCCTGAGGATGAAGATAAACCGCACCCGGTGCCCTCTCTAAGGAAGCAGGACCACGCCGCATATTTAAGACAAGCCACTCACGACTCAGTCTTTCTTTTATTGTCGCAACATTCCACTCGGCGGCTGGAATAGCGTTACGCACCTGAGTACGCAGTTGTCTCAAGCGACCTATTGCGTCGTGCAATTGGGATCGAGCCGGCTGGGTCTTTTCATAAGAATCCCCAGTCGTTAAAATCAGTTCTTTGGCCGCCGTCTCCAGTCGCGCCAACATATTTTCAATCCTCTTGAGGTGCTGAGAGAGATCGAAAATGCTACCAAAACCAGGTTTGGAACTCTCTGCAGTCAACTGTGCAGGTAGAGCCTCCGCCTCCGCAAGCAATTCGGTCACACGCCTGTAGTTGGAAACTTGCTCAACTCCAGGAATCTTGTCTTGAGAAACTTCAGATTGACCTTGGCCACCTATCGCCCTAGCGCTGTCCCCGCCAAAACGGAGCGCGTCCCTAAGCCTGCCTGTCAAAGTGAGCAGAATACTCAGAACTGGGAGAATAATCCCCATACTCCCTTGCACAGGCAGATCGTCAACATCCTGACCTCCCGGTCGCACAGAAGATAAATACGCTGTGGGCTCCGAAAAAATATGGAGAAAACCCTTGTGTCCTGAGGACTCAGGAGCGGCACTACGGGACAATTGCCCAGGGGCTGCTGTTAAGAAAGTTTGGCCTGTTTCGTTACCTTGGGACTGGTGGGCAGCAAGACTCGCTTGAATCGCCTTAGAAGCCCCGTGAAAAAATTCATCGCCTGTTGTTTTTAATTCATGAACCTGAGTTCGAAGAGCACTTACCAAAGACATAATTGGACACCCTTTAAAAAAATAAGACAGGGCCCTTCTCATCGGAATCCAGTGAAAAGAGTTGTCCTTTAACTTTTAAGATTGAATCCTTTGCCCTAGCCAAACACCAAAATTACAGCGCCACCCGAGGTCCTCGTAACATCGGCACCGCCGCCGGAGTGAAGGTCAGCTTCAAGCCTAATACGTTGACCGATACTGGGGAGTGAATCGCCCCACCCACGACATCGGGCGATACCGGATGCTCTAACAAACTCTTTTCAGCACCAGCAACCCACGCAGCTCCCACCTCGTATTTGTTTGCGCCCGCATCGCTGCCGGCATCGACCTGAGCCTGGAAGGACGCTATTGACTCATTGCCCGAGGCGGCGCCACCGGGGGGGTCGTCGTCGTCATGTGTAGCTTTGGCTTCTGCCTCGGCTATCTCGGCTTCCAACTGAGCTATTTGCCTCAATCCAGAAGCCCACCTTTTCTCAACACTGTCTAACAACTGTAATTTCTCTTGAAGCAACCACTGAGGAGACTGCGGTCTAGCCCGTATGTCTGCTATTTGCTCTCGCAAACGAATAGCCCTATTTCTTTGGCTAGACGAGGCGATTTGAAGCTTATGGAGTTCAGCCCTCATGGCATGAACATCCCATCCGCTGGCCCGAAGCAAGTCCTGATCCACCTGATTTTTGACAACTCTCAGCGCCTCGATTCTACCTTCTAAATCAACTAACTTCTCAACGAGCTGTTCGTGAGAATAGCCTACACTAGAAGCTTCTTGTCCCCTTAAAACTCGGTTCAAGATCGCATGCTCCGCCACAACCCCATACAACTCGCGCACAATTTGAACTCTACGAGTCCTCAATAAAGAAGCTTCCTCCCCACTGCCCTTAGGATTTTCTTTAATCGGCGACGCCTCGACTTCCAATGGAACTACATCCTGCAACGGAGGCTTTCCCAGTGCTATCGCCCCCTCAAGCCACAAGCCCTTAGGAGGTTCTTGACGGACTCCCGATGCTTGTTGACCTTCGGTCATGAGTAGTCTCAACTCGTCAATCCTGCGCTGCTGGTAACGCTGGGCAGCCACCAGCCTTGCTAGATGTTCCCCCATGGAACGAGGATCCTGACTGATTCGAACCATCTCCCATTCTGCATCAATTTTGAGCCCTCTTAATTCTTCTAGGGCATTTCTTAATTCATCTCGATCCTGAAAAATCTGTCGGTAAGAAGAACCATAAGGGAGAGCTTGGCGACCCCTTAGAATTTGACTGAGGACAGCGTGCTGTTCCGCCACCCTCCACAGTTCCCTAACAATATCTTCCCTGCAATGAACCAAAGAATCGCCCTCAGCTGCAGGTGAGTTGGAGGATTTTCCTCCAGATGAAGAAGCCGTACCGTTGGTAGCCCCCTTCCCCCACGAACTTAAACGGGGTGGTTTCCCCCCCTCCGCGCTTAAAGCCAGTAACCTAGTTTTCAGCTCATCAACCCCTGCTCGAAGAGCGCTCATCACGGACATAAACAAACATCTCCTAATAAGATGCATTCACGGTGAGACTACCGCAAACACTCACCAAAAGTTACGCCGCGACCCTCAAAACTCACTCGCCCACTCGACCTCAATACTAAAACTACAGCGCCAACCGAGGTCCTCGTAACATCGGCACAGGCGCTGGAGTAAAGGTTAATCTCAAACCCAAAACCTTGACTTCCACTGGGGAAAGCACCGAGCCACCTACGACATACGGCGATACCGGATGGGCCGACAGACTCTTTTCGGCATCAACAACCCACGCAGTCCCCACCTCGTATTTGTTTGCCGTCCCAGCGCTGACGCCAGCATCGACCCGAGCCCGGAAGGACATCCTTTGGGAACCCCCAGACCCTCCGGAAGAACTTGGGGGATCGTCATGTCCCTTGGGACACAAGGGAAAATCAGGATTTGCCGCTAATTTGCGCTCGCACCAATGATCCGCAACGAATGCCACGATAACGCTGGCCGATAGAAGATGAACTACGTCTCTCAAAGCTTGCACCCAATCCGAATCCTTAGTTTTGGGAGCAACATAAACATCTTGCGCACTGGCCGACCCAGCGACTTTGGAAATCACCCCCGAGGCTTGTCGAGACAAGGCCTCGGCCGAGGCCTGTTGTACTAAGTTTTGCAAGGTCTCTTGACCTTGCCGCACCCAAGTTGAACCACGATGCGCCAAAGGCTTTAAAAAATTTGTCATCGTCGACCTACTCTTTCTTCATTCTTCATCGTTTAAAACAAACCGCTCCCTTATCGACAACATCCCGCTAAAAAGTGTCTTATTTTTGGGGTCCACCTCGTTGAGCCCATACTTCTGCCATAAATGGCCAACCCAAGGGGGGGCCGATTTTTTCTTGAGCCAGACCTCCGATGCCATTACAAGGGGGGCCTCGCAAATCGACCTTTTCCAAGGAGCATCGCCCATGTCCGATCTCGTGATGGCTATTGACCAAGGCACCACCGGAACCACCGTATTGATTCTCGACTCTAAACTCAACGTATTGGCTAAATGTAACCGAGAGTTTCCACAGCATTATCCAAAGCCTGGTTGGGTAGAACACGACCTCGACGAAATCTGGTCTTGCACTGTGAAAACCATCCAAGAAGCCATCATCGCAAGCGAAGTAGACGCCTCGCGCATCGCGGCCATCGGCATCACCAACCAAAGAGAGACAACAGGATTATGGAGCCGAAAAACAGGCAAAGCGATCCACAAGGCCATCGTGTGGCAAGATCGCCGCACCGGAGAACTCTGCAACAAACTTAAAAAACGCAAAGGGCTCGAAGCCAAGATTCGTAAAAAAACCGGCCTGGTCATCGATGCCTACTTCAGCGCCACCAAAATCCAATGGCTTCTCGACAACGTCAAGGGAGCCAAAGCCAAGGCAAAAAGTGGCGAGCTCGCCTTCGGCACCATCGACACCTTCTTGGTTTATAAACTCAGCTCCGGACAAACCCATGTCACCGATGTGTCCAACGCCTCGCGCACCATGCTCATGGATTTAAAAACCTTGGAGTGGGATCAAGAATTACTCAAACTCTTCGGCGTACCCCGAGAAATCCTACCGCGCATCGCTTCCAACTCAGAAATCTACGGCGTCACTCAGGGCGTGCCGGGGCTTCCCGACGGGATTCCCATCGCGGGTATGGCCGGCGATCAGCAGGCCGCCCTTTTCGGCCAGGCTTGTTTCGAAGCGGGCTCGGCAAAATGCACCTACGGAACCGGCTCCTTCATCTTGATGAACACAGGCCCCAAGATCGTCTACAGCCGCAATCAAATGATCACTACCGTCGCTTGGCAATTGGGAAAAAAAACCTGCTACGCTCTCGAAGGTTCAGCCTTCATCGCCGGAGCCGCAGTCCAGTGGATGCGCGATGGCATGAACATCATCGAAAGCGCGCCGGAGATCGAATCCCTCGCTCGAACCGTACCCGATAGCGACGGCGTCGTGTTCGTTCCTGCACTCGTCGGATTGGGAGCTCCCCATTGGCGCCCCGAAGGCCGAGGCCTCATCACCGGCCTCACCCGCGCCACCACACGGGCCCACCTGGCCCGCGCCACCCTAGAAGGCATTGCCTTCCTGCAACACGACATCCTTAAGGCCATGGAAAAAGACCTGGGAACCAAACTTAAAATTCTCAAGGTGGATGGTGGAGCTTCGGCCAACGATTTGCTCATGCAATTTCAAGCCGATTTGTTGCGCTGTAAATTGGTTCGACCCAAGATGGTCGAAACCACCGCCTTAGGCGCCGCTTTTCTTGCAGGTTTGGCCGTGGGCATTTGGAAAGACCAAAAAGCCATCGCAAAATCTTGGGTCAAAGACAAAGAATTCTCGCCTCGGATGAAACCCATCGAAGTCCAACAACGGGTAGCTCGGTGGAATCTGGCGGTGCGAGCCGCCTAGCGACTCGTCATTCCTCAGAAAAAATAAAAACTACCCAAAGCGACCGCAATTCCTTCATAATTTCCCCCTGTTCCTTACCCATATCCAGGAGGTTTTTATGAAGAGGTTCGCATTCATTTTTGGGGCCTGGTGCGCGATGTTGTTCGCATCCACTTCGGCCTCAGCCCATTCCATTATCGGAAACTTGATTTTAACCCCCGATGCCCTAAGCTTTCCCAACACTCGCCCGGGAGAAACATCGGCCACCCAAACCATCACCGTCACCAAAAGCCCCTCGTTTCTTCCGGTGAATATTTATTCCGTCACCCTCGCTGACGAAACCAACTTCACCTTGGTCAACGATGGTTGTTCGGGACAAACTTTGTTCAATCACTCTTCCTGTGATTTGGACTTCACCTTCAATCCCGATGCCGTGGGCAGCTTCAGTAGTTCTGTAGTGATCATCGACTCCACTTTGCAAATTGCCAACTTCGGCAGCCTCAGCGGCCAAGGGGTCGCGCCCCAAGTTTCTTTATCGAGAAGCGATATCGATTTCGGAGACCAATTTATCAACGAATCGAGCACCCAACCTGTGACGGTGACCAATATCGGTACCGATGTACTCAATATTTCCGACATCTCCGTAACGAGCGGGGCCCCCGAATTTAGCATGACTAACGATTGCCCCGCCGCACTCAATCCTGACGAAAGTTGCGTCTTGCAAGTCACCTTTGCCCCCACGGTTGCCGGGGATTTCACGGGACAAGTCACCCTCACCGACGATGCCTCCGATAGTCCCCAACAAATTCCACTTTCAGGAACAGCCATCGCCAGTGGTCCAGACGCGGATCTGTTCCCCAGCGACATTGACTTTCCCCTGACGGTCGTTAACACCGAAAGCGCGGGCGAAATCGTCACCCTAGAGAATGACGGCGATAGCCCCCTCAATGTCAGCGGAGTCACCGTTACCAGTAACTTCCTTTTGGGAAATGGTGGGACTTGCGACACGGCCAATCCCTTTGCGCTGGCGCCCGACGCGAGCTGTACCTTCGAGGTAATCTTCGCACCCAACACGACAGGCCCCCTGTCGGGCACACTTACCGTAAACGACGACGCCAGTGACGGAGCCCAAACCGTGTTTCTCTCGGGAACCGGCATCGACCCGGGATCGGCCACCGCCTCTCTCTCGGCCAACAGCCTAGACTTTGGGGAGCAAGACATCGAAACCTCCGCCACCCAGAGCATCACAGTGACCAACACGGGTAACGAACCCCTCACTTTCGAATCGATCGTCTTGGGAGGTAATGACGCCTTCGCCTACAGCGTGACCGACGATTGCTCGGGTAGCGATCTCTTGCCGGAAGAAACTTGCACCCTGACCGTGGAGTTTTTTCCCTTGGTTGATGGCACCTTCGACGCCACCCTCACCCTCACCAGCAATGCCGACGATAGCCCTCAAGTGGTCACCCTCACGGGCGTTGGAATCGGCAATGGCAATATCGGTGGTGGCGGTTGCGCCTTGGGAGGAAATCCAACACCCACCGGCCCAATCTTGAGTTTCGTGGTCTTGGGGCTACTGGGACTCGGAGTCCGCCTCTGGAAACGCGCCCATTAGCTTATATTTCTGAGTCGTATTTTTGCGTTCAGGCGCCCTTGCAGAAGGGCGCCTTTTTTATTTCCATATCCAAAAAATATAAGCGCTGAGCCCTTGCCCACCCCACCAGTGCCCCTGCTCGCTGCAGTCGCTAAAAATAAGCCACCACCAAAACAGACCTCAACCTCACTTCTTCAAAGTCGCTTAAATAAGCCCTCGCTTGCTCCGAGGCTTTTGTTTTTTCAGCAATTCCCAGCCGTTAAATATTGCAACCTTTTTTTCAAACGACCGATATCCGCACTCGATTTTGTTTTTCATAGGTTAACTTCCATGTCCTTAAAGTTTTTATCTTTTTTACAAGATCCTCAAGGCACCTCTTTAGCGGAGTCCCAGGGCCTGGCCCGGGAGACCTCCGAAGGGGTTCTCGAACGAACAACTCAGCTTTGGCAGGAGCTGCGCCATGGCGGTGCCGATGCCGAAGATTGTTGGGAAATCGCTTCCGGAGGCATTTCCGATCATTTCAGTTCCATCGTCGATCAAGGTTTAGGATTGGTTTACGATGTCGATTGGACCTCCCAGCGAATACAACGTAGCTGGCAAGAGGCTGGGGTCAAGGGCTTGGGTCAGCAGCTCCAAAGTCAGGTCCAAAATTCCGAAACCTGGCAGAACGTCGAATCCAAGGTGGATTTCCTCGACGCCCTGTGGAACGGCGAGGGCAGTCGCTTGGATGCTGGGCTTTATCTCTTCCACGAACTCGCACAAGTTCAGCTGGAGCATATTGGACAAGGCGATGTCCTAAGCTTTCAAGATGCGAGGGATGCGCTACGGGCCCGTCCTGACAGGATTTTCGACCGCAAGATCGACTCCATAACCTCAGACCTCAACGACAAAGGCGCTCTTTCGACCACCAAGGATATTTTACGAGGCAAAACAGATTTATCCGCCCAAACAAACGTGGATTTTACCACCTTGGGTATTCGCACAGGGGTAGTGGTGGGCCTCGCGACCGTGGGGCGAGGTGCCGGCTCCAAGATAGCTCGCCGCCTCCTCGCCTCAAAACCCGTACAAGCTCAATTGGCTCGATGGGCAGGCACCTGGGGCCCCGGCATCGTCTCCGGCCTGGAAATCGGCGCGGCAGTAGGTGCCGGAGCGGGAATCGAATTTACGGGACAAGGCCTTATCGCCACGCGACAAGGCCTTGATTGGAAATCCTTCGCCAAGCGCTACTGGAGCGACCCCAAGGTATGGTTGAAGTTGGGACTTTCCACTTTCATGCTGGGGGGAATGCGTTATCTCTCCTCTCGCCCCCAAGCAGGTTCCACCCCACCTCCTCCGGGAGGCCAGGGAGGAGAAACGATTTCTGTCATTCAAACCGGAGCGGGAACCCGCTCCCAAGCGGGCAGCCTCGGAGCCGCGACTAGCTCTCGTCCACCCTCTTCCCCTGGATCCGCCCTCGTTTTAACCCAGGGGGCACCCCCCCCTGCTGCCATGGCTTACGAGCCTACAGCGGGCAACTCCTCTCTCGGTGGCATGAGTGGTAACGCCCTTCAAGATTTTGACTGGCGTTCCCCTCCCCAAGCGGGAGACTGTAGTCGATTTGTGGAAATTTCTCGGGAAGAGCGCATGCAGATCGCCCAACAAGCCCGTCGAGCCACCCTCAATCTGAACTGCGTTCGGTATTCCCATGAGTTAGACCCTCATCAAACCGCCCTCGAGTTATGGGAGGAAAATCCTCGAATTTCCTTCCTCCACCAGGGATCTCCACTCACCTTGTCATTTCAGGCCTCCTACTGGATTTACGTGTACAACGAACTCGAAGGCACAAATACCTCCTTGCGGGTTCGCGACCTGGCCAGTGGTACCGAAAAATGGGTAGACGCCCGGGGCTACGTGGAAGGCCGTTCCCCTACAGATTTGTGGAACGACCCCGCCCTGCGTTCAATACAAGATAAATTCATCCGTGAGCTATCGAGAGCCAGGGGAGAGGACCTCCAGGAAAGGATCTACGACACCGAAGTTAAGTTGGACCGTGCTGATGGCGTGATTCGCGATGTGCATCGAGAGGCTCAAGAAATCATTCAGGACTTGGCTGATGAAAACGAAGCTTTGAGGGCTTTATTGAGGGAATTGGGAATGGATGACGACGCCATCCACCAAAGGCTCTACCCCAACATCGCCCTAGGTGACGACTAAATTTCCCGAGATTCGGGCGGCCCCTGAGTCTTTTTGAAGAGATTGAATAAGTTATGACCTTAAGAGTAAGAGATTTCATTATAGAACGACGCCCCTCGGATTCGCCCCAAGTTGCGTCTGACAACTCTCTTTCGTCCTCCCGCTTACACAACGAACGCAGCGCATACCGCCGAGCTCAGCATCTCGTGCAAAAGGGTGATACTGAACAAGCCCAAAAGA
>DALYEU010000062.1:0-9228 GCA_031972375.1 bacterium | reverse complement strand
GCCGAGCTAAGAACCGTCGCGTCGAATTCAAAGTTACCGGCAAATAATTAGCTGGATCTAACTGAGATTCTTCGAAGGCCCTTCGCTTCACGGCGAAGGGCCTTTTTTCTTGGGATGAAGGCGGTAGATTTTTGGTATGGGTTCTTTAAAGAACGTTTCAATTTCTTAGAGAGAGAAGAGTGAAAGGGGGAGAAAGCACGATGGAGATTTCTTCCATAGAAAGGGGCTTGAATTGGCTGGATACCCCCATTCAGTACGCTAAGGGAATTGGGCCTCGATTAGCGTTGTTATTCAATAAGCTCAATATCCACACCTTTGAGGATCTTCTTTATCACCTTCCGTTTCGCTATTTAGATCGTCGTCGTTTGAATTCCATGGATCGGGTAGAAATAGGGAAGAATCAATGCCTTCTAGGGCAGGTGCAAGCTGCTGGAGAAGTGCGTTTGGGGCGCGGCCCTCGTCAGGTTTTTGAAGTGGTACTTTCCGATGGGAAAGGGCACTTATTGGCGAAATGGTTTCACTACAATCGCAAATTTTTTGAACGTCGTTTTAAAAAAGGAGAGCGATTTTTATTTTTTGGTGAGGTGGGTTTTTTTCGTGGTGAAAAGCAGATGATTCACCCTGAGGTTAGGCCCCTTCATGAATTTGTCGATGAGGAAGCCCTGCAAGATTATTTGGGATTGGTTCCGGTATATTCTGCAACGGAGGGATTGCTTCAAGGCCAGATTCGCAAAGCTGTGAAGGGGCTATTGCAAGATTTGTCTGGGATGTGGGGAGAAATTTTTCCGGAAGCTCTGTTGGAAAGGTTCAATTTGCCATCGTGGGGAGCTGCTCTGCATCATTTGCACCAGCCTCCGGAAGTGAGTGATCCCTCTGACTTGTTACAGGGAAAAACTCCTTTTCATCGTCGTTTGGTTTTTGAAGAGTTATTTTTCTTGCAGTTGGGTCTTCAGTTAAAGCGCCGTAACGTCGGCATGGTGGAAGGGTTTTTCCATGAGGCTAGAGTTGATTTGCGACATCGGTTGCTTTCTAGTCTGCCTTTCGAACTGACTCGGAGCCAAATTCAAGCGAGCGAGCAAATTGCTCTGCGCATGTGTCGGCCCGAGCCCATGAATTTATTATTACAAGGTGATGTGGGAAGCGGAAAGACTTTGGTAAGTTTGTTGGCTTGTTTGCTTGCCATAGAAAATAAATTTCAAGCAGTACTGATGGTGCCGACCGAAATTCTGGCCGAACAGCATTTTAAAAATTTTAAACATTGGTTGGAGCCTCTAGGAATTCCGGTCTTTTTATTGACTGCTTCCACTAAGGCTGGTGAGAGAAAAAATATCCTAAGTCGTTTGAGGGAGGGCGTGGCGAGTTTAACCTTGGGAACCCATGCTCTGCTAGAAGAAGAAGTTCAATTTCAGAATTTGAGTTTGGTGGTGGTGGACGAGCAACATCGTTTTGGTGTTCGGCAGCGTTTACAATTGATGGGGAAAGGGCGTCGTCCCGATATTTTGGTGATGACCGCAACACCGATTCCCCGTAGTTTATCCATGACCCTCTATGGAGACTTAGATTTATGCGTGATGACGGAACTGCCTCGAGGCAGGAAGCCCATTGTGACGCGGATCATGCGTGAAAAGGATCGTGTTAAGCTCTATGACTTTGTGAGAAAAAAAATGGCGGAGGGTCGTCAGGCCTATTTTGTTTTTCCTTTGATCGAGGAAAGTGAAAAACTGGATTTGCAGGACGCCACACGGGCTTACGAGAAGCTCCAGGAGGAGTTTGCAGGAATTAGAGTGGGGATGATCCATGGTCGAATGAAGGCAGTGGAAAAAGAAGCTGTTATGAGCGCTTTTAAGGCGGGTGAGATGCAAATTTTGGTTGCGACTACGGTGATCGAAGTGGGGATTGATGTGCCGAATGCCTCTTTGATGGTTGTGGAGCACGCGGAGCGTTTTGGGCTTTCCCAATTACACCAACTCCGAGGTCGGGTGGGGCGAGGTTCTGAAAAATCTTATTGCATCCTGGCCACAGGATACGCCAATTCAGAACTGGCTCGGGCTAGACTCCAGGTGATGGAACAATATTCCGATGGATTTTCCATCGCCGAGGAGGATTTGAAAATTCGGGGACCTGGGGATTTTTTAGGGACGCGTCAGTCCGGTCTACCCGAATTGCGTGTAGCGAATTTAATAAAAGACGTGGTGCTTTTGGAGGAGGCTCAAAACGAAGCGAAATGTCTCTTAGAGCGAGATCCTCTCTTGCAAGAGGAGGCCCATCGAAAGATACGTCAAGTTTTGAAGCGTCGTTGGTCGAGTCGTCTCCAATTGGCTCAGGTAGGTTAACTTTAAATTGAGCGTGGTATTTATGGAATTCGAACGTATCCGTAGGCTTCCTCCCTACACTCTGGGTGTGGTGACCCAGTTGATGACCGAGGCGCGTCAGCATGGTGAGGACATCATTAATTTGGGCATGGGGAACCCTGACTTGGTAACACCCCCTCCAGTGGTAGAGAAGCTCATTGAAGCGGCGCATAAGCCAAAAAATCATCGTTATTCGGTATCGCGGGGTATTCCGAAATTACGGATGGCCATCTGTCATTGGTACAAAGATCAATACGGCGTAGACCTAGACTTCGATGAAGAGGCCATTGCCACCATAGGTGCTAAAGAGGGGCTCTCCCATTTGATTCTTGCCTCTACATCGCCTGGGGATGTGGTTTTCGTGCAGAGTCCTACCTATCCGATTCATCTTTATGCTCCTGTCATTTCCGGTGCCGATGTTCGGCAAATTCGTACCGATGACGAGACGGATTTTTTCGAAAATTTGGAGAGAGCGACTCGGAGCATTTGGCCTAAACCAAAACTTTTGATTTTGAGTTTTCCCACCAATCCTACCGGGCAAACTGTAGAACTGAGTTTTTTTGAACGCGTTATTGCCTTTGCCAAAGAACATTCCATTGGGGTCATTCATGATTTCGCTTACGCGGATCTTTATTTCGAAGGAGATCCCCCTCCCAGTATCTTGCAAGTGAAGGGAGCGAAGGATGTGGCCGTGGAGATTTATTCCCTGTCTAAGAGTTTTAGTATGCCGGGTTGGCGTATTGGTTTTTGTTTAGGCAACCGCCAGATGGTGGCAGCTCTGAAAAAATTAAAAAGCTACATGGACTACGGAATGTTTCAGCCGATTCAGATTGCGGGAACCGTCGCTCTTGAGTCTTGTCGAAATTATGTGGGTGAAATTGTGCAAACTTATCGAGAACGCCGCGATGCCTTGTGCGAAGGATTAACTCGTGTCGGATGGGAGGTTCCTAAGCCTCGTGCCACTATGTTTGTTTGGGCAAAGATTCCCGAAGCCTTTCAGTCTATGGGAAGTTTGGAGTTCAGTAAGCTTTTACTCAAAGAAGGAAAGGTTGCGGTATCTCCCGGGATCGGTTTCGGAGAGTGGGGAGATGCTTATGTGCGTTTTGCTTTGGTAGAAAATGTGACTCGTATCAAACAGGCCGTGAGAGGGATAAAAGGAGCATTGCAGGGTCATGACTGAACGCAATATCAAAGTAGGATTGGTGGGCTTGGGCACTGTGGGGTCTGGCGTTTGGACCATGCTGGAGCAGCACCGGAATTTACTCAAAAACCGTGTCGGGGCTTCTCTCGAGATTTCTCGGGTCGTCGTGAAAAATTTGAAAAAAAAGCGGGATGTGAAAATACCGCAGCGCGTGTTGACGACGCGAGTCGAGGATTTACTGAAAGATCCCTCCCTTTCGATGATCGTGGAGGTGACGGGTGATGTGGAGGCTTCCCGTTGTTTGGCCTTGGAGGCCTTCCAGGCGGGAAAACACTTTATTACCGCTAATAAGGCCCTGTTGGCCATCCATGGGAGAGAAATCTTTGCCGCCGCCAGGAAGGCTCAAGTCGATGTTTGTTTTGAAGCGGCCGTCGGTGGAGGCATTCCCATGTTGCGTGCACTTCGCGAAGGCTATGTGGGCAATCAAATTCAAGCCATGTACGGCATTCTCAATGGAACTTGTAATTTTATTCTGAGTGAGATGTCCAGTCGGGGCGCCGAATTTGGTGCGGTGTTGCAGGAGGCTCAACGTTTGGGATACGCCGAGGCTGATCCCAGCTTCGATATCGACGGTATCGATGCTTCCCATAAATTGGCCATCCTTATGGCGATTGCCTATGGCTCTATGGTCGATCTACAAGATATTTTTGTGGAGGGTTTAAGATCCATCACGGCCTTGGATCTACAAATGGCCAGGCAGTTCGGCTACGAAATTAAATTATTAGCCATTACCAAACAAGTTGAGGGCAAGGTGCAGGCGAGGGTGCATCCCACGATGGTGCCCAAGAGCAGTATGTTGGCTGCGGTGCAAGGTGTGCATAACGCCCTGCTTGTAGAGGGCGATTTTGTCGGTGATGGATTGCTATACGGGCGTGGTGCAGGGAGCTATCCAACGGCTTCGGCCGTGGTAGGAGATATGGTAGAAGTGGCTCGAAATATTTTGGCTGGGGTAGGATATACGGTTCCACCTTTGGGAACCTATGCGACTCCAGTACGCAATGCCAAGGTGGCGTCGATGGGGGATCTGACAAGCTCTTACTATCTACGTTTTCAGGCGATCGATCGGCCCGGAATTTTGGCCAAGATTACAAATATTTTAAGTCGGCATCGTATTAGCATTTCTTCGGTCTACCAACATGTTCGCGAAGAGGGTAAGGAGATTCCCGTGGTTGTTTTGACCCATGGGGCACGGGAGCGCGATATCCAGGCCGCCGTCAAAAAGATCGATCGACTTGCGGGTATCGCTAGGGCTACGACCCTGATACGGGTTGAAAGCTCATGTCGTTAAACGATGGCTTGAGATGGCCAAGGTGAGCGGACAAAACACGAACTTAAATAATTGAAGGACTTTATGTTGTATCCCGGGATTATCCGTCGTTACCGATCCTATTTGAGTGTCGCCGAAGCAAGTATCGTGACTTTGCACGAAGGGGCTACACCTTTGTTTGAGAGTCTTCGGCTCAAGGAAAAATTCCAACTGAATTTTCGTTTGCTCTTTAAGCTGGAGGGATTGAATCCCACGGGTTCCTTCAAGGATCGGGGAATGACTTATGCGGTGAGTAAAGCGAAGGAGGCGGGATCTCGGGCGATTATTTGCGCTTCTACAGGGAATACCTCGGCAGCGGCGGCAGCCTATGCGGCTCGGGGAGGAATGGAGGCGGTGGTGGTGGTGCCGGAAGGTAAAATTGCTAAGGGTAAGCTCGCTCAGTCTCTGATTCATGGTGCCAAGGTGTTTCAAGTTCAGGGTAATTTTGATGAAGCCCTCGATGTGGTGCGCGAGATTGCTCAGAATCCCAAAGTGACCTTGGTGAATAGCGTCAATCCCTATCGTCTTTTGGGGCAGCAGTCGGCGGCCTTTGAGATTGTCGAGGCCTTAGGAGAAGCCCCCGATTATCATTTTATTCCTGTGGGCAATGCCGGAAATATCACGGCCTATTGGCGAGGGTTTCAACGTTTTTTTCAAGAAGGACGGGCAAAAAAACTTCCGCAAATGTGCGGGTTTCAGGCGGCGGGTTCGGCTCCCATCGTGCGCGGGGCTCCGGTCAAAAATCCTCACACCATTGCGACGGCGATTCGTATTGGTAATCCAGCCAATTGGCAAGCCGCCATCGAGGCGGTGAGAGAGTCTTCAGGTTTTATTTCCGAGGTTACCGATGAGGAGATTCTCAAAGCCTATACTTGGTTGGCTCAGGTTGAGGGTGTGTTTTGTGAACCGGCTTCTGCGGCTAGCGTAGCCGGGGTTTTGAAAATGGCGGAGCGCGGATTTTTTAAAAATGGGGATGTGGTCACTTGTACTTTGACAGGCAATGGATTGAAGGATCCCGATACTGCCATGGGACAATCTGCGGAACCCTATCTTGTGCCTCCACGAGCAGAGGCGATTCTGGAAAAACTGGATTTGGCATAACTCGAGCGGGATTGATCTCGGGTTAATGATTGATTTTTTATGGAGCGTGGGCCATAGCTGCACCGCCCTCCGGAAGATTAATGTTAAAAATATAGAGAGAAGATTATGGATCGAAATCTGGCCTTAGAAATGGTGCGGGTGACCGAAGCTGCCGCTTTAAGTTGTGCGCGTTGGATGGGACGGGGCGATTCCCATGGTGCCGACCAGGCGGCCGTGGACGCCATGCGCAATGCCCTCAATACCATGGATATTCAAGGTACCGTGGTCATTGGCGAAGGGGAGCGTGACGAGGCTCCCATGCTTTATATTGGTGAGGTGGTGGGAAAGGGCACAGGTCCTAAAGTGGACATCGCCCTAGATCCTCTGGAGGGAACCAGTCTCTGCGCTAATGGGGGGCCCAATGCCTTGGCGGTGATTGCCTTGGCTGAGTCCGGGCATTTTCTCCACGCCCCGGACACCTACATGGATAAGATTGCCGTGGGGCCTGCGGGTAAGGGGATAATCGATATTCGAAAAAGCCCCACCGAAAATTTGCAGGCCTTGGCCAAGGCTAAAGGGGCGGCGGTGCGTGATTTGACCGCTATTGTTTTAGAGCGTCCGCGCCACGAGGCCTTGATTCGGGAAATTCGAGAAACTGGGGCGCGTATTCGTTTGATCGGGGATGGGGACGTTTCCGCCGCCATCGCCACCTGTGAGGAGCATACCGGTGTTGATATTTTATTTGGGATTGGTGGGGCTCCAGAGGGAGTTTTGGCGGCAGCCGCCTTGAAGTGCCTGGGGGGGGATATGCAAGGGAGGCTCAAACCAAGAAACGAAGAAGAAATTATTCGCGCTAAAAAGATGGGGATCGACGATATCAACAAGATTTTTTCTTTGGAAGATTTAGCTACGGGGCACGTGATGTTCGCTGCCACGGGGGTGACTTCAGGTGATTACCTTCGCGGAGTACGTTTCACCGGTGGAGGAGCCTTTACCCATTCTGTCGTAATGCGCTCTCTCTCTGGAACAGTTCGGTATATCGAAGCCCGACATAATTTTCAGACCAAACCCATGCTTTCACAAAAGGACTAATTGGCTATGTCTTCGGCAAAAGCAGAAATTGATATTCAAGCTCCTCTTAAGACCGTTTATCAAGTCATCAGTGATTTTGAAGCCTATCCTGAATTTCTTCCAGAAACTAAACACGTGGAAATTCTGAGTGCTTCCGGTAAGTCTTTGCAGGTTCGTTTCACGGTGAGCATCATCAAGAAGATTCACTACTCTCTCGATATCAAGCTCAATCCTTCCAAGGGATTGTCTTGGGAGTTGATCGAGGGGGAGCTCATGAAAAAAAATTCAGGGCAGTGGAAGTTAAGCGAAAAATCCAAGGGCGTTACCCATGCCGAATATGAAATCGATATGGATTTTGGGGCCATGGTGCCTAAGACCATTTCCACAAAGCTTATCGGTTCTAATCTTCCCGCTATGATGCGGGCCTTTCGGGATCGGGCCGAGAGCCTTTAGCAGATAGAAAACGGTATAAAAATCCAAGGAGGATTTTTTCATGGCCGATGATAACGAAGAAACTAAAGAAAAAAAGTCTTCTTCGGGCATGAGCGATTTGGCCCGGAAGATTTTTCTTACCAGCGTGGGCGCTATTTTTATGACCGAAGATGCCATCCGACGTAGCCTGTCGGATTTGAAGGTTCCCACTGAAGCCATGGGTGGGCTGATCGATTCGGTTCGTAAACAAAAAGATGATCTTCTCGAAATGATTGCCGGGGAAGTAGGGCGTTTTCTTTCCAAGATTAAGGTTTCCGATGAGTTACAGAAGGCCCTTAAGGGTATGCAAGTTCATGTGGACGCCCGAATTTCTTTCCATGAATCTAAAAAGGAAAGTGCTTCTACTCTTACTTCTAAGGTGAAGGTCGTTCGCCATTCTCCTGAGGAGTCCCACGAAAGCTGAAGCGCGGGCCTCCGGCACCTAGCCTCGAAAAATTGAGCAGAATATATTCTGCCCCCTCATAAGCCGAAGAACGCCACACGTTCGCTACCACCAGTTTTAGCAAAACCCTGACGGCAAGGACACAGAAGTAAAAATGAAAAGGGGAGGTTTGAGTTGGAGAAAAAGGGAAGAGTTTTTTCTACTCTTCTTCGTCTTCAAAGTCGTCTTCGGCATCAAATTCTTCGGCGGAATCTTCGTCGTTGATTTGAAACCATTCAGCCTGACTTTCATCATCGGGCAGAGTCTGCAAATATTCCTCGTAGGCTTTGGGAGTGATATCGCCCCGATTGATAAAGTGGTTGAGGGTGCGAAGATCGTAGAGGGTTTCAGCATTTTGATTTTTTTTCACGGGAATTCCTCCTCAAAGCGTGGGGCACTGCTAATAGGCGGGGCCAGTGGGGCTGTCAAGTTGTAAGCGGGTTTTAGCCTTTTTCGATTTCAATGATGGTTTTCCCGCCTTTAAAGATTCGCACATCTCCAGTGGATTCGCTGATCACGATGGCGACGGCTTGGGTTAGGGCGGTGATACCTGCAGCGGCAAGATGGCGACTTCCCAAACCCCGAGGGACTTCGGTTTGGTCGGCGGTGGCTCCTAAAAAACGACCAGCGGTCAGAACGGTGCCTGTGCCCCCGATGACAAAGGCGCCGTCTAGGGCAGAAAATTCTCGGATGGTCTCTTTAAGTTCGGGATTAAGAATATTACGTTCGGCTTCTTCGTAGCCCTTGAAGGGATTGATGATCATCTGTTTACTGAGTTGCATGACGCGCTCTTCATCTCCCAACACGAAGATGGTGCCGAGAGGTTTGCCTTCCCTGCCTTTCGCGGCCAACTCAATGGCAAGGTTGAGGGTGGTTTCAAAAACCTGAGGCTGAACCGCGTTGGAAATACCCATGATATGTTTTGTGGTAATGATTTCACTTTCTTTGCCGATCTCGAAAACCGTTAGAGTGTCGAGGGTCATGAGTTTGGAGGTGCCGCAGAGAAAAACGATGGAGTCTTTTTCTTGAACTAATCCGGTGGAAATCGCGTAGGTCATGCTGACTTTGATGAGACCGATTCGCCCCAGCTTAATGGGGGGAATGAGAATGCGATCGGGAAAACGTTGTTCTAGGCCATCGTGGGAGGAGTTTTCTTTTTTTGTGACAGCAATGACCCGGCAGTCTTTGGGAAGATCGAGGGAAAATTCTTCGTCGTTGAGACAGTCGATATAGAGAAAGAAAGCCTTAGCCTTGACGCTTTTTGCCACCTGGCTGGCTGTTTTGAGCATGCTTTTATTAATAATTT
>DALYEU010000061.1:1302-9926 GCA_031972375.1 bacterium | reverse complement strand
AATATTGAGCGGGAGACGGGGTTCGAACCCGCGACCCTCAGCTTGGGAAGCTGATGCTCTACCAACTGAGCTACTCCCGCAATCGGCGGCGACCCTATGTCACTCCATCCCTTGTGTCAACGTTCAAGCCGTAGTTCTGTGAAAACCATTTTTAAGATGGTCTCATCGAAGGCAGTTACCTGGTGAAGTGTCCAAGTGCTTTGAAGCTATACTGACTCCCGCTACCCACTTCTCAAAAAAATTTCCTCCTCAGTGAGAAAAAGAAAAATCTACGAGGTCCTTGATCGGTAGCTCATTGCTCGCTTACAATTGACGAAGTGGTGATTCGCAACTTGTCCTGGGGGTGGTCAGGTATGCTGTTTCAAGGTCCTAAAGCCCTTTTAGGGGCTACATTCTGTTTGGTTTTTCATCTGTGCTTTTATCCAAGTCCTGGGTCTGGCTTGGCGCGTTCGGCCCAGGCTCAGGAGCTAAAGAAAACCGGGTTTTACGGGGATCCCTCGCAAAAGCGTGGCATGGAATATGGCTATGATCGCGGCTTGAAGGCCGCCAAAGCAGACCAAGCCGCGGGTCTGAGTCCCGACCCCAGTCGGCACGGTGACTACGAAGACCCCAACCAATTTTATCGTTATGAGTTTGGTTCCCGAAGTCGATTTGTCTCGGGATTTCGCGGTGGTTTTTTGGGTGGGTATCAAGCTGTTTTAGGAAAATCGGCAAAACCAAGCCGAACTCCCCCCAGTCTCTCTAAATCTGCTCCCTTGTTAACTCAGGCTCCCTCTGCTGGTGCACCCGTCGTGGCCACAAGCCAACCTCGCCGTGTGAGAAAATCCGCCTCGGCCTCTCCTAAAACCGCTCGGGCAGAGGCTCAAGCTACGGTGGTTTCTTCCACTGCCAACGACGCTTTTTAACAAAGACTAAAGGGCTCTCAGAGTAAGGGGGCAATCACCAAAGCCACGACCGACATCAATTTAATCAAGATATTGAGCGACGGCCCTGCCGTATCCTTGAAAGGGTCTCCCACCGTGTCGCCGATCACAGCGGCCTTATGACGCTGGCTCCCCTTTCCCTGATTTAGCGCAGGATCGGCGCCCTCCGCTTCGATTTGTTTTTTCGCATTGTCCCAGGCTCCACCCGCATTGGACATGAAAATTGCTAGCAGTACCCCGGAAACCGTCACTCCTACCAAGAGACCAGCCAACATCTCCTTGTCGTAGAAGCCAACAGCTACGGGAACCGCGATGGCTAGAAAACCGGGCAACAACATTTGTCGTAAGGCGGAGGCCGTAGAAATGGAAACGCATTTGGCGTAGTCAGCTTTCGCACTTCCTTCTAATAAGCCAGGGATACTCTTAAATTGTCTTCTAACCTCCTGAATCATGGCATTGGCAGCCTTTCCCACGGCCTTCATCGCCAAAGAGGAAAAGAAGAAAGGTAGCATCCCTCCTAGAAATAATCCCACCATGATATTCGGCTGAGTTACATCGATGCTCGGAAGATCCGCGGTAGTACGATAGGCCGAAAACAGGGCCAGGGCCGCCAACGCCGCCGATCCAATGGCGAAGCCCTTACCGATCGCCGCAGTGGTATTGCCCACCGCATCCAAGGTATCGGTGCGTTCTCTTACCTCCTTGGGTAAACCACTCATCTCGGCGATTCCCCCCGCATTATCGGCAATGGGCCCATAAGCATCGACCGCTAGTTGAATC
Source organism: bacterium (assembly GCA_031972375.1). Classification (GTDB taxonomy): domain Bacteria; phylum UBA10199; class UBA10199; order DSSB01; family DSSB01; genus DALYDW01. Next base: position 8,223 of record DALYEU010000061.1, on the reverse strand, counting down.
CCCGTCGTCGATAACATCCCCAATGCCGCTAAAGCGATTCCGTAGAGTCCCGCGTAGGAATGGGAGACCAACACGGCGACGCAAATAAAAAAAACAGGCCACACCGTTGAACTCATCCCCACAGCAAGTCCACTAATCACATTGGTCGCGGCACCTGTTTCTGATGCCCGTACAATGGTATTCACCGGAGCCCGTTGCTTGGCACAGTAGTACTCCGTCACCAATCCAATGGCTATTCCCGCAAGGAGACCCGCCAAGGTGGCATAAAACACCCCTATCGGCGCAATGGAATTACCCTCTACCATCAAACCCGATGGCAATATTCGGGGGATCACCTCATAAGCCGCAAGCACCGTAAGCACACCGGCACTCATAGATCCCATATTCAAAGCGAATTGAGGATTTCCTCCTTCTCGAGTTCTCACCAAAAAGCTTCCCACCAAAGAACAAACGATCCCCACTGCCGCTAGCACAAGGGGCAGCAATACGGCCTGTCTAGGCTCACTGCTCGAAGCTCCCAAAACCATCGCAGCCACGATGGCTCCCACATAAGACTCGAAGAGATCGGCCCCCATTCCGGCAACGTCTCCGACATTATCCCCCACATTGTCTGCAATCACAGCGGGGTTACGAGGATCGTCTTCGGGAATTCCCACTTCCACCTTGCCCACCAAATCAGCTCCCACATCTGCCGCCTTAGTGTAAATTCCGCCGCCCACACGGGCAAACAGCGCAATGGAGGATGCCCCCAGGCTAAAGCCTGAAATGACCGTAACAACCCGAGGAATCTCCCAATCGGTGTTCATCGAATATGCCAAGAATAAGCCCCCCAAACCCAAGACCCCCAGCCCCACCACCGACATCCCCATGACAGAGCCCCCGCTGAAGGCGATTTTCAAGGCCTTTACTAAACTGCTGCGAGCCCCTTGCGTAGTCCGGAAATTGGCTTGAGTCGCCACCCTCATTCCGAAATAACCTGACAAACCTGAAGTGACAGCCCCCAACACGAAGGAAAAGGCAAGCCATGCCGAACTATCTTCCCTGCCACGATTTGCAAAAAACAACAGCGCTGCGACGCCACCGACAAAAAGCGCCAAAATGGAGTATTCTTTGCGCAAAAAAGCCATGGCGCCTTCCCGAATGTGTTGGCCGATTTCCACCATGCGCTCGGTGCCCGACTCTTGTTTGCAAATCCATGCGCTTTTGAATGCGGCAAATAAAAGCGCCAAAAGACCCGAAGCCAAAATGAAAAGAGAGATGGCATCCATAAATCGGGGGCCCTCCTTCAGGGGATGGAAAAGAATAGAATAATTTTGTCTATTTAGTAGCTGAAGGCATCTCCAAGCGTCAAGCTGAAGGTCTCCGTAGCTCCAGATACTACCTACTTAAAAGTTGCCCATTCCCCGGGGGGGGTGCTAAGGCGCCAAGCGCATTTCGATTCGAAAAAATCTTTTCAGTAAGAAAAATAAATTTTTGTGAAACGCCACCTAACCCTTTTATTGCTGTTCTTTCTGTCACTGCAGTGGAGCTTACCGTCGTTGGCCCATGCGGAGAAAAGCGAAAGCCACGCTCCCTCGGAATCCACCGACACCTCAGGACTCATCCCTTCCCAACAAGATTTAGAATTTACCAAACGCTCTAACAGTTTGGGACATTTGTTTTTTAAAGAAATCCCCAGAGACTTAGGGCTCAGCATGAAGACAGCCTTCTGGGGTTGGGGTGCTCTGTACTTCGCCCTGGGCAGCGGAGTCACCGGAGGACTTTACTTCGTGGACGATGACGTCTTAAACGGCTGGGAAAAAAATACCCTATTCGGAGCCACTGGAAACGAGGTGCTCGGTTGGACTTTTTCTCCTTATGTTTTAGCCCCCACCTCCCTCGCCCTTTGGATCGCCGGTGCCCATACCCAGCATCCTAAGTTGGCGCTTACCGGACGGGCCCTCACCGAATCCCTGGCCCTGAGCCTTGGCATTACAGCCATTACCAAATTTGCCTTTCGGCGCGAGCGCCCCAACGACGAGGGAAATTTTTCCTTTCCAAGTGCGCACACCACTGCCGCCTTCAGTACCGCCGCCGTTCTCACAACCTTTTACGGATGGAAGGGAGCCCTACCTGGCTATTCTATGGCAATGATTGTTAGTCTCAATCGTTTGGACTCCCAAGCCCATTTTTTGAGCGATGTCGTCATGGGCGCTGTCATCGGCACCGTCGTTGGACTCGGTACCGCCAAGTTTTTGCGAAAGGAACATCCTAATTTATTTTTGTCTCCTCAGGTTACCCATGAACAAGCCGGGCTCCAAATCCATTACCTCTTCTAAAAAAGCTTCTGTCTCGCTGAAGACAGAGTTCCAGAGAAAGTCGCTTCATCTTCCGGGGCTTCTTATTCCCTTTCTCTATCATCAATGGCCTCAAATCACCTTGCTATGTCTTTTTTGCTTAGGCGGAACTTACATGGTTTCCGAATGGATTCGCAGACGGCATTATCGTTCCCTTCCATTTTTTGGAAATCTTGTTCCTCAACTAAGTCGTTCAGCATCCTTCGACATCGCTCCGCTCTATTTTATTTTGGGGCTGGGGATCACCTCGGTCATTTTTCCATTGCGTTCCGCCTTCGCCGGAACCTTGCTCGTCTGTCTTTGTGATTCGATTGCGGCCTTGGTTGGAATGAAATGGGGAAAACGAAAGATTCTAAATCTCAAAAAAAGCTACGCAGGAAGCTTGGCTTTCTTCTTTTCGGCTTCAGTAGCCCTACTTCCCTTGCTAGGTTGGAAAGGCAGCCTCGTCACTGCGGCTCTTTCCACTTTGGCAGAACTTTTTTCTCAACGAGGCATCGATAATTTAGTTTTGCCCATCCTCGGAGGACTGATCGCCCACCAATTCCTCAATTAAAGTGGACTGGGCAACACGCTTTCGATGTTTTTTTATAGGTCTGCTAATTTTTTCATCTCCCAAATTTTTTGCAGGAGACAAACATTTCAGATCTTTTCTAAACGCACTGAGGAATCGCTTCCAAGCTTTGCGGGTTTTCTACGGAGCTTAAATCTCCGGGATTTTTCCCCAAATATTTGGCCTTAATTGCCCGTCGCACGATTTTAGAAGAACGGGTCTTAGGCAAGGCGGGAACAAAATAAATTCGCTCGGGCCTCAAGGTTTTTCCTAAGACTTCTCCGACTTGCTCGATCATCTCTTTTTCCAAAATCTTCAAATCTCCGTTGCCCCCCTTGAGCACAACAAAGCAAACGATGCTCTCCCCTTTTATTTCATGGGGAACACCGATGGCAGCCGATTCGGCACAGGCGCGATGACGCATCAAGGCCGCTTCCACTTCAGCTGGACCTGTGCGACGCCCCGAAACCTTGATTGTATCGTCGGCGCGCCCCTGCAAAAACCAGTACCCATCTTCATCCACAAAAGCCCAATCCCCGTGAAACCAAACTTCGGGCCACTTGGAAAAATAAGTTTCTAAATAACGTTCCTGGTCTTTCCAAAAAGCCTTAGTCATGGAAGGCGCTGGCTGCTTACACACTAAGTACCCCACTTCCCCCCGTACGCTCTGTCCCTGTTCGTTAAAAACATCGACATCCATCCCCAACCCCGGCCCTCGCAGAGAACAAGATTTCAGCGGACTGATCGGCAAAGGCGCTAACAAACAGCCTACAATTTCTGTACCTCCGCTAATGTTAATAATAGGGCAGCGCCCCGAGCCCACATGCTCAAAAAACCATCGATAAGACTCAGGATCCCAAGCTTCACCGGTCGATCCTAAAATTCTTAAAGCGCTCAAATCATGGCGTTGGACCCACTCTTCTCCATACCCCATCAACAAGCGAACCGCCGTGGGAGAAAGCCCCAAAATACTTACTTTATGCCTGGCTACCACCTCCCATAAACGGTCGTGTTGGGGATAATCGGGAGCTCCCTCAAAGATCACACAGGTACTGCCCAAAGCCGTTGTTCCAATCATTTCCCAAGGGCCCATCATCCAACCGATATCGGTGACCCAGAAAAAAACATCTTCAGGTTTTGTATCAAAGTAATAGGCTACCTCCTTTACCATTTGGGCAAGACAAGCACCGTGGGTATGCACCGTACCCTTGGGAAGTCCCGTAGTTCCCGAAGTGTAGAGAATCATACTGTAGGCCTCGGCCTCTAAACTGGCCGTTGGCACTGGAGGGAAATTTTGCTCCATTAGATCATCCCACCACACATCTCGTCCCGCTTGAAAAGGAACCTCTTCGTGCAGACGCTTCGCAACGATGACTTTTTCGATACTGGGAACCTGAGCCACAGCCTGGTCTGCTGTGGCCTTGATGGGAATAGATTTCCCTCGGCGTAGCGAAGCATCGGCCGTAATCAGGAACTTTGCTTCGCCATGATTAAGACGCACCGCCAAAGGTTCGGGACCAAAACCAGAAAATACGGGTATCACAATGGCCCCTATCTTGAGACAAGCGAAGAAGCTCACCACCATTTCTGGAATCATCGGCAAATAGAGTCCCACCCGATCCCCAGACTTTAAACCCAAAGCCACCAAAGCCGCTGCCAGGCGATTCACTTGTTCGAATAAATCGCCATAAGTAAGTTTTTTAACAGCCCCACAATCCCCTTCCCAGATAAAGGCTGTCTTATCTCCCTTGCCCGCTTCAATATGACGATCCACACAATTGGCGACGATATTGATCTTTCCACCAACAAACCACTTGCTCCAAGGAAGTCCCTGGGAGTCGTCGAGCAATACGTCGTAAGGTCGCTGCCATTGTAAGTTAAGATCCTCAAGACAGGCCTGCCAGAACCATCGAATATCCCCATTAGCTCTTTGAATGAGTTGATCGTAGCTTGTGATGCCGTGCTTTTTCATCAATCGTGTGACATTAGCTTGCTCCACAAGAGCTTCCGAGGGTTTCCAAATAAACTTTTCCATGAGACGCCCTTCCATTGAACTTGGGAAATACCAATCCTAACCATACACCAAGAAAAATAGGGTTTTATCCATTGACTAATGAAAATCAACCTTCAAGTATGGGAAGCATGACCCAACCCGCCGTTCCCAGATACACACAAAAAAGCTTTCCACGATACCGTTATATCCCCGCTCACCATCCCCATCCTGAGATAGATCCCAAGGGACATAGCTACAATCATCATCCCCAGACCTTAAAATTTATCTCTCCAAACCAATGGATGCAAAATGAAACCTACCTCTACGGAATCGATCTCTTCAACCATGGCTATTGGTGGGAAGCCCATGAGGCTTGGGAACGCGTTTGGTTAACGACACCTAAAATGGATCTGCACGGACAATTTATTCAAGCTTTGATTCAATACTCGGCAGCTTTTTTAAAACTCTATTCGGGAAATAAAAAAGGCTATGACAAGCTGCTTAACGAAGCCCAACAACGCATGGAGTCTTGCCTAAAGAAAATCTCTCAAGAGCACCGCCATTATTTTATGGGACTTAATATTCCGGAATGGAGAAAAAAGCTGGCGATTTTTTGTCAGTCCCTTCATGACCCCGCAGGTGAAATTTTGGACCCCTTGGGTTTTGCCAGTTTTCCATATCTACTGTTAGAAAATAAAACCCCATAAAAAACTCTCAAAACTAATTTTCAATCTCTCTGAGCGTCATGAAAAAAATCGCCCATGCTTTTCCATTTTGTATCGTGGCTTTCCTACTCTGCTTACTGGGGCTCTGGATCGCCTTGCGATATCCGCTTCCGGTTCCAGAAAGCTCGGAAATCTCCTTCGCTAAAAATAAACTCAAGATTCCCCATCAAACGAACATTAAGATTCACAGCTTTGTCACGGCATCCAGCAAAATTCCTGAAGCCATTTTGCAACATCAGGGAGCACTTTTGACGATGCAAGAAATTCCCCATCCTGTCATTTGGATAGAACATCCCCGAGGAAATTTTCTCATCGATGGAGGCATTGGAAAAACATTCTCTGAAGAAAGAACAAAAGCCCCCTTCTGGATACGATTCTTCCAGCAAGTAAAACTGCTACATCCTTGGATTGAACAGAAAGAAATTCCTCCAGAAGACAAAATTCAATTCGCTCTTCTGACTCACGGGCATTGGGATCACGGCAGCGGACTCCTGGATCTTCCCCAGGTCCCCATCCGAATGCTTCCCGAAGAAATTAAATGGTTGGAAGCCCATGCCAATTCCTACTCCGACGGCATCTCCCCCACACAGGTCAAAAATATGAAAGGGCGTTGGGAAGCCCTGCTCCTTGAGGACAAACCCTACGAAAACTTTTCCAAGAGCTTGGACCTTTTTGGCGATGGAACCGTCGTCATTGTCGCCCTTCCTGGCCATACCCCTGGTTCTATGGGTATTTTTATCAATCAAGCTCCTGATCGGCGTTTTTTGTTCGTGGGGGATGCCACTTACGGGACCAATACAGAGGGATGGCCACTGCAACGTTCCAGAATCATGGAAGCCTTGTCAGATCAAGACATCCCTCAAGCAAGAAAAACCCGAAAGCAACTGGAAACCTTAGTGCAACAGCATAACGAAATCACCCTCATCCCTACCCACGACATTCAATCCTTAAAAAAACTGCAAGAGTCCTAAACCTAAACGCAAAACCCGAAGCCACTCGCTCTCTGCTAGACTCCCCCTCTCAAAAAGTGTACCTTCGGCCCATGCCTAAAAAATATCTCCTTTCGTTTTTCGTCTTATGGACGTTTCTCTGCCTATCTCCCTTCTTCAGCTCGGCCTCGGAGACAACAGAAAATGCCGAAACCGAAAAAAAAGAATCCCATGATAACAGTGTTTGGGGAGCCATGAAATTCACAGGACATAAAATTTCTGAAGGCGGAGAAACCGCAGGTCACGGCATCGAACACGGCGGCAGCGAAGCGGGCCGAGGTCTTAAAAAGGGCGGACAAGAAATGGAAAAAGGCTTTAAAAAGGCGGG
>DALYEU010000061.1:0-1202 GCA_031972375.1 bacterium | reverse complement strand
AATGGGCGGAGCCAATGGTCTGCGGCCCCCTCTTTTAATCGTACTGAATCAAACTGAAGATAGGAAAATCCTTGAGAGCCGCCCGACCTTGCAGAAATCCCAACTCGATCACAAAGGCGATTTCACTAACCTTACCCCCCATTTTTTGGATTAACTGGGCAGCGGCACCCGCCGTACCTCCCGTTGCCAAGAGATCGTCCACAACTAACACAGAGGCCCCACGAGGAAAGGCATCTTCATGCAACTCGATGGTGTCCTCGCCATACTCCAATTGGTAGGTATAGGAGACGGTCAGATGGGGCAGTTTTCCCTTCTTGCGAACGATGGCCAAACTTTTTCCCAAAACATAGGCTAAAACCGAGGCAAATAAGAATCCCCGCGACTCGATCCCGACAATGACATCGATGGGCTTATCCTGATAATGCCGCACCAAACGATCGATAATCTCCCGAAACGCCCCCTGATGTTGAAGCAAAGGGGTAATATCTTTAAAAACGATGCCTTTTTTAGGAAAGTCGGGGACATCACGTACTAGCGATTTCAAATCCATGTTTGAGTCCTTTATGGAAAATAAACCCGGAAAGAATAAAACATCCACGCTCACAAATTAGCGGCTCACATAGCGGCTTGAAGGAAGGAAATCAAGGGGATCGTAGGTTCCTCCTTCATCTCGAATCTCAAAATGTAGATGATCTCCCGTCGAGCGCCCCGTACTCCCCACGAGGGCAATTTTTTGTCCCTTTTTAATCTTGCCACCCTTCTTCACTAAATTTTTTTTATTGTGGGCGTAAGCAGTAAAAAAACCGTTGGGGTGCTTGATCACAATGAGTTGTCCATAGCCCCCCAAACGATCGGAAAAAACGACTTCACCGGGAGCCGAAGCTAAAACCTCATCCCCCGCATCACCATCGATATCAATACCATCGTGAAAATTACCAGAACGAGGACCGTAGAGAGAACTCAGTGGGGCCTGCAAAGGCCAAGAAAAATAGTTTTTAGCAAAAGAAGGAACCGGACGCTTAGAGCGATATTTGCGAGATTTCTTTTTTTGACTCGCATGGTTAGAATTGGGTTTTCCGTTAAAAACTTCTTTGAATTGTCCGCAATGTGGAAAAACAAAGCCGAACAACAGAATAAAGCAAAGAGTTTTAAGTTTCCTGAAAGCCATACCGACCCTTTAGCTTGACAAATCGGCAGCCTGT
>DALYEU010000060.1:0-10186 GCA_031972375.1 bacterium | reverse complement strand
AGGGGACGTAGCTCAGTTGGGAGAGCGCTTGAATGGCATTCAAGAGGTCGGCGGTTCGATCCCGCTCGTCTCCACCATTTTTCTTCGACACTCCACTCCTTAGTTTCACCTGTTCCTTTCATTCCGGATCAATTTTAGTCTTCTACAAATTTTTTGGACTGTAACTCCCCCGCAACAGAGCCACTCTTTCGTGCTTCTACACCGGACAGAATCCTTTTTTCGAATGAAAGCCTTAAGAGGCGTGATCCCATGCTTGTTCTTGGGCGGATGCCTCGGACAAAGAAAAAGCCCGACAGGCCTCAATCACCACACCAAGCGCCAAAATCAACAGTAAAACTGCGACAAACGCGTTAGCCAAAGGAATTCCCGCTTGCCAACCCAAAGACAAAAATTCCCGATACCCGAAAAGAATCTGCAAAACCAAGGACCAAACCGTAATGGCCATGATGAACAGCATGGGGAAAAAAGTGAACCAGTACCTTCGCCCACTACGCTTTAACCATACCGTAATTCCCAAGAGAGTTAGCCCTGCCAACAATTGATTCGAGGTACCAAATAAAACCCAAAACGAAGCCCAGCCTCCGGTCTTGGACCTGACAAGAAATAAGGCGGGGATTCCCACCGTCAAGGCAGTCGCCAGAGCAGCGAAAATGGGACCGGTTCTTCCTGTTAACTCCTGCAAAATGTAGCGTCCTAAGCGCGTCGCCACATCCAGTGTATCAAAGACAAAGGTAGAGAAAGCCATGGCACCAAAGGTAACGGCAAAGAGGTAATTTTCTTTTCCAATCAGCAAGGTTAAAAAACGCCCGATACCCGCACCATAAATGGCCCCTGGAGATCCTTGAATCTCCGCCTCGCTTAAAATCATCACTGTGGCCAAAGCGATCATGGCTACGAATCCTTCAAGCAACATGGCGCCGTATCCCACCGAACGGCAATCCGGTTCTTTTTCGATTTGTTTGCTGGTCGTGCCCGAACACACCAAACCATGAAAACCTGAACAAGCCCCGCAGGCAATCAAGACAAAGAGGAAAGGAAATAAGCTTCCAGTGGCTCCCGGAGCTTGCCAAGTTTTAAAGGCCATCTGCTCTACGGGATACCCTCCAAAAAAAATACCCACGACTCCAACCGCCAAGGCCAGATAAAGAATAAAGCCACCAAGATAGCCACGGGGCTGCAAGAGTAACCAGACCGGCAACAATGAAGCGACAAAGCAGTAGAGCAAAATAATCAGGGACCAGCTCTTTTGCTCTAAGAGCAGGAAGGTGGAAAAGTGAGTTCCCAAAAATACCACCGCCAATGTGGCCGGAACAAACACCACAGTCAGCAAACTCAAAGGAGGATTCCATCTTTTTTGAATGAGTCCCATTCCGATGGAAAGCAGTAAATACATAATACTCGCCGCGGCAACCGCTCCTCCCCGTTCAAAATTGAGCGTCACCCCTTCTAACTCTTCAATGCGCCCGACGAAGGTCCCTGCAGTAATGTCAGTGAAAGCGATGATGACGTAAATAAGGGAAAGCCAGATAAAGAGCATCATGGCCAACCAAGCTTTAGAACCGATATTTAATTTGGCAATTTCAGCCACCGAATGACCGCGATGCCGTACCGACGCCACCAAAGCAGAAAAATCATGGACTGCTCCTATCAACACAGACCCCAGACCAATCCAAAGTAGGCAAGGCAACCAACCAAATTGCTGACAAGCTAAGATCGGCCCCGCGATGGGCCCCGCCGCAGCGATAGCGCTGAAATGCTGACCGAGAAGGTAAAAAGGTTTGGTGGGAACGTAGTCCACCCCATCGTTCTGCTCAACGGCAGGAGTGGTTGCTCCGGGATGAAGACGAAAACGGCGACTGAGAAAACGACCGTAAAAGTGATAGCCCAAAAACAAAAAAAGCAACAATAGACCGGAAATCAGAGGTAGGGACATGGCGCGGCAATGTAGAAAGCCCACTCGAACGGATCAAGAAAAAAGCGAGCTGCCCCTCCACAACTAAACAAAAAACAGACTCAGCCCTTAAATAGCGGGCTCACTTAAAACGTCTGGGCAACCACCGAACCCAAGTCTTCGGGAAGCTGTTCTACCTCCGAAACCTGAGAAGCACAGACTTGAGCTAATCTTTCCAAAGCTTCATCCTGCTTCGTCTCAAGGGCCACCTGTTCGGCGACACAAAATTCCCGAGCTGTCGCAATCTCTTGTTTTTTATTTCTAAAATACAAAATACTGCCAACGATCCCTAAGACACCTGCTACAGCCCCGGCATAGCCTCCCAATTTCATGTATCTAGGCACACCATAAGGACTATAACTCGCTACCAGTGATAGAAGTGAGAACGCGCCCGAACCCACCGCTGCTGCCCCTGCCTGGGAAGCTGTTTCGTCCTCATGAAGGCCGGCACAAGTGACTTCAGCCTGCTCACGAATCGCAGAGTGACGCAACAACCTGGCAAGAGGAATACCCGCAAAGTCTCCAGCTAGTTTATCCGCCTGTTGCAAATAGACAGACAAATTCTCCGGCGACGCTGATAAAGCGGACACATCGTTGCTCGCACAGAGCTCTGCTAAACCAGGCTCGGGAGGCGACGCCACCTCGGGCTGACTATTTGCCAAAACATCCCAAATTTGTCTGTTTTTTGCTTGGATTGGATTAGACATCACAAACTCCTTACCCTTTAACAACCCCCAAAAAAGCGGGATCAGCTTTACCTCGCAGCAAAACCGATACCAATCTTTCCAAAAACTTACCGAAGCATATCTAGCTGAATTTTAACAGCTTATGGATAAGCTCAAAAAAACTTACCCGTCACCTACGCCACAAAAACACCATGCTCGCCTTATTTTTAGGCAAACCCGACCCTTCACTATTATCGCAAAAACTGTACTCAAGTTGCCTTTTTGCACCCCAGAATCATCAAATTTTTTATTCCCCCTCCACCCCTAAGTGTCGCTAGCTCCGTCAAAAATTCCCGTGCTACCCTGAGGGGATGGGAGATATATCCACCCCACCTTCAAAGACAAAATCAGGACTCCGAGTGGCATGGTGCGTCCTATCCTCTTTCATAGTGGAAAGCCTGGTTTTTGGATTTTCAGTTCTACCCGCGATTCTTTTTTGGGAATGGCATCTCCATTGGGATCTTCCTGGTCCCACCTGGATAAGACTCACACTCCTGAGTATGGCCTTCATCCCCACCTACCTCATGTTCGCCTTGTTTCTCATGGTACTTTCGGCCTTCAGTACCCAGCTATTGGGATGGCGCGCTCCACTGAATGCAGCAATGCCAATTCGCCAACTCGAATGGCCCTTGTTAAACTGGGTCAGATATTCGGTTTCAATTCATCTGGTACGCATCTTCGCGGGATTAGTATTCCGAGCTACACCCTTGTGGACCTTTTACATGAAATTGAATGGAGCTCGTTTGGGTAAACGCGTCTTCGTCAATAGTCTTTGGGTCACCGACCACAACCTATTAGAGTTCGGAGATGATGTGGTCGTCGGCAGCGAAGTTCATCTCTCAGGACATACCGTAGAAGGAGGAATGGTAAAAACAGCCAAGGTGGTGTTAGAAGATCGCGTCATGGTGGGCGTCTCGAGCATTGTGGGCATTGGAGTACACGCAAAAGCAGGATGTCAAATCGGAGCCATGAGTTTTGTTCCAAAATTTTCTGTACTTGAAACAAACCTCCGCTATGGTGGGATTCCGGTTCATCCACTCACCCCATCCACAAAACAACCGCATCTATGAATACTGTCCCCTATCTTCCTAAAATTCCTAATTCGCATCTGCAATACCGTGAACTGGGCGAAGGCCCTACTCTAGTGTTGGTTCCAGGATTGGATGGAACCGCCGAATTATTTTATCGACAGATTCCACTGCTCAGCCCTCATTTTCACGTTTTGACCTTCCCCTTACCCAATGATTCTTCATGCACCATGGATTCTCTCGTCAAACATCTTGCTGACATACTCAAACAGGTCATGAAGCACCGTGGACATGAAAAAATTTTACTTTGTGGAGAATCCTTCGGAGGGGCTCTAAGTCTAAGCTACGCCTTATCCTACCCAGAACATCTCCACGGACTGATCATCCTGAACTCCTTTCCAAAAATTCGCACGGAAACCCGACTTAAACTCGCACCCTGGTTGCTCAAAATCACTCCGTGGGGAGCCATGGGCTTGGTCCGACGCTTCACCGAATCACGCCTCCATTCTCCCCACGCCCTACCTGAAGACCTAAAACAATTTCATCAATGCATGAAGCATATCGGTAAAGCGGGATATATCCGGCGTCTTGAAATTCTCCAAAGCTACGATCTCAGTGCTCAGCTAGAAAATATTTCTACTCCCACTTTATTTTTAGCAGGAGATTTAGATCGTCTGATTCCCTCGGTCCAAGAAGCGACTTTCATGGCAAGACAAATGCCCCAAGCCACGGTGAAGATTCTCAAAGGCTACGGACACATTTGCATGATCAACCATGACTTCGATCTCTTTGAAATCACCTCATCATGGCTAAAAAAATTTGACCTACTCGGTATTTAAAAACCGCAAACCAGCCCCATATTCAAATAATCCGTATAAAAAATTTCCAAATGTTTTCCGAACCAATCTCAAAAATTTAGGGACAGAAGCGATAAAATCGTCGCTGCCATTTTCCAATGGGTTCCAAATATAAACACATTGAAATCCATCTTACTGACTATTTTCTACCGAGAAGAAAACACTCCAAGATTTTATAAAGGGAGCCGTTTGGACTTTTAAGAGGAAGGCGGCAACAGAATATTCGCTTCTAAACGACGGTCTGGAATCAACCATAATAAGGCCACCGACACATAAAGAGCACAAGCCACCCATGATGAGATAAAACTCAAGATCACGGCCACAAGATACAAAACCATCGAAAATTTAGTTTTTAAATCCCGTCCCAAAGCCAGTTTCAGTGGAGAAAAACGCCCTTCTAAAACCATCAACCGTTTCTCCAGTATGTAATAGGCTAAGGCAGAAAAAAATAAAATCACCCCATAAAAAGCTACTGGCCAAGATGAAAAAGAATTTTTTCCCATCCATGTCGTAGCAAAAGGCACTAAGGACAACCAAAATAACAAATGCAAATTGGCCCACAATACCGAACCTTGGATCTGCCTTACGGATTGCAAAAGATGGTGATGGTTATTCCAATAAATTCCGATAAAAACGAAACTCAGCAAATAACTGAAAAATACTGGCATTAACGGAATTAAATCGGACCCACGATGCCCATGAGGTGCCTTCATCTCCAAAACCATGATGGTAATAATAATCGCCAGCACTCCATCACTGAAGGCCTCCAAACGAGATTTGTTCATAGTTTTACTCCCAACATGGAAAAGCCCATGAATCGCTTTAATTCTGAAAAACAACAGCGCTTAAAATAAAAGAGAGGGAAATTCCTCGCATGGCCACAATAAAAACTTTGCTTTTTGAAAACAACGGAGTCACACTCTCCAGCCTTCTCTTATCCATCATTCTTCTTGATTTTTAGTAGAGACCCTTTTACGCTTCCGGTCTCGGATCCATCATTCACTTTTGTTCCACTTTAAACAAAAAGGGCAACCATCATGCGTTTCATGAAAAATTTTTACCGAGGCCTAGGGGTTTTACTCTTGAGTTTGTTTCTTTACGGACCAGCTCAGGCCATAGACACATCGATCTCTTGGTCCAGCAAAACCTGTTTTTCCATCGGACCTATGCAGGGCTGCAAACCTAGTGAAGATTGGGACACTCAACGCAACCGTGACTTCAGCCCTCATTACAAATTTGTCTACCATAAATCCCGCGCCAATCCTGAGGCTCGAATTCGTTTCGTAGAAAATCCTGCCGGAAAGACCGTACAAGACTTTGCTTCCGATGTAGAAGGGAGTTTGCGGCACCTCGGTATGATCGAAATCAAAAGCCATAAAGAACATATTAATGGTCGAGAGGCCGTCATTATCGACGCCTACAATCCCGCAAAAAACCGTCGTTTCCTTTACGGAGTATTCCGCACTGAAAATCTCGGTGTTTACTGGGAGTGCATGGCTGCCCCCGACGATTTTCATCAATTTAGACAGGCTTTCATGAGCGCCATTAGTTCCACTCGATTGAGCGGAAATTGATACCTCGTACACTCATTGAATTACGCAGCGTGCTTTATAAGCGCCCCGGAAGGGGCGCTTTTTTTTGATCTTCCCAAACCTCTCCGTAACATCATCATGATCATGTCCCGTCGTGGATCCTCTGCTTTCTTGAAGAAAGATAAAACAACTCAATCTTCTCTCGCACAATGATTCCGATATTGACACAAAACCCCTTCTGCATTTAGCACCCCGACACGATTTTGTTTTCCGGTGCGTCCTGCTGAAACAGGACCAGGGAAATCGGTGAAAATCCGATACGGACGCGCCACTGTAAGGAGAAATGCCCCAAGGCGATTAGCAGCCACTGTCTTATTCTAAAGATGGGAAGGCAAGTCTTGGGAGACGAAACTCCAAGTCAGGAGACCGACCGGAAAACATAATAACTTTCCCACGCGCGAGGTGCCGGAAGTGTTGAATCAAGTTCAGTCCTCCAATGAGGATGCCCAGTATTACGCCCTACACAATTGGGCTCGACAATTGCTCCCCATACTTAACGTCCCCTTACTTTACCTAAGCTCCCAAGGTGATTATCGGATCAATTGCGCCCTATTCTCTAAAGAACCCGATCACGTTCTGTTTCAGGATTCGAAATCAAAAAGACTTTATCAAGACTCCCATTGGACGGGAAAAATTGCCCAGGCAATCTTTCGCACTCAAGCAAACTCGATTTTTCCCGAACGCCAAGAACAATGGCGTCGCTCCGGTGCCCGCCTGCAGGGATGGGCCGGTTATGGCCTACAAGCCCAATGGGGAGGACGTCTGGCGATTAACTTGCTTAGCCTTTCCCAAAGTCCTTGGAATAATTCATCTGACACCTGGATGAAAAACTCGGTCATCGTAATGGATACTTTAGGACTTGGAGGTAATTTATTCGACGGAGCATGCGGTGCTGCGGGACGCATACACATCGCAAAAGGGCAGGAACAAAGCGCCCTACGCTGGCTCCAACGGAGCCATAACATCAATCAAGTAGCGAGCGCCCTTACACTGATCGCAGGCGCACTGCGCTTGGGCTTAGAACTACGAAACTATGTCCAAACCGGAGAAATGCACAGTTCAACGGCTATCTACGGCGCAATGGATTTAGCGGGAGGCGGCATAGGTTTGCAGTACTCACGCCTGGTTTTGAGAGAAAGTCGACGACTGAAAACTCTTAACGAAAAAAATACCGCATTAATGGGTAAAATTATTTTGAGTCCCACGATGCGCCTTGCCCTACGAACCACGGGAATTTTTGGCAGCCTCGTAGGATTTTCCGCCAGTGCCTATCAAGCTTGGAATGCCTTACAAAATAATGAAATTTCTGCTCAGTCCCGTAAAAGACAAAAAGTTTCTAGTTCCTTGGGTATGTTGAGTTCAGGGCTCACCTTGGCTTCGGCCTGTTTTGTCACTCCGGCAACCTCGCCTGTAGCGGGACTATTTTTAGCGGCGGGTGTGGGATTGCTATGCTTACAGAGTTTTTACGATTACATGAGCGGCTGATTTTTCTAGAAAAACGATTATCTATTTTGAAATCAAAAATAGGCCTCTGTAAAAACCTTATCCAAGAGCCAAGCGGAGAAAAAAATTCGATTTTTGACCACTCAGAATCGTACTCAAGCTCAATTTTTTTTAACAAGAATGTCGGCCGCTTTCGAAATAGCAAGGAGCAAACTTGTCTCTAAAAAATCAAGTTGTCGAAATACAAGGGGCATAGCTACGCAACTCCGACAAAAGGACTTCTCCAAAATCCTCAATCTTGCGAGGTCCAAGCCCGTAAATATGCTCTAAATCTCTCAATGTCTTGGGTTGAGCGCAAATTAAGTGTTTCAAGGTGCGATCGCTAAAAATAACGAAGGTGGGCACATCACGTTCCTGCGCTAGGGACTTCCTCCATGCCTTCAGATTTTCGGCTTGAAGTTGCTGTGAGGGATTCAATTGGGGCTCTACGGATGGGGGTAAATGAGGATCATAGAAATCCGACGTCGCACGCCTACCCTTTGGCAACAGCGAAACTCTAGCCAAACGAACGCGTAGGGGGGCATGGGGAGCACAACTATCGCAATGTCCACAGGCTTCGATTCTTTGGGTATCTCGAAAATAGGTCAATACCGCACTATGGCGACATCCACCACCTTCGGAAAACTGCACCATCGTCTCCAGTGCATTCCAACGATATCGAAGATGCTGCTCGGAGGCCTCGGAGTTTTTAATAAAGTAAGTATGTAGTCCCCGATCTTGTTTTGAATACAACAACAAACACGTAGAAGGATGTCCATCCCTCCCAGCCCTGCCTATCTCTTGATAGTAGTTTTCAAGAGTTGCTGGCATCTGATAATGCACCACAAGACGAACATCAGGATGATCTACTCCCATCCCAAAGGCGTTGGTTGCACACAAAATTCGCACTTCATAACTATGGTAACGTTCCTGCACTTCTGCCCGCATTTCTGTGCCCATCCCGGCATGATAACAACCTACTCCCGAGAACTCCCCACCAAGGCGCTTCGATAAATCTTCACATTGTCTGCGGGTTCCACAATAGATCAAAATTCTTCCAGAAGGATTTTGCCGAATAGCTTGGAGCACATAGGATAGTTTCTCCTCCTCCCCAGAAGCATACTCAACCTGATAGTAGAGATTAGGGCGATAAAACCCATAAATATGACGATCGGGTTTATCTAAATTCAAACCCTGCTCAATATCCCGCAAGACTTGGGGCGTAGCCGTAGCGGTCAAAGCTAAAATAGGAACCTCGGGTTTCAACTGCCGTAATAAATCCAGACGATGGTAATCAGGACGAAACTCCGGCCCCCATTGGGATATGCAATGAGCTTCGTCCACCGCAAACAAAGAAACCTGTTGGGATTGAATCCATGGGGCAAATCCAGGTTTTTGCACCCGTTCAGGAGAAAGATACAGTAAACACTGACTTTGATTTTTGAGTCGCTGAAAGATCTCGCGCTTTTCCTGAAAGCCCTGCCCCGTATGGAGACAAACCGCGTCAATCCCTTTATTTTTCAATGAAAAAACTTGGTCTTTCATCAGCGCGATCAAAGGCGAAATCACCACCACCCTGCCTGACAAAGCTAAAGCGGGTACTTGAAAACACAAAGACTTGCCCCGACCTGTGGGCATTACCGCTAAAGCGTCCTTACCTCTCAACACCGATTGGAGAACTTCCTGTTGTCCTTCACGAAAATCGTGCAAACCAAAACGACTTCGAAGTAAATCCTGCAATAAAATGGGAGTCTCCTTCTTCAAGATAAACAAACCCCAGCAAGTTCCAGGCCAAATTCAAACGAATCCACACCTGTCCCATTGGCACAAAAAAATGATATTTTTAATATTTTAAGAGACCACTTTTAAAAGTCTTCTCAGGATATTCTGGCCTCATGTGGATGAGTTCAGACCATTTTCGAACAACGTACAGCCACCCCATCATTCAAGAAAAAATGGATTTTTCCCGGCATCAAGCAACTCAATCAAAATCAATGACTCAATAAAAACTCATTAAAAAAACTAATTTTTTTACAACCAAGCATCATTCAAAAGGATCACCCCATGAGTGACACAGCAAAAACACCGAATAACTTTTCCATTACTACCGAAAGATAAGAAATATTCGTGATCCCTCACACTACGATCACTAAGATTTCTTTTTGCTTCGACCAGATCGTGGACGGGACGACGTCTTTTGAGAAGAATGTTGAAACCCTACCCCCTTGTCTCCCCCATAATCGCTTTGCTTAATCAAAAGATCTAACTTCTCAATTTGTGCAACGAGACGTTGTAAGGCAGGCGGTTGCGTCGATTGGAGCTGTAACCATTCGTAGGCTTGTTCTCCTAGTTTCAATAAAATTTTTTTTCTCTCTCGTTGAAGAAAAGAACGCTGTCCGGCCAATTTTCCCACTCGTCCCATATGGACAACGCCACTGACCCATTCGCTCGTTCGAGAAAGGAGCTTTCGAATTACCATGCGGGCTTGACACTCCTATTGCGGCCATAATAGGCTGAAATCTTAAGATGTTTCGCACACTACTCAAATCAA
>DALYEU010000059.1:0-10750 GCA_031972375.1 bacterium | reverse complement strand
AAACGACTCGCAGAGTGGGAAAGTAGTCTTTTCATAGTATCTCCTGTGAATCTTGAATCTATTGCAGAAAAAAAGAAAAGTGCCCCGCTAGAAACACCAAGTAGAATCTTCCAGCAAAACCATCACCGCCCGGTCCAAGGACTCTCTCGCTTGCCGAGCCCTACGATCTAAACCCGGCAACTGCCAAAGAAGCTTCGGACGCCGCAGAGTTTCACGAAGCAAACCCATGGGACGAAACCCCGCATCTTGGTCCATAAAAGCAGAAGTGTCAGCTAAATTATCCTCTTGTGCATCTACGACAAATCGAAGCGCGAGCGAAGTGATTTTTTCCTGAATCTGAGCTGTTTTCAATACAAAATAACTTTCCATATCGACGGCACAGGCTCCAGTGAGTGCTCCCAATCGACTTTTTTCCACCGAACCCAACACGGGTTTGACCACTGTCAACGCATCTCCCAAATGCACCTTAACTCCTTTTGACTGAAGTAAGGCTTGGGCTCGCTGCACCACTTGCGGCTCCAACAGCACCCCATCCTTCCGATTGGGATGGGCGGCTTGGTGAAAAAACACCGCTGAAGATAAAACTCCATCCCCAGTTGAAACAAAATCTTGCAAGCCCCCACAGTAACCCGTGGAAATAAAAACACGCGGACGGAATTCTTGCAGAAAAAACTTTACCGACTTGCTGGCGTTTTCTGGCCCCATACCTGTTTCCAGAAGCGCAACGGCACGGTCCTGCCATTTCCCTAAATGGACCACGGCCCTATCATGGCGAACCACGGAGTCCACCTTTAAACGGCCCAACAAACCTTTCGCTTCATGGCGCAAGGCAACAGAAATAGCCCAGAGATCTTGCACGGCAAGGGTCAACTATTCTTCGGAGAAAGGTGGAACATCAGGACAAGGTGCATTGATAAACACCGAAGCCTGATCTTGCTTTTGAGTGTCTTCGTTGCTGGTGGCAATCACTGTCACGTACTCCACATCGGGAGGAGTCGCATCGGGCGCGGTATAAAGCCCCTCGGTCCCCACATCGTTACTTACCGTTCCGTTCAATCCGCCTCCCAAGACTGTCCAAGTGACCGCTGAATTATCAGGATTGGGGGCCTGCTCCACACCATCGACGTAAATGGTCGCACTAAACTGAACTTGCTCACCAAAATCCACATTGCCCACACAGAGAGGATTGACCTGTATCGCAATCAAGGGAACATCGGCGGGACTACAAGCCCCCACTCCCAAGAGAAGAAAAAAAGATAGAAGGGGAAAAAGTAGCCAACGATGCATACCCACGTCTCTTGTTTTCAAGGAAGATCTCCTCTTATTTTTGATTTCGCATCTCATGATTTGACTCACAGAACCTTGGCGATTCTCACAAACGTAAAAGACCACGGCCCCCCCCAAGCGGGGAGCCGGATCCTAATGAGGGCTTTTCACGGTGTCAATGAAAAGCAAGGAAAAGGAAAGTCGATATTTTTCAAGAATTTGACAATTGAAAAGGTCTGGGATTAGTGGCAAAGCCCTTCACTATGGGTAAAAACCGCTCTCAGCGTTTTTTTGAACAGGCTAAAGAACTTTTCCCTGGGGGAGTTAATTCTCCAGTCCGTGCTTTTAACGCCGTCGGAGGTGATCCCCGCTTCATCGCCCAAGCCAAAGGAGCCTACCTCACCGATGTCGACGGTATGAGTTATATCGATTTTGTTGGATCATGGGGCCCGATGATCGCTGGCCATGCCCACCCCAAAGTCATCGAAGCCATCCAACAAGCCGCATCTCTGGGAACTAGCTACGGCGCTCCCTGCCCGGGAGAAATTTCCCTCGCAAAACAGGTGCTCCGGCGTTTTCCCAATATGGAAAAAATCCGCTGGGTCAATTCGGGAACAGAAGCAGTAATGGGAGCGGTTCGACTAGCTAGGGGAGCCACGGGCAGAAACAAAATTTTAAAATTCTCAGGATGCTACCACGGACATGCGGACTACCTGCTCGTCAAGGCAGGATCAGGAGCGTTAACTCAGGGAAATCCCGACAGCCTAGGAGTTCCTCAGGATTTCGCGAAGCACACCTTGATCGCCCCCTATAACGATCTACCCGCCGTCAGTCGATGGGTAGAGCATCACGGGGAAGATCTGGCCGCTATTTTGGTTGAACCCATCGCTGGTAACATGGGGGTCGTGTTACCTAAAAGGGGCTTTTTATCCGGCCTAAAAAAATTATGTCGGCGTTCCGGAGCCTTATTAATTTTTGACGAGGTTATGACGGGGTTCCGCGTCCATCCCCACAGTGCACAAGGTCTTTTTAAGATCAAGCCAGACATCACGGTCTTAGGAAAAATCATTGGCGGTGGTTTACCCGTAGGGGCCTACGGTGCCTCTCGAAAACTCATGGACCAAATCAGTCCTGGCGGAGGCATCTATCAAGCTGGCACGCTTTCAGGAAATCCCTTGGCCATGGCCGCCGGACTCGCCACCTTGCAAACCCTGCAGAGTCGAACCACCTACGCAAGACTCGAGCAAAAAACCGCCCGCCTCGCCCAAGGCCTGCAAAATATCGCTCGCGAATCTGGCATCGATGCCCAAGTGCCCTACGTCTGCGGTATGCTTTCTCTTTTCTTCGCTAAAAAACCCGTTGAAAACCTAGAAGAAGTCATGGAAAGCCGTCACACGCTTTTCAAGCCGTTCTTTTGGGAAATGCTCAAACGCGGAGTCTACCTGCCTCCTTCGCCTTTTGAAGCATGGTTCGTTTCCCTGGCTCACGGTGAAAATGAAATCGCAAAAACCCTACGGGCAGCCAAAGATAGTTTCGGGATCATAAGGAAAAATCTATGAGTCAGCTTGCTTTAGTTTTATCTGCGGGAGGTGCCCGCGGTGCTTACGAGGCCGGGGTGGTTTATTATCTGCGCACTGGTCTTCCCAAAAAATATCGCGAAAAAGCCTTTCAAATTTATTCTGGAACCAGCGTGGGCGCCATCAATACCGTAGGCGTGGCATCCATGGCCGAAGATCCCAAGACCCAGGGCGAACGCATCAAAGAAATCTGGTTTTCCATCAGCCAAGAAAATATTTACCATCGCAATTTTTCTGCGGCCACCCACTTTCTAGGGTCGACCTTGGGAGGATTGATCCGTAACTTTCTCAGTATCAATCCCTTTCACCTCCCCAACCGTAACGGACCCCACATGGAGTCCTTTCTCAATACAGCGCCCCTCAAGGATTATTTAAGAAAGCATATTCCCTGGCAACAGATGGCGAAAAACATTCGCCACGGAAACGTCGACGCCGTCTCCATTAGTGTCACCAATCTCACCAGCGGACGCAGCGAACTCTTCATCGACAAGAAATCTCACATACCCTACAAAGGACACTACATCCATCACCTCGGCCCCATCGAGGTAGAACAAGTCGCCGCTTCGGCAGCCATTCCGATTATTTTTCCTCCAGAAAAAATTGGTGACATTTACTACGCCGATGGAGGGCTGCGACTTTTCACCCCCATGTCGCCTGCGATACAACTGGGCGCCGACCGACTGATCGTGGTCGGCTTAAGAAAACGGGTCAAACCTCTACAACCCTACATGGGTATCAAACGAAAAAATAAAACAACCCCCACTATCCCCGAACAAATGGGGAGAATGCTCAATGGCCTTTTTCTCGATCGCATCGAATTCGACATTGAACAACTGGGCAGGATCAACTCCATCATCGAAACCAGTGAAAAGATCTACGGCTCCGACTATCTAAGCAAACTGAACGAGCAGATGAAAACAGACAAGCTCAAAACCGACATCGCCATGCGGGGTTTGAGAAAAATTCAGGCCATCGAAATTCAACCTTCGGAGTTCATCAATAAAATTTTCATCGAAACCTTCCATAACTCGAAAAAAGTGGGATTCAAATTTTCCGCCATGGAAAAACTCCTGGTAAGAATCCTCGACCTCGATCCCGACTCCGGCTCCGATCTCCTGAGTTATCTAGTGTTTTACCAACCCTATCTTCGAGCGATTTTCGACCTTGGATACGAAGACGCTAAAAAAATGAAACAAGAACTCCTCGATATTCTGGAAGACGATTGAGACTGACATCCCGCGAGTTAAAGGATGACATCGAGAAAAAAACGACTTAGCCCCAACGAACTTGGGGAACGCTGTGCAAGTGTTATTGCGATCTCCGCGAAATCCCCGCACAAATAACAGGCCCAATCCATCAGGGAATAATGGCGTATTTGAGAGGATTGGAAGGGCTTCCCGCTTTAAAGACTTGATCGAAATCTTGTAAAGCGTATTCGCCCACCACCAAACCGGCGGGAAGGATCTTAGCCGTAGCGAGCAAGTCAACGGCCTTTTTAAAATAGTGAGGCGTATGATGAAATACGCCAAAGCACTGCAATTCTTCGTAATGAATCCGATAGGTATCCAAAGAGGCGTGGGTTCCCCGAGGACAGCCCCCATAAAAGCAAACCCTACCGCCGGGCCTGGCCAAAGCAGTGGCCAATTCCCAAATCTCAGGCAAGCCGACGGCCTCAATGACTAAATCAGCCCCCCGCCCCTCATTCAACAAAGACCTGACCCGCTCAATAGGCTCAAGATCCTCGGTGAGACTCACGATTTCCCTCACCCCAAATCTCTGAAGATTTTTAAGTTTTTCTTTATCTCTCCCTACAGCGACCATGTCTAGCTGGTATAAACGGGCCAATTGGGCGAATAACACGCCCATGGGCCCCGCGCCTAAAAGCAAAAGATTTTCCCCGGACTGCGGTGATAAACGCTCCAGGGCGTGCAACACACAAGCGAGCGGCTCACTCAAAGCAGCCGTAGCAAATGACAAATGATCGGGAATGGGATGAACGTTGACGGCGACAATTCGAGCCGGCACTCGAATAAAATCAGCGTAAGCCCCGTTTAAAAATAGCAAATCCTCACAAAGGGAAAATTCCTGTCGACGACAATAAAAACACCGATCACAAGGTGCCGAATTGCCTACCACCACACGGTCACCTTCGCGAAATCCCTTCACTCCCTCACCCAAAGCGGCCACGGTTCCCGCCATCTCATGGCCAAAAGGAGCCGGCACCTCCCGGATCAGCCGAGGATGGCCTCGCTTAAACGTTTTAAAATCGGTACCACAAGTTGTAGCCGCGCCGATCTTGACTAAGATTTCTCCGGGCCCAGGCGCCGATAATTCGACTTCGTCTAAGCGCACTTGTTCTGGCGCATACCAACGCAAGGCCCGCATAGTTTTAGGTAAAACGGAAAAACTCATGATTCCCCCTAAGCCTCTACCGAAACGCTGTCAATCTTAAGGCCGGCTAAAACAGAAGCCCATTTTTGCCCCTTGCTTTGAAAGGATTGGGTGCTTAAATGTCAATAGTGACCTCGTCAAGAATCCAAAAGGCTGGCTATGAGTGAAAAATTTAAAAATGATTCTCCTCAGCATGAGGGTAACACCGCGACCCAGGAAAAAATCAAAGTTCAAAGGCCTCCACTCTACAAGGTTTTGTTATTGAATGACGATTACACCACCATGGAATTCGTCATCCAAGTGCTACAGAAATTTTTTAACAAGTCCTATGACGAAGCGACTCAAATCATGCTGCACGTCCATCACAAAGGCAAAGGAGTCTGCGGATTTTATCCTCTGGAAATAGCGGAAACTAAAATCTTGCAAGTGACCCGTTACGCTCAACAAAATGAACATCCTTTACAATGTACTCTGGAACAAGCCTGAAGAAAGATGAGCCGACACCATGATCAGCAAAGAACTGCAAAATACCCTCAACACCGCATACCAAGAAGCGCAAAGTCGCCGGCATGGCTATCTTACCTTGGAGCATTTGCTTTACGCTCTCTTACAACATGAGGAGATCATCAAAATTATTCATGCCTGTGGTGGTAGCATCCAAAAAGTGATCAAAGAATTAGAAGCTTTCTTTGAGGATCAATTACAAACCCTAGATAACAATGAATCCACCGAAGAGATACACACCTCGTCGGCAGTGCAGCGAGTCCTACAAAGAGCACTATTTCACATTCAATCTTCTGGAAAATCTGAAATCACTCCGGCCCATGTTTTGGTGGCACTCTTTAGCGAAAAAGACTCGCACGCCGTTTATTATTTGCAGAAACAGGGCATGACCCGGCTCGATGTGGTGAGTTATATCTCCCACGGAATCCGTAAGCTTCCAGCAGAATCAGAGGGAGAAGAAATTCTCCACACGGATGAAAATCCGAACGAGGAAACCGGAACAGAAAATTCTTTGGAGGCCTTTGCCGTCAACCTCAATCAAAAAGCGAAAGAAGGAAAAATCGACCCCCTCATCGGCCGAGAAGCAGAGTTAGAACGTACAGTTCAAGTACTTTGTCGACGCAGAAAAAACAATCCGTTGTTCGTCGGAGAAGCCGGAGTTGGTAAAACCGCCCTAGCCGAAGGTTTGGCGCTAAAGATTATTCAAGGTGAGGTGCCTTCCCTCCTTAAAAATGCCACGATCTATTCTCTAGATTTGGGCGCACTGTTGGCCGGGACTAAATTTCGTGGCGACTTCGAACAACGGCTCAAGACCGTGCTTGGAAAAATTCGCAAAAACCCAAACGCCATCCTCTTCATCGACGAAATCCATACCCTGATCGGTGCGGGAGCCACCACCGGAGGTACCCTGGATGCCAGCAATTTGCTGAAACCTGCTTTAAACTCCGGGGAATTAAAGTGCATGGGCTCCACCACTTATCAAGAATACAAACTTTTGGAAAAAGACCGGGCATTACACCGCCGCTTTCAAAAAATCGACGTTGAAGAACCTTCCTTAGAAGCAAGTATCAAAATTCTCCAGGGCCTCAAGGATCATTTCGAACGCCACCACCAAGTGCACTACACCCGGGGAGCCATCGAAGCAGCGGTACACCTGAGCGCAAAACATTTGAATGACCGCCACCTCCCCGACAAGGCCATCGACGTCATCGACGAGGCTGGCGCGGCTTTCCGACTCAAGGCGAAATCACAAAAGAAAAAAAATATCACCACCACCGATATTGAAAATCTGATCGCCAAAATGGCCCGCATCCCCACTCCTTCCGTATCCCTCGACGACCGGAGTCGCCTGAAAAACTTATCCCAAGAACTCAAGAAATCCATCTTCGGACAGGATCCAGCCGTCGAACAGGTGGCCCATGCCATCAAACTTTCCCGTTCGGGTTTGGGATCTAGCGAACGCCCCATCGGTTGCTTTTTATTTTCTGGTCCCACCGGAGTTGGGAAAACCGAATTGAGCAAGGAATTAGCCCGTCTATTGGGGATTCATTTTTTACGATTCGATATGAGTGAATACATGGAGAAACACACGGTATCGCGATTGATCGGAGCCCCCCCGGGCTACGTTGGCTTTGACCAAGGAGGCCTACTCACCGACGAGATTCACAAAAAACCCCATTCCGTCTTGCTCCTGGACGAAATTGAAAAGGCCCATCCCGATCTTTATAATATTTTGCTCCAAGTCATGGATTACGGAACCCTTACCGATAACAACGGTAAAAAAGCCGACTTTCGCAATATCATCTTGATCATGACGACAAATGCCGGATCGCGCACTCTAAGCCGCAAGGCCATCGGCATTGAAAATCTCTCTCATCAAGGCTTTGATCTCAAAGCCATTAAAGATTTCTTCAGCCCTGAATTTCTTAACCGCTTAGACGCGGTCGTCCCCTTCAATCCTCTACCTAGAGACATCGTCATTCACATTGCCGAAAAATTTTTAGTCGAATTGGAGATGCAACTCTTAGCCAAAGGCGTGGATCTCCGTTATTCCCCTGAAGTACTCCACTGGCTAGCCGAACAAGGCTACGATGAAAACAACGGCGCCCGCCCCATGCGCCGTTTGATCCAAGAAAAAATCAAACGACCGCTGGCAGAAGAATTACTCTTCGGCCGTTTAGAAAAAGGCGGGGAAGCCCACATCGATATGGCTGGGGATCAATTAAGTTTTCGCTTTGAGTCTATTCCCGAGAAAACTCAGACAACCGAGACCGTCTCTTAGACTTAGCTCCGCAAAAAAATTACAAAGCCAAGCCCAAACGCTTTGAAAGTCGATTAAATTCTGATTTCAACTGACGAAAAATCTCTTCTGCCTGCTCGGGAAAATCGTGCCAAGCCTTTAAGCTACGATTTTTCAGACGAGTGAGAAACCGTTTGGCCTCTAGTAATTGTTTATTCAAACGCCTTTGCTCTTTTTCGAGATAAGCCAAAGATTTTTTTACTATACGCCCCCGCAATCCCACAGATTCGAGCAGATCATAAAAACGGTTCAGTTCTTTTTCGAAACTTTGGTAGCTCACGGGGAGATTTTCACGAACTTGTTTTCTGGGCTTTCTTCCGCTGCTGGCTACCGCCACTTTTGCTCGGGACATCTTGGCCTTGCCTAACTTCGAAGTGGAAGACTGGGGCCGTTTCGCCAGCGTCTTTTTCTTCACCGTAGTAGCCTTACGGGGCTTCGCTGCCGTAGTAGACTTTTTTCGGACTCGGGTTGCGGTAGTTTTTTTTTGCACCATGGAAGATCTCCTCAGTCAAAAAGAACCTGATTGATTTTTAAGAGTGGTCCGGTCTTACAACGAATCCAAAGAAGAGTCACGCATTCCCGCTACTCCCTAAGCACTCCACACGGCGAGCAACTGTCGGGCCGCCTCCCTACCCACTCCAAAACTGGCACTCATTCCATGCCCTCCCAAACCCGCCACCCATTGAAACCCCAGATCGGCCTCTTGCTGAATCACAAAATCACCCGAGGCAGACTTGGTGCGCAAACAGGCCCAAAGCTCTTGAAGCGAAACCTTGCCCAATCCCTTTGAGTAGCGAGAAAGCTTTTCTTCCAACATTAGCATAGCTTGAGGATCCACCTCGGGAAGGCCTGGAGGATGGGGGGTTTCATCTCCAGGAGACAACAACAATCCCCCAGTCTCAGGACGAAAATAATACCCTGCTTGCAAATCCCACACGAAGGGCCAACTTGCCTCCACCTCAAATTCGGGACGGGCACGACATAAGTGACGTCGATGGGCCACCAACGCTGGAGTGGGCACTCGAGCTAAAGCGCCCAAGAGGCCGGCCCAAGCCCCAGAGGCATTCACCACCCAAGGCGCCTCAAAGGTCTGCGAGTCTGTTTGCAATCTCCAAACCCCATTCTCCCGCACCAAATCGCGCACCTCGCTGCGATAAAATAGCTCTACCCCACGCCCGACAGCGGCTCCCAAGAGGTTTTGCAAATAGGACACAATCTGCACCACCCCATCCGAAGGGACAAACAAAGCGAATTCATAATGGGATTGAAGCAAAAGCTTACACAAACCTTCCGAAAGACCTTTCGGAAAAACACCAGCCGCCAGAAGCTGAAAATCTATCCCCCGGTCCTGCAAACCTTCGGACAAGCTAGAAAGTAACGCTTTTCCACCTAAAAGCACCGAACCTTGAGGGGAAAAAACTTTCGGTTGGAGCCAATCTTCAGGAGGGTGCCCCATCGCCTCGGCAGTAACTTGAATATATTCACCAAGACTGGGCGGATTGACGGCCTGGCGAAACATCCCCGCATTACGCCCCGAAGCATGAAGCCCAGACCGCGCCTCCCGCTCCAACAAGGCAACCCGTAGCCCTGGAGTTTGGGAAAGAAAATAGGACGTCGCCGCCCCCGCAAAGCCAGCACCCACGATGACAATATCGAAACTCTTCATAACAGCGCCCTAACCTTACCCTTAAAATGGCATAGCCCCACCTTTGAGACAAAATCTAGACAGAAACACGCCTTTATTTTGAACAAAACCCCATTGGGAGTTAATGAACTAACTTGCCGTATTTTCAAGGGTTTATTTTGACAGAACCTTGACTTTTCAAGCATTGGTGGTTTAAGAACCCCAAATAGTGGTGGGTTGTGGTTTAAAGTGGTTGACGATAGCTTTTAGGAGCGTTCTAATAGACCCATGTTTCGTGGTCGCTTCGATTACAGCATTGATGAAAAAGGGCGGATCAACCTCCCGTCTCGGTTTCGCGAGGTACTGAACGCCAACTATGACGAGCGGCTCATCGTCACCACTTTCGATAGCTGCCTCTGGGCCTATCCAGTCTCAGAATGGCAAGCCATCGAAGAAAAAATCGCGGCCCTGCCCCAATTTCGGGCCGAGGTGAAGGCCCTTCAAAGGGTTTTTGTAAGTGGGGCCACCGAATGTCTCTTAGATAAACAAGGGAGGATCATCATCCCCCCTTCGCTACGAGACTATGCGGACCTAAAAAAAGACGTGGTTTTTGTGGGAATGACAAAGCGGATCGAAATTTGGGCCAAGGAGAGGTGGGAGCCGGTGTTTACCGGATCCCAACAAATGATCGAGTCCTCTCCGAACAACCTTGCAGACTTAGGATTATAGCCGTGTTTGAAATCAGCACATTAAATGACATCACCGTAGTGGACCTAAGTGGAGAACTAAGCCACCTCGAAATGGAACAAATCGAGGGAGTTCTGGGGAATCTTATGGGACACAAAAAGACCAAAGTGATTCTTAATTTCCAAAGAGTTGACCATGTCAATTACAAGACGCTTCAACGGCTACTCGATAAGGCCGAAGAATTACGAGCCTTGGACGGCGACTTAAAGTGCGCCTCCATGAATCACTACACCCAAAATATTTTTCGATTTACCGGGGCCGACCAAAGTATGGAGGCCTACGAGTCGGTGGGAGAAGCCGTACTCAGCTTTGACGGGGCAGGAGAGAAACATCGCACCTGGC
>DALYEU010000058.1:8982-11105 GCA_031972375.1 bacterium | reverse complement strand
TCGATGGCCAACTCACCATTTTTATAGATTTCGTTGTAGGACAAGTCGTTGTTATCGGCATCGACACCCAAAACACTAATTCCCGTACCGACATTTCGCGCAATGACATTTTTAAAGGAGTCACTCCCCCCAATTTCATTACCCGAACCGGTGATCCGTACCCCTATATGGTTCGCATAATTTTGATTGGGTTGATTAGATGCCTCATTATCTGGAGTGGTACCGATATGATAGCCACGAACCTTATTATTATTTCCCTCAATAAAGATACCAGCCTTACTGCTAGCAACAATCAAGGCCCCCCAATTGAAGAAATTATTTCCCCGGTAAACCACGTTGTCATTGCCAGTGATATGCAAACCGATCTGCGTCGTTCCCAACTTATTATTGTCGGGATCATAACCGGTACGAATATTGACCAAGTTATTGCTGTTGCCCTCGACACAAATGGCCGTCCCATTGGCTCTCCGAACCGTTAGATTTTGGATGTGATTGTCATTGGACTCAATCTTCAGGGCGCATTCCGTCTCTCCTAAAGCAGAGGCATCCAAAACAACCGAAACCCCATCAAGAGCATCCTGGCCTAAGAAAGTAATCTTCCCCTTACAATTCGCCGGAATTACTAGAGGAGATTCGAGGTGAATGACGTGATCTCCCCCCTCGGGAAACGCAGGCGACCATTCTTCAAAGGCGATGGTGTCGTCGTCTTCGTTTTGCAGAAAATCCTCACAAGCATCATTAATGGCGGCGCGCAAGGTGCCATTACCCGTGTTGTCGTTGCTGCTCACCTGCAACACATCGGCCCGAACTGGACTGGAGAGCCCCAAGGACAATCCGGACAGGAGAAGGCAAGAGATTAAAAGTGCTTTGGTATTTTTCATAAGCGGGGATCCTTCTAGAATTCTAAGGATTCTGCAAAAATCTTACAGTGCGGGCCTGAAGCCCCTTAAAAACATTGCTAATCGGCTTTATTCCCCACTATCGACTTAGACAACAATTAGTTGTGGGTGATTTACGATTTTTTTATAAATCCCCCCCTCCCTTCATGCACAAATACGACGACCCCATCGAAAAAAACACCATGCTATTCCATGCTCCATCGCAAAACCCGACGCCTCCATCGCAATCTTAGATTTTCCCAAGCAACTTTCTGAAAGCTCCTGCGATAAGGCCGTAAGAATTATCGTTATAATCCGAGAGATCTGTGGCGTTTTCCTTGAAATTTTGAGTATAAAGCCGTCGCCACTACGGTCTCCCCAAAAATGAATCGTCTTTTTTGCTATTAAACTTGTTAGACCTCAACCCCGGAGGAAAAAGCCTTATGACCCCCCCCATTACTAACTCAAGCCCAAAACCCGTAGCCCCTCCCGTTCTTCCTGACGAGTCTCAGACTCCCCCCCCTGCCGACGCGGGGGCACCGGCAAAGGCTGGCACTCCCAAACCCCGTCCTGTGGCCGAGTTGCCTGCATCCACTGACACCGCAGGAGCCGACGCAGTTGAAGAGCAAAACGATGCGCGCCATGAAACAAGCTCCTTCGCCGCGCCTAGCAAAAAGCCTAGAATGGGATTCGAAGTTAGTGTTGGGCTTTCTGGCGGTGCCAATGGCCACCGGGATGCCACGCTTTTCCCCAGACCCTATGGTCGCCTCGGGGACCTTTTTGGTTTTAATTTAAGAACGGCCCTCTTGTGGAAGGTTAATCCCCAACACAAGGCTCGATTTGAGGTGGGACCAGAGCTGTCCGTCGATGTAACCTTGGGCGCCAAAGGTGGATCCAATGACATCACTTACGGAACAGTCACCGCGGGGGTCAGGGCCGGCATAGATGTGCGAGACTTCTACGAATCCGACGTCGGATCCGGACCCAGTCGCTTTTATCTCTCCATCCTTGGCCTGGGTGTGGGTGGGGGCCTCGATACGCCCGGCGGAGTCCGTGTATACAAAAATGTCGGTTATGCAGCGAAGTTGGCCGCGGGGGTGAATCTCTTTACGGTCAACGCCGGCCTGTTAGAAATAGGAGGGGCGCTTGAGCTTAGCACTCTTTTGGTAGACGGAACGCGCTTCAATACCAACAACATGATGATCGGTGGAGCTTTGTCCTTCCGTTCCTCGGGTAAGGGCAAAA
>DALYEU010000058.1:0-8882 GCA_031972375.1 bacterium | reverse complement strand
CCCACGAATTCGCGAGATCGTCCGAGAAACTATCGAAAAGGTGCAGCCTAATCTTTCCGAGATTTACTTTAACAATGATCGGCCTAAGTCCGAGGATCTAAACGCTCTGCGCAAGGCGATGGATGGTGCCCGTGGCCCCGACGGAAAGGTCGATTTCAATGATAAAAAGGTACGAAAGGCCTTAGAGACGATCTTTAAAGATAAAAAGAGCAAGACCGACTATGTTGCTAAGGTTCTTAACGATCTTGGAGAAACCGCCAACGCCCTAAACAGCGAGGCTATGCTGTCAATCCAGAGCATCGAAGTCCAGGGGCATACCTCCCTTGCCGGTAGTGACAAGCATAACCTAGCCCTGTCTCAGCGCAGAGCCGAGGCTGTCGTGGAGATCCTCGTAGGCATGGGTGTGGATCGAAATCGCCTCGTACCCAAAGGCTACGGCGAAACGAATCCCGTCAATCCCGAGGAGGAAGGCTTTCCCAAGGGAAGTCCAGAACGTGCCAACGCTGCCGCCGAAAATCGCCGTATCCAATTGAGTGTTAGCGATGGAGAGTTCGAGCGCGTCATCAACTCGAGCAGCTCCCTCGCCCCCATTGAGTACAGCACCTCTCAAACAACCTACGAGTCTGCGGCCGCTCCTAGGGAAGGGAAAAAAGCAGAAGGACCTCAACCCAAGCCCGCTTCAAGCAATGCCGGTGAGGGTAATGGCCCCAGTGTCCGCCCCCGACCCGCTCCTCAGGTGGACGAATCGCCAGACGACTCTCCTAAACCCGAGCCTAAAGCGAAAGCTAAGTCTAAGGGAAAAGCTACAAAAAGTAGCGATAGTGTGATGGAAGAATAAGACTGTGTGATTTCTGTTGTTTTGGACTTTGTTCCAGAAGAATCTTTTAAAAACCCGAGGTCATGGCCTCGGGTTTTTTTTGTCCTAAACCAAATCAAACCTGATTCGATTCTTCTGCCAGTACTCCTGCAAAAAACTTGGATTCTCACAAAATTCAAACCCCCTCAGCTTTATCTTTTTTCTCGCGCCACTTGAGACAAAAAACTCAGCCGAATTTTAAGAAAACCGAAAATAATCCAAGCTAACCCTAGCCTAAAAATTTTTCATCTTGGCTATGAACCCCTGCTTTTCTAAAAGGACGGCAACTCTCTAACGACAAAACAGAAACGAACTAAAATTTGCCTCACCGCAAAGCAAGGCCCACAAAGCGATCGTTAGGAAATGACAGATAAAACTATAGGGATTGATAAACAACGAACCTTGCTCAACAGTTCGTAAAGTTCGCCATTGGGCATTATCCATGAGAATGAAATTAATCATCCCCACTTCTTGAATCCCGACGCCGTTTAGACTTTTCTTGATAATCAGCAGATGCTGAAAATTTGGTCAGGAAGAGCAGTTTAATGACCCGATCAAGAACGTTTCTTTCTACCGCGAGCCGCCCTCTTTGTTGCTGGCTGTTTTTTTTCTAATAAGACCAGCGCTTCTTCCAAGGTAAAAGCCTGTGGTTCCCTATCCTTGGGAAGAGACACATTCAGAATGCCGTACTTAATGTAAGGACCATAGCGTCCTTCATAAATGCTGATGGGTTTTTGTTCTTGCGGATGTAGGCCCAACTCCCGCAAGGCCTGGCCTCCCCCACGACCCTTTTTAGGTTCATTCAAAATCTCCAAGGCTCGAGCCAAGGTCACGGTGTAAACATCGTCATCCTTTTTGAGAGAACGAAAATCTTTTTGGTGCACCACATAAGGACCAAAACGCCCCACATTGGCGCTCACAGACTCCCCTGTTTCAGGATGTTGACCCAAGACCCGCGGTAAACTTAAATACCTTAAGGCCATTTCCAAAGTTACCGACTTGGGGTCGACTCCCTTGGGAACCGAAGCCCGTCTCGGTTTGATTTTTTTATCCTCGGGAGTTTCACCTAACTGCACATAGGGGCCAAAACGCCCCAACATGACATAAATAGGTAGCCCGGTTTGAGGGTCTTTTCCCAAAGACTGGGGGCCCTTCTCTTGAGCTTCCAGCAGGTCGTTCAATACCTGCAAATCCAAATCCGCCGGAGCCATGCCCTCAGGAATACTGGCTCTAGCATCCTCCTCGCGTCCTGCGCCTCCTGGTTTCACGAGATAGGGACCAAAACGCCCCACCCGAATATCCACGCCATCGAGGTGCCCTAAATGGACCGTACGCGACTGATCAGGATCGATGTGATTTTCTTTGTGTTTGATTTGTTCCCGAAGTCCACTGTCGCCAAGATAAAATTTCTCCAGGTAGGGCAACCAAGGACGTTCTCCCCCAGCGATTTCGTCGAGGGATTCTTCCATTTGGGAAGTAAAACTATAGTCCACCAATTCGGCAAAATGGCGCTCTAAAAATTGCACCACAGCGAACCCGGTGAAGGTGGGAGATAAAGCATTGCCCAATTTGTTAACGTAATTTCTCTCTAAAATGGTGCCGATAATACTGGCGTAAGTGGAGGGGCGACCGATGCCTTCTTTTTCCAAGGCCTGCACCAAAGAAGCTTCTGTGAAACGCGCGGGTGGCTTGGTGTCATGGGAGAGAGCTTCCAGTTTTTTTACTTCTACCCCATCTCCGGGTTTGAGTGTAGGCAACAAGACCTCTTTATCTTCTAAGGCCGCCTCGGGATCGTCGGATCCTTCGACATACACCCGTAAAAATCCTGGAAACAAAATGCGGGTACCCGTGGCATTGAATACACAATCTCCAGCCTCGATTTTCACCGTCATGGAAGACTTTTTCGCTTCGGCCATCTGACAGGCTAAAGCCCGTTTCCAAATCAACTCATAAAGAGCCAACTCGACTCCGACAAGTTCGGTGTCTCGCGGATGTAAAAACTGCTGACCCGCCGGACGAATTGCTTCATGGGCTTCCTGAGCCGCTTTGGCCTTGGCTTTGAATTGCCGAGCCTCTGGAGAAAGATATTCTTTTCCGTAAAGTTGCTCCACCGCCTGCCGCGCTCCGTGAATTCCTTCCTGAGAAAGACTGACCGAGTCGGTACGCATGTAGGTAATGAGTCCCTGCTCATAAAGACGCTGGGCCGTTCGCATAGCGTCCCGAGCCGAGAGTCCCAATTTACGATTGGCCTCTTGCTGTAAAGTGGAAGTGATAAACGGAGGCGCAGGACGCGCCATATGCTCTTTTTCATCCACCGAAACCACTTTCCACGGAAGTCCGGGCAGTTGTTGCTTGAGAGCTTCGGCCTGAGACTGCTCAAGTACCAAAACTTCACGACCTTTGCTCAATTGACCCGTCTCAGGATCGAAATCCTTCCCCAAAGCAATGCGCTTTCCCCCCACGGAAAGCAGCCGAGCCTCGAAGCTTTGTCCGTCTTTATCCAACTGGGAAAGCAAATCCCAATAACTCGCCGACTTAAAGCGCATGCGCTCCCGCTCTCGCTCCACAATAAGTCGTAATCCCGCCGACTGCACCCGACCCGCTGAAAGACCATAGGCAATTTTTTTCCAGAGTAATGGCGATAATGAATAACCCACCAATCGATCCAAAATTCTTCGAGTCTCCTGGGCCTGCACCAAACTTTGGTCGACTTCTCGACAATTCTTTAGGGCATTGAGGATCGCATCTCGGGTAATTTCGTGAAATACCATGCGCTTGGTAGGAACTTTAGGTTTGAGCACCTGTAAAAGATGCCAAGAAATAGACTCACCCTCGCGGTCTTCGTCTGTTGCCAGGTAGAGTTCTTCGACGCCGCGTAAATCTTCCTGAAGCGTCTTGATAATTTGCTTTTTATCCCGTGGCACCACGTAAAGCGGCTCAAATCCGTGGTCGACATTGACCCCAACTTTGGCCCAATCCTCTCCCTTATAAGCCTTGGGAATGTCACTCGCCGACTGGGGTAAATCTCTCACATGCCCCATGCTGGCCACGACCTTAAAATCTTTAGGCAAAAACTTTCTTAAAGTTTTAGCTTTTGTAGGAGATTCAACGATAACAAGGGCTTTTGCCATAATTTTTCAACACGTTCTTTATGGATTAAAGTTAAACCCCCTGACGACATAAAGCCATACCTCGTCTTCCCAGGGGCTACAGAACCGCTACCTTACCTCAGGTCTTTAAGTTATCTCCAAAACTTTTTAGCCGCCGCAGCTCACCTCCGGGCAATTCTACAACTAAGCCCACCAAGATCAGATGGGTCACGGCTGAAATAAGCTCGGGGGTCGGTAATTTACTGAGGGAACAAATTTTGTCAATGAAGGCCGGTCCATCTTGCAAGAGATTGAGAATTTCCTGCTGTTCCCGGCTCAAATTCTCTTCTGCAAACTCGACACAAGAAGATTCGGGAGCGCCCCCCCTCTTCCCGGCTCTGGGTAAGGTATCGAGGATTTCTCTGACTTCAGTCAATAACATGGCCCCCTGGCTCACCAAACGATGCCCACCTTGATTGTTGCCCCGAACCCAATCCCCAGGAATCACAAAGATATCTCTTCCTAATTCCAAGGCCTCTTGCGCCGTAAGTAAGGTTCCACTTTTTTCCGGAGCTTCTACCACCACCAAGACCTCACCCCACGCCGCCAAAATACGATTGCGCTCAGGAAAACGCCAGGCTCCCAAAACGGCTCCAGGATACAACTCTGACAGCACCACCCCCTGTTGCACAATTTCTTGGAATAAACCCCGATGGGAGCGGGGATAGGGCTGATCGAGGGGAGTCCCCAAAACGGCCAATGTCTTCAATCCATATCTTAGGGCAGCACGGTGGGCCACTCCGTCGATACCCGAGGCCATGCCACTTACAATAAGGGGATCGTAGGGAACGAGTTCTGCGATAAGTTTTTCACAGGAAACCCTAGCCTCATAAGAGCAATGCCTGGTTCCCACCACGGTAATACGGGGTCCGACATGGGACAGAACAGAAACATCACCAAGATAATAAAGTACACAGGGTGGATCTTCGAGGTGGGCTAAAAAATCTGGATATGCCCTATCCCCAAAGGCCAAAAAATTTCCAGGGGCTGACACACGCGGCCCAGTTCGCAATATCCGATGGAAGGCCTGTCGTTGCTCTAAAGAAAGTAGTTCCAAGGGAGTTTCCCTGGGCCAACAACAAAAGGGGATTTCCCGACCACGAATCGAACGAAGCCAATTGAAAATCCAACGACGCGGCAGACGAGCCTCTCGCCACAGGGCCTCAACTTGTCGACGAATGGACTCGGAAATCTGGAAAAAAGAGGTCATGCCCTGGGAAAGAGCAAAATCAAGACCAAACAGGAGAACACGGCCCCAAGAAAAAAGAACTGGAAATTTAGAGATAGAAAGGACTTCGACCCCGCCTTTGCTCTAAGGGTACTCTTACCCCCAGAGCAAAACTCAAGAATGGGAAGAAGAGCCTTCTGCAGAGTCCTCTGGAGAACTCTGCGCAGAAGCCTCTGAGAGCTCTTCAAGCTGATCAACACGCTCTTTCAGTTCTTTACCCACCTTAAAGAACGGAAGTTTTTTAGGGGCCACCTCGATGGACTCACCAGTTCGAGGATTACGCCCCGTATAAGATTCGTAATCTCGATTAACAAAACTACCAAAACCACGGATCTCGATTCGATCACCTTTAGCCAAAGCCTGACACATGGAATCGAAAACCAAATTCACCGCCTCTTCAGCCCGCTTTTTGGGAACCTTAGATTTCTCTGCAATGATCTCGATCAGTTCAGACTTATTCATCGCGAACCCCCTTCCTTCTCGAGGAAAAAACCAGACTTGGCATTAACCCCCTAGAATTACTTCTAAAAGTAACAGTGATGCCCAAATCCGGTCAACCCTTTTACCTTTCGGCATCAAATTAGCTGTTCTCAAAAGAAAATATAATATTCAAATATTGGAATATTGTGATATAAAAATACTCATGACAGATGCACCGTTAAATTTTCAAGTCCTCCAAGAAATTTCTAGGGTTTTCAAGGCCCTTTGCGATCCGGTCCGTTTGCAAATTCTCCAAGAACTCAAGTCCGGAGAAAAAAGCGTGTCCGAGCTTATCAAATGCCTAGAGCTTCCTCAGTCTACCTTAAGCAAACAATTAAAAACCCTATGCGAAGCCCAGCTGCTCCAACGCAAACCTCAGGGAAATATGGTTTATTATTCCATATCCGACCCCATGGTTTACGAGTTGTGTGAAACGGTTTGTCAAAAAATTGAAAAACGACTCGGAGAACAAATAAAAATTTATTCATCACTCGCAGCCCTATCATCGAAAAAACAAAAACGGCTCCAACAAGCCATCTCCAGGGGGAAAAAATGAAGTCGATACATTCCGATCAATTAAAAGAGGCATCCACTCGGAATTCACTTTGTATGTTAGACGTCCGCGATCCTGAAGAATATCAACGGGGACATATTCCAGGGGCCATGCTCATCCCCCTCGACTCCCTTGAAAAAAGAATCGATGAGCTTCCGAAAAATGTTAGAATTTGCGTCTACTGCAGAACCGGAAATCGAAGTCAGCAGGCGATTCAACGCCTTCAATCCTTAGGATTTAACAACCTTCTTAATCTAAGCGGTGGATTACTCGCCTATAAAAAATCTGGAGGAGAACTCAAGGTGTTACGTTCGGTGTTGCCTATTATGCAACAGGTACAAATCATCGTTGGCCTACTCGCATTCCTGAGTGCCGTGTTAGCCTGGTTATTTTCCCCTTTCTTTCTGATAATTACCGGACTCCTCGGCATCGGTCTTTTCATCTCCGGAATCACCGGATTTTGTGGCATGGCCCAATTACTCGGCAAGATGCCTTGGAATAAACCGATTCCCCAATGTCAAATTCCTAAGGGATAGATTTTATGAATTGGATACTTGCCATTTCCATGGGAGCCCTCGTCGGCCTTTCGCTCGGAATGTTCGGTAGCGGAGGCTCCGTACTGGCTGTACCCATTCTGATTTATATTCTGGGCTACGAAACCAAAACAGCTATCGCCATGGCTCTGGCCATCGTCGCATTAAGCGCTTGGATAGGGGCGTTTATCCAATGGAAGAAGGGCAATCTCTGTCATAAGGCTGCCTTGTTTTTTTCTGCCGTTGGAATCATCGGAACCTTGATTGGCACCTGGGTCGCCTTAAAAATTTCTTCGACTCTACAACTCATTTTATTCGGCGGTTTAATGCTTTTAGTGGCGGTAGTGATGCTGCTAAAAAAAGAAACGGCTCCTCTCTCCGGAAAAGATGAATGCGAAATGCGTCCTGATTTGGCAGGGGGTCTGGGAGCCGGGGTGGGATTTCTAACAGGCCTATTGGGTGTAGGCGGAGGTTTTTTGATCGTTCCCAGCCTGAATACACTTGGTCACCTGAAGCTACGTTTGGCCATCGGAACCTCCCTATTCATCATCGCCCTCAACAGCTCAGTAGGTGTCTTGGGTTATTGGGGAAAGGTTTCCTTCCACTGGCCCGTCGTATTTATTTTTGGAACGGTCTCCGCTCTGACTAGTTTTCTTGGAGTTTTTCTCGCGCAAAAGCTACCCCTACAAAAACTAAAAAATGGCTTTTCTATTTTCATTCTTATTTTGGGAACCTTGATCCTACTCAACAACCTTTTTTTCACTTAAATGTAAAATCGGAGCATCGGAGCAAAAGCATGAGTTATTATTTTTCCAAGCAAGTTTCTCTGCCCTTTCCGCAAGCCATAGAAAAAACCGTCGCAGAATTAAAAAACGCTGGGTTCGGAGTTCTCACCGACATCGATGTCCAGTCTACCTTGAAAAACAAATTAAACGTGGAGTTCCATCCCTATCGAATCCTAGGAGCGTGCAATCCAAGCTTTGCCCATCAGGCCCTCCAGGCGGAAGATAAAATTGGCACCATGTTACCCTGCAATATTATCGTCCAAGCTCCCCAGCCCGATACGGTGGAAATCGCCATTGTAGATCCCATGGCTTCCATGCAGGCTGTCAATAATCCCCAATTAGAAAAAATTGCCGAGAGTGTTCGGGAAAAATTGCAACAGGTTTTAGAAAAGATTTAAATCAGATTAAACTAGAGGTTCTACTCGACAAGAGACAGGAGAATACCATGGCTACCTTCCCATTGTTCTTTCGACAACTCTTTGACTACGACACCTGGACCTACACCTATTTAGTCGCGGACCCCCAAAGCCGAGAAGCCGCGCTCATCGACACCGTCAAAGAGCAAGTACAAAGAGACCTAAAGCTCCTAAAAGAATTCAACCTGATATTGAAATACGTCATGGATACCCATGTGCATGCCGACCACATCACCGGTGCTGGAGAAATTCGCCAGGCGACTTCAGCTTTAAGCGTTGTCGGAACGGGCGCCCACGTGACTTGCGCTGATCTACAAATGCATGACGGAGATTCACTCCCTTTAGGAAACTTTTCGATTCAGGCAATATCTACACCGGGGCATACCAACGGATGCATGAGCTATCGCATAGCAGATCGGGTTTTCACAGGAGACGCCTTGTTCATCCGTGGTACCGGTCGTACTGATTTTCAACAGGGCTCTGCGTCCACCCTATACCAAAGCATCACTCAAAAACTTTTCACCTTACCGGAAGAAACCTTGGTTTATCCTGGCCATGACTACCATGGCTTCACCGTATCCTCCA
Organism: bacterium; assembly: GCA_031972375.1. GTDB lineage: Bacteria > UBA10199 > UBA10199 > DSSB01 > DSSB01 > DALYDW01. The sequence goes on along the minus strand of DALYEU010000058.1, from coordinate 297 downwards.
TAGGTGAAGAAAAACAGTTTAACCCTCGTGTGGGCGCAGGAAAAACCTTAGAAGAGTTTCTCGAAATTATGAAAAACCTAAAGCTGGCAATGCCTAAAAAAATAGGGATTGCAGTTCCCGCAAATTTGGCTTGTGGATCCCCAATAGCATCCGACGCCAGCTCTCAAGTTCGACAGGGATAAAAGCAGTTTTTTTAATCCTAAACCGGAGCCATTCCTGGAATTTTTTTAAAAAAGAAACATAAGGCGGTCACCAGTTTCTAGCGCAACAGTTGTTGCATAGCCTGAAAAGGGCTTT
>DALYEU010000057.1:0-11645 GCA_031972375.1 bacterium | reverse complement strand
AGATCTCCATTTCCATCACGAAAACGGCCATATTCAGGTGCATTTTCTTTAGTTGCATCGCCGCCCTACTTTATTACGCGGGACGAACGCTACAACCCGAGTTGCATCGAGAATTTTGGGAAGCGGCCTTCCTGTGGCGTGAACCCATCACCGCGGGGACTCTGTGCGGCGTCACCTTGGCAATTCTCGGCGTTTATATTTTGCTCAATCGAATTGTTTTTGTCAGCCTCGCCTTGGCCCAAGGAGCCGGTCTAGGAATTTTCCTGCTCTTCTGGACATGCACCCTGCTGGGCTACCATCTGGAACATTCATTTTTGCCCTTTCTATTTGGACTCCTCTTCGCCTCGATCGTTAGCCTGTTGTTTGCTTGGTTAAAGCGCTTCAAACAATTTTCAGAAGAAAGTTTAATCGGACTGCTCTACGTCATGGCTTCGGGAGGCATCCTCATTTTAGGTGACCATATTGCCCAGGGACTACACGACCTTAATAATTTGCTCTTTGGAAATGCGGTGGCCGTCACCTCAGGAGACCTCAAACTGCTGCTGAGCATCATGCCCCCCTTGATACTGATCCACCTTTTGTTCCGTCGACAATTTCTCTACAGCTCCGCCGATCCAGTATTCTTACAAACCCTAGGAATGAAAGTACGTCCGTGGCGCATTCTGCTTTATTTTCTCTTCACCATTGCCATCACGGCCTCGCTCAAGGTTTTAGGAGCACTGCCTACCTTTGCCTTGTTGTTGATTCCCCCCTTCATCGCCTTGCACCGAGCCAACGGTGTGTTCGAGACTTTCTGGATTTCGGCTCTGCTCGGAGCCTACCTACCGGGACTCGCCTATTACTACAGCTACCTGTTTTCGTTTCCCACCGGAGCCAGCTTGATTTTCATCTCCTCATTTTTTCTGCTAGCCCATGGCTTAGAATTTTTGTTGTTTCGTCAATATGGCAAAGCCAAGACTTAGCCCGATGAAAAATAAATCCGACGAGGAACTCCTATGTGGAAAAATTTTTTAATGATTTTTGGCAGCGTGTTTCTGGCCGAGTTGGGAGATAAAACCCAGTTGGCCACCTTGCTTTTTGCTTCCGATGCAAAAATAGGCCGAAGCGGCGTATTTTTCGCCGCCTCCCTCGCCCTCGTGCTCAGCACCCTCATCGCCGTCCTCCTGGGAGAACAAGTCGCACAGTGGATTCCACCACGCACCCTTAAGATTCTCTCAGGCGTCGGGTTCGTCATCATCGGCTTTTGGATTTTATGGATGAAAGAATAAATTGGCGACTACGAGCCTAGTTTTTTTAAGCTATCGTTTTGGGTCACTTCCACCAGGGTTTTTTCCAAGAGTTCTTGCAATGTCTTCTGTAAACGCTCAATTCCCCGCTTGCGCGTCTGCTTGTATTCCAATTCATAGCCCACGGAGGCCGTAAGTTTTCGCCCGGGACGCTGAACCTCAAAACTTAGACGACTGCGGGCCTTGCCCTTGCCCGTCACCAGACCTTTTTCCTCTTCGGCATAAAAATTCTGCACCGCCACCCGCAAACTCGGAATATCCCCGCTAGCGGTGCTCAACAAGGTCAAACCACAGTCTTGAAAAAGACGTCGTAAATTTTCTTCGAGCACCTTTTCCAAAGGAGGATTTGCATAAACCTCAACTAAATCCTTTCCCTTTTTTTTACTGACCCTACCTAAGGGCCCCTGGGGCCGCTGATCAATGATTCCCTCCCATAGTATCTTCTGCCCCTGCCACTCGGGATGGGCACACAAATTCTGAAAAAAACCAGGAGACACAGCGAGAGAGATTTCTTCCCTGTCTAAATTTTCCTGAGCATGGAGCGAAACACTCGCCGCCATCAACAAAACACCCAACCCCGCACCACAAGCCAAGGCTTTTAGAAACGACATAAATCTTCTCCTCAAAAAATAACTGCGGGCCATCCCGACAAATCAATGCCACTGACACTGACCCTCGACACACCCACACTCCAAACCAAATAAGGCAGCATTATAGCACTCACCATACTCACAAGTGGTGGGGCCAGGGGTCTCGCTTTGGGCGTAACAGACCTGTTGGGAACATCCGCCTACGACACAATCTTGCGACTTCTGACAGGGCCCTCGGGTTGACCAACCGCAAAATTCCGCAGGAGCTTCGGAATCTGGAAGCTCCGAAACTCCATTGCAAGACACCACCCCCAACAAGAGAAACAAAATAAAAAATAAACGCGGCACGACCACCCCATCTCCCTCAATCCAAGACGGAACCCCACGCGTATCCCAGAAAGACCCATCTGGCAATGGCCTAGGAAAGCGACTCGAGATCACCAAGAAACTTTCACAAGACGATCACCCCCTCTTGTCATTTGGCGATTTTTATTTAAGAGGGGGGCCATGTTACAGATCAACAACCTCGCAAAATCTTTCGGCAATCAAGACCTCTTCGACGGAGTTCAACTACAAATGAATCCCGGGGAACGCCTCGGGCTGGTGGGCCGCAACGGCTGTGGCAAAAGCACCTTGTTTCGCATCATCCTGGGCCAAGCCGAGGCCGATTCTGGGAATATTCGTATCCCAAAGAATTACCAATTGGGGCACCTCGAACAGCATATCCGCTTTACGCAAGAGAACATCCTTGAAGAGGCTCGACTCGGCCTGGCACCAGAAGAACGGGAAATGACCTTCAAAGTCGAAAGGATTCTCCTCGGTTTGGGCTTCAATTCGGAAGATTTTTCCCGCTCCCCCCAAGAATTTTCCGGAGGCTTCCAAATCCGCATCAACTTGGCGAAACTGCTGTTGGCCGAACCCAATCTCTTGCTGCTCGATGAACCCACCAACTATTTAGACATTCTCTCCATCCGTTGGTTGACTCGTTTTTTAAAAGAGTGGCCCGGAGAGCTCATGCTGATCTCCCATGATCGTAGCTTTATGGACGACGTTTGTACCCATACCGCCATTCTGCATCGGGGAAAACTTCGTAAACTCGAAGGCAATACGGAAAAACTCTACGCACAAATCCTGCAAGACGAGGAAATCCACGAAAAAACCCGCGCCAATCAAGAAAAGAAACTCAAAAAAGAACAAGAATTCATCGACCGCTTCCGTGCGAAGGCTTCCAAAGCCACCGCCGTACAATCTCGAATCAAGCGTTTAGAAAAACTTCCCTCCTTGGAAAAACTCGCACAATTGGACCAACTCGACTTCGCTTTCACCGAGGCCCCCTTCGCGGCAGACCGTCTCTGTGAAATCCGTGAGCTCGGCTTCCACTACGAACCCGACGTCCCTTTGATCGCAGATCTCAGTTTCCCCGTTAAAAAAGGGGATCGCATCGGCGTCATTGGAAAAAATGGAAAAGGCAAATCCACCTTTTTACGACTCATGGCCCAAGAACTGACCCCGCTCACCGGAGAAATTTACACCCATCCCGATATACAAACCGGCTACTTCGGGCAGACCAACATTCAACGACTCCACGCCAATCAGACCATCGAAGGAGAAATCGCCTCGGTGAATCCCAACCTCACGCTGACGAAGATTCGCAACATCGCCGCGACGATGATGTTTTCTGGAGACCAGGCCGAGAAAAAAATCTCCGTGCTCTCCGGGGGAGAAAAAAGTCGGGTTTTGCTGGGGAAAATACTCGCACAACCTTGTAATCTACTACTGCTCGACGAACCGACGAACCACTTGGACATGGAATCCATCGAAGCTCTCGTCGAAAGTCTCAGGGACTTCGCAGGAGCAGTGCTCATCGTCACCCATAGCGAGCAAATTCTTCGCGATCTGGCGACGCACTTATTGATCTTTCAACGAGGCGGCGTCGAGTACTTTCCCGGAACCTATACCGAGTTTTTGGAAAAACGGGGATGGGAAGACGATGGCGACTCCAGCCCTTCGAAAAAAACACGCACAGCCTCACCCAATAAAAAAGAACTCCGCAAGCGGCGCTCCGAGATTCTGCAAGAAAAATCTAAAGCGCTCGCCCCCTTGCAAAAAAACATCGAGGCTCTAGAAAAAAAGATCGTCGCCCACGAGACCGAACTAGCCAAAGTACAAAACGAACTCACCCAAGTGTCTCTGGGCGGCAACAACCAAGACGGTATTCGTCTCAATCAACAACTGAAGAATCTACAGTGGGATATAGAAAAGGCTTTCGGAGAACTCTCCGAAGTCCATAAGCGCTGGGAAAAAGAGAAACAGCGTTTCGAAACCCTACTGGAAGAAGAAACCCGTTAGCTTCTCCCTGAGGTATCTATCAAAAAATGAGCGAAAAACGAGCCGTCCCTTCTCGTGGAGGCTCAAATGTTCTCGCTTAAAAACGAATTGTGGCCCTTTTTTATTTTCACCTTTTTTATTTTCGTTTGTTGCAAGGCAAAATCACCTTACGCAAACGAATGCTCTTGGGCGTCACCTCAACCCATTCGTCATCTTTGATGAACTCAATGGCACGCTCCAAAGTCATGGGCAAAACCGGTGTGAGGGAGACGTTTTCATCCTTGCCTGCGGCACGCATGTTGGTGAGCTTTTTCTCGCGACAGGGATTGACATTGAGATCGTTGTCTCGATTGTGTTCGCCAATGATCATGCCTTCGTAAACCGGCACGCCACCCCCTACAAACAAGACGCCCCGCGGCTCCAGATGAAACAAACCATAAGGCACTGTCTCGCCCTGACGGTCTGAAACCAAAGAGCCACTGATACGGCTACGGATATCCCCGCGATAGGGCTCATAGCCTTGCAAATAAGAGTTCATCAAACCCATTCCCTTGGTGTCGGTCAAAAATTCGTTGCGTAGTCCAATCAAGCCTCGGGAAGGAATGGAAAACTCCAAACGAATTCGACCAGTGCCATGGTTGACCATGTTGGTCATGCGCCCTTGTCGAAGCGAAAGCTTCTCCGTGAGCACGCCCATAAACTCTTCGGGAGTATCGATGAAGAGATGTTCGATGGGCTCCAAGCGCTGCCCGGCTTCTTCTTTGAAAATAATTTGGGGACGTCCCACGGCCAATTCAAAACCTTCACGGCGCATGGTCTCCACCAAAATGGCCATTTGAAATTCACCGCGTCCTTTGACAATAAAACTTTCGGGAGTTTCCCCCTCCTCCACTTGCAAAGCCACGTTGTGCAATGTCTCTTTGTGAAGTCGGTCTAAAATGCGGCGAGACTGGACGTATTTTCCCTCCCGTCCCGAAAAGGGCGAGGTGTTCACCATGAATTTCATCGCAACGGTGGGCTCATCCACTGTGATGCGTTTTAGCGCCTTGGGAGCGCTTTGGGTGCATAAGGTGTCACCGATTTCCACATCTTCAATGCCCGAAACAATGACGATATCGCCGGGCTCGACTTCATCAACTTCTTGAAACTTCAATCCCTCGTAAACTTGTAGACTCGAAAGTTTCAAGGGTTGGGGAGTGCCCTGTTTCCCGATGCAAACCAGGGTTTCGTTTTTCCGTGCGCGTCCATGGAAAACTCGACCAATGGCCAAACGTCCCAAATAGCTCGAATAAGACAAGTTGGTCACCAGCATTTGGAAAGGCTCGTCGGATTGGTAACGCGGAGGAGAAACCTCACGGATAATGGTCTGAAAAAGCGGCTCTAAGCTTGTGCCGCGAGCTTCGAGACTTTCTTGGGCAATGCCCTCGCGACCGATGGCGTAGAGCACGGGAAAATCAATTTGGGCGTCATTGGCATCGAGATCGATAAACAAATCGTAAATCTCATTCAAGACCTCTTGGACTCTGGCATCCTTACGGTCAATTTTATTGATGACCACGATGATCTTGAGATTGCCCTCCAAGGCCTTGCGCAAGACGAAACGAGTCTGGGGCAGAGGTCCTTCGGAGGCATCCACCAACAAGATAGCACCATCGGCCATTTTCAAAGCTCGCTCCACCTCACCACCAAAATCGGCGTGACCAGGGGTGTCGATGATATTGATTTTCACCCCCTGGTAGGAAACGGCACAATTTTTCGAAGCAATGGTAATCCCACGTTCTCGTTCCAAATCCATACTGTCCATGACCCGATCTTCTGTCTCTTGTCCCTCCCGGAAGGTTCCACTCTGCTTGAGCATAAAATCTACCAAAGTGGTTTTGCCATGATCGACGTGGGCGATAATGGCGATATTGCGAATTTTGTCATTTTGAGCATCGAATTGCATAAATTACGTTTCCTTAAAACAAACCAAATCCATGGAGGGTTCATCCTCACCGACCGGGGGGCTTCCCTGGCATAGTTTTTAGTGACGAAGAAAGGGAAATCTATTAACTTGGGCACCTTATCCTATGGGCCTACAAGAAATTTTCAAACCCGAAAAAGTGCCTTCCGGACTAGACGTGATCGTTATTGGTTCAGGAGTCGGTGGGCTGAGCGCCGCCATTCTACTCGCCCAGCAGGGTAAAAACGTCCTGGTTTTGGAGCGCCATTACGTGGCTGGCGGCTTTACCCATACCTTTGCCCGAAAGGGTTACGAATGGGATGTGGGCGTCCACTATCTTGGAGAAGTGCATCGACCTCGCTCCGTGCTGCGACAGATCTTCGACGTCTTCAGCGAAGGCCAGCTCCGATGGCAGGCCATGGATCCGGTCTACGACCGCATTTGCTTCCCTGGAGAAAGCTACGATTACGAAGCCCCACTAGAAGCCTGGAAACAGCGTATGTTTCAGGCCTTCCCTCAAGAAACCCGCGCCATAGAGTTGTACCTCGATGCGGTGTTTTCCGTCACCCAAGCCACTAAAAATTTTTTTATGGAACGGGCCCTGCCCCCCTTGGCCCAAAGACTCGCCGGGCCCTGGTTGCGAAAAAAATTTCTACGCTACTCAGACCGCAGCACTCTGGAAGTTCTCAAGGGCTTCACCTCCAACCCCAAACTCATCGCCGTACTCACAGGACAATACGGCGACTATGGACTCCCTCCCTCCCAAAGTTCTTTCGCGATTCACGCCATCGTCACCCAACACTATTTTTCCGGAGGAGCCTATCCCATCGGGGGATCCTCCCAAATCGCCAAAACCCTGATCAATACCTTGGAAAAGACCGGGGGCAAGGTTTTGGTCAAGGCCGAAGTCGCCGAAATTCTGCTTCGCGGATCTCAAGCCAGGGGCGTACGACTCAGCGATGGCACTCTCCTGGAAGCACCTCTCGTGGTAAGCGACGCAGGAGCTGCGCTGACCTTCGGTCCCTTGCTTCCCAATCCACCCGACTGCATCCTGCCGCTTCGGGAACAACTCAAAAAAATCGGCCCTTCGGCTTCACACCTTTGTCTTTACGTAGGCCTGCAAGGCAGCGCCCAAGAACTACAACTCAACACCACCAACTACTGGATCTACCCCGGCTTCGACCACGATCAAAATTTTCGTAATTTTCTCCATAATCCCCAATCGCCGTTTCCCGTTGTTTATCTATCCTTTCCCTCGGCCAAAGATCCCGAATTCGCTGCACGGCATCCGGGACGCGCCACCTTAGAGGCCGTTACCTTTGCGCCCTACGATGGATTCCGCGCCTGGGAACACACCGAATGGCGCAAACGTGGCGCCGATTACGAGGCCTTAAAACAAGATTTTTCTGAGCGCCTACTCCAAACCCTCTACCAATGGGTGCCACAGGTAAGAGGCAAAATCGACTATCACGAGCTGAGCACCCCGCTTTCCACCCGTCACTTTTCTAATTACCAACAAGGCGAAATTTACGGACTCAACCATAGTCCAATACGCTTCCGACAATCGTGGCTTCGCCCCCACACTCCCCTCAAAAATCTTTTTCTTACGGGGCAAGATATTGTCTCCGATGGAGTCGGCGGAGCGCTCATGGCCGGAGTTCTCACCGCTTCCGCCATCACGGGAAAAAACCTGCTCAAAAATTTATTGAAATCCAAGGTCAGCGTTTAATCCACCTCCAACGCTCCAGAAAAATCCCATAAGTGCTTGCCTCATAGACCAAGCCTTTGTTAGCCCCGGGTCCAACGGAGGAAAATCCATGGGAAGCAATATCTCCTATCTTCGACCCGATGGTCAAAACGTGCCCGCCTATCTCGCCGAACCCGAGGACGATGCTCCTGGAGTCGTTGTCATTCAAGAATGGTGGGGAGTCACCGACCATATCAAGAGCATCGTGGATCGCCTCGCTGAAGCCGGTTACCGCGCTTTAAGTCCCGACCTTTACCGGGGACGCACCACCCGCAAGGCCGAAGAAGCGAACGCATGGATGAACTCCCTCGATTGGCAAGCCGCGGTCCACCAGGATCTCCAGGGAGCCGTCAATTTTTTCAAAAATTCCGGGAAAAAAGTCGCCGTTTTGGGATTTTGCATGGGAGGCGCTCTGGCCCTCGCCACGGCCGTACACGCGGCTCCCCTAGATGCCACCGTGTGTTTTTACGGTATTCCTCCTTTGGGGTTGGCCGATCCGGCAAAAATTCAAGGCCCCTTGCTGTGTCACTTCGCCCAACAAGACGATTGGTGCACCCCCAGTGCGGTAGAAGCCCTGGAACAAACTCTCAAAACAGCAGGGGTCTCCTTCGAGTTACACCGTTACGCCGCACAACACGCCTTCTTTAACGACAAGCGCCCAGAGGTTTTCGATCCCCAAGCTGCTAACTTGGCGTGGAGCCGAACCTTGGAGTTTTTAGGGAAAAATTTGGGGAAATAGCCCATGGCTACCATGAGAACGTCAACACCAACTTGAGAGATTTTTCCTCAACTAGAAAAAAAGCGCCTCATCACCCCAGCACAACGAAAAATAAAAATCATTGTCTGCCAAAAACTTAATCGCGAAAGTTTTTAAATTGTAGGGGAATACCGAAATCCTGTCCTCGAAGGTAAGCGATGGCCTCTTGCAAATCGTCTTTCTTTTTTCCGGTAACACGCACCTGATTGTCTTGGATTTGTGCCTGGATTTTGAGGGCGGCTTCTTTGAGAGACTTCACTATTTTTTTAGCGATGTCCGTCTCGATACCCTCGACCAATTTAATTTCGCACTTGGCCATCCCCGCCGCCGCCGCCTCGATTTTTCCAAAATTCATCGCCTTGGCGTCGATCCCCCGCTTAATCATTTTGGAAAGCAAAATATCCTGAACGGCCTTCACCCGAAAATCGTCTTCGCTCACCAACTTAATAAGCCCCTTTTCCAATTCAATAGAGGTTTTCGATCCACGAAAATCATAACGGGTGGATATTTCTTTACGCGCCTGATTGAGGGCATTGTCGACTTCTTGCAGATCAATTTCACTGACAGTATCAAACGAAGGCATGGATGAGTCCTTTCTAAGCTATTCTCCTGAAAAACATCTGGGAAGAAACTCCATCCCCGACTCAAGAAAATTCAAGGCGCCACAGCTTTAACACCCTTTTCGTGAAATTCAAAGATTTCCTCCCCTATTTCTCCGTTGGCCAATACTGAAGAAAAACGATAGTGAGAAAGATTACCCGTATCGGTCAGGAAATAAATCTCTGCCGCCAAATGGGTTTGAGGATCAAAGCCCACCACTAACCATTGAATCGCAGAGCGCTTCTTCAAAGGGGTGAGCTCCATCCACTGAAGACTTCCCTTCTCGGCCTGCAACATTTTCCATTTCTGAGGATCGACCTCTTCCACCGCAAAATCTTGGGTTAATTGCCCAAAACCTCCCAAAAAGCTTAATGCCTCGGAAGGCACCGTTCCCTCATCCACCTTGAGCATTTGCGCTTGAGGCTCACCTTCTTGGTAGATCCACAATTTCTTTCCATCGCTCTGATAACGACGAGCAGGACTACCTTCGTAGCGAATCCAAAATTTTCCCGGTTTTTTGAACTGGGCCCGCCCTTGCTTATTTACCTTTTGCTCTAAAACCTCGACGTAGGTCTCCTGCACAAAATCCATACGGAGCGTTTGAGTGGACTCGTAGGTCTTTTGAACTTGTTGGGCTACGGCACCCAAATCCTCTCCCCATGCCCTTCGTCCCGCTTGCACCCCAGTTCCCAGAACAATGCTAACAAGCAACAACGACAGCGTTTTTTTCATGACCGTATCTCCCAAGATTTTTGAGTGGTAATGGATACCCTTGAATGACCACGAAAGAAAGGAAGAAAGCGCTCACTGATGCCTCGTCCGATCCATCTTAAACATCCCCCTCTTGTTTTCCGAATTGACCGCCATCGCTTAAAAATATCCAACGCTCGTTCTTAAGAAATAGCCAATCCCCAAAACTTTTTTACGTCCGACAATCTTGAATTTAGACGAATCCCGTCAGGCCTGTATTCGTATCCAAGCCCATCCCCTCAAAAATAAAAAAACCGCCTCTACAGGAAAAACCTATTCTCTCTTTTTAAAAATAATGTGGATTTCGGCGTGACGATCGTCACGATTACTTCGATTTGATCCGGTCCAACACGGAGCCTATTGCAGTACCCGAAGATATTTCAATTTTGAGCACTAGCCTCTTTCAATCCGAAAGACTCAGACAACAGGCCGCACAAATAAAATAGGCCGATACCAGAACCTCAACACAGGATCTAAGACTAAGACTTTTTAGGCTTAGACCTGGACACATCCTTAGATCTAGGGGCTACCCCAGGCTTGGAGGGCACCTCTCTCCATAGTAGCCTCCCAAGCCCCAAAGCTTGAAAACCCTCTCGGGCTCGATAATGCGTTATAGGGGGTGGTAGCCCCCCCGCAGGAGGGGATGGGGGTCGCTCCGGAATGACAAACCCTGGTGGAACGTTTCTCAGGCCTTCTCCTTTTTGCTCCAATAAAAAACGACACAAGGGGTCAAACCGAGAATCCGAGCCCTCAAGATGGTCGACGATGAAACGCCTCCGGCCTGATTTGTTGGAATACCGGTCAAAGGCGGCGTGTCGAGACAACCAATAATATTGTGGCCATCTCAAGCTCAAGGAGTGCCACCCCTTTTGTGTTACAAGCACTTGGCCCGCAGAACGATAAAAGTTAGTCATTCCCACAAACTTCCCTAGCACGATGGACAGATCCCGCACGAACTCCAGTTGTCCGACAGGACCAAAATAATTTTCAGAAAACCGATTCAATCGCCTTAGATCGATATAACCCCAACGAGGGCTCCACAATACTGCACCCTCTTCCCCCGTCACAATAGACTCTCCTTGAAAAATCTTAGCTAGCAGTTCTTTTGGTGAGGTTCCGGAATATCCCCCTAATTCTCCTCCAGAACCTTTCCAGGACTGATGCAAAAACTGGAGTTCAAAAAACTCTTGGGGTTTTTCAATAACCAGCGAATAAGTGACAGTTTCCTCACTCGGACGAATGTCATCCAGAAACGCTTTTTTTCGGGCTCGAAATTCGTTGGTCAATTCAAACATTGGTCCTTCTTTTGCGGACATGAACATACTGTAAAAAGAGTCTTCCTTAGGATGCTTATGAACAGGCAAATCCTGGACATATAGGCTATGAATACGTCGAACGAACTCTCTAAAAGAAATATCCGCCTCCTCCGGAGGAAGTGTCTCCAACACCCGCCTAAAAATCTCCTCGAGCCTCCCATGGTCAATTTTAGCGTACACGACATCAAGACCTCTTGGCCTGCTTTGCCCTCCCCTATCCCCACCACAGATTAAGGTGGGGGGAGACCCTGGTGTCCGTGTGCCTGGTTTGCCTGAATCGGATCCACTGGCCATCGCCCGCCATTCCCTAGGATTCGAGGGAACATCAC
>DALYEU010000056.1:0-11804 GCA_031972375.1 bacterium | reverse complement strand
TACGTGAGGGTGGTCGTACTGTCGGAGCCGGTGTCGTTACTGAAATTGTTGAATAGTTATGACCTTCCGGTTTTTTTAGGAGAGTAGCTCAATTGGTAGAGCACCGGTCTCCAAAACCGGGGGTTGCAGGTTCGATTCCTGTCTCTCCTGCCATTTCTTCCTTGTGGTGAAGATGGCTTATTAGGTTGAAACATGGAGCGTTTTAAAAAATGGATTGATATTGCGTTGGCTTTGGCGGCCCTAGCTCTTGGTTTGGTGCTCCGTCAGATGTTTGCGCAGATTTGGGAATTGTTTCGTTTGCCTTTCTTGGTAGATTGGCCGGTTCAGATTCCCGATCTTCTTGCTGTGGCGGGTGCGATTGTCTTTTTTGCGTTAATTCGTGGCAATCGCAAGGTCATGGGATTTTTAGAAGAGGTCGTCTTGGAGTTGACCAAGGTGACCTGGCCTAAAGGTAAGGAAACTGTCGCATCCACAGGGGTTATTATCGTTATGGTTGGTTTTGTCTCTGTGGTTTTATTTTTGTTCGATACCTTGTGGGGCACATTAACGAATAGTTTTTTGGCCTTGTAGGGTAGGGAGAAGCGAGATTTTATGACGCACCGTTGGTACGTGGTCCATACCTATTCGGGCTATGAATTAAAAGCCAAGGCAGCCCTCGAGGAGCGTATTCGTGCCCTCGGGAAGGACTCCATGTTTTCTGAGGTGTTGGTCCCTTCCGAGAGCGTGGTGGAAATGAAAAAAGGGGTAAAGAAAACCACTTCAAGGCAGTTCTTCCCTGGCTATATTTTGGTGAAGATGGATCTCAATGACGAGACTTGGCACTTGATTAAGGGGACTCCTAAAATCACCGGTTTTGTTGGGAGTGGAAAAAATCCCCCCCCTGTTCCTGAGGAGGAGGTCTTGAGGATTACTCGTCAGATTGACGAGGGCACCTTAAAGCCCAAGCCCAAGGTTGAGTTTGAAAAAGGGGAGTCGGTTCGCGTGGTCGAAGGGCCTTTTGCTACCTTTGCAGGTATTGTCGAAGAGGTGAGTCCTGATAAGGGTAAGTTGAAGGTTTTGGTGAGTATTTTTGGGAGATCTACTCCCATCGAATTAGACTTTATGCAAGTTGAGAAGGCCTAAGGGTTTTATATGGCAAAGAAAGTACAGGCAATTATTAAACTACAATGTCCAGCGGGTCAGGCTAATCCTGCTCCTCCTGTGGGTCCTGCTTTGGGACAACAGGGGGTAAACATCATGGAGTTCTGCAAAGCTTTCAATGCAAGAACTCAGAAAGATGCGGGACTGATTATTCCCGTTGTGATTACGGTTTATCAGGATCGATCTTTTACGTTTGTGACAAAGACACCTCCTGCCGCCATCCTACTGAAGAAGGCTGCAAAGGTGGAAAAAGGTTCTGGTGTTCCCAATAAAAATAAGGTGGGAACGGTCACTAAGGCTCAGGTCGAAGAAATTGCAAAATTGAAACTTCCCGACCTTAACGTGAATGATCTCCAGGCGGCTATCCGGACTGTCGAAGGTACGGCTCGCAGCATGGGTATCGAGGTGAAATAAATAAAGGGTTGGTTATGGCTGGAAAGAAATATAAAGCGTTAGCGGCGCGGGTCAATACTGAGAAGAAGTACTCCTTGGATGAGGCTTTGAATCTTCTGCAAGACTTTAAAAGCGCTAAGTTTGATGAAACGGTTGAGATTGCCCTTCGATTGGGGATTGATGCTAAGCAAACAGATCAATTGGTAAGGGGTGCCGTTTCTTTGCCCAATGGTACCGGAAAAAGTGTGCGCATCGCAGTATTTGCTAAGGGTGATAAAGAAAAAGAAGCCCTGGATGCGGGTGCCGATGTGGTGGGTTCAGACGACCTCGTGGAGCGGGTGCTTGGCGGTTGGATGGATTTTGATAAAGTTGTCGCCACGCCCGATATGATGGCTACCGTGTCTAAATTGGGAAAGCTTTTAGGCCCTCGCGGATTAATGCCCAATCCTAAAGTGGGTACGGTTACCTTTGATGTCACCAAGGCCGTTGCCGAATTAAAAGCCGGAAAAGTTGAATTTCGAAATGATAAGGCGGGTATTGTGCACGCGCCTGTCGGTAAGTTAAGTTTCGGTGTTGAAAAAATCCGTGAAAATCTCATGGCTCTTTTAGATGCGGTGCAGCGGGCTAAGCCTGCGGCAAGTAAGGGGCATTATTTGCGAGCTTTAGCCCTTTCGGCCACCATGAGTCCTGGAATCCGTGTGGATACGGCTTCCTTGGTAAGATAATTTTTGTGTGCAAATTCTTTGGATAACTCGAGTCTAAGACAACCGGTCTTTCCTGAGTTTTGGTGTTTTATAGACATCGATTTTTTTGGAAATGAAAGTCGGTTTTGACGCCGGTCGAGATTAAAGGAAGGGCCTCCCCTCCTTGGTCTTTCAAGAGTGAGATCTAGAGAGTTTGTGTGTTGTAAACAAAGAAAGGAGGGACGGTGAATCGAGAACAAAAATCACAAGCCGTCCAAGAAATCCAAGAGCGATTTCAAAAGGCTTCCATCACGTTGCTTGCCGACTATTGCGGTCTGAATGCCGAGCAGATGAGCCGGCTTAGGCGGGAACTCCGGGAAAATTCCGGAGAGATTAAAGTGTTGAAAAACACTCTCGCCAAGCGGGCGATTCAGGGTACGGAACACCAGGTTTTGGATCCCTATTTTACGGGAACCATTGCTCTGGTAACTAGTAAGACCGATCCAGTTGGGCCTGCAAAGGTGTTGGTCAAGTTCGCTAAAGAACTAGATAAACCCAAAATCAAGGCCGGGTTTCTTTCGGGTAGTCTTCTGGGAGTAAAAGATGTCGAGTCTCTCTCTCAGATGCCTTCTCGCGAAGAACTCTTGGCGAAACTGTTGGGGTCGATGATGGCTCCAGCGCAAAACCTGGTCAACGTCATGTCGGCAGTCCCGCGTCAGCTGGTCACCGTGTTGGCGGCAATCCGGGACAAAAAATCCTAATAAAAATATCTCTGGGTGTTTTTTTAGGAAAAAAAACGATCGATTTGAAAGGATAAGTGTATGGCAATCGTGAAAGCTGAAGATATTCTCGAAACCGTAGAAAGTATGACTCTCTTGCAGGTGGCCGAATTAGTAAAGGCCTTCGAAGAGAAGTTTGGTGTTTCTGCAGCCGCTCCCGTGGCTGTGGTGGCGGGTGGTGCCGCAGGTGCTGCGGCTCCCCAGGAAGAGCAAACTGAATTTACCGTCGTTTTAGCTTCTGCTGGCGACAATAAAATTGGCGTTATTAAAGAAGTTCGAGCTGTGACCGGTTTAGGCTTAAAAGAAGCCAAAGACTTGGTTGAGAGCGCTCCTAAGCCCTTGAAGGAAGGGGTCTCTAAAGAAGAGGCCAACAAAATCAAGGAGCAGGTCGAAAAGGCCGGTGCTAAGGTTGAATTGAAGTAAGTCGCTGATTTTTTCCAGTGATTTTGTGTTTTTCGGGGGGTCTTCGCCTGTAAAGTGCAGGTGGAAGACCTCCTGTTTCCTTTTGCGTTTTTCTTTAAGGAGTGTCCATGAGCGCGTCCCATGTTCCCTTCGGTATTCTTCGTAAAGACTTCTCAAAGTTGCCCCAAGTCATTGATCTTCCCAACCTGATTGAGATCCAGAGGAGAAGTTACGAGAAGTTTTTGCAGGCCGATGTTGCTCCTGAAAATCGTGAAGAAACTGGGTTGCAGGGGGTTTTTAAAAGCGTTTTTCCCATCAAGGATTTTAATCAGACTGCAAGTCTTGAGTTTGTTTCCTATCGTTTTGAAAGGCCTGCTTACGAGGTAGGTGAGTGTCGTGAAAGAGGAATGACCTACTCAGCTCCCCTCAAGGTCACCGTGCGCTTGGTGGTGTGGGATGTCAGTGACGAGGGTGGAGCTAAGACGATTCGGGACGTCAAGGAACAAGAAGTTTATTTTGGTGAGATTCCCCTCATGACGGATACGGGAACTTTCATCATTAACGGAACCGAACGGGTAGTGGTTTCTCAGTTGCACCGTTCTCCCGGTGTATTTTTCGAGAGCGATAAAGGTAAGACCCATAGCTCCGGAAAAATTCTTTATTCTGCTCGTATCATTCCCAATCGGGGAAGTTGGTTAGATTTTGAATTTGATCCTAAAGATATCGCCTACGTGCGTATCGACCGCCGTCGTAAAATGCCCGTGACTTTGCTTATTCGGGCCTTAGGTTATAGCACCGAAGAAATGTTGCACTACTTTTATAGAACAGAAGTGGTGCGTTTTGACGGCAAGGGGTTCATGAAGAAATTCCATCCTGATGTTTTGGGATTTCAACGAGCCTCTCGGGATATCAAACATCCCGATGGTGGTGAAGTGTTGGTCAAGAAAGGGCGTCGTTTCGGGAAGGTGGCCATTGAAAAAATTCAAAAGGCCAAAATCGAGGAGATTCCTGTCGAGCAGGAGGATATTTTGGGCAAGATTGCGGCCCATGATATCGCCGACCCGGAAACCGGTGAGATTTTGTTAGAATCCAATCAGATTCTTACCGAGGATAAATTAGAGACGATTCGCAAGGCCAAAGTCGCGGAGATCCCCCTCCTTTATATCGATAATCTCAATGTGGGGCCCTATATTCGCAATACCCTGTTGACCGATAAAGTTCGTAACAACGATGAGGCTCTGACAGAAATTTATAAACGCTTGCGTCCTGGAGATCCCGCTACCCCCGAGGCTTCTGCGGTATTTTTTGAGAATCTCTTCTTTAATCCTGAACGCTATGATCTGTCCAAGGTCGGGCGGCTTAAGATCAACCATAAGTTCGCTTTTAATACACCGCTCGAGGTGACTACCTTACGGAAGGAAGACATCCTGGAAGCCATCCGTTACCTGGTGTCTTTGCGGGACGGTTTTGGTCAGGTGGATGACATCGATCATTTGGGAAATCGACGCGTGCGCGCGGTGGGTGAGTTGTTGGAGAACCAGTACCGCATTGGTTTAGTGCGCATGGAGCGGGCTATTAAGGAGCGTATGAGTCTTCAAGAAATTGAAACTCTTATGCCCCATGATTTGATCAATCCCAAACCTGTATCCGCTGTGGTGAAGGAGTTTTTTGGCAGTAGCCAGCTTTCTCAATTTATGGATCAGACTAATCCTCTTTCTGAGGTGACCCATAAGCGACGCTTGAGCGCTCTGGGGCCTGGTGGTCTGACTCGAGAACGGGCAGGTTTCGAAGTCCGAGACGTTCACGCCACCCATTATGGTCGCATTTGTCCTATCGAAACTCCTGAAGGTCCCAATATTGGTTTGATCAGTTCCCTTTCTAGTTTTGCTCGTGTCAATGAATTCGGTTTTATTGAAACCCCTTACCGTAAAGTAGAATCGGGCATTGTAACCGATCAGGTGCTCTATTGCTCTGCCTTGGAAGAAGAAGGTTTTAGTATCGCCCAGGCGAATGCCCCGTTGGATGTGAAATCTCGTTTTTCGAACGATTTCGTTAGCTGTCGGCGCAATGGAGAGTTTGTTCTGACTCCGCGAGACGATGTTAACATGATGGACGTCTCTCCTAGTCAGTTGGTTTCGGTGGCAGCTTCTTTAATTCCTTTCTTGGAGCATGATGACGCTAACCGTGCCTTGATGGGATCCAACATGCAACGCCAGGCGGTTCCTTTACTGCGTTCTGAGGCTCCTCTTGTCGGAACGGGAGTCGAGAAGAAGGTCGCCGAGGATAGCGGGGTCACCATTCGGGCTCGTCGCTCAGGGCTGATCCAAAGCGTGGATGCCACTCGTATTGTGGTGAAAGCAGATAAAACAACGCGCAAAGATACCAGTGAAATTGATATTTACAATTTGGTTAAGTATCGACGCTCTAATCAAAACACCTGTTTTAATCAAAAACCCGTGGTGAAGGTTGGGCAGAAGGTCAATGTGGGTACAATCCTCGCCGATGGACCTTCAACTCAATATGGCGAATTGGCCTTAGGTCAAAATGTCCTCGTCGCCTTCATGCCATGGGGAGGTTACAACTTCGAAGATTCCATTCTCATTTCTGAGGAGTTGGTTAAAACCGATGTTTTTACTTCGGTGCATATTGAAGAATTCGAGTGTGTTGCGCGCGATACCAAGTTGGGCAAGGAAGAAATCACTCGAGATATTCCCAACGTCGGTGAGGAAGCCCTTAAAGATTTGGACGATTCAGGGATTATCCGCATTGGCGCAGAGGTTCAGCCTGGGGATGTTTTGGTGGGTAAAATTACTCCTAAGGGAGAGACCCAGCTCAGTCCCGAAGAAAAACTTCTACGCGCGATTTTCGGTGAAAAGGCTGGAGATGTAAAAGACACCTCTCTTCGAGTTCCTCCCGGCGTATCTGGAATCATCATCGATGCCCAGGTATTTTCTCGGGAAGGAGCGGAACTAGATGATCGGGCCCGTGAAATTCAAGATACCGAGTCCGCCAAGTTGCGCAAAGATCTCGACGACGAAGTTAATATTCTCCAAGAAAGTCTGGCGAAAAAGATTCGCGGTCTTTTGGTGGGACGTGTGAGTTCTTCCAAGGTGGTGGATGACGAGTCGGAGCGGATTTTTCTTACCAAAGGTAAGAGTATTACCGAGTCGGTGCTCAATCAGATGCCTGTTTCCAAATGGTCTGAGATTACCGTCGAAAACGGCGATGATATCGAGGGTGAGTTGGGAGAGCTCTTTGAGGCCATGGAGGAACAGCTTGAGTTTGCCAAGATGGTCTTTGATCAGAAGATTAATAAATTACGGAAAGGCGATGAGTTACCTCCTGGCGTCATTAAAATGGTGAAGGTGTATGTTGCCATTAAGCGTAAGATCTCTGTGGGAGATAAAATGGCCGGTCGCCATGGTAACAAGGGGGTTATTTCTCGTATCTTGCCCGTAGAAGATATGCCTTATACGGCAGACGGTCGTCCCGTTCAGGTGGTTCTTAATCCGCTGGGCGTTCCTTCTCGAATGAACGTTGGGCAAATCTTAGAGATTCACTTGGGTTGGGGGGCGAAGGTCTTGGGTGAGCAACTCGATGAGTTGGTGAAGCAGTCTCAAAGTAAGGAGGCGCTTCTTGCCTTGTTGAAAAAAATCTATGCCAAGAAAGGCAATGAAGGTTTGATTCAACAGTTAGAAGACCTCGAGCAAAAGGATCTGCTCGATTTAGTGGAGAAGATGCGGGATGGCGTTCATATGGCCACTCCCGTTTTTGACGGAGCCAAAGAAGAAGAAATTCGTAAGATGTTAGAATTGGCTAATCTTCCCGCCAATGGGCAAACCATGCTGTTCGATGGAAGAACGGGTGAAGCCTTTGAAACTCCTGTTACGATTGGGATCATGTATATTCTCAAGCTTCACCATCTGGTAGACGATAAGATCCATGCCCGTTCTATTGGTCCCTATTCTTTGGTGACTCAACAACCTTTGGGAGGTAAGGCCCAATTTGGTGGTCAGCGTTTTGGAGAAATGGAAGTCTGGGCCATGGAAGCTTACGGGGCAGCTTATTCTCTCCAAGAGTTTTTGACGGTGAAGTCCGATGACGTTATCGGGCGTACTCGTATGTACGAGGCCATTGTCAAGGGCGAGAATACTCTAGAACCGGGCTTGCCAGAGAGCTTCAATGTTCTGATTAAAGAACTGCAGAGCTTGGCTTTAAATGTAGAATTGATTGAAGGCGAATAAAAATTCGGACTTGAATAAGGAAGAATATGGATATTCAAAATTTCTTCGAAAAACCTAAAGATCCTCTTTCTTTTACCGGAATTAAAATCGCTTTGGCTTCGCCGGAGATGATTAGAAGTTGGTCTCATGGAGAGGTAAAAAAGCCGGAGACCATCAACTATCGAACCTTTAAGCCTGAACGAGATGGTTTGTTTTGCGCCAAAATTTTCGGGCCTGTAAAAGACTACGAGTGTAACTGCGGAAAATACAAACGCATGAAACACCGTGGGATTATCTGCGAAAAATGCGGTGTTGAGGTTATTCAGTCCAAAGTGCGTCGTGAGCGGATGGGGCATATTAACCTAGCGACTCCCGTGGCCCATATTTGGTTCCTGAAGAGCCTGCCCTCTCGTATTGCCACCGTGTTGGATATGGCCTTAAAGGATGTCGAGAAGGTTTTGTATTGTGAAAATTATGTGGTGTTGGATCCCGGTACGACGAGTTTAGTGGAAGGCGAGACCCTCACCGAGGATAAGTATCAGACCGCTTTGCAAGAGTCCCCAGGGTCTTTCGAAGCTGGCATGGGAGGTGACGCTATCCTCTCTCTGTTGAAAAAAATCGATTGTGAAGAGTTGGCGAAAAAGATCCGAAAAGATCTGCCTAATACCAAAGCTGAGGCAACACGGAAAAAATACATTAAACGGCTCAAAGTGCTAGAATCCTTCCGTGACTCGGGAAATCGTCCTGAATGGATGATGATGGAAGTGATTCCTGTAATTCCTCCTGATTTGCGTCCTTTGGTTCCTTTGGAGGGTGGTCGTTTTGCTACTAGTGATCTTAACGATCTCTATCGGCGTGTGATTAATCGAAATAATCGTCTAAAGCGTCTGATGGAGCTAAACGCTCCCGATATTATCATTCGTAACGAAAAGCGTATGTTGCAAGAGTCGGTGGACGCTTTGTTCGACAATGGTCGGCGTGGCAAGGTTTTTACGGGGCCAAATCGTCGTCCCCTGCGTTCCTTGTCCGATATGCTTAAGGGAAAACAAGGTCGCTTCCGTCAAAATCTTCTTGGAAAGCGTGTCGATTATTCAGGTCGAAGTGTCATCGTCGTAGGGCCACATTTAAAATTACATCAATGTGGTTTGCCTAAGATCATGGCTTTGGAGTTGTTCCGTCCTTTCATTTACCACAAATTAGAAATGCGCGGTTATGTTTCCACCATCAAAAGTGCGAAGAAAATGGTGGAAAAACAATTGCCTGAGGTGTGGGATGTTTTGGATGAGGTGATTAAAGAGCATCCCGTCATTTTGAACCGTGCCCCAACCTTGCACCGTCTAGGAATGCAGGCTTTCGAGCCTGTGTTGGTTGAAGGTAAAGCTATTCAACTGCATCCCTTAGTTTGTGCAGCCTTTAATGCCGATTTCGATGGCGATCAGATGGCCGTCCATGTGCCACTTTCGATTGAAGCCCAGTTAGAAGCTCGGGTTTTGATGATGTCGACGAATAACATTCTGTCGCCCGCCAATGGTCGCCCCATTATTATTCCCAGCCAGGATATGGTTTTGGGGATCTATTACATGACCAGAAATCGAGCGAACACAAAGGGTGAGGGCAAGAGTTTTCATAGTCCTGGTGAAGTGATGTTGGCTTACGAGACCGGTGAACTCAGTCTACATGCCAAGATCAAGGTTCGTATCGACGGACAGATGGTTGAAACCACTACCGGTCGTATTTTACTCTATGAATACATTCCCTCGGGGATCTCGTTTGATGTCATTAACAAAACCATGGATAAAAAATCCATCGGTGAGTTGGTTGACCGTTGTTATCGGGTAGCGGGTCAAAAAGAGACTGTCTTGTTGGCTGATCGTTTGAAAAGCCTTGGTTTTGAATATGCGACTCGCGCGGGGATTTCTATCTGCTTAGAAGACATGAAGATCCCTACGACCAAAGCCAGCATGTTGGAAAAAGCCTACGACGAAGTTAAGGAAGTTGAAAATCAGTACATTGATGGGCTTATTACCGATGGAGAACGCTACAATAAGATCGTAGACGTGTGGGCTCAGGCCACGGAAGCCATTGCCGCCGATATGCTCAAAGAAATGAGCACTGAAAAAATCAAACTCGAGGATGGCACAGAAAAGGTTCTTCCTAGTTTTAATCCCATTTTTATCATGGCCGATTCAGGCGCTCGTGGTTCCGCGATGCAGATGCGCCAATTGGCGGGAATGCGTGGTTTGATGGCCAAGCCCTCTGGCGAAATCATCGAAACTCCGATTACGGCTAATTTTCGTGAGGGCCTCACCGTACTCCAGTACTTCATTTCTACCCATGGTGCGCGTAAAGGTTTGGCAGATACTGCGTTAAAAACTGCAAATTCGGGTTATTTGACTCGTCGCTTGGTGGACGTGGCTCAGGATGTCACCATTACCGAACCCGATTGCGGTACCTTAGATGGTATCTGGATGGAGCCTCTTGTTGAGGGCGGTGAAATTATCGAACCCTTAGGGGATCGTATTCTCGGTCGAGTTCTTCTTGAAGATCTTAAAGATCCTTTTACAGGCGAAGTGTTGCTGAAAGGTAAGAGTCATATCGATGAGAAGGCAGTTAATCTCATTGAGGATTCGGGTATTGAAAAGGTTCGAGTTCGTTCCGTATTGACCTGTGAAGCTGCTCGTGGCGTTTGCTCCCTATGTTATGGTCGTGACTTGGCTCGCGGTAAGCTCGTGAATTTGGGTGAGGCTGTTGGAGTTATTGCTGCGCAAGCTATCGGGGAACCCGGCACTCAGCTGACCATGCGTACCTTCCACATCGGAGGAGCGGCTTCACGGCGTGCTGAACAATCTACGTTAGAAAATCGTAGTGAAGGTGTCGTTCGCCTGATCAACGTGAAGACCATCACTAATCGGGAAGGCTCCTTGACGGTCATGAATCGCCATGGCGAGTTGGCCATCATGGATGATGTAGGTCGTGAGCGCGAGAAGTACACCCTGACTTACGGAGCCAAACTCTTAGTTAAGAATGGTAGTGTGGTTCAGCCCAAGACTCTTCTCTCAGAATGGGATCCCTACAGTATTCCTATTCTCACTGAAGTGGAGGGGGTCATTAAATTTGGGGACATCTTGGATGGCGTTACCATGACCGAAAAGGTCGATGAGGTGACGGGTTTGAGCCAGAGGGTAATTACCGAGTCCAAGAGCAAGCAGCAGAAGGATTTACGACCTCGTGTTTCCATTAAGGATGAAAAGGGAAGAACTCAAAAGCTCCCCGATTCAGAAAACGAGGCTCGTTACCTCATGCCCATTGGTGCTCACATTGTGGTATCTGAGGGAGATCGTGTCTCAGCGGGTGAGGTTATTGCCAAGATTCCTCGGGAAACCACTAAAACTAAGGATATTACCGGGGGTCTGCCCCGAGTTGCCGAACTTTTCGAAGCTCGGAAGCCCAAGGAATTTGCGATCATCTCTGAGGTTGATGGTGTTGTAAGCTTCGGTAAGGATACTAAGGGTAAACGTAAAGTTGTGGTTACTCCTGAGGTTGGGGATCCCAAAGAATATCTCGTAGCAAAAGGAAAACATCTTTCGGTCCGAGAGGGCGATTTCGTCAAGGCTGGTGAGCCATTGATGGATGGTTCTTCCAATCCGCATGATATTTTGCGTGTTTTGGGAGAGAAGGCTCTGGCGAAGTATTTGGTCGATGAAATTCAAGAGGTTTATCGTCTGCAGGGGGTACGAATCAACGATAAGCACATCGAAGTTATTGTGCGACAGATGTTGCGCAAGGTGCGTATTAAAGACCCTGGAGAAACTCCGTTATTACTAGAGGATACTCTCGAAAAAGAAGAGTTCATTCGAATTAATAATGAAGTAAGAAAGAGAAAGGGTAAGCCGGCCGTTGGTGAACCCATGCTTTTGGGAATCACCAAGGCATCCTTGACGACAGAATCGTTTGTCTCAGCAGCTTCGTTCCAAGAAACGACTAAAGTTCTTACGGAGGCGGCAGTTTCTGGTAAGGTAGATCGTCTCCGAGGTCTCAAAGAAAACGTAATTATGGGACGTCTTATCCCAGCTGGCACCGGTCTCAAGGGCTATCGGGACCTGCGTATGCAGGTGGAAGATGTGGAAACAGAGGAGTCTACCGATCAAAGTAGCTTAACTGCGTAATATCCGGGCTATAGTCCT
>DALYEU010000055.1:0-11994 GCA_031972375.1 bacterium | reverse complement strand
TCCAATGTTCTAAACAAGTTCTGTCGAAATTCAGAACCACGATAGAAACCCAAAAACACCAAGACAAAGACCCGCGCATCTCTTTTCTCAGAGTTTGAATTCTCGACTCCAACGACTTAAATTAAAACTCAGCTCCCCACAAACCGCCCATTTTGAATGAAATCCCTCTCCATAAAAGATTCAAAATGGGCCAATTTTTACAGGCTACATCCCAAAATATTTTTTTAAGGCCCATGGCATCCTCCTTGCTTTGCTGACTCCCATCGGGCCGCCTGGACGACGCCCCCCAAACACCGGAGAAAAAAATGCAGTCCATCGGACAAATCCTACTCTTACTTTTACCCACACTGTGTTGGAGCCTGGGCCTGGCCCACGCCCAAAACGCCCAGCTTCTGGGAAAACTCAACCCCAATCTTGCCAGCCTGTACGAGCTACAACTCCTGCCCGGCATCGGTCCCGTCAAGGCGGCGCAAATTCTCCAACGGCGCCAAAACCGGCCCCTGCGCAAACTTTCCGATTTAAAGGGCATCAAGGGAATGGGAGCCAAAAATCTTAAACGATTAGAACCCTATCTCACCTTCGATGAACCGAGCACCCTACGCCTCGCCCCCATTCCTCGATCCCAATCCCATTCCACAAGTTCCTAGAAACCAACTCTTCCCATGAGACGCCTGCCCCAAGCAGGCGTCTCCCTTCCTCTACTTTTTTTACCGCTTGATTTCGAGCTCACCTAATCCCCCCCAGACAATCCCCAGACTGGAAGCGAACTTGACAGAAGGATGCATCCGAGACTATCGCCGCTCCAGATCTTTTTTGTTTCTAATCCCCTTTGGCGCGGGGAAGCCCTGTGCGCTCCACTTCGGAGTTATTCAGGCACGGTCCCGCCACTGTGAAGGAGTTTCGTCGGGTCGCATCAGTCACTGTCCGCCGCATCAGGCGATGGGAAGGCAAGGCCCCACGAAAAATCTCCTAAGTCAGGATACCCGAGCCCAAGGCCCTCAAGTTCCCCGGTCTCCCTTTTTAAGAGAGACCACGCTCTTCGAGGATTGAGAGCAGGTTATCGTTTGTCGTTACGAAATTTTTCTTGGGCTCGCGCGTCGTGCGTAGGAGTCCTGTTGATCTTGTCTTGCGCGACCTCCCTTGCCCGGGGACAAACCGCATTCGAGCCTTCGACGGTCAAAACCCCCGAAGTCGTGGTCGTAGGCCCCTCGCTCAGCGAAAGCCGTGAGGATCCCTCCGCCTTCACTACGGTGCTCCATCCGGTCGATTATCAAAGCCAACTGGTCACCTTGCCGGATCTACTCTCCCAGCAGGTGGGAGTCTTTGTTAAAGGATTTGGTGGTTTAGGCCGCCTCAGCACCGTGAGCATTCGCGGATCTAGCGCGGAGCAGGTCACCGTACTCATTGACGGCATCCGCATCAATACCGCTTCAGGGGGGGCTGTGGATTTTTCCACCCTGCCCCTAGGTTCCATCGAACGCATTGAGGTACTTCGAGGAGGAGCCTCCGGACAATATGGGTCAGGAGCCATGGGCGGAGTCATCAATATCGTCACTAAACGGGCCGATCCCAAGGCCCATATGGAATTCAAAGCGAGTGGCGGTAGTTTTTTTACCTTTGAAACCCACGAAGGTTTTTCCAAACAGTTCAAAAATTGGGGACTCGTGCTGGATCATAGCCACTTGAGTTCCAAGGGTGACTTTAGTTTTGTCTCCTCGGGAGTCACCCTACCCGGAGGAGAGAACGTCGGGGGAGGTGAAACCTTCACCCGTTTGCATAACGCTTTCTTCAGCGAAAACGTACTCACGAAATTCAATTTCGATTTGAACGAAAAAATGCGGATCAACTGGGTGAACGATTTTTTCTACACCGATCGCGAAGAACCCGGCCCTGAAATAGAAACCACCCTGCTCTACCCGCTCAATCCCTTGGAGGGACGCCGTAAGCTATGGCGTAACGCCTCTGGCGTGCAATTTCAGTGGCAAGACGCGGGCCTCAAGGGACTCCAATACACTCTCAAACCCAACTACGATGTAGAACAAAACCACTATACCGATCCCACTCCCGCACTGAGCCCGCCCCTCGACGTCACCACTCTCAGTCAAGGAGCTGCGGTGCAAAACCGTTTGGATTACGAGACAAGTTTTTCCCATCACTCCCATCACGGAACATTTTTTTACGAATACCGTTTCGATCACTTCAACGAAAGCTCTCCCCTCGCCGAAGACGTGCTCTCGGGCCCCCACAGTCGACAAACCCAAGCCCTGTTTTTTCAGGATGAAATCGATCTGTGGGCAAATCGCCTTTTTCTGAATCCCTCGGTACGCTGGGAACACGCCACCGATTTTGGCAGTCACACCGCCCTGCATTTTGGCGCCGTACTCAGCTTACAGCCTTGGCTACAATTCAAAACCAATGTGGAGAATTCTTTCCGCTACCCAACCTTCAACGAATTGTATCTTCCCGACGAAGGTTACATTCGGGGAAATCCCGATCTCAAACCCGAAACCGCCTTGAACTTTGACGGAGGCTTCCTTTTCAATACCGGAAACTTTCACGGAGAGTTGAGTTACTTCCGCAATCAAATCCATAACTCGATCGTCTTCGTACCCATCTCGGCCTTCACCATCGCCCCTGTGAATACGGGCCCCGCCCTCGCTCAGGGTTTGGAAACCAGTGCCGAAGGACGACCTGCCGATTTTATCAAACTCAGCGCCAACTACACCTTGTTGCTTTCCACCCTCGAAAGCAACGGACAAGCCTTACCGGGACGCCCGCGACATCTCGCCAACGGCGAAGCACGTTTCACCTGGAAATACGCGGAATTTTTCTCCCAGCTCCAGTGGATCGGAAAACTTCCCATCAATTTCACGAACACCCAATTTATTCGCAATCAAGTTTTAGTCAACGTGGGCGCCACTTTTAAATGGCAAAACCATTATTTTTTTACTGTGGAAGGCAAGAACGTGGGCAACGTGCAAACCCTCGACTCGGTGGGATTTCCCTTGCCCCGGGCCAGCGTCTACGGAACTTTTGGTTATAAATCCTAGATTGGAAAGGAACCCTTATGAACTCATGGAAAACTTCTCTTCTTTTGTTGAGCACTGCCTTGGGGCTTCAAGCCTGTGGAGGTAGCTCCATCGAAACCGGAGCCATTCCCCAACCTCACCCTTCCGCAACGGTACAATTGGGCGCTTTCAACTTAGGAAGTGATTTTCCCGCGGATTTGCAAATCCCCTCGGGGCCGGGTCTGGGCAATACGGCCTTCGTGCTCACGGTAACGCCTCCCTCCATCATTCCTCTGAATCTTGATTCCAACCCCATTGAGGTTTCTCAAACCTTTCCCATCTTGGATACGGGAAACCTCCAAGCCCTAGGAACTCCCAACAACCTCTTGATTCTCAACGCCCAACAAGGTTTTGTCCTGGGTAGTTCGGGCGTCAGTTATTTCAATCCGAGCACCGGCCAGATTTTAGAAACCCAGTCCCTAGTTGAGCCACTAGCCATCAACACGCCCTTGGTCGGCTCGGGCTCATGCGATTACGACGGTGACGGAACCGAAGAAACTCAACTCGAAGTCGACTCCTTCGCTCCTAATTTTCCCGCGGACCTCGCTTTTCTCGGAGGAAAACTTTTCGTCACTGTTTCCAATGGTTGTTTCTCCGGCTTCGAATCTTTTTATCTACCAGGATTATTACTCGCCTTCGACGTCAATGACTCGGCCCCCTACCTTACCCCGGCCACAACCCCCTTCACCTTATTGCCAGGTTTTAACGCCACCGCCATTACCGTGCATCAAGATCGTCTCTGGATCACAAGCACCGGGGACACCACTTTGTTGGATGGAGCCTCCTTGCCTGAGACCGATTCTTTCCTCACAGAGCTTGACCCTGAAAATCTGGAAATTTTACAGAGCCTCAATCTAGGACTCGTCGCCGCCAACTTCCAATCCATGGCGGTCACCCAAGAGGGAGATCGAGGCTTTCTCGGTTCCTCGGCTTTTAGTGAAGTTTATGAAATTGACCTGGAAGACTTCAGCGTTGTCCGAGGCGCCAATAATCCCATCCAGATTTTCGATGTCGCCACGGATTTTTTAAGTGACCAAGAAATCAGCGAGGATGGGCAAACCCTCATGGTCTCCAGTTTCAACCAATCCGCCGTCAAACGAGTGGATCTGAGAGAAGAGGAAGCCATCGTCCTTCCCGAAGTCTTGGACTTTGCTTTCACCGGACAACCCGGAGTCACGGGAGCCGGCCCCATGGCCCTGCGTCCAGGAACCCCAGGCGAGGACTTTACGGGGCCAGACCTGTGGTTGCTCACCAGCAATCCCGGAACGGTTTCTAACGCCACCACCTACTAGAAAAAGAAACAAATATGGAAACACCAAGACACCGTTCCCCGACTCGGAGTTCTCGACGAAAATCTTTTTCTCGATACTGCTTGCTCGTGGCGCTCTGCCTCGTCCAGTGGACAGGCTGCGGCACTACCATAAACGACACAACAGAACTCGAAGGGCCCAGTAACGACCTCGCTAGCCCTACCGCGAATGCCGAAGATTCTAGCCCCATCGAACCTCTGCAAATCGCCCGGTGGGAACAATCGATGCCCCTCGAAAAAATCTCGCCGGTCTATCCAGGACAATCCCTACACCTCAAGGTACTCAATGTCCCAGAGGGCGAGGTCGTGCATTGGAGTTCCAGCGATACCGAGTTGGGCGTCTTTAAAAATCCTGGGGTCCTTTACCTCCTGGCAACGGGTGATTTTGAAATCCATGTCAATACCGAAACCGCACAAGGCTCCATCCAAGTGGAGGTTCTAGAATCAGAGGCCGACCTCCCCCCAATACCCGGCAATAAAATAAACCCAGCTCCCGAACTCGACCCCGAGGATATTCCGGATCCAGTACCTTCAGACCCCTTCATGGACGAGGTCGCCGACCTTGATCTAGGGGCTCACAGCGGTTTCGGAATGGATAATTTTCCAGACGTGGTACTGGGCCCTCCCCAGGGGGGCGGCGGTTTTCAAGCCGGATTAGATGTACTGAGCCTCGGGGTTGGAGGCGAAATCACCCTAAAAAGCGATACCCCCATCCTCAATGGCCCAGGAGCCGATTTCATCGTCTTTGAAAATCCCTTCTGGGCCGGAGGCAATCCACAAAATCCCTTCGCCGAACCCGCGGAAGTCTCTGTCAGTCAAGACGGAGTCACCTTTTGGAATTTTATCTGCCATGACGAAGACAAGCCCAACGGCTATCCCGGTTGCGCTGGAGTGCATGCCGTATTCGCCAACCCGGTCCATCCCGAAATCGACCCTCTGGATCCCGAAGAAGCTGGAGGCGATGCCTTCGATCTGGAAACACTAGGGCTTACCTGGGTGCAATACGTGCGCGTGCGGGATCTCAGCCTCTCGGGAGCCAGTAACACCGCAGGATTCGATTTGGATGCCATCTCCATCGTCCACCAATAGGCGAAACTAGGCCTCTATGGGTTAGATCGAGCCCCAGAACCTTTGTTTTGTGGGCCGGAATTTCTCCTACAGAGTTCCGGCCCACTGTGTTTGGGCCCCAAAACAAATGGGGTCTGAGATACTCAAAAAAAATGGCGCATATTTTCCTCACATTTGCCGATAAAGACTTGTGTCCGGAAGCCATCTTGCCTATAACGCACGGCGTTGGGGTCGAGAGAGGCGATAGGATACGAACACGAGGAAGACGCGAGATGGCCTCCATTTATATTTACAATCTCAAGGGCGGAAAATGCGTCGAACTGCTCAGCCCTCACATTGTCGAAGAAGACATCGCCCAACTCAAGTCCCTGCTTCCTCCCAATCTAGAGGGTCTGTCTTTCGAATCACCCCTTGAGCTTTTTGATGAAGAGACCATCACAGAGCTTAAGGTTGAAGATCGTGAACCCCGCGTCGCCGAATACCTCAAGGGCATCGGCACCAAACTACAAAAACTCCGACAAATTCCGGGAGCCCTGCGCTTTTACGATCTGGCCTATCGAGTCAGTGGCAACACCGATATGCTCATGGTGAAGGCCCAAGCCCTCACTCAAACCGGACAAGTGGAGCGGGCCAACCAGCTGTTGCAACGTTTTTCCGAAGCCCGTCCCGATCACCCTGAACCCTACTTTTATTTCGGAAAAAATGCCTTGAGTCGCAACGATTACAACGAGGCCCTACAAAATTTTGAAACCGCCCTTGATTTGATCCGCACCAACAACGTGGAGCACCGTGGCCTACGCGATCTGCTGAATTATTACGTACGCTTCACCGATTTGTACTTAGACCGCGACCAACTCTTCAACCGCGACCTCGATGACGAAGCCATGACCCGAGAAATCTCCCATTTACGCCAACGTACCCGAAGTTTGGCCGAGGAAATCAAACACCAACGCCACAGCGAACTAGAAGGCATGATGTTTTACCTACACACCCAAGAAGAAATTTTCGGGCGCTGGCTCGAAGAAATCGCCAAAAAATCATCCAACCCCGCATAAGCTTTTCAGGAAATCCGTGCCGTCGAGCCTCAAAAAATTGGGCATTTACTCTTGGATCGGCATCCTCGTGTGGCTGTGTGCACCTTCCACACTCCATGCCTACCAACGCATCCTGTCCCTAAAACCCAATATCACTGAAATTCTCTTCGCCCTGGGGATGGGAGAAAATATCGTCGGGGCCACGACCTACTGCCATCGCCCCCCAGCCGCGGCCCAGATTCCGCGGGTTGCCGACTACATCCGCGTCAACCCGGAAAAGGCCTTGAGTCTTAAACCCGATTTGATGTTGGCCAGCATGGAAAATAGTTCCCAGAAGGAAGTTCGCTTTCTTGAGTCTCGAGGCATCCCCCTGGTTTTACTGCCCTTCGACACCTTAGAAGAAACCCTCCACAGCATCGAAAAAATGGGGGACTTGTTGGCCAAGCCCCAAGCAGCGCGACATCTCACCGACACCATGAGGGCAAAACTCGCCGATCTCAAAAAACGCAGCGCAGCGGTCCCTAAAAAACGCGCCCTCTTCGTCGTGGGTTATCAGCCTTTGGTCGTGGCGGGTTCGGGAAACTTCTTTGACGAGGCTGCAAACTACATCGGCGTAGAAAATGTCGCGCACGAAAGCCGATTGCGTTATCCCACTTGGTCGACCGAACAGTTATTACGCGCCCAACCGGAAATCCTCTGGGATATCTCCATGGACACCACAGACCCAAAACAAGCTTTCCAAACCCGTATGGAATTTTGGAATCGCTTTCCCTCCCTCCCTGCCGTCAAATCCGGCCAAATCCATTATTTCGACATCGAAAAAATGCGCGCCGTTCCCGGGCTACCTGATGCCTTTGCAGAACTCTACCGCATGGCCCACCCACTCTCGCCCGCAGGGCGTACCGAACCTGAATCACCCTTAAATTAAATCCGGCGGAACCGGCCCCCCGTGCATCTCACAAGACCTGCAAGCGGCCCACTCGGTCCCCATGACAAATCCTCACAATTGCCCCGATAAATTTTGAAACAACACTCAAAGACCCAAAAATAAAAAAGGCCCCCCATCCGAAGAGGGGAGCCTTTCCAAAAAATCCTCGGAGCCCACCTAAAGGGAGCCCCAACCTGACGAGCATTTACTCAGCAGCTTCCTGCTCCTGCTTTTGAGCAATCGCCTCGGCCAGAGAAGCGGCGATGCCATTCAAAAACTGTGTTTTGGTTGTATTGCCAAACATATGGTGAATCGCATCATTAATCTGGGCCAAGGCAGGCTCATCCTTACCAAACAGAGCGTCCTCAAGATCACGGGCATTAAAAATCTTATTTTTACTGTCCGCCAATTCTGAGGCCAACTTGGAGGCCTGCGTGATTCGATCAAAATACACTCGAGCATCGGCAAACCTGACACCCCCCACCTTGGAACCAAAGCCAATGGCTTCTTTAGTCGTCTTTTCATCTTGGGAGAACAACTTGCCAAAAACATAAAGCTGCTGCTCACCGGCCGTGGCAGGTAGCTCCTGACCATTGATCAAGACCTTATCGGTATCGACATCAAAGAGACCGTCCTTATCTTGATCCTCCAGGCGCACGTTCGAAAGTCCAAGATCCACCCCATCTTTTGCCTTAGACTCGTCGGACTGTAACAGTGCGTTGGAAACCTGAAATTCAATCGTTGCTTTTTTGCTAATCGCGTCGGCCATTTTCTTCTTCTCCTGATTTAACCCAGAAAAATTGGATCTGGGGGATTCAATATTCAAACCACAAGAGCTAAAAGCAAAATCCATGCCATAGTAAAAGATTGGTAAACTTTTGTTTTTATTTGTTTTTTAAATGGTCCCCTTGAGCAGGCCGGGGGTATTTCCCCCACTTTTAGTCATAAACCTTAAAAATTGCGGGTTTTAGACAACACCCCAGCACTTTCCCTCCATAACCATGATCCCAACCACCCTCGCGGACACCACCCCATAATAAAAAGGGCAGCCCTCTCTCAAAGGCTGCCCACTAACGAAAAGTAAAACACGACTACAAACTTTACTCAATCCCAGCCGCAGTAGCCAAAGACTTGAACATCCCATCCATCAAGCTCACAGGGCTTTCCACTCCGGCATAGCTCAAAGCACTGTAAAGATCTGCTATGGCATCGGCATCTTCTCCCAAAAACACATAATCCAAGCTCTCCGAAGTCGTAATCGTCCCACTCGCAATTCCCTTAGAAGCCGCACCAATCCTATCAAAATAATAGGCACCGACCGCGCGAAGATTAAAACCCGCCGATTGTTCCCCGCCGAGAGTCGCAAGGGGCAAGCCCAAGGCCCCGAACAGGGCGACACGATCCTCAAAGGTCTTAATCTCTTTTTTACCGACAAAGACCTTATCCGCAGCATCAAAGTAACCTTTTACCCCCGCTTTAGCGCTGTCTTGGATCTTAATTGTGGTTAGCCCCAGATCCGGTGAATCCGCAGAAATAAGCTTTCTGTCCTCAAGCACCTTGTTCAATACCTGAAATTCAACCACCGCTGGATTTATTTTGTTCGACATAAATTTCTCTCTCCTGATTAGTAATAACTTGGCGAACCCGCACGGCCCCGCTTCTCACTTGTAAAGCAATAGTCGTGCCAAGCAAATAAAACTGAAACTCGCTGATTTTCAAAGCTTTATTTATTAAAAGCCCTCAGTTGCGGGTTTTTTTTCCCCAATCCCCCCTACGTTCCCATGAAAAACTGAGGACTCAAGTCCACACCCCAGGCCCAATCCATTACCCGCACGGCCTGGCCACCCGTGACAGCAAAAAGAGATGCCGCCAGCCGATAAAAATAGCAAACCTATCCTTACTATTGACCCTCCCTTGATACTCTGTCAGGAAACTTTTTTTGAAAAAGAGCGTTCGCAAGCGGATCGCCGGGTTTTCGCATTTTAACTGAAGGTTTTTTTATGCATGTTTCCCACCCTGTCCCTCTTTATGTTTGGATACTTTTAAACACCTTTATCTTCGGCATGCTGATGCTCGATCTTTTGGTGTTCCATCGCAAAACCCACGTCATCAAAGTTCGCGAAGCCTTGACTTGGAGTCTGGTTTGGATCGCCCTAGCCTTGGCCTTCAATGGGGGGGTGTATTATTTCTTGGGTCACGATGCGGCGATGAAATTTCTTGCGGGATATCTGGTGGAAAAATCCCTGAGCGTCGACAACCTTTTCGTCTTTCTGCTGCTCTTTGGTTATTTCCAAGTTCCTACCCAATACCAACATAAAGTGCTTTTCTGGGGCATCTTCGGCGCCTTGATCATGCGCGGTCTTTTCATCTTCGCAGGCATCACCCTCATCGCCAAGTTTCATTGGGTCATGTACATCATGGGGGCCTTCTTGGTGTTTACAGGGGTCAAATTCGCCTTCGAAGAAGAAAAAGAAGTTCATCCCGAAAAAAACCCCCTATTGAGATTGTTTCGCAAATTCATTCCGACAACTTCCAGCTACGAAGGGGATCGTTTTTTCGTAAAACGCGCTGGTAAATGGTTGGCCACACCGCTTTTCGTGGTTTTGCTGATTATCGAAACCACCGATGTTATCTTCGCCATCGATTCTGTTCCGGCTGTTTTGGCCATCACCCTAGATCCCTTCATCGTGTTCAGCTCCAACGCCTTCGCTATTCTAGGACTTCGAGCGCTCTACTTCGCCCTGGCGGGCATGATGGAAAAATTTCACCATCTGCACTACGGTTTGGCGGCCATTTTGATTTTTATCGGGATCAAAATCGGTTTGCAGGATCTCTTCCATTTTCCCCTGTGGCTTGCCCTGGGTTTTATTTTTCTCGCCCTTACCTGCTCCATCTTGGCGAGTTGGATTTGGCCCCAGTCCACTGATAAAACTCTAAACGTGGTGGCAGAGCCTCCTGCAGCCCCCCCTCCCGCGGGGGCTTAATTCCCATTTTTGGAGCAAATAATCTCACCAAAATCTTGATAGCGCGACCTGCGATTCCCCGATAGACTTCTACCGTCTGGCTTTTCAGGTCTGGGTAAGGCCCATTTTTTCTTCCTCGGAGGAATATCATGAGCCGAAGCCAATTTTTTTCCTTTTTCACCCATACTGCTACATCCTACAAAGCACTGCGCTTGTTTCAAAAAGAACAGGATCTTAAACACATCCCGTCCTTCAAGCTCTTTTATCCTGCCCACTGGATCGCCCCGCTGAGCTCCCACGCCAAAAATATGGAAAAACAAGCCCGGGCATGGCTCCAAGAAAACCATATTCTCGAAGGCAAAGAGATGGAGGAAAAATTCGAAAAACTTAACGTGGGAGAATACGCCAATGGCCCCTTTCCCCATGCCGAGCCTTCACGGGCAGTGGTCATTACCAAATTTTTAGCCCTATGGATTTTTTACGACGACCTCATCGAAGAAGAAGAGGACGGTTTAGAAGCGTCCCTGTTCAAAGCCATTGCGGGAAATTTAAATCCGGAGCGCTGTCAACATCCCCACCTCAAATGTTGGGCCCAATTGGGGTATGACTACGCCAAGGTTATGAGTCCCCAATGGCGACAACGCCATGCCCAACGCTTTGTTGAATGGATTCGCTCCGTTCGTGAAGAATCCCGGGCTGCTCAAAAGTTTCGTCGTACCGGAGTCTACCCGAGCTCCTCTCAACACTTGGCCAGGCGACGCCTCAACATCGGCAATCTCCCCAATATGGATTTTCTCGAATATCAAATGGAGCAAGAACTCCACCCATCCCTGTGGGAAGATCAAGACTTTCGGCACCTTGAAGAGCTCGCCGCCGAAGTGGTAGCCATCACCAACGATTTATTTGGCTTCTCTAAAGACCGCTCCTCACGCTGGTGCAATCTAGTGCCCTGCTTAGCCCAAGAATTTCAACTGCCACTAGAAGCGGCCTTTCAATGGAGCATCGACCTACACAATGCCCGAATACGGCAGATTCAAGAACAAGAAACAATACTCTTGAAGAAGTACCACGGCGAAGCGCTCCTCGCCCTTTGGTTACAAGGCATGCACCATGTACTTCATGGCTTTGCCCGATGGCATCAACGAGCCCCCCGATATCGATCGAGCCACCAAATTTTACCTGGCAAAGAAATTCAATTACGCTTGGATTTTCTCGAATAGGGCCACTCGACAACGCACAAAAACAAGGCCATCAACTCGAAAAATATCCTCAGCGCTAAAGAGCGCCAACACCAACCCCAAATTTTGTACTTGAAAAAATGGGCTAGTTGATATCTTGTCGAGCCCACTAATAAAATGTGGATCGTTTTGAAGTGGAGTGTGTATCCGGGTAGGGAGGATACCTTCTCCATCCAATTCGTTGTTTTCTAATTGTAGTGCATACCTATGCGGAGGGTGCTGTATGGATTTTATTACCGTTGTAGCTAAAAACCAGTGGGGACATCACAATCAAGCCGAGAATGTCACTCTCCCAAAACAAATTTCCAACAGTTCTGAATTTGACCCCCAACCCCTGATCCTAGCGCTAGAACAAAAACTACAAACACTCCCTAACTCCAAACTCT
>DALYEU010000054.1:0-12416 GCA_031972375.1 bacterium | reverse complement strand
GACAGGTGATTTGCGAGATATTATTTCCCGCGCCGTACCTTTTTCAAAAGGACGTATCCATCCGGCCACCCGGGTGTTTCAGGCCTTGCGTATCGCCGTCAACCGGGAGCTGGAAATACTGGAGCGTTTTTTGAGCCAGCCGCCGAGTTTTTTAAAGGTGGGGGGAGTTTTGGTGGTGCTCTCTTACCACTCTTTGGAAGATCGTATTGTGAAACGTGCCTTCCGCAGCTACGAAAATTTTAGGATTATCACCAAGAAACCACTGAGCCCTAGTTCTCAGGAAATTCGTGAAAATTCCCGATCACGAAGTGCTAAATTACGGGCCGTGCAACGAATCGACGAAACGCCATGAGTACCAGCTATTCCATCGCTCGTTCCCTTCATCAACAACCGGAATTCTCCCGGTTGGATAAGTCGACGGGTCTGTTTTTTTTCACTGCCATCTTACTGAGCAGTTTATTTTTGGCTGGAGCCATCCTCTACATCAGTGCCCACGTCAAAGTGGTGCGACTCGGTTATCAAATCAATCAAGAGATTGAGCGCAAGCAACGACTCATCGAAGAAAATAAAAAATTGCGTCTGCTCATTGCCCAATGGGTCGCACCTACTCAGATTGAGGCCGAGGCTCAGAAAAAATTAGGACTCCTTCCCCCAGCTCCTGGACAGATTCTTTATCTCAGTAAAATGAATGAACAAAGCCTTGCTTGGGTCCTGGCCCACCAGACACAAGTCCGGCCTGTAAACCAAAAGGGACTCGCGACAAGCCAATCCAGCGCGAAAAAACTCTTCGCAAAAAATTTAAACAAAAAACAAACGATTGCGACAAAGCAAAAAGTTGTAAAAAGCAAAAACGCAAGCCTAGCGAAAAGCCCAAAGCGCACTGCTAGCCCTCGACTCGCTCAAAAAACAAAAAATACCAACAAGACGAGTTCAGTGGCTCGAGCGACTCGATCGAACCAACCCCAAGTTTCCGGACTCAAGCAGAAACAAAAAATCGCTCTCAGGGCTCCCAAAGCCAGAGACCGTCTGCCTGCAGTTCTTATAGACCCAGTACCTTGATGGTTCGATGAACACCCTTCTCCGCAAGAAGAATTTTGATAGTCAAAGGGTACGCACGCGCCTTTTGACCACCGTAGTGTTGCTTTCCCTCGCCTTCGTTGTGGTGGCTGCCCGCGCTTTTTTATTACACCTCAATGACAACTCCAAACTCGAGAGGCTCACTCAGACCCAGTACCATCGAAAAGTAGTGGTGGCTCCCAAACGGGGTACCATTTTGGATCGCAATGGAGACACCTTGGCCATCGACCTCAAGGTCGAAAGCGTCTACGCCATGCCCCATAAGATTTCCCAAACGAAAGAATTTACGACCCAACTCGCTAAAGTTCTTTCGATGGATGAAAATAAGATCGGAGACAAAATTGCCGATAAGAAGAAAAAGTTTGTTTGGATCAAACGTCGTATTTCCGAAGAAGAGGAACAAAAACTAAAAACTATAAAGCTAGAAGGTTTTGGAACCTTGCCCGAATACAAGCGCTTCTATCCTAATGGCAATCTGGCCGCGAATTTATTGGGCGCGGTGGGGTATGATGCGGATGCCTTAGGTGGATTAGAATTACAACTCGATGAAATTTTAAAAAGCCAAGAGCCCCCTATTCTCATCGAGCAAGACGCCAAAGGAAGATCTTACGCCCCTTATGCCTTAGCAGGGATCGAACATCCCAAAGGAGTCGTTCTCTCCATCGATAAGACCATTCAATATATCGCAGAAAAAGAACTACAAAGCGCAGTTGAAAAAAGCAAAGCCAAGGGAGGTGTCGCCTTGGTGGTAGAAGTTGACACAGGGGCCATCTTAGCGATGGCGGTCCGCCCAACCTTCGATCCCAACGAATATTATCGTTTTAACCCCAAAGACTGGCGCAATCGCTCGGTCACCGATGTCTACGAACCCGGATCCATTTTCAAAGCCTTTACGGCGGCCGCCGCCTTGGAATCGGAGGTGATCTCGCCAGAGACAAAAATCAACTGTGAAAATGGCAAAATGCGCGTGGGCAACTTCACGATCAATGACCATCATGGCTACGGACTTTTAAGCCTTCCCGATATCATCAAGTACTCCAGCAATATTTGTAGTTATAAAATTGCTCAAAAGGTCGGCAAAAAACGTTTCTTTGATTTCCTCCACGCCATGGGATTCGGAAGTAAAACCGGCATCGAGGCCCCCGGGGAACTTGGAGGAATCATGGCCAGTGAAAAAAGAGTCCAAGCACTGCAACTGGGGACCATTGGCTTCGGGCAAGGCATCTCCGTCACTCCTTTGCAAATCGCCATGGCCTATGCCACCCTGGCCAACGGTGGACAGCGCATGAAGCCACTTCTCATTCGAGAAATTCTCGATTCAGAAGGAAAGACTCTTAAACATAACGAACCCAAAATAGTGAGCCAAGTGCTCTCAGAAAAAAATGCACGACAGACGATTGATCTTCTAAAGACCGTCTTGGAAACAGGTGGCACAGGAACTCAAGCTCAGTTGGAGGGCTATACCTCCGCCGGAAAAACCGGTACCGCCCAAAAGGTGGTCGAAGGACAAAAAGGTTACGCTAAAAATAAATATGTTGCCTCTTACGTAGGCCTTGCCCCCACGGAACAACCTCGTTTGGTAGTTCTAGTCTCTATCGATGAGCCCCAAGGCGCTTATTACGGAGGAATTGTTAGCGCTCCTGTGTTTAAACGCGTTATGGAACAAAGCCTGGCTTATCTCAAAGTGCCCCCCAGTCAGGGAAAAGACCCCGTTTCGCAAGTCGCCCAGGCAAAAAGCTCCCCCTCGACCAAACCCCCTCAGGAAAAAATCAAAACGAAACGGGAAGAATCTCCAGAAGCTAACGAAGAGACCGGCGCCGCCGTCGCCATCGTCGTAGAGGATGCCGAGGCTATTCCCGATCTCACGGGACTCTCCGTACGAGAAGCCCTGCGAAAAGCTCAGGCAAAAAATCTCAAATTAGAAATCCGTGGAAGCGGAATCTGCCATACCCAAGACCCTTCCCCCGGAAAATCCATCTCAAACCATACTTCAATCTTGCTGGAATGTAGCCCCCCGATTTAGAGAAATCCCATGCTCCTCAGTTCACTTATTCAAGAATGCCCCATCCTCGAAAAAAGGAATTTCTCCGATCGAGAAATCACCCATGTCACTTCGGATTCTCGAAGTGTCGTTCCCGGTTCCTTATTTGTAGCTATTCCGGGCTTCTTTGCCGACGGACATCAGTTTATCCAGCAGGCCTTGGCCCAAGGCGCCACTGCCCTGGTGGTGGAAAAAGAAAGTTTTGCCCCCAACACCATCCCCGTTTTCAAAGTGAAAAATTCTCGTGCTGCCTTGAGTTTTTTGGCGGCCCGCTGGCATGGCGACCCTAGCCATGCCATGACCGTCGTGGGTGTCACGGGTACCAACGGAAAAACCACCTTGTGCTGCCTGCTGCAAGCCATGTGTCTGGATGCCGGAATCCGCGCCGGAAGAATCGGCACCATCGGCTACCAATTCGGTCAAAAAGAGGAAAGACTGGCCCATACCACTCCCGAACCCATGGAGATCCACGGCATTCTCAAAGAAATGCAACAAAGCGGCATTCAATCGGTGTTCATGGAAATCAGTTCCCACGCCCTCGACATGAACCGCGTCGACCATGTGAATTTCGATATGGGCGTTTTTACCAACCTCACCCCAGAACATCTCGATTACCACAAAACCATGGAGCTTTATTTCGAGTCGAAGAAAAAGCTCTTCACCCAGTTGCTCCCCCAAGGGAAAGGCCTGAAGCGCTCCATCCTCAATGCCGAGGATATTTACGGATTAAAACTCGTCGAAGTTCTTGAAAGACAGGGAGCTTCTCTTTGGACTTATTCCACCCGAGCCCAAAGCAAATGGAATCTCTTTGTCGAAAAATGGACCGGCGATCTATCGGGCAGCTCAGGCATCATCCACACTCCTGAAGGCACCTCAGAATTTCATACTCCTCTCATCGGAGTCTTTAACCTTTCCAATGTACTCGCAGCCCTGGCAACCGGTTTGAGCTTAAACATACCCCTTCCTTCTCTTCTCAAGACCTTAGAGAATTTTTCCCAGGTTCCGGGGCGTTTAGAAAAAATTCCCAACAAAAAACAATTTAACTTATTTGTCGACTACGCCCATACCCCCGACGCCTTAAAAAATGTCCTGAAGGCAATTCGCGCACTCCATCCTCCGAAAATCATCACCGTCTTCGGCTGTGGCGGAGACCGGGACCGCAGCAAGCGTCCCATGATGGGGCGGGAGGCCGCCTTGTTTTCCGACGAGGTCATCCTCACCAACGATAATCCGCGCACCGAAGACCCTCACCAGATCTTGGAAGAAATTCTTCCTGGAATTGAGGAAGGCGGCATGACCTTACAGAAACAGTGTTGGATCGAACCCGATCGAAAACAAGCCATCCATCGCGCCTTAGCAACTGCCCGTCCGGGAGACGTGGTCTTGGTCGCCGGAAAAGGCCATGAAGACTACCAAATTTTAGGGACACGCAAGATTCACTTTGACGACCGAGAAATCATCCGTGATTGGCTCTCCGAAAACGAATAAAAGTTAACTCTATGATCCGAGAAAATTTAAGCTGGGCATGTGCGGCCATGGGCGGCGAGACTCTTCCCCTCTCTAGCCAAAATCAATTTCATGGAGTTTGTACTGATACCCGAGAACTCCAAGAGGGCGAGCTCTTTTTTTGTTTGATGGGAGAGCGCGACGGTCATGACTTTGCCCGACAAGCTTTAGAAAAAAAAGCCGCCGGCCTGGTCATGGATCGGGCCCACCGTGATTTGGCCGTGTCATTAAGCGCACACGCTCCTTGCATTGTGGTACCGGACACGCTTCACGCTCTGGGAGATTTGGCCCATGCTTGGCGCAAGCGCTTTTCCATGCCGATCATCGCCCTCACAGGAAGCAATGGTAAAACCACCACCAAAGAAATGATTCGCCACTTACTCGCCACCCAAGGCGAAGTCCTAGCCACCCAAGGAAATCTCAATAATCTAATCGGTGTTCCTAAAACTCTTTTCCGACTGAATCCACAACATCAATTCGGCGTCATTGAAATGGGAATGAACGATTTCGGAGAAATCGCTCGACTCACAGAAATTACTCAGCCCACCCACGGTTTGATTACCCATATTGGACACGCCCACTTGGAAAAACTGGGCGGGATCGAGGGAGTGCAACGCGCCAAAGGAGAACTGTTTCTCGGTATGTCGCCGGAAAGTACCATCTTCGTCAATCTCTTGGATGCTCGAGTGGCTTCCTTGCCTTCCCCCGCCCATCGTGAACCCTTCGGCACCCCCGATTCCAGGCTTTGGGGAGAAGTCCTTCCCCCCGACCCCGCACATCCCGAGCAGCTCTTGGTCAAAGTGCAATATGCGGAAACCTCCATGGAACTCCGACTTAACTTTCCCGGAAAACATAATCTCAATAATCTACTCGCGTCCCTAGCCGTGGCTCGCCACTTCCATCTTTCACCAGAACAAATTCGCTTGGGATTGGCATCGATGAAACCTGTCCCCTCACGGATGCAGGTCCACTCCCCCTCTCCTGCCCGATGGATTTTAGACGACTGCTACAATGCCAATCCCGATTCCATGGAGGCAGCGCTCAACACCTTGAGCCAACTCAAGGGAACACAAAAAAGCGCGGCCATTCTTGGAGAAATGCTCGAATTGGGCGACCACGCCCCGGAAAGCCATCGAAACTTGGGTCGCTTGGCCGCAAATGCGAAAGTTGATTTATTGATCGCCGTAGGAGCCCACGCCCCGGAAATCATCTCGGGTGCCCAGGCCGCGGGGATGCTCCCCGCCCATCTCTTTGCCTTTGCCGATGCAGACGAGGCGCAAGCTAAGCTCCAGCAATTGCTTCCTATGGATACGGGATGGATTCTCGTCAAAGGTTCGCGAGGGAACCGACTAGAAAAAATCGTGACTCATCTTAAGGAGCAAGCCTAGATGTTCTACGAATTTCTCTACCCCTTAAGGGTCGACTTCATCATTTTCAATCTGTTCAAGTATATCACTTTTCGTACCTTTGGCGCCCTGATGACGGCGCTGCTGCTCTATTTGGTGTTGGGAAAAAACTTCATCGCCCTCTTACAAAAAAAACAGATCGGCCAATTCATTCGCCAAGAAGGACCTGCCCATCACCACAATAAAAAAGGCACTCCCACCATGGGGGGCATCCTCATTCTTTTTTGTGTGGGGGTATCTGTACTCCTATGGGGCAACTTGGAAAATGCCTATCTCTGGATTGTCTTGTTCGTCCTTTATGGATTCGGTGTCGTAGGTTTTCTCGACGACTATAAAAAAGTGATCAAAAAAGAAAATCTTGGACTTCAAGCCCGAGTCAAATTCCCACTTCAAGTTTTATTGAGTCTGGTGGCCGGATTTTTTTTATTGTCCTACCTGGATTTTTCAACAGAACTCTCTGTCCCCTTCTTTAAAAATTTTCATCCCGACTTGGGATGGGGCTACCTGGCGATGGTCTTTTTGGTGGTCGTCGGCAGTTCCAACGCCGTTAATCTTACCGATGGACTCGACGGATTGGTGGCGGGTCCCAACATCATCGCCTTCGCCACCTATGGAGTATTGGTTTATATTGCGGGCAACACCATTCTGTCAGACTACTTACAAGTGCCCTATATTCCAGGGGCCGGAGAGCTCGCTATTTTTTGCGGTGCCATGGTGGGAGGCATCTTGGGTTTTCTCTGGTTTAACAGCTATCCTGCTCAGGTATTCATGGGGGATGTGGGCAGTTTGAGTATTGGCGCCAGCTTAGGTATGGTGGCCATACTGGCCAAAGCCGAAGTGTTGCTTCTGCTGATCGGCGGCGTCTTTGTCCTAGAAACCGTTTCCGTTATCACCCAAGTGATTTCCTTCAAGTTGACGGGCAAGCGATTGTTCCGAATGGCCCCTCTGCATCATCACTACGAACTCAAAGGATGGGCAGAAACCAAGGTCATTGTGCGATTTTGGATTATTAGTTTCGTATTATCTTTGCTTTCACTGGCGACTTTAAAAATTCGCTGATTAAAACCTTAATTTTATATTTTGGGTCAAACCCCATGGCTATTCTCGTCTTTGGTTTAGGCGCCACCGGACTGGCACTTACGCGATACTTTCATTCCCTTGGAGAAACCGTTTGGGGACTCGACGATCGAGACTTAGCGGCCACCGGAAAACAGCCCCAAGATTATGCCTGCGACCGTTGGTTTTTGCTGGGGGAGGCTCCCCCCTGGCAAGAGGTCTCTCGCTTCTTTGTGAGTCCCGGTATCGACCCTCAACACCCACTGGTACAAGCAGGACAGCGCAGCGGAAAAAAAATTGAAGGAGAACTCGACCTGGCTTTTTCCCTGGCCCAGGGAAAAATAATCGCCATTACGGGTACCAATGGAAAATCTACCACCACCTCCCTCGTCGGTTTGATGTTACAAAAAGCAGGTCTTGCCGTGGGCATCGGAGGAAACTTAGGCACACCCTTTCTCGACCTCGTCCGGGAAGATCGCTACGACCACTACGTCTTGGAGCTTTCCAGTTTCCAATTGGAACAATCCCATACATTCCATCCCCACGTGGCGGCCCTACTCAATCTCAGCGAAGACCATTTTGATCGCCATCCTAGCCTTCATGATTATCTCGAAGCTAAGAGGCGCATTTTTCAGAATCAACAGGCTCAAGATTACGCCGTCTACAACGACGATGACCTCCACACCTTGGAAGCGGTCATGGATATTCCCGGAAAAAAAATTCCCTTTAGCACCGCTAAAAAAGTCCATGGCGTCTATGGAAGAGAAGAACAAGTCCAATGGGCTCCGGAGGGAACTCCTCTGAGTCATTTCTCGCTGCGAAACTGCCAACTGAAAGGTCTACACAATTTGGAAAATATCTGCGCGGCTTTGGCCTGCGCCAAGGCACTTGGTCTTCCCGACGCTCCATTGCAGGCCGCCTTGGAAGAATTTCGTCCCTTACCTCACCGTTTAGAACTGGTATCGGTGGTCAACCAAGTGAGTTATTTTGATGATTCTAAAGGAACCAATGTCGGCGCCGTCGTGATGAGCCTCGCCAGCTTTGAGCAAGACGTCGTTCTTATCCTGGGAGGCAAAGATAAAGGTGGAGACTACAGCCCGCTCAAACCTTTGCTCAAGGCCAAGGCAAGGGCTCTCATCGTGATGGGGGAAGCCAAGGAAAAAATCTTAGCCTCGCTGGGGGGGGTCGTCGAAACGATAGGCGTCGATTCCATGGAAGAGGCCGTGCGACAAGCCGCACTTATGGCCCCTCCGGGAGGAACGGTCTTACTTTCTCCCGCCTGTTCCAGCTTCGATCGTTACCGCAATTACCACGAACGAGGAGAGGACTTCCGTAAGTGGGTGAAACAACTCGACGTCACTTCCAGCTCTTAGGTGCAGTATGCCC
This sequence comes from bacterium, assembly GCA_031972375.1. GTDB lineage: Bacteria > UBA10199 > UBA10199 > DSSB01 > DSSB01 > DALYDW01. The sequence goes on along the minus strand of DALYEU010000054.1, from coordinate 3,944 downwards.
AAGTCCGAGCGCAAACATATCGATTACTTTTTACTGGTGGTCACCTTGCTTCTCATGGCCATCGGAGTCATGATGGTCTACTCGGCCTCCGCCATCCTGGCTCAGGAAAATTATCAAGATTCCCTCTATTTTTTAAAAAGGGAAGTGGTCTTCACGGTACTCGGACTCGCCCTTCTCCTATTTTTCAAAGGCCTCGATTATCGAATTCTCTACAAACTAGCCTACCCTCTCCTCTTTTTTACCCTGGCTCTCTTGGCCCTCGTTTTTATCCCAGGTGTGGGCCACACCGCGGGCGGCGCCCAACGTTGGATCCGTATCGCAGGAATCGGATTACAACCCTCTGAGGTTTCTAAGTTGGCCCTTGTGGTTTTCTTGGCTTATTTTCTTGCCAAAAAAGGGGAGCGCATCCGCGACTTTAAAACGGGTTTCGTCCCTGCCTTGGGAATCTCCGGCCTGCTCATTCTGGTGGTGCTGAGTCAAAAAGACTTGGGAACCGCCTTCGTCATGGCCTTGGTCACCGGGGTCATGCTCTTCATTGCCGGCACCCGAATCTTGTTTCTCCTTTCCATGCTACTGGCAGGTATTCCAGCCTTATACTTCCTCATCTTTTCAGTCGATTATCGACGGGAACGCATCCTGGCTTTTTTAAATCCCTGGGAACACCAAATGGATACGGGATTTCAAATCATTCAAAGCTACGTTGCCTTCAACGCCGGAGGTTTGACCGGAGCCGGACTGGGACAAGGAAAACAAAAACTTTTCTACCTCCCCGCCGCCCATACGGATTTTATTTTTTCGGTTATCGGAGAAGAATTGGGATTGATCGGAGTCTGTTTCGTCATCCTGCTATTCTTTCTGTTGCTATTTCGCGGGGCCCGCATCGCCGCTCGCACCCCGGATTTATTCGGAACCTTTCTCGCCACGGGAATTATCAGCTTAATCACCCTACAAGCCCTAATCAATTTCGGCGTCGTCATGGGAATGCTGCCTACCAAGGGACTTCCCCTGCCCTTCTTGAGCCATGGGGGCACAAGCCTTTTGGTCTTTTGTGTCATGATCGGAATTTTGCTTAACATCTCCTCACGAATTCAAAAAAATTGACCCACAGATGCCATTTTTTAAACACGACTTAAAAACTGGAACCCAATCTTTTCCAGGGAAGAGATGAATGAGATGAAATCAAATATCAGAATACTGATCGCCGGAGGGGGCACAGGCGGACATCTGTTTTCTGGCATCGCCGTCGCGGATGAAGTTCGCAGCACCTTGCCTGATGGAAAAATCTTATTCGTAGGAACCCCCTTCGGTCTGGAAAAAAAAATCGTCCCACAAGAAGGTTATGAACTACAGTTTATTGAGGCGACTCCATTAAAAGGATCGGGCGCGATTCTTCGACTCAAAAGTTTGGCCCGTCTTCCCAAAGCTTATTTTCAATCGAAGAAAATCCTAAAAAACTTTCGACCCGATATCGTCTTAGGTATCGGAGGATATGCCAGCGGCCCCATGACCTTGGCTGCCCATCGGCTTGGCATTTTTACTGCCATCATCGAACAAAATGCCTATCCCGGTTTTACCAACCGACAATTAGGTCGCTTTGTGGATCGGATCTTCATCACCTTCGAGAAGGCCCGAGCATTCTTTCCCAAAAACAAAACCTTGCTCACCGGCAATCCGGTACGCCCTCTGAAACCCAGCGCTCCTCTAGAAAAAAATCGCTTCACCGTATTTTTGCTAGGAGGGTCCCAAGGCGCTCAGGCCCTGAATAGAGCGATGGTGGAGGCCTTAAATCTCCTGCAAGACCTCAAAGAAAAAATTCACTTCATTCATCAAACCGGCAAGGCGGATATGGCATCTGTCCAACAACATTACCAACAAGCGGGATACTCCCACCGGACCTTCGATTTTGATGCAGATTTAGGAAAATACTACCGCAATGCCGATCTCATCCTATGCCGGTCAGGAGCTGGCACCATCACCGAGCTTCGCCTTACGGGAAAAGCTGCTCTTTTGGTACCCTATCCCTACGCCGCAGACGACCATCAAAGACACAATGCCCAAGAAATGGTCGAACAAGGAGCCGCCGAACTGATCGACAACTCACAGCTCAGCGGAAAACTCATCGCCGAAAAGATCCGCCACTATCTGGAACACCCCGAATTGTTGGAAAAGATGGGGCAAGCCGCCCATAGACAAGCCAAACCCAAGGCCGCCACAGAGGTTCTTTTAGCTTGCCTACAAGGTATCGGCCCCAACCCATAGACGCACCAATAACACCCCATCAACAGCTGTGTCTTATACCTCAGGCCGCACCTTCTTGAGAGATACTCAAGGAGCTTTTTATTATTCGTCTGTCAGGCCTAACCATCGACTCAGTCTAGCACCCACCTGACGCCAAAAATCCCCCAAGCTAACTTTCTCTTGCTCCGGCACCCACGTCCGCTGCTCCGGTGGGGATTCTGACTGAGGTGGGGTTGGAGGCGGAACTGCAGCCGGCGGTCGTTTGGAGTTCCATGGCAAGTGTCCCATGACTAAAAATCTCCCCCTTCTGTAAGCAGTGCCCCCAACTGGCGGAGCAAATAGCTGCTCCTCATAGGAGGGAAAGCGGCCAGTCATTCCCAAGAGTTCGATGATAACCCGAGGAGGGGAGATGAGGCGATACTTGGCTCCTATGTTTTGAAAACCCCTTGTTCTGATGAGTTCTGGCAACTCCATAGGAATATAAATTTCCTCCTGAGTTTCTTTGTGTAGCAGCAAAAACATTGGCATCCGAGAACCCTCTTCATATCCAGCAATGAGCTCATACGGACTCCACGGAAAGGCCGCCTCACCCAACATTTGCATCAAGGACTCTCCGATAATTTCATCTGGTGGACGGGCCTGTGGAGTCTCCCCAGAAGAATGCCTAGGGAGAGCCTTTCCCAACACCTCAATGATCTTTTGAGGATCCAGCCGATAAGGGACATTCCCCTCGTAAAAACCATAGCGATCCACCATGATTGGAATGAGACCCGAAAAAGTCATGCTGTGCTCGATAGCTTCTTCCACCCCCGATTCAGGATTTTTTATCATTTCGATACGTGTAACAGTGATGTCTCGACTTGTCGAAGAACCATCCCTGAAAGGGGAACGCTGATAACCTGCAAATGTTGCGACCTTTGTCTTAAATAACTCGCCCCGAAACATAAAAGTTGGCCCGTAATGGGTTCTACTATTTTCCAGGTCTTTATATTGATAAGCGGCAAGGTAGGCTAAAGCTTTTAGAGCAGCCGCAATATCCTGATGGGTCAAGCCTTGGGACAAAACGTAATCGTTATCTCTCGCCAAGATTTCGAGAAGACTGTCTCCATGGGCTAAAAATCCACCAATGCTATACCCGTATCCCTTATTTGGGTCACCGGGACGCATGAGAGTCTCTAAATCCCCTACTTTTCTTCCATTAATCTCCTGCAATGCTCGGATCGCTTCAGTCGAATTTCTCGCTCCCACTTTCCACTGCGGACCTAGTTTAGTAGACTGCACAACCCCACCCCCTAGAGGAGATACCTGCAGACCACCAGCTCCACTTCGTAGAGAAGCCCCGACAACAGAAACAACATTCGGCACATCCCCTGACCCTTCATCTCCCATCCCTAAAACTCTCACGCCTCCTTCGATAAGCTTAACCGAGGAAACAACTCCCTCTATTTTGGATTGAATATCTGAACCAAATACTTCTCCTCCGGAGACTTTCAAAAGCGGAAGCTCTTGAGCCACCGGCCCATTGGCCGCGGGCTCACTGGGATCAGCCACTTTGCCCCAAGGAAGATGATTGGCCGCAAGTTCACTGGAATCGGAAACTATGTCTCGAACTGGCTCTCTTTGCCCCAACAACCGACGTCCCCGAAGCCACAACTCTCCCTCTCCCAATCGAACCATCCCTCGATCCAAAAACTCTCCCAGTCGCC
>DALYEU010000053.1:0-13082 GCA_031972375.1 bacterium | reverse complement strand
AAGTGGACGAGGCTCGTAATCTATTCAGAGAAGGTAAACGTGCTTTTCAACTTCACCAATTCGACCGGGCTCAAAAGATCTTCACCGAGCTCTTGAAGAAGCATCCCAGTTTTGCGGATGTCTACAATATGCTGGGGGTGATCCATCACAATGCGGGTCACTTCAACGACGCCACTAAAAATTTTGAGAAGGCACTCAAACTCAACCCTCAGTATACGGAGGCCTTGCTCAACCTAGCCGTGCTCTACAATGATCTAGGAGAATATAAAAAGGCCCGCAAACTCTACGAAAAGGTCCAAGCAAAAAGCCAAGAACACAAAGGATCTAAAATGGATCCTTTTATCCGAGCCAAATTGGCTAACCGCCATGCGGAGGTCGGCGATATCTACGAAGGCATCGGGTTTTACCAAGAGGCTATCGACGAATTTCAAAAAGCCCTTAAGCTTGCCCCTACCTTTCACGATATCCGCTGTAAGCTCTCTATTTGTCTGAGAGAAATGGGGCAATATAAAGAATCCCTGAAAGAATTACGCAAGGTGATCAAAGCCAATCCCAAATACTACTATGCCCAAGTGCAACTCGGTGTAACCCAATATGCCGCCGGAAAAAGCCAAGACGCCATCAAGCAGTGGAACACCGTACTTAAAAGCCAACCCAGCAATGAAGGGGCAAAAATGTACCTCAAACTGGCCGAGGCTAAGCATTGACCCTCAACCGGTAAAAATCGGGGCTCTCTACATGGAAAACCATTCTGCAACGGAGGGCGTCCACCGCAGGCCCAAGAAGGTTTGCCACAGAGAGCAATACCCCTTTGATTTTGGGAAAGGCCGCTCAATTTTTATGGAATAAACCCGAAGGTCTAAAAATCGCCACCACCTCAACTCAGAGGTTCTTCACCGATTTTCGTTCATCACTTAAGCCAAAAGCTCAAAAACCTTTTCCAAGGCAGCGGCCAGTCCGTCTACATTAGATCCGCCCGCTTGGGCCATATCGGGACGTCCACCGCCCTTACCACCCAACAAGGGCGCCAACTCACGAATCAAATCACCGGCGTGGAATTTTTCGGTGAGATCCTTGGAAACCCGCACTATCAAAGTGGCCTTGCCCCCATGCGCCGAACCCAAGACCATCAGTCCAGAACCCAGCTTTTGCATTAATTGATCAGAAAGTTCTCTCAAGGACTCGATATCCTCCACATCGCGGCGCAAAGCCAAAATCTTGATCCCCTGAACCTCACGAACCTCTTGCGACCAGTCATCGGAAGAACCATGGCCACCCGAAGCCAATTGGGCCTTCAATCGTCGAATCTCCTGCTCTTGTTTTTTAAGCTGATCGCTTTGCCGATCAACCCGCTCTAATATTTCGTCGGGGGTAACTTTTAATTTTGTAGCCAGACTTTGAATCTGGGTTTCCAAACGACGCAAATACAACAAGGTATCGGCACCCGTAATCGCCTCGATACGTCGTACCCCCGCTGCCACGGAGGCATCGCTTAAAATTTTAAACAAACCAATCTCACCCGTACGGTCCACATGAGTGCCCCCACAAAGCTCAGTGGAAAAATCCCCTATTTTTAAAACGCGAACCTCGTCGCCGTATTTTTCTCCGAATAGGGCCATCGCTCCCTCGCTGATGGCAGCGTCGTAGGTCATTTGTCGCTTCTGTACCTCGAGATCTTCTCTAATCTTCTCGTTCACCAAATCTTCAATCTTTTGCAATTGTTCCAAACTTAAAGGTTGAAAATGGCTGAAATCAAAACGAAGACGATGGGACGCGACGAGGGATCCCGCCTGCTTAACATGTTCTCCTAACACCTGCCTTAAGGCCGCGTGCAAGAGATGGGTGGCAGTATGATTGAGTTTTGTCGGCTCACGACTATGGCGATGCACCCTGAGATGCACCTCCGATCCCACCCGAAGTTCTCCAAGTTCCACCCGAACCCAATGACTGATCAAACCCGCAAGAGGAACCTGGGTGTCGGTCACCTGAGCCAATCCCTGAGGCCAAAGGACTTCACCTAAATCTCCCACCTGGCCGCCAGACTCTCCATAAAAGGGGCTGTACTCGGTATAAAGTTCTCCGGACTCACCCTCCCGAAGACTCTCCACCCTTTTGCCCTCTCGAACCAAGGCACTGACCTTGGAAAGACATTCTAAGGTTTGGTAACCCAAAAACTCAGTCTCGATTCCTTGAGTCAATAACTGTTGATGGACCACCGCCGTTTTTTCTGCACCTGATCCTTTCCAGGCAGAACGGGCCTTTTGGCGCTGCGCTTCCATCAAGGCTTCAAATCCCACCATGTCCACGTTCAATTCACGCTCGGCAGCAATGGTTTCACTTAAGTCCAGGGGAAAACCGTAGGTATCGTAAAGTCGAAACGCCACCTCACCCGAGAGGGTTTTTCCTCCTTGAGCCAAGGTGGATTGAATCTCCGCTCCGATAATCTCCAAGCCCTTCTCTAAAGTTTCTAAAAAACGGGCTTCTTCGGCCCGGATCACTTCTTCGATGAATTTTTGATTCTGCGGCAGCTCTTGGTAAACCGCCCCCATCGCCTCCGCCACCTGTTGGGCTAGTTTAAAAAAGAAGGCCTCCTTCAAACCCAAGAGTCTACCGTGACGAATGGCCCGCCTCATGATACGACGCAAGACATAGCCTCGTCCCTCGTTAGAAGGCAGCACGCCGTCGGCAATTAAAAAAGTCGTGGCACGAATGTGATCCGCGATGACCCGCATGGAAACATCTGCTTCGTCGTCGTCTCCGTATTTTTTTCCGGCCAACGCGGCAATGGAGTGCAAAAGCGGCATGAACAAATCGGTGTCATAATTACCGTGCACTCCCTGCACCACACAGGCAAGGCGCTCCAAACCCATTCCCGTGTCCACGCTGGGCTTAGGTAAGTTTTGCAATTCCCCACCCGCCGTGCGGTTAAATTGCATGAAGACTAAATTCCAGATTTCCATGAAGCGATCGCAATCACAGCCCATGGCACAAGTGGAACGCCCACAGCCAAAACTCTCCCCATGATCGTAATGAATCTCGGTACAAGGACCACAAGGACCCGTTTCTCCCATGCTCCAAAAATTATCTTTTTCGTCGAAACGCAAAATACGCTCGTGAGAAACGTCGGTTTCTTGTTTCCAAAGTTCTTCAGCCTCTAAATCTTCACGAAACACAGTGATCCAAAGGCGAGACTTGTCGAGCCCGATGACTTCGGTGAGAAATTCCCAAGCAAAACGGATCGCATCCTTTTTGAAATAATCGCCAAAGCTGAAATTCCCCAGCATCTCAAAAAAGGTATGATGCCGGAGCGTACGCCCCACATTCTCCAGATCGTTGTGCTTACCGCTCACCCTCATGCATTTCTGTGAAGTAGTGGCCCGGGAGGTCCCGATATTTTCCTGACCTGTAAACACATTCTTAAAAGGCACCATCCCTGCATTGGTAAAAAAAAGCGTGGGATCGTTTTGTGGCACCAAAGAGGCACTTTTAATACGGCGATGTCCTTTGCTCTCAAAAAAACGCAAAAAGGACTCCCGGAGCTGGGCAGAAGAAATCATGGCTTACAACCTGTCGATAAAAAATGATCAGAAACCCAAGTTAGGCGGGCTTTTTCTTAGCCGCGTTTTCTTCTTGGGGAGCCTCGAGCATAGCCAAACCGTAATGTTCTTTGAGTTTGCGTTCAATGGCTTCAGCCATTTGAGGATTATTTTTTAAGAATTCTTTGGCGTTTTCGCGACCCTGGCCAATGCGCTCTTTGCCATAACTAAACCAGGATCCCGTTTTTTCGATGATGTCGCTATCCGCGGCCAAATCAAGCAAATCGCCCTCTTTGGAAACACCTTCTCCGTACATGAGATCAAACTCTACCTGACGAAACGGCGGAGCCATTTTATTTTTAACCACCTTGACCCGAGTGCGACTTCCTAAAACCTCTTCACCGGATTTGATGGAATTAACGCGGCGAATATCCAAGCGAACACTGGAATAAAACTTCAGGGCATTACCTCCAGTAGTGGTCTCTGGACTTCCAAACATGACTCCGATCTTCATACGGATTTGGTTGATAAAGATGAGCAAGGTGTTGGACTTGTTAATCATGGCCGTCAACTTACGCAAGGCCTGAGACATCAGACGGGCTTGGGCTCCCATTTGGGCATCCCCCATCTCTCCCTCCAACTCACTACGAGGCACCAAGGCCGCCACCGAATCGACCACCAAAACATCCACGGCATTACTACGCACCAAAGCCTCGGCGATTTCCAAGGCCTGCTCCCCTGAATCGGGTTGACTGAGCAGCAAGTCCTCGGTTTTAACCCCCAACTTTCTCGCATATTGAACATCAAGGGCATGTTCTGCGTCGATGATGGCGCTCACCCCCCCTTTTTTTTGGGCCTGGGCGATAACCTGTAGGGCCAAGGTGGTTTTTCCCGAAGATTCGGGACCGTAGATTTCTACAATGCGGCCACGCGGCAAACCACCGACACCCAAAGCGATATCGAGGGAAATGGAGCCCGTCGAAATAACCCGCTCGGCGTCGTAAGAAGGACCCGCATCCTTACCCAAACGCATGATGGAACCCTTGCCAAATTGTTTTTCGATTCCGCTCAAAGCAAGGGCGATGGCCTGTTCTTTTTCTGAAAGGTTGGTAGCGGCGCTGGTCATGGTTTGCTCCTTAAAAGACTTAAAAAATCGAAGAAAAAATCTCAGGGACTAAAATCTCTTCCGGTCGCGCTTGTCAACCTGGATTTCATCGGGCCCTTGTTGATCTTTTTTGATTCAAATTCGGTGCCAGATAAACGTGCTCCCCCTTTCCACTTGAAAACCAAGGGTTCCCATAACAGAGAAAAAATCGAACCCTAGTCATAAGCTCTTCTCATCGTCCCCCTCAGGACGATTTCAGAACCCTCTGCATGAAAATCAATCCCCCAAACTCACAACAGGGCGGCTTTGAAAGTGACCCGTCAGGAACATGGCTGGAAAAAATGTTCTCGTGTCAACAGCCCACGCAGGTTTGAAACGCCCTACGATGCCACCAAGACACAGCGCACATTGATAGCTCTTATTTTCGAAAAGAGGGATTAAGGTTTTTATTTTTTTCTAAGCCCAATAAGTGACGCCCAAAGTTTCCCAAAGTAACCGAGGCCGCAAAATATAAAGAAGGCAACCATGTGGCTACTCCCCACAATTGATCCTTGGGGGGAAGATAGGAAAAAATTCCGAAGTGCACTAAAGAGATTTCCACGAAGCTCCCTGTAAATGCCGTCAAGAGGGCCAAGAAAAAACCCAGAAGGCGTCCATCTAAAAACTTCCATATTCCCAAAGCACAACAAGCCAAAAAGATGTCGTCACCCCCGGGTGTTGTCCAAGGCAAAAAGCCACTCACACAATAAAGCGCTAGAAACAATAAAACACCTCCCCAGGCGTAAAAGGGAGAATTCACCGCCTTTCCCGAAGGAACCCGATGAAACCAGCGATCAAAAACGGGATGACTCCACCCCACCGCCACTGCCGCGGCACCAAACAGAAACGGCACCCAAAGGGGAATTCCCCCAATGGAAAAAACACCCGCTGGAAGAGGGTAAGCCGTGGTGTGAGAAATTAGATGACAATAATCGCCCACCGGTCCCAACAAAAAGCCCACCCCGAAGAGCACCCCTAAACGTTTTTTAAAAATAACCACGACAACACTCCTCGACAGGATTGACAAAATGAAGACTGGCGGAATTGTTCTGAGAATCTTAAAACCTGCTCAGCGCTCAGATGACAAGGTATCTTTCGCCTTCATTCTCAGATCAAGGCCATTTCATTTTTTTCGGAGAGTCGCCGCAATAACGAAGAAAGGCAAGAGCATGGAAAACAAAATTCGAGAAATTTTGGAATTCTGGTTGGGTGAAGATCCCTACCAGCCACTCAAAAACCAGGAAAAATGGTGGAAAAAAGATTCCACCTGGGATGAAGAAATTCGGCATCGATTCTTGCGGGATTGGGAACGAGCCCGCTCGGGAGATTACGATGTTTGGAAGCAAAGCGCGCTAGGCTGTTTGGCTTGGATTCTGTTACTCGATCAATTTTCTCGAAATCTCTATCGAGACTCTCCCCAAGCCTTCGCCCAGGATCCACTGGCCTTGCAGGCCTGCCTCGACGGACTCCATCAAGGCCTCGATACCCAACTTCAAGCGATACAAAAAGTTTTTTTCTATTTACCGCTCATGCACTCCGAATCTTTGTCCCATCAACACCGAAGCGTCGCCTTGTTTCGACAGCTCCTCGCGGAGGCTCCCCAAGACCTGACTCCAAGTCTGCAAAATAGTTTTGAATTCGCGTTGCGCCATGCCGAGATCATCCAACGTTTCGGACGCTTTCCCCATCGCAACGCCATCTTGGGACGCCAATCCTCGGAAGCAGAAATCCTTTTTCTTCAGGAACCCCATTCTTCTTTCTAAAACCCTGGGAAACAAAGAGCGGCAAACCGACCTGTTATTCGTAACCCTGAAGCAGAGCCATTTGCTCTTTGAGACTGAGCAAGAACTGCTCCCAATAACGCCGTTCCGTATAGTAGGGGAAGGTTCGTTGAAAAAGCGGTTCGGAGTAGCGTTGTCCAATCCAAGCGGCATGGCGAATCATGCGCAAAGTGCGTAACGGCTCCACCAACGAAAAACTCTCGAAATCAAAATCGCGAAACATCTCGTAGCCTTCCCAAAACGCATCCTCTGCCTCACGCCGCTCGTTCTCATCGCCGGAAAAAAGCATCCACACGTCTTGTACCGCCGGGGCTCGCACCATATCATCAAAATCCAAAAGGTGGGGGCCCTGGAGATTCCATAACACGTTTCCCAAATGACAATCGCCGTGCAAAGCCAACTGGGGAGCATCCCAATCCCACAATGCCTCCACCTCTTCTAAAACTTGATGAAGCATCTCCTCTAAAGCGTAGCGCAATTCCTGTGGAATAAAAGGCTGCCCGAGCAAAAAATCCAAACTAGCATAGCCATAAGTCTCCGGGGTGAGTTCCATGCGTGAAGGAGCAGAAAAATTTTCGCCTGCGCGATGCATTCTCGCCAACAAACGTCCCAACCACCCCAGATCCTCCAAGCTCAACTCGGCCTTTTCACGACCGCGAAACTTGGGAAATAAAGCAAAGCAGAACCCCTCCACTTCTCCTAAGGTGGGCGCTTCCCGACGAGAGCGTACCAGAGACAGTGGAGCGATCACCGGAATTTCCAATTCGGCCAAACGCCCTACAAAACCATGCTCTTCCGCAATGGCTTGAGGAGACCATCGGTCGGGACGATAAAATTTTGCCACCAAAGGGTCGCCTCCTTCTATGCCAATTTCGTAGACTCGATTTTCGTAACTATTCAAAGGAAAGAGCACCCCGGTGGGACGGAAGCCCTGGGCACTCACAGTAGAAAAAATCAAATCGGGAAGGAGTTCGCCAAAATTTTCCAAACCAGTACACCTCGTGTAGGATTTAAAAGTTTAGGGTCGTTTAGGAGAGCGATTTCCCACCCCAAATCGATAGGAAACCGCCAAGCCGCCACGAATGAGAGTGGGGTGCTCTACCGCATCACGCAAGGCTGAAGTCAACAAGGTACTTACCTGGACATTAGGATAAAAACTCAAATCCTTCAAAGGACCCGAAAAAGGGTTCCAGGGAAAACCAAGGGTGGTTTGAAACATATAGGGTTGAGTCCCCACATCGGCAATGAAAGTCCGATTGAAGGGACCGTTGGTGAGGGCGAATAAAGAATTAATCCTAAAAGAAAAACCCAAAGGCAAGGCCTGTTCATAACCCAAACCCATGTCCCAATACACCCCGCCCTGGGCAAACATCAGAAACACAGCCAAATCAGAGAAAACAAAAACTGGCCCCACAGGATAAGTCAAAATCAAGTCGTACTCGATGGTACTTTTACTATCGTTCAAGGATTTAGGATTTGCGTTGGGATAGAGTTCGAAGACAAACCAAGTATTGACGTCTAATTTCTTGAACTGACGATGGTAGTAGAGAGTTAGGTCGATCTCGTTGAATTGCCCCTGATTCGGCTCGTCCCCCAAAACAAAGTTTCCCCAAGCAGAAAAGCCCACACCATAACCTTCGATGGCGGCAGCCGGTTGCCACACCGGACCCTGACTCGACTCAATACCTCGCCAAATATATTGAGAATAAAAATCCCACTCGAAAGATAGGGCAATAAGAGGAGGCACGGGCTCAGGACTCGGTGTGGGAACGGGCTCGGGCACCACCTTTTGGGGAGTTTCACCTTCGGTAATTACACAATCGGAACCGTCACAATCCTTTGCCTCGACCTCGCCACCTAGGAAGAGAAGCCCTATCACGAGAAGACAAAATATTTTTCCGATTTTCACCGGAGCAAAATCCTTCTCAAACGATCTAAAGCAACCGCAACCACGACCTGTTTAAAACGTCGGCGATCCCATGGAAAAAAATAAGCCTGTTCCCACTCCCCTTGAGGGTGGACTACCGCCACATGAACCGTCCCCACAGGTTTTTCCGCGCTTCCACCATCAGGACCCGCGATACCCGTAATCCCCACAGCGAAATCAGCCCCTGAAATCTGCTTCACTCCATGGGCCATGGCCAAGGCCACGGGAGCACTGACCGCCCCCCATTCTTTTAATAAATCGGGACTCACCTCCAATAAACTGGTTTTAGCCTCATTGGAATAACTCACCACTCCGGCACGATAATACTGACTCGCCCCGGGAACATTGGTAATTTCGTCGGCCAATAATCCTCCCGTACAGGATTCAGCAGTGGCAAGGGTTAGTCCCTTGGCTTGCAGTAGCTTTCCCACCCACTGAGCTAATTCCTCATCGGCTTCTCCAAAGACCACGTCACCCAATTGCAGTCGCACCCAAGCCGCTGCCTGCTCCAAACGCGCCGCTACTTCAGCCTGTGGACCCGTCGCACTCAAGCGAACATCAATCGTAGGAAACCGCACCCTAAACCCCAAATTGACTCCCATGAGTTCACTACGCCCTGCGACACGTTCCCGAAGCATTTGATCCATCTGGCCTTCGGGAAGGCCGAAACAACGCAACACTCTCAAGACCTGACCGTTCCCCGCGGGAAGCTGTTTCAATAAAACTGGCAAAAGGCTCTCTTGAAACATGGCCTTCATCTCGGTGGGAACTCCGGGAAAAAAAGCGAAGAGCGCTCGATCTGTTCTGAAATAAACTCCTGGAGCCGTACCCTGTCGGTTGCCCATCACCACACTGCCTTCGGGAACCCAGGCTTGTTTTGCTTGATTGGGACTCATCTCTCTGCCCAAGCGAAGAAAGCGTTCTCGGATCTGTTCCAAGCTGCTAGGATCTTCCACCAAAGGCCGTCCCAAAAATCGGGCCGCCACTTCTAAGGTGAAATCGTCAACCGTGGGGCCCAAGCCACCCGTCACCAATACACAATCGGCGCGTTGTTCGGCTTGAGAAAGCGCTCGCAGAATTAAATCCTCGTCATCAGGTACCGCGCTATGAAAACGAACTTGCACCCCAATGGCGTGCAATTGCTGGGCGAGCCAACTGGCGTTGGTGTTTAGCACCGTGCCATCCACGACTTCGTGACCGATAGCCAAAATTTCCGCGATCATCTTTGCCCTATCTTAAATTATCCATGAGCTTGATAGAAAGCGAGTCCCTGAAACAAAAGCCACCCCAGCAGATTGGCATAGACACCCGCCGCCACATCGTCGAGCACAATACCCCACCCTCCTGGGAGATTTCGATCCAAATAACGCACGGGCCAAGGTTTCCAAATATCGAAGAGACGAAACAATACAAAAGCCACGAACACAGCCTTGGCATTAAACCCCCAACCCAAAACCGACACACCGTACCCCACGATTTCATCGATCACTACGAAAGAAGGATCATCTTGCCCCACTAATTTTTGCACACGGTCACTGGCCCAAACCGCGAACAGGATAAGCATCACCAATAAAAAAGTGGCCCAGGGAAAGGTAAGCTGACTCAGAACATAAAACAATGGGATGCCCCAAAGGGTCCCGAAGGTTCCCGGAGCCTTAGGCATAAAGCCCAAACCACAGCCTGAATTGACCATTAAAAGAAATCGCTTCACCTCCATCGGTTAACCGGAACTTCTTCGGAAGCAAAGTCTTTATTGATGACAACTTTTTTGTGACTCAAACGTAGACCAGAGTCGTAAATAAGATTGACGAAAGACTTCGTCTTTTCTTAAGAATGCGATTTTTTAACACCCTTATTTTCTCATGCATGGAGTTCTCTCATGAAGTTCCTTAAAGCCGTTTCGATGATTTCTCTGATTTTCGTCGCCTCTTGTAGCCATACCTCCCCCGGCACTAGCTCAGGAGGCACTGGTACCTCGGTTGATCTGGAACAAAAAATCCACAGCGGTAAAAAATTAGCCGCCTTGGGAAACGTAGAAATTTATGAAGGTTATGTCGAACTCCTAGGCAAGGCCAACGCCAACATCGCTGCTCAACTTAAAACCGCTGGCGGCAAAAAACGCCTCGTCGACACCCTGATCGAACAAGAAGTGCTCCATCAAGAGAGCCTAAAACGCGGCATTCAAAACAAACCTGAATATCAAGAAAAAGCCGCTCTCTACGCCCGAGTGATTCTCTCCCAGGGATTGATAGAAGAAATCATCGAAGAAAAGTCCCAAGAATATTACAAAAACAACAAGGAAAAAGAATTTTCCCAAATCGAATTGGCCCATATTTTGGTGCGCACTCCTCCTCCCGCGAAAGGTCAAAAAGAACCTAGCAACGAGGCCGAGCAAGACAAACAAGCCCAAGTCAAGATCGAAGCCGCAAAGAAAAAATTAGACGAAGGAGTCGCTTGGGACAAAGTGGTCGAAGAATATTCCGACGACAAAATGACCCAAAGGCGCGGAGGTAATTTAGGAAAAATTAGTCAAGACGACCGTCGAGCTGACCGACTTGATTGGAAGCCTATGCTCGACAAGGCCTTTACCATGAAGTCCGGAGAAATAGCCGGCCCCTTCAAGGCCCGGGACGGTTATCACCTCATCAAGGTCATCAGCGCCGCACAAGTAGCCCCCTACGAAGAGGTAAAGACTCGAATCGAATTCAAACTTCGTGGCCCAGCCAAACAAGAACTTCTCAACTCCCTAACCCAAGGCACTCAGATTGAATATTTCGAGGAAGAATTGAAAGCCCCGGCTCCCAACGGAGCGGGTGCCGTTCCCCTGTCCCTAAAACCTAAAAAAGATAATGCTCCAGCCTCTGGCGCCAAAGCTGTTCCCCCCGCGCCTGCCAAACAAAGCTCCCCTGCTGGTGCGGAAAGTGCGCCTAGCGTTACTGATTAATCTCAAAAATAGAGCGCTCGAGATACTGCCCGGGTGATATTTTCTAAACGGCCTTGCCATGGCAACCTTTTAGAAAATATCACCCGGGCTTTTTATTTTGAGAATTACTTTGGAAATATCTGGAAAAACCACCGGTCAGAGCTCTTCCCACTCCATCCGATCCCCTTCCTTCAATCCCAAGGATTTGGCTCTCCCTCCCTCGATCTCCAACACATAGAGATAGGGGGCCTTGGGCAGTCGAGGCGTATCGGTTTGCGGCTGTGCTTGGGAGACAATATTGAGGATACGTTTCTCTGAATCTATGAATAGCATATCGAGGGGAATCAAAGTATTTCGCATCCAAAAGGGGGAATCTACCTCATGGGGAAAAACGAAAAACATTCCACGGTCTTGCCCCAATTCAGTACGAAACATTAAACCCGTGCTACGCTCTTGAGGATCGTCCGCGACCTCAACCTTGAACTCCGCCAGAAGCTTACGATCGGGATCGGAATACACGCGAACCATAGGCTGTTCCGGGGCCGAACAGGCTTGAGATAGCAGCATAAGCCCACCGAGAACAGGCACGTAAATTTTCTTTTTTAGTAGGCCCATAAATCTTTTATCCCTCACTAAGATGGGAATTCACTCCTTTGACCGTTCCCAGATTGTCATGTCACCCGCTTCGCGAAGCGCGTCCCTATCCTAAGACCGTCATGGAAACAAAGAATTCTCACCCCCATTGAGGGATTTAGGTAAAAACTTTTCTGGTACCTCATTCGATCCCTCGGGGTCTTCAGAAAACTCAGGAAGCTTGGACGCCTTGAGCTTTTGTGCACTCTCGCGCTTCGCCCGCTCCTTCGTTTCGATGATTTTTTCCACCATCTCACGCTGTTTAAGATTTTTCTCTTTGAGCTTTTCAATCTTGGCGTCGACCACTTGGGGATTGGGATATTGGTTCCGAACCGCCTCATAAATTTTTAGGGCGGATTCCAATTTCCCTTGTTCCTCATAGGCATTGGCCAAAGTAAATTTCATTTCAGGCAATAGAGGACTCTCGGGAAATTTCACCACCGCAGCCTCCAAAACCTGAACCGCCTGTTCCGAAGCCCCCTCCATAAAAAAAATACTTCCCAACTGATAGAGCGCTTGATCGGCAATAGTCGTATTGGGGTTGGTTTCGATAATAGCCATGAGGGAACGGCGAGCGGGTTCAAATTTTTTTAGTTTCAGGGCCATCATGGCCACTTGATAACGAATTTGATCTAGATCTCCTGCACGAGGAAATAAATCCACGATATCTTGATAAGCTAAAAGGGCTCGTTGATAGTCGCCTAGCTTCTCGTACATTTCGGCGGCATTCTGCAATCCGCGGCGAGTCTCTAGACTGTTAGGATATTTCTCGCGTAACTGCTGATAAGCGGCGGCCGCCTTCTCCGTATTTCCCAAAGAAAAATTGTAGGTATTACCGACAATGAGCAGCACCTCGGGAGTTCGCTCATGACGAGGATGATACTTGAGTGCCTTGAGATATAAATCGATGGCTCGATGGAATTTTTTTTGCTGAAACGCTTCCTCCGCCCTCTGAACGTAGAAATAAAAAGGACGTTTCTGGGGCACCCACAAAAAAGCGGCGACGATACCGAGTAAAATCAGCAAAAATAGGGCTATTTTTTGATAAAGTTTCTTCAAAGGAGGGCCCCCTATTCCTTTTCTCCCTCCTCCTCGCCCTCCGCGACCTTCGCGACGGCGCTCACCGACTCTCCTTCTT
>DALYEU010000052.1:0-13444 GCA_031972375.1 bacterium | reverse complement strand
GTTTTTCCAAGTGTCGGGCCCGACGATAGGCTCCTGCCAGAGCTAGGGAGGAGCTGGCGGATGTTGTATCGAATTCAACGGCGACAGAGTTTCCCAGAGGGGACGGCGAGGAAACGGTTCCCTGACGGAGATTTTCTAATAAACTCATATCTTTTTTCTCTTCCCAATGAATCCCGGAACACGATCCTGTTTTGAGTCAAGGATATCCAGGAGATCTTGTGACGAAACTAGGTTACATCTTAAATGATTGCTGAAATTATGCGTTCCTCTCCGATCGGATCTAACGTTTTTTTGTTGCTTCAATCCTAAAAAATTAAAAATTTTATTCTGCAAAGAGCATCAAAACCTTTGTCGTTTGAAAAAAATTGTAGAAAAGTTGGAGATCGTGTTACCCCATCACCCGTAGGGGGGGTGTTTTGATGCTATCCCGTGTCCTGAAAAATTTTCATATTTCCTCGACCGATTCAATTGCTGCTTTGTTGGGCGAGGTGGTTCCGCCCCGGCAAAACAACAATAGGTCTTCACTTGCTTTCGTGGGAGCGGCGACCACATTCAGAGAGGCTGGTTTAGGTCGCATAACTTCTCAATCCAGAGTCCGTGTGGCAGAAAAATTGGGAGGTTTGTGGCGCAACTGGAGCGCGAACATTTCTCTTACCGTATCTAGTTTGAGTTTTGGCGATGTCAGAGTGGGTAGCAGTAAAACTCAGAATTTTACGGTGACAAATAACGGAGACAAAAAGGTTACGATCTCCATTTTTACGCCTTACGGCTTTGGGGCCAATCCGTCTTATTTTTCTCTTGATCCTAAGGGGATGCGCTCTATTCAAGTCACCTTTACCCCGAGTTTTCAGCAGAGCTATTCGGGATCCATGAGCGTCGGTGGCGCTTCCAGTGTGTGGCTTTCGGGTAAAGGTATTTCCTCCTCTTTCTAAAAATCCCATTTATTTCTTGTCCCGTTTTTTTCCCTTCGCTAACCTAGTCGGATGCCTCACCGAGATTTGCATATCGATTTCAATCATTCCATAGATCCTCAGGGAGAATCCGGCGTTTCTGAGGTTGACCTTGAAGAGATGGCCCCGCTTTGGGCGCAGGCGCGTCAAGCTTTGTTGGCAATGCACGAGATGGGGCAGGTTCAGTTCATGCATCTTCCCTATCTCGATACGGTCGTCCAAGAGGTCGAAGAGGGGGCTCAGGCACTTCGACAAAAGTTCGATCAAATGGTGGTTTTGGGTATGGGCGGAGCCGCCTTGGGTACTCGGGCCATTCAGCAAGCGTGTCACCCTTTGGAGAGCACAGAGACTTCTCCAGAGAAAAAAAATGTTGTGGTGCTAGATACCTTAGATCCAGCGGCGATGGCCCTCTTCATGGAGAGACTGAGTCCCGAGCGAACCGTGTTTAATGTCGTCAGTAAGTCGGGAAACACCGTAGAGACCATGAGTCAGTTTTTGTTTTTTTATGATCTGCTCAAGAAGCGTTTAGGTGAAGGAAAATTTCGTGAGCATTTTGTTGTGACCACAGACCCAGCTTCAGGGGCTTTGCGCCAGTTGGTCCAACAAGAGGGATTGAAAAGTTTTCCCATTCTCAAAGGCGTGGGAAGTCGTTTTTCAGTTTTATCTCCCGTGGGATTGTTACCCGCGGCCTTTTCGGGGGTTTCCATCCGCGATTTGGTGGGTGGGGCCATCCATATGGACAAGCGTTGTCGTTTGGCAGACCTTTGGACTAACCCGGCGGCCATGTTGGCGGTGGTCATCTTTTTACTCCATAAAAAATACGGAAAAAACCAGTGGGTTTTGTGGAATTACTCGGAGCCCTTTCATGGTGCCGTGCATTGGTTTTGTCAGCTTTGGTCGGAGAGTCTGGCAAAGCGGGTAGATACCCAGGGTAATGTGATTTTTTCGGGGGTAACTCCATTACCGGCCCAGGGCCCTCGTGACCAATATTCTCAGATGCAGCTTTATAGCGAGGGTCCTCGAGACAAAATGGTGTTGTTCATTCAGCAGGATCGAGTGGAGCAAGATTTTGTGGTTCCGCCTCTCTTCCAAGATCTGGCCAGTTTGCATTATTTGGGAGGAAAAACTTTTAGCGAAATTCTGCTCGCGGAAATTTTGGCGACGGAGCAAGCCTTGAAGGAGACCCAGGTTCCCAGTTGTAAATTGTACCTTTACGGCAATGACGCTTACACCTTGGGACAATTTTTTTATTTAATGCAGGTGACCACGGTTTACGTAGGGGCTCTGATGGGCGTGAATCCTTACGATCAGCCGGGCGTAGAATTGGGCAAAAAATATATTTATGGGAAGTTAGGTCGATTGGGTTTTGAAGCCCATGGCGGAGTTTTAGCCCGAAAGATCAAAGAAAAACGTTATATCGTTTGAAGCTATTTTGCCTGATTTCTGTAAAAAATATTTTTATCCCCACCAAATACTACGGCGTTGTTTTAAACCTTCGGTGACCATTTCTTGAATCTTAGAACGCACTTGTTCGCTCAGTTGGTGAATAGCCAACTCGTCTTCTAAAATTTTCGGTCCGTAATCTTCAAGATGGATCGGTTTTCCAAAATAGAGGGTCCATTTACTAGGGAGGGGAATTAAACCGAGCAGGCCTAGCCAGGGTAGCGTTGGAGTGAAGGGGACGTAGGGAATGCCCAGGGGCTTTGCGAGTAGCGTCGATTTGTAGAGGATAGGATGAATTTCCTCAGCTCCGATGACGGCTACGGGGATGATGGGGCTACGGGTCTTAATGGCGAGGCGGACAAAGCCTCCGCGTCCGAAACGTTGCAGGTGGTAGCGTTGGGAATAATATTTTCCAATGCCTTTTACGCCTTCGGGAAAAACCGCGACCAGGTGGTCTTGATTCAAAAGTTTTTCAGCGTTTTCCGCGCTGGCGCGGACTCCCCCGAGTCGATACATGGCGCTGCCGATGAAGGGGAGATAGTAAACAAAATCTTCCACCAAAAAACGAACATCCCGTTGCGCCGTATGATCGCAGGAAACCGCCATGCGAATCATGGAACCGTCATAGGCCAAGGTTCCCGAATGATTAGAGACTAAAAGTGCGCGGCCTTGGGCGGGAATGTTTTCTAGTCCCAGAGGGGTGATGCGCCAATATTTGTAGTAAAGAAAGTCGAAGATCGGTTTGATTTTGAGTTCAAACTCGGGGTCTCTGCCGAAAGGGTCGAATTCTTCGGCTAATAACTTTTCGTAGTCCTGTCGAGAACCATAAGCGAAGGGGCTCAATGCGGAGAAAAAATCCTTCAGTCGTGACCACCAGGAGATTGCTTGCTCAGTGGTTTTTTGAGCCTGATTTAAGGATCCGCTCAAATCCCTCATTTGTTTGTCTAGGTTTTCTTTGAGGGCGTCGATGGCTCTGTGCAGCTCTAGGGATTTTATGTTTTGGTTTTTACGTTTTGATGAAAATTGAGATTCGAGTTGGTCCAAGCTTTGATGGATCTTTGCTTCGAGCTTTTGCAATCGTTCGGCTACCGCTTGTAAAGCGAGGGTATTTTCATGGGCACTGGCTTCTTGATTTTCTTCCGAGGGAGTTAGGATTCTCAGATGGGATGCGTTCGATTTTTTTTTGTTCATCCTTCTAGCTCCGCTATTTTAGAGGGTGCTTTATTAAGGTGAACCTCACGAAGCCGTTCTGCACCCACAAAATCCAACAGGGCTTCTTTGCAGGAATGACGCGGGTAAAATCCCATTTGTCCTTCGGCTTTGGTGATGTCCACCACGGCGAGATACTTCAAGTAGTTTAGCATGTGAGCCGGCGCCGGGGAGATATTCAAATACCACAGGGTTTGGATGAAGGTTTTCAAACCCAGCATGGGCAGGGGAAGATTGATCTTTCCCATCAGTTGGATAGCCTTAGAAAGGGGAATGACTCCTCGGCTGGCCAAGTTGAAAATTCCCGGAAAGTCTCCCAAGACAGAGCGTTGAAAGGCCTCTTGGAAATCTTTCTCGTGGATGAATTGTACCAGAGGATCATACCCCAAGACCGTGGGCACAAAACTTCGGCTTAAATAGCGAGTTTTAAAACTGGAGATAGTTGGGCCTAACAAAGTGGTAGGACGCAACAGAGTAACGATAGACCGGGGATGTTTTTGTGCGTATTGCAAAAAACGGTTCTCCGCGTCGATTTTATCTCCCAAAAATCTGGAGAGTTGTCCGCCCCGAGCCGGATGTCGTTCTGTGATGTAGTTCGGGTTATTAGGAAAGGCTCCGTAGACATCAGCAGTTGAGGTGAGGATCAGCTTGCGAACCTTGGCGTGGGAAGCGGCGTTGCATAGGTACATGCTGCCCACGGAAATCAATTCGTGGGTGCGTGCCAGGTCATGGGGAGGAGTGATGGGTAAGGCTGTATGAACTAGTGTGTCGATTTTTTCTTTCTTAAAAATTTCCGCCAGTTTGACGTCGACCAAGGTTTCGGTGAGGTCGATGGGATGGAACTGGGTTTTTTTGAGGGGAAAGGGCGGTTTTTTCGGATTGAGAAAAATAATTTTTTCAAAGTCCTCTCTTTGGTCAAGCCACCGCAAAAGATGGAGACCTTTATAGCCACCTCCGGTGACCGCGATGGGACCATGAGTTTTAGGCGAAGCCTTTTTTTCTTTGGAAACGGCCATAGACCCGCACCCTCCCTGGGTGAAAGTTTTTGGCTTCATTGTAACATGATTTTATGAATTGCGGAGAGTTTAAACTCGAATGGCGGTGGCCTGGCGTTCGTCTTGGAAGCCGCCAGCGACCTTGAAGGTATTCGCGCCTCCCAAAACTCGAGGAACGTAATCTTGGGTTTCGCGAAAAGGTGGGATGCCAGCGTGTTTTTTTACATTGCCGGGACCCGCATTGTATGCGGCCACTGCGTGATCAACGCGGCCGAACATATCGAGCATTTGACGCAGATACTTGGCCCCCCCATCGATATTTTGCCCGGGATGGAAGGCGTTGCTGACTCCAAGATTTTTTGCGGTTTCGGGCATGAGCTGCATGAGACCCATGGCTCCGCAGTGACTCACAGCTCGAGGATTGCCCCTGGATTCTTGCCAGATTACCCCGGCGATAAGTTCTTCGGGAAGATTGTAGCGAACGGCGGCGGCTCGGATATGGGCTTTATAAGGTTCGAGGGCCCTTTGCATACGACTGGAGTTTGTGGCACTCAAGGTGCTTGGCATTAGTCCCGGATCTTGGATCACCTCGGTTGGAGCGGAGGCTGGCGGAGCAGAAACTTTTTGAGAGGCGATGGACTTTCGGGGGTTCTCCTGAGAGGACTTGGTATTCTCTTGGGAGACTTGTTGGGGCTTTTGATAGTCGAAGAGCATCTTCTTGATGGGATCGTTTTGTCCCCCGACGATGTCGTCGACCTTGCTAATCTTATTTTCTTGGCTAGCGGGGTCGGAGCCTTTCTGGTTTTGCAGGTCGGTGTCGTTGAGCTTTTTAGAAAAGTCTCTGGCCTCGAGGTACCGTTGTCGGTACTCCAAATATTTATTACGTACGAAGCGATTTTTTCCGACGGAAATCCCCATACTGAAAACCTCTCCTACCGAAAGTTATCGCCTCCCGAGCCCCAAGAATTGCTTTTGCTTTGATCTTTTTTTATCAGAGCGATTTTCTTGAGAAACCGGGAGGTCACTTGCCCTAAATCTCCAGGCGGTGTAGCATAAGCCTATGATGTTCCTTAAGAATTATTATGTCAATAGCAGCAATCGGGTAGATATTCATGTCATTACTCATGATGTCAAGCGGGCGATTCGAGAATCGGGAGTTGCCAATGGATTGGTAACTGTCTTAATTCCAGGAGCGACGGCTGGGGTAGTTCTATTGGAAAATGATCCCAAGCTGCATCAAGAGTACCGCGATTGGGTTTTGGCCCAGGTGCCAGCCAGTATTGGGGCGAGACCTCAGCGGCCTTCCGGGACCGGGAGAAACTCAGCCCATTTGCAAGCGGCCTTGGTGGGGCTCCAGTTGTCTTTACCGGTGCAGCAGGGAGCCTTAAAGATTGGTCCGTGGCAGGAGGTGATTTTGCTGGATTTTGACGATAAGGTGGGTCGGAGAGAAATCAGTATCCAGGTTTTGGATGCTGAGTTTGATGGTGGAGATTAATGAATGCTCCACTCTAATTCCAATTCCTCCAATTCAAATCCTCAATTTCGCTCCTTACTCTTTGGATTTCACCGTAAGGATTTTCGTTCTCTGGGCGCCTTCGTCCACTCCCGTTTTTTTTCCTGGTTATTGTTTCTTCTCTTGGTGATGGTGCTGTCCTTTATTTTGAGTTTTCAAGTTCAAGTCTTACCCTCCAATATTCAAGTTGGACGTATCGCTCCCAAGAGCATCAAGGCTGATCGAAATTATGAAATCGTGGACTCTCAGGCGACCAAGGCCAATCGTGAAGCGGCTTATGCCAATGTGTTACCGGTATATGATTTTGACGGAACTTTGTTTCAGGAGATAAAAGATAAAATCACAGAGGCCTTTCGTGGCGCCAGGTTAGTGGTTCAAGATAAAGAAAATCTTGAAGAGGCTTCCCAGGTATTTCAGTCGTCGCTGGGAGTGAGTCTCAAGCCCGCCTTGCTTGCCGATTTAGAAAAGGATCAATATTCCGAGGCTACGGAACGAGAGGTGCAAAAATTATTGTCGGGGATCTTAACCCGTCCGATTTTAGCCACGCGAAGCTTGCTGCCTTATGAGCCGGGGCGGGGCATCATGATCCGTGATCTTAAGGCTCAAGCGGTGGAGAATGAGCGCAGTTTGCAAAATCTGGATGCTATGGAATCCCTAGAGGAGATCCAGGATCGTTTAGCTCAGTTGCCTTCCCGTCGGGATTCCAAGTCGGAGAGTCTGCTGAGTCCCGCCCAAATGGGCGTTCTAATTTCCTCCGTGGTGGTGCCCAACACAACCTTTAACTCAGTAGAAACCGAATTCCGCCGTGCCCGTGCTGTGGGCGCCATCCCCAATGTTATTCTCAAGCTTCAGGCTGGGGAGGCCATTCTTCGAAGTGGTGATCGTTATGAACCGTTTCATTTGATGATTTTGCAGGCCATTCAAAAACAAAAGTCGGAGACCAGTTTTACACTTAAGTTTGTGGGGACGGCCTTATTCGTCTTTTTGTTGATTTTGATCAGCTATGTTTTTTCCAGTATGTTCATCCGAAAGTTTAATCCGACTAAGAAAGATCTTTATTTTTTAGGGGGAAATTTAATTTTAGTTTTGTTTTCAGTGCGCATTGCCGCCGCTTTTTCCAGTGCCTTGACTGATTTTTTTCCTTACGAAGTTTCGGTGCAGTCTTTGTACTACGCCATCCCTGTGGCGGGAGGAGCGATGTTGACTCGATATTTACTCAATTCGGAAATCGCCTTGGTCTTTGCTATTGTGTTGAGTGCCCTTACGGGGATGTTTCTGCAGGGCGATTTGGATCTGAGTATTTATTTTTTAATCTCGAGCATTGTTGCGGCGGCAGCCATGGCCCGTGTGGATCGACGAACCGCCATCCTAAGGGCGGGATTGCTGGTGGGGGTTGTGAATGCCTTGGTCATCTTGGCTATCAAGTTGATTACGGTGGTGAGTGTGACCGATGTTTTTAGCATCGCCGAAGTTAGTTCGAGTATGGCCATGGGGTTTCTTGGAGGGATTCTGGCTTCGATCTTCGTCATGGTCATGGCCCCCATCGCCGAGGGGCTTTTTCATTATGTGACCGATATTCAATTGCTAGAGCTAGGTAACCTCAACCATCCCTTGTTGCGCGACATGATCGTCAAAGCGCCCGGAACCTACCATCATTCCCAATTGGTGGCAGTGTTAGCCGAGGCAGCGGCGGCGCAAATCGGTGCAAATCCTCTGTTGGCCCGGGTGGGAAGCTATTTTCACGATATCGGAAAAATGCGTAAACCAGCCTATTTTATCGAAAACCAAACCGATGGCGTGAATCGTCACGATGCCCTCTCTCCCTCTATGTCGGCGCTCATTATCGCTTCCCATGTGAAGGATGGTTTGGAATTGGCGAGAGAATACAAATTGCCCAAGAAAATTTCCGATTTTATTCCCCAACATCAGGGAACAAAGTTAATTTCTTTCTTTTATAACAAAGCCCTGAAGCTCAATGAGGGGAAGGATACGCCCGTTGACGAAAAGCTCTACAAGTATCCGGGGCCGCGTCCTCAAACTCGAGAGGCGGGGATCATTCTATTGGCTGATGGTGTGGAGGCAAGTGTGCGGTCTTTGGTAGAAAAGACTCCGCAAAAAATTCAGTCCAAGGTGCAGCAGATCATCAACAATAATTTTATCGAAGAGCAGTTGGACGAGTGTGACATGACCTTGCGCGATCTGCACTGTATCGCGGAGACCTTTACCCGCGTCTTGGTCGGAATTTACCATCAGCGCATCGCTTATCCAGAGGGCTTGGAGAAAAAACGAGAAAGTCGCGGCACGGTGACTCCGCTGAAAAAAGTGGCCCCTCGTCCCATGCCTGGAGCCTGATGTCCTATGCCCCTGGAAATCTATCATCGTCGTAATTCTCCTGTGCGTATCGCGCGCTTGCGTCGAGCCCTGCTTTTGTTATGCGCTTATGCCAAGGTCGATCGCGCATGGGTCGAGTTGTATCTTGCGGGGGAAAAAACTTTGCAAAAACTCAATCGCGAGTATCGAGCGAAAGATAAAACAACCGATGTTTTATCTTTTCCTGTGGACGTTCGGCCTCCCTTTGGACAAGGCCCTTGGCACTTGGGATCTATTTTTGTCGCCACCTCTGTGGCGAGGCAGCAAGCCAAGCGGGCCAGGCGAGATTTGAATGCGCAGGTTTTGCGTTTGGCGGTGCATGGCCTGGTTCATCTTCAAGGTTTGGATCATGAAGAGGGCCCAGAGGCAGCAAAAAAATTCGAGAAAAAAGAGAGAAAATATTTAAAGTATTTATCTAAACAGGGGCATTATCCATGGGATGGATCCTTGCAATTTTAAGTGGTAGTTTGGCGGCATTGAGCTATCCCACTCGTTTTGGCCCTTGGATTTTGCCATCTCTGGGATTCTTAGGTTTCTTTTGTTGGGTCCCCTTGTTGCGGGCCTT
Organism: bacterium; assembly: GCA_031972375.1. Classification (GTDB taxonomy): domain Bacteria; phylum UBA10199; class UBA10199; order DSSB01; family DSSB01; genus DALYDW01. Next base: position 4,399 of record DALYEU010000052.1, on the reverse strand, counting down.
GGAGGGGGTGCAACCCCGACGCGCCTTTGCTCTCGCTTTTGTGGCGGGTTTATTTCATTACGGGGTTTCCCAATATTGGCTCTATGCTGCCATCCATCATTTTGGTGGACTCAGCGCATCCATCAGCATGGCGGTATTTGTTTTGCTGATGGTGATTCTCTCCGCCATGTTCGCGGTAATTTTTCCTTTGAGTGACTGGACGGCTCGTCGTCTTGGGGTTGGCTTGCTGTGGTTAAGGCCTTGTTTTTGGGTCGCCTGTGAGTATCTGCGCCATTATTGGCCCGCAGGAGGTTATCCTTGGAGCCAACTGGCTTATTCTCAGGTGAATTTTTTGCCCTTTCTCCAAGGGGCTTCCATCTACGGAGCCTATGGGCTGACCTTTCTTCTTTTATTGTGCAATGAAAGTATTAATTTATTTATTTCTCAATGGAAAAATAGATTTAATTCAAGTTTATCCTTAAAGAAAATGTGGCCCGCCTTGACGGTAGGAGCGTTGGTTTTGGCAACGTGTATCTTTGGGGTAATACGGCTATCATCTCCCCGGCCTCGTCCTTTGGGACAGATCCCCTTAGGGATTGTTCAAGGCAATGTGGCTCAGGAGGATAAATGGAATGGTCGTATGGCCCAGGATATCCTGGAAAACTACGCTCAAGGGACCAAAGCTTTGGAGAGTCGGGGGGCTCGCTTAATCCTGTGGCCCGAGGCCTCCTTGCCCTTTGCGGTTCCCTACGATTCGGAGAAAATCGCCCTGAGTTTTGGTCAGAGGGAGTCTCGTCTGTTGTTGGGAACCATGACGCGTAAGAGTCGTGGAAGTACCTTACAAGAAAGGCGCAATGTCCATAACTCCGCCCTCTTGGTGGGGTCCGAGGGGCAGATTCTCGATTACTACCACAAGAAAGAGTTGGTGCCCTTTGGCGAGTACGTGCCTTATCAGGAGTTTCTCTTCTTTGCCCGTAAGTTAGTTGCTGAAGTGGGAAACATTGTCCCCGGAGAGAGTTTCAGGCCTATTCGATATGGAGAGTTTCTCCTGGGGGTCTTAATTTGTTACGAGGATATTTTTCCCTACATTTCTCGGCAGATGGTGCAGGACGGGGCCAATGCCCTCATCAATCTCACGAATGATGCCTGGTATGGTTATTCGAGCGCGGCTTATCAGCATTTGGCCTATTCCCAGATGCGTGCTGTCGAGACGGGGCGTGCAGTGGTAAGGGCTACCAACACAGGCTTGAGCGCGCTTATCGATCCCTGGGGGCGTGTGTTGTGGCAGGGGGGGATGTACACTCGAGAAGATTTTCTCACTGAGTTGCCCCTCTATGGAGGGAAAACCTGCTACGTGCGTTGGGGAGATTTTGTCGCTTGGCTTTCGGCTTTATTTTCCCTTTTGGCGATGCTACGAGCTGCTACCCAAAAGAAGGAAGGTCGCCATGTCTAAGGAATTTCAAAATCAGTTATCCCTGCTTCGAGAAAAATTAGAGCATTTGCGGAGGCGTCTTTGACCCAGAAGGTCAAAGCAAACGTATCGTTGAACTCGAAACAGAATCTGCCCAACCCGAATTTTGGGATGATGCGGTGCGAGCCAAGACGCTTCACCAAGAATTAGACGCCGCTCGGGTTCAAGTTGAAAACTTTAAAAAACTCGAGGTTTTTTTTGAGGAAGCTCAGATTCTCGATGAATTTGCCGAAGAGAGTGGCTCAGAGGCAGATCGAGCCGAGGCTGAGCAGAAACTCGTCGAATTGGAGCATGCTTTAGAAGAGGCGGAGTTTCGCTTAATGTTGAGTCAACCCGAGGACCGCCTCGGGGCCATTCTGACAATTAATGCGGGGGCGGGTGGCACCGAGTCTTGTGATTGGGCCCAGATTCTTACCCGTATGTACCTTCGTTACGCCGAGCGGCGTGGTTATCAAACACAAATCATCGATGTGAGTCCTGGGGAAGAAGCTGGTTATAAAAGTGTCACTCTAGGTATTGAGGGCGATTACGCTTACGGTTATCTCAAGGCAGAATCAGGAGTGCATCGATTGGTGAGAATTTCTCCATTTGATGCCAATAAAAGGCGTCATACTTCTTTTGCTTCGGTATTTCTTTCTCCCCAGGTGGACGATACCATCGACATTCAAATCAACCCGGGTGATTTGCGCATCGACACCTACAGAGCTGGAGGTAAGGGAGGGCAGAACGTTCAAAAGAACGATACCGCCGTACGCATTACCCATCTGCCCACCAATACGGTGGTGCAATGTCAGTCGGAGCGTTCTCAAAACCGCAATAAAGAAACAGCGATGAAGGTTTTGCGGTCTCGACTTTATGAAAAAGAATTAGAAAAACGTCGAGCAGAGCAAGAAGCCGTAGAATCCACAAAGAAAAAAATCGAGTGGGGTTCTCAGATTCGTTCTTATGTTTTGCATCCTTACAAACTTGTGAAGGACCACCGCACCCAGTGGGAGGCCGGGAACGCCGATGGAGTCCTCGACGGAGACCTTCAACCCTTTATCGAAAAATATCTTTTAATGGGTGAACAAGACCAATAAAGCCTTTGCCCTTGACCCTCAAGGGTACCTGGACCATAGTCGCGCCCGGTTTATGAAGTCCCCATGAAATCCATCAAACTCTCTTTTTTCATCTTGCTGACCCTGTTTTATGTTCCCTTAGTTTCAGCTAAGGCAGGACCGGCCATTGGTGTTGCTCGGTTCGAATACAACGGTCCCGTTTCCGAGGCCTATTTGGCGGGGGCGGCTCAGGATGCCGTGACCGGAGCCTTATTGCAGCAGGGGTATGCGGCCCATCCTGTCCCCAAAGATATTCCTTTGGAGAAACTTCGATCGGTCAAACAAGGTGAAAAAGAAGATATTATCTTAGTCGTGGGTCGCATCCATTCGGTGGGGCAACGTTACCGGGTTTGGGTGAAATGGGTCGATCTGCAAGGTAAGATTTCTGAGCAATATCTCGCGCCTCAGAGCTTAAACGATTTATTGCCGGGCTTGGAGAATTTTGCCGCGACCCAACTACGTCCTGTTGCGGTGGCCGAATCCGTTCCCTTGGAACCCCCCGTTCAAAAGCAAATCCAGTACGTGCCCAAAGCTCTTGAGAAGGAAATAAAAAAGCAGGAGGCTTTAGCGAAGCAAAAGCCTGAGGTCGTAGCATCTTCTTCGAGTCCATCCTCTTCGAGTGGGGACTCGATTTCGACTTCCTCAGCCTCACTTCCGGCTCAGTCCAGCGCGGCGTCTCCTGCGGTGTCTACAAAATCCGCTAAGAAAAAAAGACAGGAGCTTCCCCTTCACGATTATATCTTTGTGAGTGAGCGCTTGCCGTTCGAAGTGCGGGGTATGGCCTATGGGGATGTCACCGGTGACGGGCATCCTGAAATTCTTTTGACTTCCCAGCGCAAGCTTTATCTTTATCGCTGGGAAGCCGGTAAATTAGAACTGATGACCGAGTTCAGCGGTGGGTCTCGAGATTATTTCGTCAAAGTCGAAATTTTGCCCCATCCCGAAGGAAATAAAATCGTCCTGACCAATCTGGCTGGAGACCAAGCTTCGAGCTACATCCTGAAGTACCAAGGGGGACAGCTTCTTCCCGAGCTTACAGGAATCCCTTTTCAGATGCGGGTGGTCGTGGGGCCCTCGGGTTCTGTCTTGTTGGGAGCCCCCTTTCTGGCTGATTCGGATCGGGCTTTGCAAAATATTTTTCGTCTCTCGTGGGAAGGTGGGAAAATCAAACCCGTTGAAAAACTCGATCTTCCTGATCGGGCTAATCTCTACAATTACGCTTGGTTGACAGAGGGGGATTACAATCGGGCCCCTGTCATGGCCATGAGTGATTCGGGACGTTTGCGCTACTTTGAGTGGAAAGACGGAAAATATAACAAGGGGATCACCGCTTCCGATACCTACGGTGGCACCGCCAATTATGTTCCCGTGGAGATGAAAGATGTCTTCAACGAGGTAGTGGCTGATTACTACGGCATTCCCGTGGGCTTGGATCCCTTGATCCGTGAGGGACAGGGAAATTATGAAGTGGTGGTGGCCAAGAATTATTCTCTGGTGAAAAATGTCATCGGGAGAATCCCCATCATTTCCAATGGCCAGGTTTTTCGCTTGAAATGGGATGATTTGGGCTTTGTCGAGGTTTGGGCTAGCAAAAGAGTTGACGGAAGCATCCAAGACACTCTAATCACCCGCGGCAGCGAGGGTGACCGTCTTTGGGTTGCTTTGCGTTTGCGCGATCCGGGGCTTACGGGGGATACAGGGCCCCATGATTCGGTTCTGTTGGCTTATGCCCTCGATTAGCCTGTTTCAGGCTATTTTTGAGATTTTGTTGCTTTGAGGCGGTGTAGCTCAGTTGGTCAGAGCAGGCGGTTCATATCCGCCGTGTCCGGGGTTCAAATCCCTGCACCGCCAC
>DALYEU010000051.1:0-14709 GCA_031972375.1 bacterium | reverse complement strand
CGCTCTTTTCCGAGCTGAATGAGGTCTTTAATTTCTTCTCGTACCTTATCTTTCGCCATAAATCCTCTCTCGGTGTTTGAGCACCTTAGATAAGTCCGTGATCTTGCTTTGCAACAAAGTGAGTTCTTCCGGGTCGTTGGCGTTCAGAGAGAGGAGGTCTCTTTGAAGCTGCTTCTTTTTAAGCCCCAAGAGAGCTTGAGCCAAGCCTTGTCGGGCTTCGCTAAGCTCCTCTAAACCGTCCGCCTTCACCGCGAGGCCACTTAATAACCCAAGCATGGCCGCAGGGGCTAGATCAAAATATTCTCCAGTGGTTACGCCAGGTTCTTGTTGAGCCAGATGGGAGAACCCCTGAAACAACTGCATGGCGCTTTCTGTACAAAATATATCTTCTCTAACCTTGTCGAGTATCTCGTTTCTCAGAGCCGGGAACTTCAACCAAATTTCGAAAATCACTTCTTCTTCCGGTAAAAACAATGACTTAACTTTCTGTTTTTGCAAAGGCAAAGCGGGCTTTCTGTTTTTTTCCTGAAACGCTTTTCCTGAGGTCAACCACTCTTGAGGAACCTCCAAGGCCTCCGATACCAGGCGCTTATAGAGATTTCTCACAATGGAATCCGGAATCTTTTCTATCAAAGTCACAAAACGTCCGGCCAGACGCCCCTTTTGATCGAGGGAAATTTGACCCGTTGCGACATGGACCTTGCACTTATCGATAAGTTCTTCCAAAAGGTTTCGCCGTTCTCGTAGCTTTTTCTCTAGAGCTAATTTTCCATAACGTCGGAGAAAACTGTCCGGGTCTTCTCCGGCCTCGAGATGGAGTCGAGTCGGAACCCGCCCCACCTCCAAAAGGAGTTCCAAGGCCCGTTGGCTGGCCGTTTCTCCTGCTTCATCCTGATCAAAACCCAGAATAATTTCTTCTGCCATGCGGGCCAAAGCCTTGGCATGATGGGGGGTGAGGGCGGTGCCGAGTGGTGCGATGGCCTCGTCAAGGCCGTGCTGGTGCAGAGTTAAGACATCTAAATAGCCCTCGACCAATAGGGCTCGTTTATTTTTGCGAAGACTCTCCTTGGCCAGCTGGAGCCCATAGAAGAGTTCACCCTTTTTAAAAATCTCCGATTCTGGGGAGTTGAGATATTTGGGGCCTTGGTCCTTTTCGTGAATTTTTCTACCTCCAAAGCCCACCACTTTTTTATCGGAGCGAAAAATCGGGAAGATCAAACGGGAGCGAAAAAATTCTCGTTCGCCTTTGAAAAGAGTGCTGCTCTCAATTTCTTCCAGGGAAAATCCCTTTTTTAACAAGTAAGCCTTGAGGCCTGAATTTTGTGGAGGGCAGTATCCTAAGTAAAACTGAGCGATGCTGGTTTCGGAAATATGACGAGCTTGGAGGTAGGTGAGAAGCGGGTCTTCTGGAGGAAGTTGTTTGAGCAAGCAGTGATAGTACCAGGCGCTTTGTCGATTGAGTTCGAAATGCCGTTGGCGTCGTTGCGCACCTCCAGTATCGGCGTTAGGGATGTCTTGCAATTCGATGCCAGCCCGTTCGGCCAGTCGGGAGACGGCCTCGGGAAAGGAAAGGTTCTCCATGCGCATCAGAAAATGAAACAGATTGCCACCAACACCGCAGCCAAAACAGTGAAAGGAATCCCGCTCTGGGCTGACGAAAAACGAAGGAGATCTTTCCTGATGGAAGGGACAAAGGCCTCGATAGTTTTTTCCCGAGCCCTTGAGTTCGACGTATTCGGAAATGAGGTCGAAGAGAGAAACTCGGTCACGAATTTGTGAAAGCGTCGATTCCGAAATCAAGAGGCAGGCCCTCCGACCCACGGGCAAATACGAGGATTCGATGGAAGCGATAATATAGGGTGATGGGAAGGAAAAATTATCCCAATAATTTTTTCACCAACTCGCTAACCACCTTGCCGTCGGCCTTACCCGTCACTTGGGGTACTAAAATCTTCATGACCTTTCCCATATCCTGGGGACCTTGGGCCTGGGATTCCGCGATGGCTTTTTGTACCAAGTCGGACAATTCGGCCTCTGTCAAAGGTTGGGGCAGGTAAGAGACGATGATGTCCAATTCGAACTGCTCTTTGCTGACAAGATCAATTCGTCCCGCTTTTTGAAAGGCGTCGATAGACTCACGGCGCTGCTTCGCCAGGGTGGTGAGAATCTGCAGAGCCTCGGCATCGGTGAGGTCGCGACGCAAATCGATAATCTTGTTTTTAAGATGGGATTTAATATTGCGCAGGGCACTCAGGCGCTCTTTGTCCTGTGACTTGAGAGCCTCTTTGAGATGCTGATCAATGGCTTGAGTAAGTGACATGACAATCACAATCCACGTAAAAAACGACGCGGAGAAGGCGCCGAAGCTTTCAGAGACAAACTCGAAAATTCGTACGCGTTCGAGGCCTAGCGGAAACGTCCCATCTTTTTCAGGGCGCGCTTACGAGCGGCGATGGTCTTACGCTTACGACGAATGCTGGGCTTTTCGTAGTGTTCCCGTTTACGGATTTCCGACAGGATACCGGCTTTTTCACACTGTTTTTTGAAGCGACGCAAGGCAGCGTCAAAAGATTCACCTTCACGAACATGAATACCGGGCATAGAAACTACCTCTTTTAAAATCAAAAACACTCGGTCGAAGTTGCCAGTTACCGAATTTTTCTTCTTAAACTAAGGACCTAATCAGAAATCGCTTTTGAGAGTATCAAGGAAAACCGATAAAAAACAGCCCTTGCCGAAAGGCGGCAAAGCCGGGCTTACTAGTTCCCGAGCCTGGCCCTGTCAAGCGGCAAAAACCGAAAGGAATTTTAGCCAGTTAGAAAAAGGTGGCCAAGGTGTTACTTGGCTTCCTGTGTTTTTTTGATCGGGAGGGCTTGGATTGATCCAGGATCTAGTAAACTTGATCGGGATCGAAAAGCGGTTCCCCATGAATTTGTACGGAGTCGTCTTTCCATTGGTTGAAGAAACAAGTTCGGCGTCCTGTATGACAGGCGGCGACGTTCTGTTTGATTTTCAGCAGAAGGCAATCGGCGTCGCAATCGAACCAAATTTCTTTTACTTCTTGAGTATGTCCGCTGGATTCTCCCTTTACCCAAAGTTTTTTTCGGGATCGTGACCAATAGGTGGCAATACGGGTTTCTAAGGTTTTTTCCAGGGATTCCCGATTCATATAGGCGAACATAAGCACTTCGCCGTTTTCCGCATCTTGGGCGATGGCCGCGATGAGGCCGTTGGCATCAAATTTAAGTTGTTCGGGTAGGGATGGATTCATAGGCTAATTCTCACAGGGATGTTTCGTTCTCGTAAGTACTCTTTGACTTCTTGGACAGTGAATTGTCCGAAATGAAAAATCGATGCGGCTAAAGCTGCATCGGCTTTGCCTTCGCTGAGGCCCTGGTGGATATGCTCTAAGGATCCAACGCCCCCCGAGGCAACCACGGGAATGCTCAGCTCTTGCGTGACCCTTTTCAGAAGCTCGATGTCGTAACCTTGTTGGGTTCCGTCCTTATCCATGCTGGTCAATAAAATCTCCCCGGCGCCACATTCTTGCATTTTAAGACACCAAGAGATGGCTTCCAATCCCGTGGGGGTACGTCCACCGTGGATAAAAACCTCCCAGCCTTCCAGCGTGCGCTTGGTGTCGATGGCGACGACAATATTGGAACTGCCAAAACGTGCCGCAGCTTCTCCAACGAAATAGGGATGGTTGACGGCTGCTGTGTTGATGGCCACTTTGTCGGCCCCCGCGTTGAGTAGATTGCGGATATCCTCGATCCGACGAACCCCTCCTCCTACGGTGACGGGCATAAAACAATGGGCGGCGGTTTTTTCCACCACATCCAAAAGAATATTTCGGTTGTCAGAACTGGCTGTGATGTCGAGAAAGGTCAATTCATCGGCGCCCTGGCGTTCGTACTCTTTGGCGACTTCTACTGGATCTCCCGCGTCTCGCAGATTGACAAAGCGAGTTCCTTTAACGACGCGTCCATCTTTGACATCTAAACAGGGAATAATTCGTTTGGTCAGCATAGCTTTGCTACCACAGAAAAAGTTTGAGTGTTAGGAGGTCGTCCCGGTGACCATCAAGGCCTCCTCGAGGGTGAACCTATTTTCGTAGAGCGCCTTGCCAGCAATCATGCCTTGGAGTCGAGGGTGATTCAAGTTCTGGAGCCGGATGAGATCATCGAGGCATGAGATACCTCCCGAGGCAACCACGGGAATGGGGCTGGCCTCTAACACCTGAGTAAGACTTTCTAGGTTAGGGCCGGTTAACATTCCGTCTCGGGAAATATCCGTAAAAATTACCCAGGCAACGCCTTGGAGAGGGGTCCGGCGTAAAAAATCCACGGTGTGTGTGGCTGTGGTTTCAGTCCATCCCTCCACGGCCAAAGCTCCTTCTTTAGCATCCAAACCCAAGGCGATTTTTTCAGGGAAAGTGGCAGCCAACTCTTGCAGGAATTCGGGCTTACGAACGGCTTGGGTTCCCACGACAATTTTTTCTACACCACCTTCTAGGTAAGTGCGCGCCATCTCCAGGGTGCGGATACCACCGCCTACTTGAAGTCGTAATCCGGTTTGTGCGGCGATTTCAAAAATCTTTTGGGCATGGACAGGTTGCCCAGCCTTGGCGGCATCGAGGTCGACCACATGTAGCCAACGGGCGCCTTTTTCTTGCCAATTTTGCGCGATACGCAAGGGATCCTCGGCGTAAGGGGTGACTTGACTGTAATCTCCTTGGCGGAGCCGGACAACTTTGCCGTCTTTAATATCAATGGCGGGAAAAAGGATCATAGGTGTTTCTAAGATTAACAAAATTAATGTTTGCGGAGTGAGATTAAAAAACTCGGTTCCTTTAGTGGAGGGTCTCGGGATCAGAAATTTTCATGGAAGTTTTTGAGTACATGCAAGCCGATCCGTTGAGATTTTTCGGGATGAAATTGCACCGCACAAATATTTTTTTCTTCGAGGCATGCGGTGAACTCGAGACCGTAATCGGTTACGGCCACCGGAAGTTTCTTTTTTTTGCCTGGATCGACGTAATAACTATGAACGAAGTAAACGTAGCTACGGTCTGGGATATCCGCAAGCAGACGGGACTCTCGAAGTATCTGTAGCGAGTTCCAACCCATATGGGGAACCTTGAGCCCGGGTTTTTTGGGAAAACGTTTAACCGATCCTTTGAAGATTCCCAGCCCGGGGACCAAACCACCTTCTTCGCTACTCTCCATCAGCAATTGCATTCCCAGGCAAATCCCCAAGTAAGGACGCCCCGATTTTAGAAAATCTTGTAGGGCCTCGAGTAATTCAAGGCGTTTGAGATTATCCATGCAGTCTTTAAAGGCACCCACTCCAGGCACGACTAACTTGTCTGCTTGTAAAATTTTTTGTGGATCTCGAGTAATCTCGCAAGGTGCGCCCACAGCCTCAAAGGCTTTGGCGACGCTGCGGAGATTGCCCATTTCGTAATCGACGATGGTGATCATAACAATTGCGGTGTTTTTACAAAGTGCCCTTGGTGGAGGGGATATCCTTAACCCGTGGATCCAGCTGGGTGGCTTGGTCTACGGCCCGAGCCAAGGCTTTGAACAGAGATTCTACAATGTGGTGGCGGTTTCTGCCGTACCACACGTTGAGATGAAGATTGATTAAGGCCGTGTTGGTAAAAGCTTGGAACCATTCTTGTACCAACTCGACGTCGAAGTCTCCGATGCGTCCCGGAGAAAGTTCTACCCGATAGACCAGCGCGGGTCGTCCGGAGAAATCCACGGCTACAGTGGTGAGAACTTCGTCCATGGGCAGAGTGGAGGATCCGAAGCGTACCAGGCCCTTTTTATCGCCCAGTGCCTTTTGGAAGGCTTCTCCCAAGGCAAGGCCTATGTCTTCGACCGTGTGGTGATAGTCGATTTCGATATCACCATGGGCTTCGATTTTGAGATCGAAACGGCCATGTTTGGCGAAGCTTTCTAACATATGGTTGAGAAAGGGAACCGGAGTGGAAATTTGGGATTCTCCCGAACCATCGACTGTGAGTTCGAGGGTAATTTGGGTTTCCCGGGTATTGCGAACGACTTTGGCTGTTCGAGAGCTTTGAACCATAAGCGCCGACGATAGGAAATTTCCCCTTCCTTGTCAAACCCGCACCCGATGCCAAAAGCCGTTGCCAAGCTCCTAAACCTGGGGTTAGGGAGCCACCATGGATTTTTCTCAGTGGAATTTGAACAAAATCAAAGAACAAGGTATCGACTCCCAACAAGCGCGAGCTATTTTGGATCTCGATGAGGAAACTTTCTTTCGTGAGGTTTTACCCATAACCCGACTCTTACGGGAGCAGGCCTTTGGTAAGGAAATCAGTCTCTGTAGTATCGTCAACGCTAAGAGCGGGGCGTGTGTTGAGGATTGCGGCTTTTGTGCCCAGTCAAACGCCTACAAGGCGGCGCCTTCTCCTGTCTACCCTCTGATGAAGGTCCAAACCTTGGTGGAAAAGGCGAAAGAGGCTGAGGGGTTTGGCGGGACAGAGTTTTCTATTGTGGCCAGCGGGCGTGGCATGAATAAGGCCAAGGAGATCGATACCTTGGTGGAGGCGGTGGCCCAAATTCGCGAACAGACTCAACTAGAAACTTGTGCTTCTCTGGGATTGATGGAACGTGCCGATTTGCAGCGCCTTAAAGAGGCGGGCATGGTTCATTACCATCACAATATCGAAACTGCCCGGTCTTATTTCCCCAAGGTAGTTACCACCCATACCTGGGAAGAAGAAGTCGCCACAGTGCGATTGGCCAAAGAGATGGGGTTTGAGGTGTGTTGTGGGGGTATCATGGGCATGGGGGAGAGCCTTGATCAACGAGTGGAGTTCGTATTTCAGCTCAAGGAAATTGCTCCGGACTCCATTCCCATTAATTTTTTGAATCCACGCCCCGGTACTCCTTTGGCGGCCTTGCACGATCTCACTCCTTTGGATTGTCTGAAGGTCATTTCCATTTTACGTTTGGCCATGCCTCGAACCGAGATTTTTGTCTGTGGAGGGCGAGAGGTCAATTTACGGGATTTTCAAGAATACATTTACGATGCGGGTGCTAGCGGCACCATGTTGGGCAATTATCTCACAACTCCGGGACAGAATCCGGAAAGTGATTTGGAGCAGATTCGTCGCTTGGGTTTGGTGCCCGTCGCTCCCCATCGCAAGTCCAAGTCGGCACCGACCTTGCCCGATGATTGGGAGCCCGAAGAGACCGCGGTGGTTTAGGGCTTTGACGGGCCCGGGTTCGTAGGAGGATGCTCATGACACTCGACCGTTTACGGGGCCCTCTGCAGCAGTGGGAAAATCAGGGACTGCGCCGCTGGATTCATGCCAGTTCTCAAGGAACGGGCAGGCTTTTCGTTCTGAATGGGCAGGCTTTTCTCAATTTCGCTTCTAATAATTATTTGGGTTTAGCCGAAGATCCGAGGATTCGCGCCGCCTTGGTGCGGGGTGCGGAAAACTACGGTGTGGGTTCTGGGGCTTCTCGTTTGGTAACGGGATCCTTCGAAATTTTTGAGCATTTGGAACGGCAATTGGCCCAATGGAAAGGCTGTGAATCGGCCCTTTTATTCAATTCGGGTTATTTGGCCAATTTAGGGATGTTGGCCTCATTGGCCGGTGAGGACGATTGGATCTTCTCTGACGAACTCAATCATGCTTCGATGATCGATGGAATTCGTTTGAGTCGCGCCCGGGTAAAAATTTTCCGCCACAATGACATGAACCAATTGGAGCGGCATTTGGCGGAGGCACGACAGCAAGCTCGTCCCAACTCGCGTTTTCTCATTGCCACCGAATCGGTTTTTTCCATGGAGGGGGATTTGGCGCCCCTGAAGGATTTGTTGGATTTGGCTCTGGATTGGGATGCTTGGCTCTACGTGGACGAGGCCCATGGAGCGGGTGTTTTTGGAGCCCAGGGTTCGGGATGTTTGGAGGAATTTCGGGAGCATCCGGCCTTTCGGGATCGAGTGATTGCGATGGGAACTCTAGGGAAGGCCTTGGGGTGTTTCGGAGCTTATGTGGCCGGTGCAGAACCTTTGAGGGATTACGCCATGCATCGGGCTCGATCTTTCGTTTACAGCACGGCGCTTCCGCCCGCCTTGGCCTACGCTGTTCAAGAGTCTCTCAAGATCGTTCAAACAGAGCCATGGCGTCGTACGAGGCTATGGCAGCGCATTGATTTTTTTTCTCGAGCTTTGGAAAAAGTTTTGGATCGTTCTGGGTTTCGCGCCTTGAGTCCCATTATTCCTGTGGAGTTGGGAGCGCCGCAGCGAGCTTTGCAGATTGCGGATCGCCTACGTGAATGCGGTTTTTGGATTACGGCCATGCGGCCGCCTACGGTTCCCGAGGGAACTTCGAGATTGAGGATCACTTTAATGAGCGAGCATACGGAAGAGGATTTGCATCGTCTTGCCACAGTGCTTCGGGAGGGTTTGAAACATGAATAGGGAAAGATCGCGTCTTTTGAAGCAGTGGGATCAAAACGAGGTGTGGCATCCCTTTACCCAAATGCGTGAGTACCAGGAGGAAGAACCGTTAATTTTGGAACGTGGCGAGGGTTCTTATCTCGTCGATACTGAGGGGAATCGTTATTTGGATGGAGTCTCTTCTTTATGGGTGAACATCCATGGGCACCGTCATCCTCGTTTGAATCAGGCGCTCCACGATCAAATAGAAAAATTGGCCCATTCTACCTTGCTCGGAGTGGGCAATGTTCCATCGGTAGAATTGGCTCATGCGCTTTTGCAAGTGGCTCCGAAAAATTTAAGCAAGGTGTTTTACTCCGATAGCGGTTCTACTGCGGTTGAAATCGCCCTTAAGATGGCCTTCCAATATTCAAGGCAGCAAGGCGTGGCGACGAAGCCCAAGACCCGCTTTGTCAGTTTGGAAAACGCCTATCACGGAGATACGGTAGGGTCGGTGAGCGTGGGAGGCATCGAGCTCTTTCATGATATTTTTAAACCATTGTTGTTTGAGACCTTGAAAGTGAAGGATTTTAATCTCGATCAGGCCCGTCGTATTTTTGAGGAGCATCGTGGAGAAATTGCGGCCTTTATCGTAGAACCGATGATCCAGGGGGCCGCGGGAATGCGATTGGCCCCTCCTGGATTTCTTCGGGGGATTCGCCAATTATGTGATGAATTCGACGTTTTTCTCATTTGCGATGAAGTGGCCACAGGTTTTGGTCGCACTGGAAAAATGTTCGCTGTTGAACATGAGGGTGTGGAGCCTGACTTTCTTTGTTTGGCCAAAGGGATTACCGGAGGTTACTTGCCGTTGGCGGTGACCTTGACTACCGAACGGGTTTTTCAAGGATTCTTAGGTGATTTTACCGATTTCAAAACTTTCTTTCATGGCCATAGCTATACGGGCAATCCCTTGGCTTGTGCTGTGGCTCTGGAGAATTTAAAAATCTTCCAAGACGAAAAAATTCTCGAATCCATTCAGCATAAAATTCCTTGGCTTGAGCAAGGTTTAAAAAAATTTTCGGAGCATCCCCATGTTCGGGAGGTGCGTCAACTAGGCATGATGGTGGGGATTGAATTATGGCGTGGTGAGGACTCGGGATTGGCCTTCGATCCGGGCCAGCGTGTGGCGTATCGAGTGTGTCGTGCGGCTCGTCAACGCGGCGCTTTGTTGCGGCCTCTCGGCGATGTTTTAGTGGTATTGCCTCCGCTTTCCATATCGCTCCAAGAAATTGACGATCTGTTATCGGCCCTATGGGATGCTCTTCAAGAGGTGACGGTGCAACGATGAGTTCGGCTCTTTTTATCGCTGGGACAGATACTGGAGTAGGTAAAACTTTAGTTACCGCTGGTTTGGGGCTCCATCTCCAAGAGCAGGGGCGTTCTTGCATTGCGATGAAGCCCATTGAGAGCGGATGTGAGTGGGGGGCCGCGACGAGTGATGCCGTATTTTTGCACAAGATGCTCAAGAGCGAAGCCCCTCTCTCCGACATCAATGTTTATAGTTTGAAGGCCGCTTTGGCCCCCGGTGTCGCCGCAGAATTGGAGGGGGTGAGTTTGGAACTGCATCGGGTTCGAGAGCGTTTCGAAACTTTACGGACTCGATACGATTGGACCTTGGTGGAGGGAGCGGGTGGATTGTTGGTTCCTTTAGGCCCTCGACAAAGTGTGGTGGATTTGATCGAGTTGTTGAAGATCCCGGTGCTCTTGGTGGCCCGCCTTGGTCTGGGAACCCTCAACCATACCCTGCTGAGTTTGGATTATTTGCAGCGTCGTGGCATCCCTGTGGCGGGGGTGGTGCTTAACACGACCCTAGATCCTTCCCAATCTGATCTCTCCGAGCGTTATAACGAGGCGACCTTGCGTCAGTGGACTTCGGTGCCTGTTTGGGGAGTGGTGGGGCGCGTGCAACAGCCCGGAAGTCCGGAAGAGATTCTCATGCAGGTAAATTATGGATTGGCTGCGGCCTTGAAAGCCTATTTTCAAAATCCGGGGTCTTGATCTTGAAGAGGATGGGGCCGTGGGTGAGATAGGCAAAAAACTTCCGTGGGGATGTTTAAATGATAAAAACAGAAGGGGGGCCGGTTTCCCGAACCCCCCTTCTTCTTCCAGGTCCTAAACTTTATTGGGTCGACGCTTTTTTTAAAGAGGAGGCAGCGTCATAAAACTTTTGCTGCCAAATCCTCTTCTTAAACTTAAAGTTATCCACAATGCTTTGGCTTAAGGTTTTGAGTTATCCACAGTATGTTGAGGTCTGAACTTACTTGAACCACAATATCTTGTGCTTTGTCAAACTAGCTTAGGAGTGTTTTTGGTTTGTCTTAGAAAACCTTGTAAAAACCACCAGTTGGAAAGTTTAGCCTAAGTAGTCCCCTTTTAGGTTTTTACGGATTTTTTCGTTCATTCGTTTAAATTATTGAATTTAAAGGTTTTTATTATCTGTTTTTTCGTAAAATTACAAAAAACCCTTGGATGCGCTCGATGGGGATGAGAAAGGCTCAGTTGGATTGGGTCGTGAGGGGGATGGGGTTCTACCTCAAGGTAAAGAGAGATGGGCGTAGTCGTCTTGACAAGAGGGGGTAGTTAGGGCCAGGGAGTGAAGTTCTGTTTTTTTAGAATCTTTTAAACGGGTCATGAAAAATAATGATAGAGCGGGATGAGGTTTTTCCTTACACTCTCATTTTGCACTTTCAAATTTAAACTCATTTTTAACTTTAAAGAACGCGGTCTCCCATGAAGAAATCTCTCGCCCTCTTCTCGGTTCTGATTTTTCTCGTTTCCGCGTGTGGTGGTTCTCAAAAAAAGGCGAAAAGCGCCAAATACAAGAAGGGCACCACCACGCAAAAATATTATCCCTCCAGTGAGGGATCCCTCGAGGATGTCCTCTACGAAAACCTAGAACATCGCCGTGGTTCCGGCGTACGTTACTCCCAGTACATTCAGCAAAACGGCGATTTCGATATCCCTTATACTTATAATCCTTATGTTCAAAAATGGATTGATTACTTTACAGGTCGGGGACGGGGACACTTTGAACGTTATCTCACCCGTTTGGGGCGTTTCATGCCTTACATTCATGCGGTAACCGACAAATACGGTCTCCCTCGTGACTTGGTTTATTTAAGCATGATCGAGAGCGGTTTTAATATCCGGGCGAAAAGTTGGGCATCGGCCGTAGGTCCATGGCAGTTCATTCGCTCCACTGGAGCCATGTACGGTTTGGATGTCGACTACTACATGGATGAGCGTATGGATGTGGAGAAAAGCACCCACGCGGCGGCCCAACACTTAAAAGATCTCCACGATGAATTTGGCGATTGGTATCTCGCCTTTGCGGCTTATAACGCAGGTGCGGGTAAAGTGCGTCGTGCCATCAATCTTCACGGCACTAATTTTTGGGATATGGTGGAAGGTAATTATCTGCGCCAAGAGACTAAAGACTATGTCCCTAAAATTTTAGCCGCAGCCCTTATTTCTAAAAACCCGCAAAAATACGGGTTTAGCAATATTCGTTATCAGCAACCCATTAACTTTGAGAAGGTAGAGCTCAGGGGGCCTATGGATCTAGAAGTGGCTGCCGAGTGTGCCGGTGTAGATCCTGATTTGATTCGTATGTTGAATCCCGAGTTGTTGCGGGACATGACGCCCCCTCATGTTTCGAATTATGCCTTGAGAATTCCCAAGGGCACCAAGGGGCGTTTTGAGAAGAAGTCTGCGTCCTTAAATCCTTCCCAATGGATGCGAATGAAATTTTATGAGGTGGGTCGTAATGACTCTGTCGAATCTATTGCTTCTCGCTATGGAGTCAAGGTGGCTGATTTGGTGAAGGCCAATCCCGATACAATTCAAACCCAACGGCGTACTGTGAGTAAAAAGGTCAAGGTGGCGACTTCCCGTAAGGGCAAGCGTCGTTACCAGTGGCAAAACAAAAGTTATACCAGCTACAGTTACTCGGTAGAACCTGGTGCCCAGCTTTCCATCCCTAACAATCGTTCGATGGCGGGTTATTCTTCGAGTCGCGATGACGAGGCGGCCTATCGCGCCCAAGGACAATACGGCTTGAAAGTGAGTAAGTTAGAGCGTGGATCTCAAGCTCCTCTCAGTAAAAAAGAGAAGAAAAAATTAGAGAAGGCGGAAAAGGAAAAAAATAAAAATAAAAATAAAAATAAAAAGAAGGGGCAGGAAGAAGAGGCTATGGTGGCTCAGGCGGACACGAGGGCACCGCTCCGTTCAGATTTAGAATCTGGTTTTATTGCCGAAGGTGATTCTATGGAGCAGGGTGGTGATCCGATCGGTGAGGCGGCTCAGGTTCCCCTCCGCTCGGATCTTCATCGTTTCGGGGAAGCTGAAGGAGTCGCCTCAAAAAAATCTCCCATGAATTTTGCTTCCAATGGTTCAGAAGGAATGGGGTCTGAAGCTCCTTCTCAGGCAGACCTAAAAGATGCAATTTCTGGTCTTGTGACTTCTTCCGAATCCTCTTCAGTACAGTCTGAGACTCCAGGGAATCCCAAGGTGAAGGTTAAGCGTTGGGTTCCCGAGGGAGGTCAGGAACGTGTCGCGAGAGTGACGAAGGACCCTCAGACAGAGGATGAAGCCCCCGCTAAAAAAGAAAAGCCGCGCTATCATGTGGTAAAAAGTGGAGATACCCTCCAAGACATCGCTCGTAAGTACGGGGTATCGGCAGAGGATCTCAGGGCATGGAATGGAAAAAAGGTTTATCCCGTTTTGCTGAAGGGTGCCAAGATTCAGGTAGGTGGTGGTGAGATCCTGCGAGGCAAAGGTAAGACGGCGGAGGTTGAGTCCTCTTCTCCTGTTCAAACCGAATCCCACAAAACCACTGGGCATTCGGTGTATTACACGGTGCGTTCCGGAGATAGTCTTACAGCCATTGCTAAAAAGAACGGTGTTTCTCCGAAGCAATTGAAGGAATGGAATGGCGCCAAGGTTTCACCGGTTTTGCAAAAGGGAGCGCAGATTGTAGTCAAAAAAGAAAGCACGGTGAAATACAAGGTAAAGCCGGGGGATAGTTTGACGACCATCGCCCGAAAGTATTCCATGACGCCTGAACAATTGCGTAAACTCAACGGGCTTAAGACCCACGTCATTCAACCTGGCGCCATCCTGGTGGTTCAGGGAAAATAAAAAACAAGAGTGTATTTTCGCCTGCAGATTGACTTTCGTCCCAAGGTAGGGGCAAGGCAAGAAACATGGCCGAGAATATTTGCGAAAATCGCAAGGCGCGTTTTAACTATGAGATCCTCGAAACCTTCGAGGTTGGCGTCGTCTTGGTAGGTTCCGAGGTGAAGGCCTTGCGTGAGGGAAAGGGAAATCTCAGCGATGCCTATGCGATGCTCACGAATGGTGAGTTATGGTTGTTGAGTTGTCATATCGGTCATTTCGCTCCGGCCAACCAGTTTAATCATGAAGAGCGCCGCGACCGAAAACTTCTGATGCATCGCCGTGAGTTGGATAAGCTTGCGGGGCGCATCCACGAGAAGGGGCTCTCTTTGATTCCCTTGACGATGTATTTCAAAAAAGGTCGGGTCAAGGTCAACTTGGGATTGGGCAAGGGTAAGAAACACGGTGATAAGCGTGAAACCACAAAGCGTCGGGAGAGCGATCGAGAGATTCAGCGGGTATTAAAAAAACATCGTTAAGTTTCTTGAAGAAGAGCTGATCTTGACAATCGGTTATTTGGGGCCCTTATTAAGGGGCAGTAGTGGAGTTCTTTGATAGTAAAAAAGAGTGTGGTCACAAGACTTCAAAGTCTCTTTCCTCAATCCTGCTGGTTTGGGGGGCGAATTGGATTCGACGGGGATTCGGAGGTGGCTTGTGGCAGGCCTGGGAGTATGGACCCAGTCAAAACTATGCAAATCGACAATTGCCAAAACTGACAATGTCATCCGCGTTGACTTCGCTAAGAAGGCCAATGTGGAACTCGCTTTAGCGGCCTAATAAGCTTAGCTGAGCCGTTCTACCTCGCTGCTCCCGCGGGCGGGGATAGGGCGTCATTTAGTGGGATAGCGACTGCCGCCGGTTAGCGTGGTAGAAGCGAAACTTTAGTTAACCTTGCTGGACTCGCATCCTGTCGGTGGGAGGCGACCCGGTGAAATTAAATTATCGACTAAGCCTGTAGAAGCGGTTGCTAAAGATCTTCGGACCCGGGTTCGATTCCCGGCGCCTCCACTTTGTATTTTCAGAGAGAGAAATTGTGCGGCTGTTTGT
>DALYEU010000050.1:0-14922 GCA_031972375.1 bacterium | reverse complement strand
CCGCTGTCACGAAATCGAACTACAAAAAAAGGCGTGAAGATTTTTTGTTCGGAAGCAAAGAGTTCACGAAAAATCTTGGGATCGCTCAGGCGCTGTTTCTTGGAGAAGGTAAAGCGGTTCAATCGGCGTCCATTTCGTTTAGCACGCTCATCTATTTTTCGTAGACGACCTTCGTCAAACGCTTTCTGCCTTTTGCACGACGACTTTTGAGGACGCTCTGACCACCCGGGGTTTCCATCCTCTGACGGAATCCGTGTTTACGTTTAGCCTTGGTTTTACTGGGTTGAAATGTCCGTTTCATGGAAAATTACCTCGAATTTATTTAAATCTCTCATTGTTTAAAAAAGGTGCGGTGAAACCATTTTTAATTTTTTAAGTCAACGCGAAAAAAAACATTCTCATAACCGTGGAGTTAGAGGTTTACAGAAAAAAAATCTTGCCAATGCTCGGGCAAGAGTTTTACAAACACCTTCGCTTGAGGGGATAAATCACCCCTCGGTGCGATAAAAAAATCCTAAAAGTTCTTTGAAATAAGTTTTTCGAAAGTCAAACCTGCTTGAGATGTTTCCTCTGTTTGTCTCTGTTCTTATTTTCTCTCGCAGGGGAGAACAAGAGCCCCTTTGAGAACTCTTCCAGTTCGTTTAGTTGCTTTTTTGTCCTTTGAGTTTAGGTTTTCCCGATCCTTCTTCCAGTCCGTATAGGTTTTTATTCGGGGAATCGCTAACCGAAAGGATAAAAGGTTTCCTTCCAGGGGTCTTTTCTTTCCAATCGAAAATCCTTATTTCAAAATCCAAACGCTGTTCCTACGGCCTGGGGCATGGTTTTCGCGGAACGCGGCCTTCTATTCTACTCGGGTTTCCCGTGTAAAGGCCTAACTCTGCCTATTTATCCTCATGCTTGGGATAGGATGGGGATAACTCAAGGATTTTTTTTATAATATTTTGATTTTTAAGCGTTTTTTTATTTTCCACAATCTTGGGATAGCTTGTGGACAGGTTGTTTTACGCCCTGATCCAGGGTTGTTTTTTTTGCGTTTCTGTTATTTCCATGGAAAATGCTATCCAAAAGGTAATTGCGACTCTCCAGACCAAGATCAGTGGAATCAATTTTAACAACTGGATCAAGCCCGCTACTTTTAATCTCTCTCAAAACCAATTAACCATTGGTGTTCCCAACAAGTTTATTCGGGATTGGATCACAGAAAATTACCTTCATTTAATCCAGTACGAACTTTTTAAGATTACCGGCTCAGAACACAGCATCCAGTTTGAAATGCTTCCCGAGCGTCCCGCTGAGTCTAAAATAGCCGGGGCATCTTCCCTTCAGGTTTCGGAGTTGACTAATCCCCCCGAAGCCAAACCCATTCGAAAAGTTTTGTCCGAATCCCTTAACCCTAAATATCGTTTTGACACCTTTGTTGTGGGATCCTCCAACCAGTTTGCCCATGCCGCTTCCCGTGCCGTCGCCAATCTCCCAGCCTTGGCCTACAACCCCTTGTTTATCTACGGCGGTGTCGGTTTGGGAAAAACCCATTTGATCAACGCCATCGGCCTAGAAATCGAACAGCGAACTGACCTACGAGTTCTTTACGTACACGCGGAACAATTCACCAACGAACTCATCAACAGCATTCGCTATGAAAAAATGTTCGAATTTCGAAAAAAATACCGTGAGTCTTGTGACATTCTCATCATGGACGATATCCAATTCATCGCGGGCAAAGAGCGAACCCAAGAAGAATTTTTCCACACTTTTAATTTTCTCTATGAATCCAGGCGCCAAGTCGTCCTGACCTCGGATCGTTTTCCCAAAGATATTCCCCAACTAGAAGAGCGCTTGCGATCCCGTTTTGAATGGGGATTGATTGCAGATATTCAGCCTCCCGATACGGAAACTCGTGTGGCTATCCTCCGAAAAAAGGCTGACGCCGATAAAATTTCTCTACCCAATGAAGTTGCCATGTTCCTCGCGACCCAGATTAAAAGCAATGTACGCGAATTAGAGGGCTCTCTCATTCGACTTTCCGCCTTTGCTTCACTTTCCGGAAGTCAAATCACCTTAGAGATGACTCGAGAGGTCCTTAAAGACATTTTACCCAACCGCGCGAGGAACATGACCGTCGAGGCCATTCAAAAATTGGTGGCCGAACATTATAATCTGAAGATTAGCGATTTAAAATCGCCTCGCCGCCTTAAAGTTCTTACTGTTCCTCGGCAAATTGCGATGTTTTTATGTCGGAAGCATGTCAAATCTAGCTTTCCTGAGTTGGGAATGAAGTTTGGTGGTAAAGACCATTCCACCGTCGTCCATGCGGTGCAAAAAATAGAAAAGCTTTTGCAAAAAGATCTCTCCCTGAGAAACGAAGTGCAAAATTTAGAAAAACGCCTCGAGTCCGAGATTCACTAAAAGTACTTTCCTAGAATGTTTTTGTACGGTTTTTGACCTTTACAGGAGAGGTTACGGGCGTTAGCCAAGGTTTAAAATGGGCTGTGGAAAAGACAGGGTAAGAAATTGGGGAAAAAAAGCGGATAAGTTTTCCCTGGGAATAAGATCTTTAGAAAAGAAAAAAAATCCACGGAGATATCGATAGAGATTAGCTCTAAGAATCATAAACTTACTTGAGTTATCCCCTTATTCACAGGGCCTATGACTATTACGGTTTATAAATATATACTTATTATTATTAAGTTGGCTGTGTACGAAACAAAACCTTGAGGGTCTATCCAAAGGTTTTTGTGGAGGAAATGAATATGGAATTTAAAATTGCTCGAGAGGCTTTAAAAAATGCCTTGGCTTGGACTCAGAACGTTGTCGAAAAAAAAACTACGAAACCAATTCTTTCCAATGTGCTTTTGGAAGTTCAAGAAAGTAGTTTAAGGATCTCAGCCACTGATCTTGAAGTAGGAATTCAAATCAATTTGCCAGCTAAGGTTCAAAAAACCGGACAATGGGCGGTTCCAGCTAAAAATCTCTACGATATCGTGCGTGAAATAACGGCGGAGGAAATCCATTTTCGTCGCAAAGAAGACCAATGGTTAGAAATATCGGCGGGGCGTTCCAAATTCAAAATGGCGGGTTTACCTTCTCAAGAATTTCCCACCATGCCTCCTTTGCCCCAAACCGAGCCATTCCATTTGGATGCTCCGGTTTTGAAGAGCATGATCGCTAAAACTTTGTTCGCTGTTTCTACCGACGAAACAAAATATAACCTTAACGGGATTTATTGGGAATCTTCTCAAGAAAAGAGTCTTAGAATGGTGGCTACCGACGGTCATCGTTTGTCAATGAGCGAGCGGGAGATGACTCAAAAAATAAAGTGGTCAAAACCCGTCCTTTTGCCAAGAAAGGGAGTTTTGGAAATACAAAAAATGATCCAAGACGAGGAAGGAGTCCTTCCTCTGTGGGTAGAAGGGCGTAACGTTATTGCCCAATTGGGAGAAAAGGTACTCTTCGTTCGGTTGATTGAGGGGGATTTTCCCGATTATAGACAAGTGCTGCCTAAAAATAACGATCGGGGAGCCGTGCTCTCTAAGGAACATTTTATCGGGGCTTTGCGCCGAGTATCCTTGTTGAGTCAGGATCATAATCGCGGGGTTAAAATGACTTTTTCCAGTGGGCACTTGGAGTTGCTTTGTTCCAATCCCGATTTAGGGGAAGCCCGTGAGGAAATTGAGTGCGACTACAAAGGAAACCATTTGGAAGTAGGCTTCAATTACCGATATTTTTTAGATGTCCTCGCGGTTTTAGAGGACGAAAAAGTCTTTTTAGATCTAAAGGATGAGGTGAGCCCTTGTTTGATTCGTTCTGAAGTCGATAAAGGCTTTCTGAGTCTTGTGATGCCCATGCGGCTTTAGCCAAGGGTGTTGGGTGTCTTTAAAAAATATTTCCATCAAAAATTTTCGTAATCTCTGTCAGCTTAAACTCGAATTGGGCGCTGGTTTGAATGTGTTGGTGGGTGAAAATGGACAAGGAAAAAGTAATTTCCTTGAGGCTGTTTATTACCTCGCCAATGGAAAGTCTTTTCGAGGGGCTTTGCGTGAACATCTTGTTCGAGAAGGAGAGGATGGGGCGATACTGTCTGCTGATTTACTGTCAGAGGGTTTGGAATTTTTTATCGATTTGGAGATTCATGGCCAGGAAAGAAACTTAAAACTGTGTGGAAAGTCTCAACATCACTGGAGTAAAATTCGCGAGTTGTTTCAGGTTTTAGTTTTCACCCCAGATTCTACCCAATTATTTCGGATATCTCCCTCTGTAAGGAGGAATTATTGGGATGCTGCTTTGGCTTTGCAGTATCCCACGGTAGGAACTCGGTTATCTGACTATCAAAAGGTAGTACGTTCTAGAAATCGACTTTTGGAATCCGGTGCCCCTGTTTCCCTCTGTGAGCCTTTCGATCGACAATGGGCCCAATTAGCCTTTGAGATTCATCAAGCCCGAATCCAGTACCTGGAAGATTTACTTCCTTACTGGAGAAAAAGGCTCCTGGAGATTTTACGGGGAAATTTAGACCTCCAAGCTCAATGGGTGGGTACTTTGGCTTCACAGCCCCATTCGAGTCCGGAATGGTATGGTGAAATTTTATTACGTTTTCGACATGAAGAACGACGCCGATGCCAAACCCTAGTGGGACCCCATCGAGAGGATTTACGGGTCACTCTTGGAGGCAAGGGGGTGAAAGAGACGGCGAGCCAGGGACAACAAAGACTTTTGGTCATCGCTTTAAAACTGGCCGAGGCAGATTTATTCCTTCGACATCGCGGGACCCCTCCTTTGTTTCTTCTGGATGACCTGGGAAGTGAATTGGATCCCGGTCATTTGAGTCTTTTACTGAACACATTAGGAGAGTTGAGAGCCCAAACTCTATTAACCACCTCTTTGGGTGACAGTTTTAAACAACTCCCCGCGAGAATTTTTCGAGTTCGGGAAGGTAATATTGAGGAACTATTTCATTCTTGAAATAGCTTAAAAAGAAGCCCTTGAGTGCGCTTTACAAGCAGGGGGGGCTATGGTACGCAACACTGCTTTTGCCTTTCTCTTTCATCCACTTAAGGGCTGCGGGCTTTGAGGAGATCTTGATTGTCATCCAACGACGAGAACAATAGTTCCACAGGGATACAAAATTACGATGCCAGTGCGATTAAGATCTTGGAGGGTCTTGATGCGGTACGGAAGCGTCCCGCAATGTATATCGGTTCTACAGGGTCTGCAGGCTTGCATCACCTGGTTTATGAAGTGGTGGATAATTCGATTGATGAAGCCTTGGCGGGTTTTTGTGACACCATTCATGTCACCATTCATATCGATAATTCCATCACCGTTGAAGATAATGGCCGAGGCATTCCGGTCGATATTCATCCAACGGAGGGAATTTCTGCCGCCGAGGTAGTTCTTACCAAGTTACACGCCGGAGGTAAGTTCGAGCACAGCGCCTATAAGGTATCCGGGGGCTTGCACGGGGTTGGGGTAAGTTGCGTCAATGCTCTTTCAACCGATCTCGATTTGGAAATTCGTCGGGAGGGCAAGGTTTATCATCAGCATTACCGCCGGGGTTGTCCTGAAAAAGCTCTCGAACAGACAGGTAAGACTCAAGAACGTGGCACGAAAATTTTGTTTAAGCCAGATCCAGAAATTTTTGAAACCACTGAGTATAGTTTTGATATTCTCTCCAACCGTCTTCGTGAACTTTCTTTTTTGAACAAAGGCATACTAATTACGATCAGCGATGAACGTAGCGCTAAAAAGCACGAATTTCAGTACGAAGGCGGTATTGTCAGCTTTGTTGAACACCTTTCTAAGAATAAAGCTCCCTTGCATCCAACCCCTATTTATTTCGAAGCCGAGAAGGATGGATGCATTGTGGAAATAGCCTTGCAGTGGAATGATGGCTATGCTGAAAAAATTTTTTCCTTCGTGAATAATATCAATACGGTCGATGGGGGAACCCACGTAACAGGTTTTAAGTCGGCCTTGACCCGTACCGTCAATACCGCCTTACAAAGTCACAATCTAACTAAGGCCCTCAAGGGTGACGGTCTAGAAGGAGAAGACATTCGCGAGGGACTGACGGCGGTTATTTCCATTAAGGTGCCTGATCCTCAATTTGAAGGGCAAACAAAGGCTAAGTTGGGTAACAGCGAAGTCGAAGGTTTAGTTAAGTCCGTGGTAGGGGATCGTTTGGGACAATTCTTTGAAGAAACTCCCAACGTCGTAAAAAAGATCGGTCTCAAGGTGGTAGAGGCGGCTCGTGCCCGTATTGCAGCACGAAATGCTCGAAACTTAGTGCGGCGTAAGAGTGCCCTCGAGGTTGGATCCTTGCCAGGAAAACTAGCGGATTGCCAAGAGAAAGACCCTACCCAAAGCGAGATTTACATTGTCGAAGGAGAATCGGCCGGAGGATCAGCCAAGTCGGGACGCGATCGCAAAAATCAAGCGATTCTTCCACTCAAGGGGAAGATTCTCAATGTTGAAAAAGCCAGATTCGACAAGATGCTCTCCTCCGAGGAAATTCGGGTGTTGATCTTGGCTTTGGGGGCAGGGATAGGCGAGAACGACTTCGATCTCGCCAAACTTCGTTACCATCGCATTATTATCATGACCGATGCCGATGTGGATGGGGCTCATATTCGTACTCTGCTCTTAACTTTTTTCTATCGGCAGATGCCTCAGATCGTCGAAAACGGTTATCTCTACATCGCCCAACCTCCGCTTTATAAAGTGAAGAAGGGTAAAAACGAGCGGTATCTTAAAGACGAAACGATCCTGCAACGCTACCTCATCGAATTGGGAGTGGGTGACTTAAAACTTAAGGCCGAAGGCCAAGAGGTTAGCGGTGTTGATTTAGAGAAAATGACCCAGGATTGGGTCGAGTATGATCGAGTTCTCCTCAGTATGCGCAGGCGAGTGGATCCTCGAATTGTGGATGCCATGATTTTAGCGACGCGTTTTACACCCCAGATTTTGAAAGACACAGGAGTTTTAGACGAAGAAGCCGACAAGTTAGCTGCCCATCTGACTCGATTTCATCCAGAGTTGCAAAACTTTGAATTTAGAATCGAAAAGGATGAAGAGCATAGTGCCCAACGATTGGTTTACCGTACCAGCTATGGTGGCATGGCTCGTGAGACGGTGTTAGACGTTGGTTTTTTAGAATCCCCTGAGATCCACCAATTGCGTACATTGCAAGCTCGTTTTGCTAGCTTAGGTTCTGGGCCCTATCTTTTGGAAAGTTCTTCGGAAGCCCACGAGTTTTTCTCTTTACGATCGATCAAGGATTTTGTCTTGGAGCGCGGTAAAGAGGGGCAGTATATCCAACGCTACAAAGGTTTAGGCGAGATGAATCCAGAGCAACTTTGGGAGACCACGATGAATCCCGAAACCCGGACCTTATTACAGGTTCGAGTCGATGATGCTGTGGAGGCCGATGAGATCTTTACGGTGCTTATGGGAGACCAAGTAGAACCACGGCGCGACTTCATCGAGAGCAATGCCTTAAATGTACGAAACCTCGACGTTTAGGCTGTTTTTTTCGCAACTAGAAGGGTTCTGAGGGCCGATTAAATGCTTGGCCCGTTCTTTGAGGTCATGTTAGCCTAGGCCTTCTACGGGTAGGTTTTAAGTATCAAGTTTTATGTTATTTCAAGGAGTTGAGTATGGGCACTGTGGTATTGGGTGACTTGTCTTTTGAGGTTCCGGGTAGTTGGCAAGATCAGGGGATGATTACCTTAACAATTCCCTCCACTGATAAAAACGTACGGCCGAACATCATTATTACCAAAGAGATTTTGCCCCAACCGGTGGATTTGCCCACCTATTTTGCCAAGATCAAAGAAGCAGTCAAAGCTCGCGGTATTCAGACATTCCAGATTTTAGATGAGCGTCAGATTACGGTGGGTGGAGTTCCTGCCATGCAGATGGTGTGCTCCTGGGATTTAGAAGCGATGAAGCAAATGTTGGGCGATAACCCCGACGCCCTAAAAAATATCAAGCCGGGGCAAAAGGTGCAGCAGATTCAAGTGAGCTTTATTAAAGAAACCGTGGCCGTAAATTTGACGGCTAGTTTTCCCGCAGATCAATTTGAAATCTACGCCCGTCCATTTCAGAAGTTTATTAGCACCATCAAGACAGGAGCCTAGCCGATTTTAGGACTCCAGTTTTTTCGTTGAATTACCAAAAATTCTCGAGGGGCTTTTGGAAGTTTTTCCGAAAGCCCTTTTTTTATGGAGGGATTTTGTCGTGGTGTTGAGCTGTGGTTTCAACTGGATCCGACAAATATTTTTCCAAAATCTGGGGTCGCTGTTAGATCAAGTCGAAAACATTTCAACGAAAGATTTGCCGCAAGGCTTAAACCTTATTGTTTCAACCTAAACTTCTTCTGTGAAAAATAAACATTTCTTCACAACGAATTTTCTTTTTTATTTATTGAGACTCCGAAATCGCGAAGGTTACGTCCTCATGACCGGTAGGCCCGGCATTGTAGAAGGTGATCCAGGTATTTGATTCTGGATCAAAGGTTAGGTGGGGCCTCCAGATATTGACCGTTTCTTCAGACGCTTGTTCCACCGGATTGCGGGACAGTTTTTCCCATGGCCCATCAATGGTTTTCGAAACTGCGAAACCCCAGGAAGAACGGGGCGGCTCTTCGCCGATGCGAAAAGTGCGGGTGGTTCCTGCGTTGTAGGCCATCCAAAAACTTCCATCGTTCGCCATTCTTACTTGGGGACCGCCAATCCAGCCGTAGTCCCAATCACCTTCTTGTTGCGAAGGATTCAGAACTGCACCTTTTTTTTCGAATGGCCCTTGCGGATTTTCGCTGTGGGCAAGCAATAGACGTTGCGCAAGGCCGTAGGTTTTTTCTTCTATCCAGGGATGCCCCATATACCAGAGGTGCACCTTGCCTTTATAAAACATGGCGTAGGGCGCATCGACGTTGCATCCATCGGGTCCGTCATGTTCTCCAGGAAACAGGGCTTCTTGTGGAACTGACCACGGTCCGCTTAACTCTGGGGCGCTTGAAACATAAATTTTCTTGTTAACGGGAATCCAGTCGATGGTTTCTGTAAATCCAACGAAATAGCCGTAGTATTGACCGTCAATCTTGGCGGGTTCTCCGTGTTCATCCACGAGCAGTGCAAATTTGTGATAGCCAATCAGATTAGGGAAAGTAATTTCATCCGCCCACGGTCCGCTTAGATTTTCTGAAGTGGTACTATGAATTGTTTCTATTCCATCTTTGGAACGGTGAAAGAACATTCTCCATTTAGAAAGGGTGTCGTCACGAACAATGAAGGGTTCCCCTGCGATACCTCCGGAGCCATCAACCAATACGCTGTCAGAAGCATGGTAGCTTGCGATTGTAGGATCGGGTATCGAACCCCCAGAGCAAGACCAGAGCGACAAAAATAGAGTGAGTAAAACCAATTTTTTCATCCACTTCCTTTTCTTGCTTTGGTGAAAATTATTTTGTTTTTTGAGTTTTTCCTTATTCAGAAAAAGAGAGACAAAAAAACTTTAAACCCAGCTCCTGGCTTGATTAGCATCTAACCTTTGGGGAAGGGAGTAGGTAGTTTCTAAATGTTTCTGTTTCTTGAGCTACTCTTGGGAACAAGTTTCCTGGCAGTAAACTTCGTTGAGGATTTCTCCTTGAGGATTGATCAGGCTCACTCGGTAGCTTTCATCGATGGAATCGTAAGTGTGTTGTAAAGTGGCGTTGGAGTTTTGATAACGGCGTTTGAAACTGCCGTCGGCCCATTGTTCGAGTGTGATGGTCCACGGGCCCTCTTGTCGGGTTTGGACAACTTGTATCAGAGTATTGCGGCCGTCAAAAAAAGCCTCTTCGGTGGTTTTTCCCCAGGCGAATTTTATCCGGTAGGATTGATTGGGGTATTGGGTGAAAGTGATGGGGATTCCTTGGACTTGTTGGGTGTTTTCTTGAGTTGGCGTTGCGTTTTCTGGAGATGCGCTCAAGGCCTCGGGATTAAGCGCGCGGCCCTTCGGCACCTTTTTTCCTTTGAGGTAGCTTTTTGACGAGCCATGACTACCGAGGTCCGCCTCTTCGACCTCGATTCCCAAAGCCTCGGCCCCAACTTTTTTTTCACGGACCGTGCGGAGATCTAATTGAGCTACCGTTTTACCATCATTGCCTTGGAGCAGCCAAGGTCCTGTCAACGGACCATTTAACACCCAGCCACCCTCGAAAAAAATTTTCCAAGTGTTGCCACTGGAGCGCAGTTCTCCAGGGATCGGTAAGGCTTCGGCATGAATTGGACGAGAAGCGCTCAATGCACAAGGAGAGATCAGTAATAACGAAATTAAGAAACGGTGAAAGAAGCGGGACATAATTTTAATAACGGATGCTAAAGGGTTGAAGGTCTCCGAGGGCTTCTTCCCAGTGGGTTTCAACTTGTGTCACTTGTGACAGGGGAGGGCCCTTTTGGCAAACTTGCAAAAATTGTTCGAGGGCGAACACATCACCTTCGGCGACAAACTCGACTCGCCCGTCGGGGAGGTTTTGCACCCATCCTGTTAGGCGATGGGCTTGGGCCTGCCGTAAAGTGAAGGCGCGAAACGAAACTCCTTGCACCCGACCTGAAAAAAAAGCCCGAAGTCTGTGTTTGGAAGTCGAAGTTGCTTTCACATCACGGGTCTAACATTCTCCCTCCGGACGTGCAATCTTGCTTTGACGAAGAATGATCATGGGACTACGGAATTTGTCTAAAAACACAAAACTTTTAAAATCCAATCTTCCGAAAAAAGCCCGTCAATTTTTAAGAATTTTATGGGAAAGTTGGATGAAAAAAAATAAGCCCCTGAGGGGGGGATTCTTCATGAAAGTTTTAGCCATTGATCCTGGAAAAAAACGCATCGGATTGGCGGCTTGCGATGAGTTGGAAATCACCACCCGACTTTTACCCCAATTGCAGGTAGCATCGTGGGGGAAGCTTTTAAAGCAATTGGTAGATATGATTCGTGACCAAGGATTTCAAGAAGTCGTGGTGGGTTTACCTTTGGATATGTCAGGACAGGCGGGACAAGCGGCCGAATCCGCACGGCGTTTAGCCGATGCCTTGGAAAAACAACTGGCTTCAGGGCAAGCGGTTTGTCGCGTGGTATTGTGGGACGAGAGGTTGACTACTTTTGAGGCGGAACAACGTTTGCGGGATAGGGGCGTCGCTCGTGGGAAGGCCAGGCATCAATTGGATTCCCTTGCCGCCCAGGTGCTCTTGGAGGATTATCTCCAGAACCGCCCGTTATAAAACACTCCTCGGGGAACATTCATGACAAAATTTTTTAAGGCTGTTGTAGTGTTGGTCATTTTCGTGCTGGGGGCCTATTTGTTTCTCACGTTTCAATGGGGTCCCTACGGGAAAGGAGGGACGGTTTACATTCCTCGGGGTTATTCGGTGCGGTCCATGGGGCAACGTTTGGCCCAAGCTGGCATTTTGCGCAATGAATGGAGCTTCTCGCTTTTAGTACGATTGAAAAAAGTTGGGCATGCCTTACAGGCTGGGGAATATGAATTTGCTCCAGGGATAGATACGGCTCAAGTCATCGAAAAATTGCGTAAGGGCGAAAGGGTGGTGCGGCGACTGACTATTCCCGAGGGTTATACCTTTGAGCAAATTGCCCAATTGATGGCTGACGCGGGCATCGGTAGCCTTGCGGAAATCAAGGCGACTTTTCAAGACCCCCGTTATTTGCAACGCTTAGGATTTCCTGCTGTTAGCCTGGAAGGGTATTTGTTTCCCGAAACCTATGAATACGATCGTTCGACTACGGTTGAGGATTTGTTAGGCCGTATGATCGATGAATTTAAAAAAAATCTAGGACCCCTCGGTTGGGAGCAGGCCCAAGGGGTGGGGTGGACCATTCCTCAATGGGTGACCTTCGCCTCCATCATTGAAAAAGAAACCGGGCAGGCCGTAGAGCGTCCTAAAATCGCCTCGGTTTTTCATAATCGATTAAGGCTGGGTATGCCTCTACAGAGCGATCCCACGGTGATTTACGGATTACCTAATTTTGATGGCAATTTGCGCAAGAACGATTTGCTGAACCCCCATCTTTATAACACCTATGTCTACAAGGGGCTGCCGCCGGGGCCCATTGCTTCACCCGGTAAGGAAAGCTTGAGAGCGGTCCTATACCCTGAAAATAGCGAGTTCTTATTTTTTGTCAGTCGTGGTGATGGGAGCCATTATTTTTCTCGCAGTTTGGAAGAACACAACGCTGCGGTGCAACGATTTCAGCTGGATAAAACCGAGGCAACCCTTGAGCTAATACAAGGGGCCACACCAGCTCCGAGTACTCCCCAAAGCAGATGAGATAGCCCCCTACCTTAAGGATTACGGCCTTCCACCAATGGACAGGTACGAAATAAATGGAGTCGGGTGGTCGTTTACTTCAACAAACCACGAAGAGAATGGACGATCTGTTCGCTTTCCCGTTGGACCCATTTGGGAGGTAGGCTACGAGGCGCTGGGGCTAGATTTTGGGATTCGTGGGTATTTTCTTCGGAGAGGGCGGAAGCCATTTTCTGAGTCAGGCTTTGGGAGGCTTCATTTCCTGAGGCTGCGAGCAGAGCGAGGTATTCCTCGTAGCTAATTAAAATCTTGGTGGGACGTCCATGCCGGGTGACGACGACCTTGGCATTATTTTCTTTAAGAACATCGGCAAAGTTGGCGCGAGCCTCGGTAACATTAAAGATTTTGAGATGACCAATTCGTTCATCGCGAATTTCAAACATGAAAAACCTCCCTAAAACATTGGCTGATCCGGTAAATGGCGCCTTTGAAGTGGAGAACTGGGTTGTGGGTTTAGAGTAGAGTCCACCAAACCTCAAGGAACATCCTGGGGCCTAACTTAATTTATGGAAGCTACCCTTTAGGTAGATCCACTCCTGCTTTCCTGAGAACTGGGGGCTTTGTCGAGTGGCCCTTCAAAAAGGTGCTTAATTTTTCCCAGGGATCTGGAGGTGTCGGGCGTGTTTCGGAGCTTTTTTATGAAACTGTTGAGGAGTGTCATCAGTAAATAGAATGTGATTTTATGGGCTTGGGAGAAGTAGTGTGGGTGGAAAGTATCAGGGGGCCGCTCGATAGGCGTCGTTCGTTTTATTTTCTATGGCGTCGAACATAGGCACAAATAGTTGTCGTTATTTTCTGGGGCTCTCGAGGGTGGGCTCAGTTATGCATCGGAGGATTAAGTGTTCATTTGGGTAGGGGGAAACTCACCATAGCGAAGTAATATTCGTAACTGATTATGAAATTCACTGGGAGAAAGCGTGCCATATAATTCTAGTCGGCCTATTTCTAGCCATCTTCTAAGGACATAATTATGGTTTCCCAATTCTGGCATTTCACTTTGGATGGAATTCTGATCGAGAACTCCCCCAAATCGACGAGCTACGATAGACCGAGCTTCAAAGAGCAATTTTTCTTGAGCTGTTTGTGGATGGAGAGACCAATTTTTTTGTTCGAAGATGTTTTCAAAAATTAAGGAGTCCGCTTGATCTGGTTTAAGACCGCCATTAATTAGGAGAATGCGAATCTGAGAGTAGAATTCCCTGATAGATTGGCGTGGTGCGAGTTCTCCAGTTTCCAACCAATGTTTAAAAAGGGAATGGCGCTTCGATGAGGTCGAAAAACCCGGAATATTTGAGTGTCTGGGCAATGCCCCACCGAATTGACGAGCCACGATAGATCGAGCTTCAAAGAGTAATTTTTCCTGAGCTGTTTGTGGATGGAGAGACCAATTTTTTTGTTCGAAGATGCTTTCCAGGATTAAAGTCTTTGCTTGGGCAACATCCGTTCCACCGTAGATCAATAGGCTGTGTATCCGATCATAGAAATCAGAAGGGTGAGCTTGCCCATAACCTAGCCTTACTTGGCCCTTATCAACCCATTTCCGAAGAAGAGAATTTTTTGTCGCGATGATCGAAAGACCCGGAATATCTGAATGCACGGGCAAGGTTCCCCCAAATCGACGAGCCACGATAGATCGAGCTTCAAAGAGCAATTTTTCTTGAGCTGTTTGTGGATGGAGAGACCAATTTTTTTGTTCAAAGATGCTTTCGAAGATCCAGGAGTCTACTTGTTTAATC
Source organism: bacterium (assembly GCA_031972375.1). GTDB lineage: Bacteria > UBA10199 > UBA10199 > DSSB01 > DSSB01 > DALYDW01. Next base: position 827 of record DALYEU010000050.1, on the reverse strand, counting down.
TCAAATCCACCATGAAGTAGCAGGCAACGTACCTGATTGTAGATGTCGATAGGATTTTTATATCCATGACCAGTTAAGATCAGGCCTGTTTCCAACCAACTTCGAAATGGAGAATAGGTTAATGAGATGATTCCTTCGATGCCTGTCTCAAGAGGTAAAGTTCCCCCAAATCGACGAGCCACGATAGATCGAGCTTCAAAGAGCAATTTTTCTTGAGCTGTTTGTGGATGGAGAGACCAGTTTTTTTGTTCAAAGATGCTTTCGAAGATCCAGGAGTCCACTTGTTTAATCTCAAATCCACCATAGAGCAGTAGGTTCTGTATTTGACGGTAGAATTCCCCGGGCGTGGTGTGTCTGGGTAGTTTTATTTCACCGATTTCTATCCACTTACGAAGAGGCGCCCCTGGGGTTATCGATTTGGGAATTCCTGGGATACTTGGTCTTTCAGGCAAGATTCCTGCGAATCGAGTGGCCACGATGGATCGAGCATGAAAGAGTAACTTTTCCTGAGGTGACTGGGGAGTTAAGGACCAGCTTTGTTTTTTAAAAATGCTACGATTGAGAATCTCTCTAGCTCGTTCAACGGACATTCCCTTATCGAGAAGCAATTGATAGACATTATCGTAAAAACGTCTGGAGGCCCGGCTAGTTGGAGAGACTCTTTGGCTATGGATCCAGGTGAGAATGCGAGTGTCAGATGTTGAAGCGTCGCGATTGATATCGAGACCATGAGGAAAGGATAGCTCCAGTGTATTTTTGGGGGAAGTAGATCGGCGGGAGCCCAGGGCCGCCATGCTGAGAGCCGTTCCTGAGATCCAACCCCAGGG
>DALYEU010000049.1:0-15607 GCA_031972375.1 bacterium | reverse complement strand
TCCAAAAACACGGCGAAGTGTGTCCCGCCGATTGGAAACCCGGCGACGCCACCATCAAACCTACCCCCAAAGACTCCCAAGAGTATTTCTCCAAACAGGGTTAAATCTTTGACTCGGCGTACGACATGTCCCTTCTCAATCGAGGGACATGTCGTAAACCTTGGGTTCTTCCTCATAATCGACGATCATCAACTCTTGCCGAACCGACTCGGTGCATTGGGGCGGATAGAGACAATCCATCAAATCGGTCAGTTCCTCGTGGTCGGTTCCCTTGCGTACAGCGGCTAAACCGTAGATCACCTCACCATCATCCACCACGGAAAGGGATCCTACTCGACGGCCATCCTGCACCGTCCACAGATCCCAAACTTCTCCGGCTCCTGCGTGGGCAATACGAGTCGCATAAAAGGTTCTCGGTTCGTTGCGCGTAATTGGCGTGACTTTTGAATTGCGTGCCATGACCCATCCTTATAAAACTCAACAAAAAACTAAGCTCACCCTATCCCACAGCGCCCCAATAAAGAGCTCGCAGCCGCCCTACCAATGGAGCGCAGCCACCACAAGCCTCTTTTACAGACTAAGCAAAGCCCCATGTAAACTTGACAGAACGGCACCGGCACTCCTAGAAAGTGTCCCATGGCCTTCCTCTTTCAATGGATTTACTTACTTTCCCTCTCCCTCTGGATAGGTAGCATTTTCTTTTTTTCTTTCATCACCACCCCAACGCTATTTTCTTCCCTACCTCGCGATATGACTAGTTCGGTCTTAGAACTGCTTTTTCCCCGTTACTACCAGGTGGGTTATGGGGCGGGCTCCCTGCTCTTACTCAGCACCTTTCTCGAATCTTTCTTCGTCCGGCAAATTCCGTGGATCCGACTGGTCTTTATCTTGGTAATGTTAGGCTGTACTTGTTACGCAGGCTTAGAACTTCGGCCCAAAATTCATCAGTTAAAGGTGGAAATGAAATCCATCGATGAAGAAACCGAGCTTGGCAAAACCCTGAAGTCACGATTTGGCAGTCTACATGGACTTTCCGTCATACTTAATCTCGTCGTGCTCACCAGTGGTTTATTTCTTCTAGGCATCGTGGCACTACGTCTACGCACCTAGCACTCATGTTCTTTTCCTGAAATCCTGGAAAAAAATCCGGCCTTCTCAGATGCGCCCCGCCTGACCGATCAAGCCGTGACATCCTGAAACCGTGGCAACGATGATTTTTGTTAAGTTCTCCTCAGCAATTTTTTGTAAAAGCGATTCGAACTCATGGAAGATCTTTTCCATGGGAATGGTTCCCACACCGTGAACCAGATGTTGGCATTGTAAAACATGCCAAGAATATTCCTCTCCCTTTTGCGCAAAAGCCCCATCCAGGGCATTTTTCATATCCCAATTTCGTTCTTGTTGAATCGCAGGACAACGCTTCGGTTCAATGCAATTGACTGGACACTGCCACTGAGCAAAACTCACAGCCAGAGGTCCAGCATCGAGAGGAAAAATTACGGGAATCGATAAATTTTCCCGAAAAGGCTCAAGAGCCCAATCGTACTGGGGATATAAACGCCGCGCTGCCGCTAAAAATCCCAACAACAAAAGATGGGGCGATAAGGGTGAGGGAATCCAATGATCTCGACGTGCCTCGGAATCCTGTAAATGAGTCACCAAATAGTCGGCAAGATAGTCGGTCCAGTCTTGCACCTGCAATTGCACTCCGACGCTACCTCGCGCTTTTTGTTGCCATAAACAATGTGGGTCCCGATCAATAAGTCGAATCTCGCTAAACTCCAACCAGCCTAAATCTCTAGCCCGGAGCAACCAGTGAGCGTACTGGCTACCGAAACACCCCCCTCCAACCCCATGAAAATAACGCACCGAAATTTTCTCCCGAAACTTCACGACCATATCCTCCGCCCTTTTCACCACAGAAAGTTATACAGTACCTTAAAACCTTTTAGGTTATAATGTCCCCCCATGGTTAAACCAAGTCTGCAATTGGGCTCTTATCTTCTGGAAGCTCTATACCGACGGGGCGCCCGCCATCTTTGGGGGATTCCCGGAGATTTCGTATTAAATTTTTTTCTGGCCATTGAGGCCTATCAAAAACTGAAGTTAATTTCTCTCTCCCACGAGCCAGGACTCGGATTCGCCGCCGATGGCATGAGTCGAATCACCCGAAGACTCACTCCCGTGGCCATTACCTTCGGTGCTGGCGCCCTTAATACCGTCAACGCCATCGCCTGTGCCTACGCCGAGCGATCTCCGCTGGTGGTCATTTCCGGAGCCCCCGGCTTACAAGAACGACAAGCGGGATTGCTCTTCCATCACCAAGTAAAGACATTGGAAAGCCAGCGCAAAATTTTCCGGGAAATCACCTGTCACCAAGCTTGCCTCGAAAACCCCAGCACTGCAGCATCCGAAATAGAACACGCCTTGGATTTGGCAGAAGAACTTTCCTCACCTGTTTATTTAGAGCTCCCCCGCGATCTGGTATTTGAACCTATCGCTCCGCCCCTACAGAAATTTCCTCCGCTTCCGGAAAATCCCGAAGCTATCACCGCTGCGGCCCACGAAATTGAACAACGTTTGCATCGTGCAAAGCGTCCCGTTCTGATGGTGGGCATTGAAGTGCATCGACTAGGCTTGACCGAACAGGTCGTAACACTAGCCGATCAGTGGAAAATTCCTGTGGTTTCTTCCTTCATGGGACGCTGTACCTTTCCGGTGGATCACCCACAATTTCTTGGAACTTATCTTGGCCCAGCAGGCGAACGTAACACCATGCAACAGGTAGAAAAATCCGACGCCTTATTTTTGTTGGGGGTCTTGCTCAGCGATACGAATATGGGATTACGTCTTAAAACCCTAAAGACCGATCATCTGTTACATGCCCTATCGCGACAAGTTCGTGTAGGACACCACCTCTATCAAGATATTCCCTTAAAAAAACTCCTCGCCTCTTTGTTGAATCTGGCACGCCCACTGAAAAAATTTGCGCGACAGACACACCCTGTGAGACCCGCCTTAAAATCCTTACCCCTTAAGACACGGGGCCCACTCAACCCAGAAAGCCTCATCGCCACCCTCAATCGATTTTTTCAGGAACAAGGCGCCCATCCGGTAGTCTCCGACAACGGCGATTGCTTATTTGCGTCCCTCGACCTCAATACCCCTACTCAAATCGCTTCGGGTTATTATGCCACCATGGGATTTGCCATACCGGCAGGTATGGGAATGCAATTAGCCTCGGGACAACGCAGCGTCATTCTCGTAGGAGACGGGGCCTTCCAAATGACGGGGCCCGAAATCAGCCATTGCCCACGTTTAGGAATCAATCCCATCGTGATTGTTTTTAATAATTCCCGTTGGGAAATGTTACATACCCTCAAACCCGAAGGCCGCTGTTATGATCTCACTCCCTGGGATTTCGCAGGATTGGGAAATTTATGGGGAGGTCGCGGTTTTAGAGCGCAAAGCGTATCTCAGCTGACCGAAGCTCTTCGCCTAGCTCAAAAGGAAACCCGCTTCGTTATCATTGACGCCCAATTACCTAAAGGCAGTTGTTCGCAACGACTCAAAAAATACTTGGGACATGTGGGAAAACAAGAATCGAGCAGGAAAAAAACTTAACCGACACGACGCCACTCTTCGTCTTGAACGAAGTGTTTTTTTAGAAACGAAAATCTAAAAAATTTATCGAGATTTTTCTTTGGAAGAAGACTCGTGACTCGATTCTTCTTCCGAAGAATCCTCATCGTCGTCACGCCCACCACTTTCTTCGTCTTGCTCTCTTTCTAAGCGCGCCCAACGAGCCTCGCGCTGTTTTTCTTTGTGCTCCCAATAAGCCTCTTGGTCTTTTTCACCTAAAGTAAAAAAATACCGTTCCAATTCTTCCAAACCTAAAACCGCCGAAAGCAGATGGAGATACTTCACATCGTTTTTAGGATTGTTAGGATCGGTTAAATTGGAAGGCAAAACGACAGAATCTCCGAAGATCTGCAAGGCGCCAGAGACAAGCCGTGAAGAGGAGTAGCTCAAGAGCCCCTGAGCCGCTTTTGCCACCTCCCCCTTAGCTTGATCCGACGGAACAGCAGCAGCCGCATTTCCCACCGTACGAGAAGAATTCGCTCCTTCTGGTGGTGGAGTGGTAGAACTGACGAGAGGAGGAATTTGTGGTCCCGAAATCTTAGACATGGGGCCATCTTATCACGGAAGCAAGCATAGACAACTTAAAAGGCCCAATTTTTTCCGGAAACAGACACCGCAAAAAAAAACACACAGTAACGGCGAGTTTTTATTCGTCCTTGCGACGGAAACCATCTTGTATATGGGTAAGCTTCTTGAGGTCTTGTTCTTGAATATCGAAATCTTCGTGACCTTCTAGCTCAGAATCCTTGGCGTGCTTGATGGCCGTAGCCATGGTGCGCCACACCGAGTCGTCTAACTTCTCGTAGACCAAATCGTAGAGCATGGTGAGAATCTCTGTTTGCTTGTCAGGAGGAAGGGCTAAAACGCGTCGCTTGAAATCTTCGTAATCACGAATTGGTGGAATGTTTTTAGCCATCGCACTACCGTCCTCTGCCAACTATCCCCAAAGGACTACGATTATAGCAAACTATACGCACAACTCGTAAAGCTTTTGCAGCAAAGCCAGAGGGGGAGGAGTCACTTCCTCCAAAGTACGGGAGAGATGCCCTTCCGCAGTGTCGGAAACACCGCACACGGTCAATCTGGGAGCAACCAAACTTCTTCCGGCAATTCCATGAACACGTCCCATGCCGGAGGCAGTCAATCGCCCCAAAGAACGGCTCAATTCTTCCGAACCCTTCGGGACTTCTCGGGTTACCGAAGCTTTCTTGCCCTGGCCAGAAGGTATGGAAGGTTGCCCAGGAACCCCGTAAACTTCGCCTATTTTACTGGTCAGAATTTCAAAACGATTAGGAAGAATTTTTTCGGAAGCCATGAAGTTTACCTCACCTTAAAGAGCCATTCTATCGGAGTTAGTGCAGACTGACTACAGTTCGTCAGCTTCATGGAAAACATAATAAGCAAACAGCGTGCCAACACTAAAAACAATATAGAAAATAAAATCATCTTTTAACTTGTTGAAATTATTATAAATTAAACGATTTTATCGAAAGAGGGTTGGACGCCCCTCATTTTTTGGAGGGTGTAGTCTCCACTTACGGAGAATATCACTCGACAAGGGAGGTCTTATCGCCCCATGAAAAGGGAAGTATGCTGAGAGCTTTCTCGGAAATTTGGGTTGCAGTGTTTCTTTTGGGGCTCATTTTGTCACCCGAGGCCCAGGCTTGGAATCCAGACTACGGCTACGACCTCCCCAAACAGCGCCGCATGTGCGTCGTTCACAGCGAAGATAGAAGTAGTTTTTACGCCATTAGCCCCAGCGAAGATTGCGAGGCCCCAGCCCAACGCTATATCGTGGTTTTCTCCCGAGAACCCCAAGGAGCCATGGCTCTGTTACCCGCTAAAACCTCCAATGCTTTTTATCCTCCCCTAGTGGTGCGTTGGCCCACCGAACAAAACCCCAATCGCGTGGGACTTTGGCACTTCACATGCGTCGCTGAACGGGAACAACAGTTACTCGACAGTAGCCTTACTCTCTACGAATACAAAGGAGAACTCACGACCAACGGCAATCAAGACTGCAGTGAAGCGGCAGAGCGTCTTTTGCAATACTGCCAAGACGGCCTACAGGGAGACAAATTATTAGAATCCTGCCCGCTCTCCTGGGGGGTACGATGAGGATAAAATTGACGAGGCTGATTTACCTTCTGTCGATCCTTGCCTGGATCTCACCAGGCCCATGGATTGGGTTTAGCCAAGCAAACCCGCTTCAAGGGAGCTATCTCTGTATGCCCAAGGTCAAACCCAACCAAGACGATTTAAATTTTGAAATCCATTCTCTCCCTTGCGGAACAGACGAACAACTCATGAAGGTCATGACTCGACGCGGAGGCATAATAGAACTCTACCCCTCCGAACCCCCTCCTTCGGCAGAAGAAAATCAAGACTTGGAGAGCTATAAAAAATTTCATGGCGTCCAACGCTAAACTCAGCTTACGAAGGTGCTTCAACCACTGAACCCGCCACAGAGCGGGCGAACCGTCCTTGAGGTGATTATGATCGCATGTTTAGACTTGGAAGGCGTATTGGTCCCCGAGATTTGGATCGAGTTTTCAAAAAAAACCGGCATCGAATCTTTGAGTCTTACAACCCGGGATATTCCCAACTACGACGAACTCATGACCCGTCGTTTAAAAATTCTCTCGGAGCATGACCTTAAGTTACAAGATATCCAAGAGACGATCGCAAAAATCACTCCCTTGCCTGGGGCTCTCGATTTTCTTAACTGGCTCCGCAGTGAATTCCAAGTTTTGATCTTATCCGATACCTTTTACCAATTCGCAAAACCCCTCATGGAGCAATTGGGTTGGCCGACGCTGTTTTGCCATAACCTCGAAATGAACGCCGAAGGCCGCATCGTACACTACCGTCTTCGGCTCCAGGATCAAAAACGCCAAGCCGTACTCAAGCTCAAAGAATTAAATTTTACGGTAATTGCCGCTGGGGATTCCTACAACGACACCTCCATGTTGGGAGCGGCAGACGCGGGCATTCTGTATCGTCCACCGCAAAATGTCATTGAAGAGTTCCCGCAATTTCCCGTGACACGCTCCTACGAAGAACTCAAAACAGCCTTCGAACAGGCGGCCCGGCGACTTCGCGCCTAAGGCCAGAGGAAAGCATTCACCCATGTACCAATTTACCGAAACGATGGGGGCCATGATGCCCCGAATAAAAAAAACCTACCGTTGGTATGGACTAGGATTTTCTTTGCTCATCGGTTGGCTACCCGCCCTCAAGATCAGCCATCGTTTAAACTGGGGAGGCTGGGGCCTTTTCTTGTTTTGGATACTTACCCTGATCACAGGCTATCAAGTAGGAAAAAGAATCCCAAAAAAGTAAAGATACAACGGGTTTTACAAAGTCACTCACCCAAGTTCGGACTCAAGAAAAATCCCAAATCCGGTGTGGCTTTTCAGGCAAGCTCTACCCTCTCCGTGGGAGACCCGCATCGCCCCAGCCATGATTACAAGCCACTGAAGATCGGAGAATTTACAAATTATCCTGGAGGGTCTGAGCAATTTTTTCCCGATTACCCGCTCCTTGGTTGAGCAAGATCACAAACCTTACCCAACCTTGATCGGGCGACTGGAAATAGCCCACCAAACTGGAAACTCCAGTGAGAGTGCCTGTTTTCACCCACATATTATTTTTTTGTGGAAGTAAATCCCGATGGGGAAAAAACGCAACTAAGAGTTGGTCCATTTCCAAAGCATCGACCTGATTTTCCCTTGAAATACCTGAACCTTCTACTACCCGAGAGCGCTTCCAACCCACTTCTTTTTTGAGAAAATCATTCATCACTTGGCGGGATTTTTCTAGAGTAGCGGGAGCACCGAGTTTTTCCGCGCCTAGCGTGAGGAATATTTGATTCATGATAAGATTTTGAGAGTACTTGAGTCCTTCCTGTAAAACCCCGGCCAAATTTTTACTATTGGCATAGTCGAGAAACAATTTGGCCTGCTCTGGCACCACTCCGGAACGAACTTGTCCCGTCATCTGAACTCCCTGTTGCAGCAAAAAAGCCTTGAGTAAGTATCCTGCATACAATGGCGCCAAATCTCGATGAGTCGCCACGTTAATGCGACTTTTCCCCGTGGGAGCTCCCTGGGCCAGGGCTTGGGTGATCTCAGTGAGTGGCGTCTGTTCTTCTGCACTCGCGACGCTACCATCCCCTCTTTTTATCACGTTGAGAGTATTGAAATTAGCGACCAAGGCCCCATTAAAAGCATCGTAAGGATTTAGCGAACCAGCGAGACCTGGAACTTGAGCACTGGGATCAAAATAGGAATCGTCCAAAATCAGATCTTTGACCGAATGTAAGCCTTTATCCCGCAAGGCGCGGGCGACCTGTGAAAGTTCCTCGGAAACCAGGAAAGGATCCCCAAAGCCCTTCATATAAAGATTCTGACTCCCATCGGTATAGAACTGAGTTTTGAAATGATAATCCGGCCCCAAAATCTTGAGGGCGGCATAGGCTGTGGCCACCTTTAAAGTGGAAGCCGGAACCAATAAAAGCTGTTCATTGAGCGAGTAAAGGACCTTACCCTGGGCATTCACAGCCAAAACCGCCCCGTGCTCCACCCAGGAACGAATCCTAGCCTGCCATGATTCTTGTGCGGAAAGTCCCTTGGGTAATAGAGTCATGGCCATCACCCCTAAGAACACAGCATAAACTCTCAAAACACGGCTCAGCATTTTTTCTTCCCCCAAATTTGATAGAATTTCCTCGGGTTTTGTCATGGCGACGCAGAGAAGGAAAGTTAATTTACCCGCTTGCCAGGTGAAACAAGCATCGCTATAGGGCTGCCCGCGGATGACGATGGTCATGCCCATGAGTGATCTTAACAACACCGGAGAATGTTTATGTCTTACCAAGTCAATTTTCGAGATCTAGAATTCAACCTTTTTGACTACCTTAAAATTCAAGAACTAGGCTCCAGCACCGTTTACTCTGGATTTGGTCGGGACGAATTCTCCGCCATTCTTCAAGAAGCTCTCAAGTTTGCCCAAAAAGAAATCGACCCTCTTTGCAAAATTTCCGACACCGAAGGTTGCCGCATCGAAAACGGACAGGTCATCGCGCCTACCGGTTTTAAGGACGTCTACCGTAAATTTGCGCAAAATGGTTTTCTCGCCATGGATCCTCCCACTACCTATGGCGGGCAGGGTCTTCCCTTCGTCGTCACCAACGCGGCCAACGAGTTTTTTATTGGAGCCTGTGTCGCCTTCACCATGTATTCGGGCTTAACCCGTGGAGCGGGCCACCTTCTCGAAACTTTTGGATCTGATTTCCTCAAAGAGGTCTATGTCCCCAAGATGTACTCGGGAGAATGGGGCGGAACCATGTGCCTTACCGAACCTCAAGCGGGTTCCGCGGTGGGAGACATCAGCACCACCGCCACCCCCGAGGGAGACCATTACAAAATCAAGGGTGGAAAGATTTTTATCTCCAGCGGGGATCACGACCTTTGTGACAATATCATTCACATGGTGCTTGCAAGGATCGAAGGCGATCCTGCTGGAACCAAGGGCATTTCCCTATTCGTCGTGCCTAAGATCCGTGTCGAAGCCGATGGTTCCCTTGGTAAGGCTAACGACGTTAAAACCGTCAACATCGAACATAAGATGGGCATCAAGGGTTCTTCCACTTGCACCTTGAGCTTTGGCGACCAAGACGATTGCATCGGTTACTTATTAGGTGAACCTCGCCGAGGTATGGCCATGATGTTTCAGATGATGAACGAGGCCCGTGTGGCTGTGGCACTGCAAGGTCAGGCCGTTGCTGGAGCTGCCTACGAGTCAGCCCTGCGCTACGCGCAAGAACGTATTCAAGGCAACAACACCGCCATCATCGCCTACCCCGATGTACGTCGGATGTTGATTACCCAAAAGGCCTACGTTGAAGGAATGCGTGCCTTGACACTCTATCTTTCCTATCTCGAAGACCAAGCCAAAGTCAGCACCGATCCCAAACAAGCCGATCGTTTGATGGGACGAATGGATTTTCTGGTGCCCGTTGCCAAGGGCTATTGCACCGACATGGGCTTCAAGGTCACAGAATTGGCCCTGCAAACCTATGGTGGTTACGGTTATATTTCCGAATACCCCGTTGAACAATACATGCGGGATATCAAAATCGCTTCGATTTATGAGGGAACCAACGGCATTCAAGCCTTAGACCTCATCGGTCGTAAGCTCAGCAAAAACGCCGGTCAATTATTCCGAGAATTTTATGAAGACATCGCCACTTTTTGTGGTCGATATGGCGAGCATCAGGCCTTTAAAAATGAGATTAGCTCCCTGAAGAAAACCTTAGACGAATTGGCGCAAGTCACCATGAAATTTGGTGAGTGGGCTATGTCCAATCAATGGGATCTCCCCCAGTTGCACTGCGTCCCCTATCTCTACAACGTCGGTGACGTTTGTCTAGGATGGCTCTTGATGGATCAGGCTATTGTTGCCCTAGAAAAGCTCGAGTCCATTTGGCAGTCCCAAGGCGCAACTGAAGAAGCTGCTAAATCGAAAATTTGCGAAGAAAATGAAGAAGCCCGTTTCTTAGAAGGCAAAGTCAAGACAGCTCGTTTTTTCATCCACCACCTCATGCCCCAGGCCAGAGCCCGAGCGAAGTCCATCCTGAGCGGCGACGACTCGGCGATGAAGATTCGCTTTTAAGGATTTAAGAGCGATTTAGCAATGAGATGAAGGAGCATCCAGGGAGCGACTGAGCACTTCGCAAGGCGTCACAACTGTCTTTTTCGATGCTGTGACGACATTGCTCTAGGGTGCCCCGCTCCACTTGTACTTGTTGACCCTGAGCGATATTTTTGAACCCCGTCAAAAAACTCTTTTTAAGAATTTTGCGACATTCTTTGGGGTCCATCTCTTGGCTTTGCGTACACTGCTCCATTTTAGCACACCAAGACTCGGCCATCACTTCGGCAATATCCTTAGGAGCGACAAAGGTTGAAACCTCTTGAGCCTGAGTGGGTGCCGTCTCGGGACTTTTTTCCTCCGCTCCATAAGCGAAAGGAATAGAAAGGGTGAAAAACAAGGTTAGAGTAGCAATTTTTTTTAGATTCATATTTGCCCTTTTTAAAACCTGAGTCACTTTCAGTAAGGTTTAGTTATTGGGAAGCAAGACGATCTTTCCGAACTGCTGACCTTCCTCCAAAAGCCGGTGGGCTTGAGCTGCCTCCTGTAAAGGCAAACAACGGTCTAACACAGGCTTTAATCGCCCGGCCTGAACATGACGTAAAATTTCAAACTGGGAACCTCTGGAACCCATAGTGGAACCCAGCACTTGAATTTGTCGAAAGAAGATCTGGCGCAAATCGGTTTCCGCCATGAAACCTGTCGTGGCGCCACAGGTCACCAAAATCCCCCCCCACTTGAGACATAATAGGGAATCTTGCCAAAGCGCTTTTCCAATATGCTCGAACACCACATCTACACCTTGTTTGCCCACTCTTTGCGTAACGCCTTTGAGAAAATTCTCCTTCTTGTAATTAATAACATCATCGGCGCCTAACTCGCGGGCCCGCTCTAATTTTTCATCGGATCCCGCGGTGGTAATGACATGACAACCCCAGAGCTTGGCAATTTGAATACCAGCCGATCCCACGCCACTCCCCGCTCCGTGAATGACGACGACTTGCCCCGGGCGGATCTTCGCCCGGTCCACTAACATCTGCCAAGCCGTCAAAAATACCAGGGGAAGGCAAGCCGCCTCGGCGAAATCCATGCCTTCGGGGTAAGGCAAAAGATTGCGAACCGGTAAAGCCAAAAGCTGGGCGTACCCGCCACAAACATGCTCTCCCAAAATTTGATATTTAGAACACAGATTGTCATGCCCCAAAGAACAGTTCTCACAATGTCCGCAACTCAAGGCAGGGTGCACCAACACTTTTTGCCCTGGAACAAAGCCTTGTACTAAATCCCCCACAGCCACTACCTCTCCCGAAATATCACTGCCCAAAATATGCGGATATGCGTGTTTGATGTGGGGCAGGCCTTTGCGAATCCATAAATCCAAATGATTGAGCGCAACAGCCTTGATGCGCACCAGTACCTCATCGGCTCGATAAATGGGATCGGGGATCTCCTCGTAACGCAGGGTCTCCAAGCCTCCATGGCTGCGTAAGGTCACGGCTTTCATAGTGTTTTCTACCTTTTTAAGAATAATTCGCTTGGTGTTTACGGGGGGGTCTTGTATCCTCAGCCGTTTAGAATCGCAAGTCTTCGCGGGGTTTCTCTGATATTTTCCCGCGCACCATGAAACGAAAGGACAAATATGATCGCTAAGATTTCTAAAATAACCGTTGCGACCCTCGGTCTGGCCCTAAGTCTGACCTTGGCGGGATGCCCTAAAGAAAAAAAGGTAGAGCCAGAAGCTTTGATTCAATCCATTGTGGGGGCCATGTGTAAAAAAATGGCCACCTGTCAGCCCAACGCCATGCCCAGCGAAGACTTTTGCCAAAACACCATGAAGGCAGCATTAAGCGGCAATAAAAACCTTCCAAATATTCAAGCTTCGCAAAAACAACTGGATGCCTGTGTTAAAAGTATCGAAAGCGCCGAATGCGATGGTCTACTGGGCGCCAAGCCCCCCAAAGACTGCGAATTTCTCCAATAGGGCCGTCTGATTTTTTTTAAAACCTTTAGAGGGAGCACTTCGTAGATAGGCTTATCTCCCCCTTTTCCAATAGGCTCTAATGCCTCGGGTTTACAGAAATTTTCTGATAAATACCGAGGCTTTTTTTTGTCTGTTTCTGGGTAGACACCCCATCCTCTTCACCTTGAGAGTTATTCGAGAACACTGTCTCAAATGCCTAAATGCGGATAATTGTTTTCTAGGTCTTTTTAGTCTCAGCGAAGCTCGGATCAAAAAATAAAGACAACTCCCTCGACTACAAACCCAGCCCGATTCCCATCGACGACCTTATAGCCGGAGGCATTTTGTCTATTGGAGAATCCGATGGTCACTGGTTACCCCTTCCCAATCGACGTAACGGAAGTCCGCGACCAGGAAACCCAGGGCCAGTCTATTTGGTATGGCCAGAGGGACATCCCTACGAAAAAGAATTAGGAAAATGGGTCTATCAAATTACAGCCGTAGAATTACTTAACGATCGCACCGCAACAGAAAATAGCTCATCCGACACCCCGGTAGGTCAAACTCTATTCAGGCAACACTGTGCCTCTTGTCATCAGGCAGGCAATATCACTGGAGGAACCATGGGGCCTAATCTTGCGGAAATCGCCACAAGTCAAACAGCTCCGTCCCATGGTGGGCTGGCTTCTCACTTATTGTCACTAATACCACGCCCTCCTCTAGACCGTGATGGATTGATTTTATACATACAGAACAACTCTAACAGAAGCCGTCCCAATCCTCAGATACCTAACTTTGGAGACTCTTTACAACAACACGAGTTGGAAACCCTGGCTGACTTTATTCTTGATTTAAATCGATCCCAAGTCGGCAGGTAATACCGCACAGATCCACTCTGCTTAAGCCGGTCTTCCTTCTCGGGGAATTTTCCCTCGACGCGGCTTACTAAAGTTTCTATACACCCCGGTCTCTTTCGTAAATTCTTTGAGTTCTTAGAGGAAAAAACATGACCTTAGCACTTGTCACTGGAGCCAGCGGGTTTGTGGGCAACGCCGTCGTTAGAGCATTGTTACAAAGAGGACGCCAAGTACGAGTGCTAGTGCGAAAAACCGCTAACGATCAGCTACTCAAAGGACTCAATGTCGAAATGATTTTGGGGGATTTGCGAGATATGGCCAGCTTGGAAAGAGCCGTCGAGGGGTGCGGCGAGGTCTATCATGTCGCCGCCCAGTATACTTTTTTCAATCCCAGTCCCAAAGAAATCTACGCCAGTAACGTACAAGGAACTCACAATATTCTCTCCGCCTGTCTTAAACATTGCGTTAAACGGGTGGTTTATACCTCCACGGTCGGTGCCATCGGCATTCCTAGCGATGGTAGCCCCGGTGATGAAAACACTCCCATTAGTCTCCACGATTGCCAGGGGCACTATAAACGTTCAAAATTTTTAGCGGAACAAGAAGCCATCCGCTTCTTCCGCAAGGGCCTTCCCGTAGTCATCGTCAATCCCAGTGCCCCAGTCGGCGCCGGGGACATCAAGCCTACTCCCACAGGAAAAATGATTGTCGATTTTCTCAACCGGAAAATGCCAGCGTTCTTAGACACGGGACTCAATCTCATCGATGTCGAGGATTGTGCCCTCGGTCATCTCTTGGCCGCAGAAAAAGGCCGTCCGGGTGAACGGTATATCTTAGGAAACCAAAATCTCACCCTGGAAGAAATTCTCCAAGCCCTCGCCATGCTCACGGGGCTCAGCGCGCCCAAAATTAAAATTCCCTACGGTCTGGCCATGGGGGTGGCGCAAGTTACCGAACGCTTCGCCAAAATTGTCAAACGCCGCCCCCTCATCGAAGTGGAAGCGGTACAACTGGCAAAAAAACGTATGTTCTTTAATCCAGCAAAGGCAGTCCAAGATTTAGGACTTCCCCAACCCGACGTACGCTTGGCCCTAAAAAAAGCGGTCGACTGGTATCTAACCCATGGCTACGTGAAAGAAAAAATCAAACAACGCATTTTGGCTTACCAGCCCCAAATTACCCTCCCCTAGCTCCGACACAAAACTCACCGAAAAATTTAAGCAGCATTGCAATTTACAGCTAGAGCCATTTTTTTTTGCGAAAAAAATAAAGCATTCCCGCTACGAGGGAGATCATCAATCCCCAGAGAATATAGTAAAAACCGGGCCATTCGTATTCGGGCATATCATGAAAATTCATTCCATAGACACCGACGATAAAAGTGAGCGGTAAAAAAATAGTGGCAGCGATGGTCAGTCGCTGCATTACGAAATTTAACTTGTTGGAGGATTCGGTCAAACGAATCG
The DNA here is from genome assembly GCA_031972375.1 of bacterium. Taxonomy (GTDB): domain Bacteria; phylum UBA10199; class UBA10199; order DSSB01; family DSSB01; genus DALYDW01. Next base: position 1,028 of record DALYEU010000049.1, on the reverse strand, counting down.
TGAGAACCGCAGCGTAAACGTCAAAGACACTGCCCGCATGATCTCGAAGATTTTCTAAATCTTGCAACAGGCCGTTCATATCATCGATAGCACTCTTGAAATAGGGCCTAGCCTTGGAAGAAATGGCCGATAGTCCAGGGTTTTCGTAAAGCTGCTTGATCACCTCCCGTTCCGGAAGAAGGCTCTTTCGCATGGTTGCGACCAATTTTTTAAACTTTAAAATCTGCCCGAGAATGTGATTTTCTACGCCTTTCAAAACATGTTGCTCGATCTCATCGAGTTGGTCTTGCCACTCTTGAAGTACGGGCTGGTAATCTTGAATCGCCATTTCCAATAAACGCAACAGTACGTAACTTGGCTCCGCTCCCAAAAGTTTTTTTGGATTTTCACGAATTTTTTCACGGGTTCGGGTAAACGTACGGGCTAAATCCTTTTCGTGAATAGTCACGATATAACGCGTGGATAAAAACACCTCAAAATCACGCCGCTCACAGGACTCGGTCTCAAAATTATAAAATACCCGATGCAAATTTAAAAAGGCGTACTCTTCATACAAACCGATCCTCGGGATACTCACATCCAACAACACATCCTCAATGGCCACGGGATGAAATCGAAATACATCCAACAGGATATCTATTTCTTCCTCATCGGGGTCTTCCATATCGACCCAAACATGCCATTGTCGCTCGGCCAAAGCAGATTCAAGAAAGGCTCGATCTCCCCCCTCACGAAGCTCACCATTTTTATCGCATGCGAGAATACTAATCATGGAGGGCATTGTGGTCCGTTACGTTCCAGAAGGTCAACGAATAAGAGGCCCCGACAAAACCTCAATCTAACCAACGGATATTATTTTTAGAATGTTCCCTCCCCAGTATTCACGATATCCATGAAATGAAGCAAACCCAATGGATACTTTTTTGACCTTGTCCTGTGCAGATAATCAAAATAGTCCCCTGAAGAGGGCAGGGCTACAACGAGCAGGAAACCTATCGAAGCAGTTAAAATTAGTATGATGAAAATAC
>DALYEU010000048.1:0-16119 GCA_031972375.1 bacterium | reverse complement strand
TTCCGCATTTGTAGAAGGAAAGCCAAAATGGCGAAAAAACTGTATGTAGGGGGACTTCCCTACAGTTTCAACGAAACCGCTCTTCGCGAACTTTTTGAACCGTACGGGGCAGTGGAATCGGCCCAAGTCATCAGTGACAAGTTCACCGGAAGATCCAAAGGCTTCGGTTTTGTCGAATTCGAAAATTCCGATGAAGCCGATCGCGCTATCGAAGAAGTGAATGGCCGTGAAGTCGACGGTCGTAGCTTGGTAGTCAACGAAGCCCGTCCCAAGAAGCCCGGTGGCTTTGGTGGTGGTGGCGGCGGCGGTGGCCGTGGTGGTTTCGGTGGTGGCCGTGGCGGCGGCGGTGGCCGTGGCGGTTTCGGCGGTGGTGGTGGTGGCGGCGGTGGCCGTCGCGATCGCAACTGGTAAAGCTTTCGCCGGGCTTTGATGTCCGGTTAGCGTAGGCTTTTCGAGAGGCCGGGTTTCCCGAAAGGGGGCCCGGCCTTTTTTATGGGATGCCTCTTAGAAATGTCGATTCGAAATCAATATCTATCCCGGAGCCAGGGTTGGCGAAGGAAGTTTTAAGCGTCCTTCGGACGTCACGAAACTCACGAATATTTTTTGTTTTGAAGAAAAGGAGAGCGTGCGCGATTGACGCATTTGTTTTTAGTGGGGGGAGAATCGGTGCGGGGCCAGAATCTTGTTTTCTTCTGGATAGGCTAAATTTTTTTTCCTAGAGCTTCAGGAGGAAAGGACCCATTCTCCCTGGGGCTTATTTTCCGGTTTCAATTGTTTTAGGTAGGCTTGAAGAGAGTCGTAGACGTTTTCTGCAAGGCGAGCGGCCTCTTCTTGTAGGCGGTTGAGGTCGTAACCTTTCACCGAGATGGCCGGCAGTACTTGAATCTTCATTTTGCTACGTTTGGTCAGCATGATGGAGTGTTTGGGAATGGCCTTTTCGCTTCCGACCACAATCATGGGCAGGATGTCCGCTCCTGTTTCCAGGGCCAAACGGAAAGCCCCCAGCTTGAATTTTCCCATGACGCCATCTTTGGAGCGGGTGCCTTCTGGAAAAAAGAAAACGGAAGAGCCTTTCTTTAACCATTCTTTGCACAGGTCCATACATTTATCCCTACTGGACGCATCGCCTCGTTCGATGGGAACATAGCCGTTGAGTCTCATGTTCCATCCCAAAAGAGGCGCTTTGAACATAGAGGCCTTACTCACCCACTTAAAGTGAAAGAAGGTTTTGAAAACCAATAGGATGTCTAACAAGGACTGGTGATTGGACACCATGACGTAGTTTTTTTTGGGATTGTAGTTCTCTCTTCCCGATACCTTGGCGGACCAAAAGGGGTTGGCCCATAGATAAATTGTCGACCAAAGGCAGGAATACTTTTGTAAGATACGCCGGTTGGGATCGAACGGAAGAGTCAATAACCAAACCAAGCACGCGCCTAAAAAAAGTGGGATGCAAGTCAGAATAAAAAAGGCCCAAAGCACGACGTTGACCGGATAAAAAATGAGTTTCATGGAGCGGCTTTTTAAGAATTTTTTTTATGGGAAGGCAAGGTGATTTTACGCTTCTTTGAAGAACAAGTAATAATGTTGTGGCGCTGCGGTTGGAGTATCCTTGTTTTTTATGGAAAGGAGTTTCCCATGAAGTCGAGGGAGCTATTGCGTGAATTGAGAGATCGCATTTTGGCCGGGGAGGATAGGGAAAAACTTTTTGCCGAATACCACGCCCGATTGCCTTATCCGCCAAAACGTCTCGCGAGTTTCATGGCAGCGATTGTGGACCCTGAGGAGAAACGTAGGTACGCCGTTTGGAATGGATTGCTTGCGGTGTTGATCGGCGTTTTAGCTTTGGGAAAGTTATTCTCGTTATTCTCTCTGTATGGAGATTTGCCGACCCTAGGGTGGGGGACCCGTATTTTGTGGCTGGGGCTCGGTTTACTTGTTCCCTTGGTATTTATGTTTGGAGTGATAACTTGGCAGGGGCCAATTTATTCCATGTTCTTGGTGGTATTGGCCATGGGAATGCTGCAATCCGTTCTCGACTACCTCAAGATTCAAGAAGCCTTACCCGAAGGTGATACCGGTCCTTTGAAAACTTTGCTGGGAGTTTTAGTTTTCCTCTCGGTGTGTTTTGCGCTTACCCTATGGATTAAAAGGCGGGCCTTTCCTCGTTTGGGTTTTTTTGGCGCCAAGAAAAATGGGCCTGGCAATTACCGCATTAGGTGATTGGTAAGTTTTGATTTTTTAGGGTGGATTCTTTTTTTGGCGAAATAAACGCAGAGCCCTTAGTCCGTGCAGTAGCGGAAAATGACAGGCCTTTTTTGTTCCCCTTTAAAGCCGCTCAAGAATTTTTTTCCGCGGACGATACCGCAAGAAACTGCCGCGAGTCTGTTTGTGTTTGAGAAATGATATTAGCCAATACCATCCTGAGGTGTTTGTGGCTGCGGGAAAAGGGGCGTCCTTTAGAGTTTGCCCCATTCTTCTTGGAAAATGCGGAAGGTTTCTTCGTCGTAAAGGACGATCTCTATTTTTTCGAGGGATGCATTGTGCTTGAGGCGGAGTAATAATTCTCCCAGCATTAATTCGGCACAGTCTTGAATTTCAAATTCACCCACGCCGGTACCGATGGCGGGAAAGGCGATGGACTTTACTTCCAATTCTTCAGCTCTGAGTAGACAGTTTTTGATCGAATCGTAGAGAGACTCTTCTGTGGTGGGATTTTCAAAATCCATGCTGGCTGCGTGGATAACGTACTTGGCTTTGAGGTTTCCTCCCGAAGTCACTGCGGCCTCTCCGAGATCAATGGGGCCGATGGCGTTGCACTCCTTTTGAATGCGGTCACCACCTTTTTTGAGGATGGCACCCGATACGCCGGACCCCAGCCACAAATCGGTATTAGCGGCGTTGACGATGGCCTCGCACTCAGAATCGGTGATATCCCCTTGCAGGATACGGATTTTTTCTTTCTCAGACATGGTTCAAATCACAAAAAGACGACGACGATCCTAGAACCAGAAAACAAAAATCGTCAATATCTAAAAGGCATTTATTATTCCATCGGGTTAGAGGCGGAGGGCCTTTTCAAGGCCCACATGTGTTTACACATCGAGTTATACGTTGAAGCGAAAATGCATGATGTCTCCATCGCGCACGATATATTCCTTGCCTTCAAGCCGTAGTAGCCCTGCTTCTTTAACAGCTTGTTCCGACTTCATGCGCATGAGGTCCTCAAAGTGGTATACCTCGGCCCGAATAAAGCCTTTTTCGAAATCACTATGGATGACTCCCGCAGCCTGGGGAGCTTTCACTCCGGTAGGAATAGTCCAAGCCCGGACTTCTTTTTCTCCAGCTGTAAAATAGGTGGAGAGGTTGAGCAATTGATAGCCAGCTCGTGCCATGCGGTCGAGCCCCGATTCGTTGAGGCCCAGGTCTTCTAAGAAAGCCTTTTGTTCTGCTTCGGGAAGATTGGAAATTTCCGATTCGATGGCCCCCGAGAGCACGACGGCTTGAGAGCCTTCTTGTGCAGCGTATTGCACTACCCGTTGGGCTAGGGGGCCAGGGTGGGCCGCCTCGGATTCATTGACATTAGCGACGTACATGACGGGTTTTAAGGTGAGTAGGAAGAGTTCTCGAATGAGCAGTTGTTCTTCGGGACTCAATCCGAGGCGGCGAACGGGGGTTCCAGCCTCTAAGGCTCGGTAAACTTTATCCAAGACTTCCATTTCGGCCAGGGCCTCTTTGATCCCGGCTTTAGCGCTTTTTGATGTACGCTCACGGCGTTTCTCTACGCTGGCTAAGTCGGCTAACATCAACTCGGTATCAATGACTTCAATATCTCGAAGAGGATCGACTCCTCCCTCCACGTGCACTACATCATCGTCTTCAAAGCAGCGCACAATATGGGCGATGGCATCGGTGTTTTTGATATTGCCTAAAAATTGATTACCAAGACCTTCGCCTTTGGAAGCTCCCTTGACTAGGCCTGCGATGTCGACGAACTCGACGGTGGTAGGAATTAATTTTTGAGGAGGAATATACTGGGCGATGCGCCGTAGGCGATCGTCGGGCATGGGAACAACTCCCACGTTGGGATCGATGGTGCAAAAGGGGTAGTTGGCGGCTTGGGCTCCCGCGTGGGTAAGTGCGTTGAAGATGGTCGATTTGCCGACGTTGGGTAGGCCAACGATGCCACAATTGAATCCCATAAAGAACCTTGCTTGTAAGAAATAAAGTGGTGCTGTTGTGTCGATGTCGAATTTTTCAAAAATCAGTTTCGACGATTGAAATTATAAAACTCAAATAAATTAAGATCAAAAACCTCGATCAACGACGCCGTTGGGTGACGTACTCGGTGATTTGAATCAGGGCGTCTTTGTATGGGCTCGGAGGAAGATCTTTCACAAAGCCCAGAGCGAGGGCCACGCGTTCTTCAGCCAGGCGCAGCGTATATTCCAAAGCGCCATATTTTTTTAAAACTTCGACAACCTGGGTAAAGACGTCAGGGCCAGCGCTCAAGGTGGCCTCCCGGATAACTTCGCGTTCTTCTGGTGTACAGCGGGCTAGAGCGTACAGCAAGGGCAGGGTCATTTTTCCTTCTTTGAGGTCCAATCCTTGCTCTTTGCCGAATTCGGCTTCGATGCTGGTGTAGTCGAGTAAATCGTCGGCCACTTGAAAGGCGATGCCGAGATTCATGCCAAAGTCACGGAGTGCAATTTCAGTTTCGGGTTTTGCTCCGGCGAGCATGGCTCCCACTTGAGTGGAGCAAGCCATTAACATGCCGGTTTTAAATTCGATGATCTTAAAATACTCTGCTTCGCTCAAATGAAGGTCTCGGGACTTAGTGACTTCGTAGACTTCTCCTTCGGTGGTGGAGGCTGTGGCATCGGTGACGCACTTGAGAATTTTGAGATCTCCGTCTTCGGCGATCATGGAGCTGACCTGGCAGTAGAGAAAATCGCCCACTAGCACCGACATTTTGTTGTCCCAGATAAAATTACAAGAGGGGCGACCGCGTCGCAATTGGGCGTTATCGATGACATCGTCGTGCAATAGTGTGGCGGTATGAATAAATTCGACCATGGCTCCCATGGCAGCCAGGCGAGGACTCTCGCAACCCAGGGCTCGGGCGGCTAGAATGAGTAAGATAGGGCGAATGCGCTTGCCGCCGCTCATGACGATGTGTTTTGCGATTTGGGTAATGGATGGAATCTGACTTTGCAGTCGTCGTTCGATTTGCTGTTCTACGGCGATCAGATCCCGGGCGAGTAAGCTTGCGACAGAGTCCAGGGCGTTTTCTCCCGAGGTGGGGAGGGAATTTGTCGAAGAAGATGAAGATTTAGAGATGGCCGGCATAAGGCTGTGGTCCCTATAATGGAGGCCTTCTCTTGTAAAGGGGGCAATATTTGTGAGGCGTCGACCGATTCATGGGGTGTCTTTTCTGCTGGAGGGGCGGGAGAATGGCGTTTTGCTTTTCCATGGTTTGACGGGAACTCCGCAATCCATGCGTCCTTTAGCTGAGGCGCTCCATCGGGCCAAGTTTACGGTTTCTGTTCCCTTGTTGGCAGGGCATGGCACTCAGGTGGAGCATTTGGAAAAAACTCAGTGGGTCGATTGGTATGCCAGCGCTGAAGAGGCCTTTCATGAATTGAAGGCACGATGCTCTACGGTGATGGTGGCGGGGCTTTCTCTGGGGGGCTTGTTGGCGGCCCATTTGGCCTATCGTCATCCTAAGGCCGTCACGGCCCTTGCCTTGATGGCCACGCCCTTTTTTTTAGAGGGTTTTTTGATGGAGAATTTGTTTCCCGCGCTTTGGAAGACCCCTTTGAAGCATCTTTACAAATATCAACCCAAGCGCATCGCTTCAATTCGGGATCCTCAGGCGAGGCGTCTTTACCAAACCTATGAAAAAATTCCTGTGGTGAGCGTGGCGAGTTTATTGGAATTGCAAAAGTCGGTGCGATCTGAGTTGCGTCAAATTCGACAGCCCGCCCTTCTTGTCCATTCCCTCCATGATGAGACGGTTCCTTACGCAAACTTAGACTACGCACGCGCGGTGTTGGCCAGTTCCCAAGTGGAAACCCTCACCCTAAAACGCAGTAATCACATCATTACCGTGGACTACGATAAAGATCGGGTGGCTCGCCAGACGGTGAAGTTTTTCAAAAAGTACCGTCAGCAGTGAAGGGTTTTTCGCCCCGCCCTTTTCGGGATTGTAAAGGAAAGTATCTCGCCCCCACTTTGTCATAGAAAAGAGCGACGAGAATATTATCGTCAACCACCAACTCTCAAGAAAGGGGAGTTGGCAAGGTGTGGAAGCTGAGCATAAGAGACAAAACTCTGATCGTGAATTAATGTGATCTACGATAGAACAGGGCGGGCAAGGCAAAGAATAGCAGTCCTGTTAACCAGGACCAAATCGAGCTTTGACCTAAGGATTGGAGCGAGCAACTTAGGTGTCCGCTACCCCCTAAGGAAAGACCGTAGGCGCCGGGATCAAAGCCAGCGTCGTTGTCTCCCGTCAATTCAGGGTCGGTGTCATCTAGATTTTCCCCATCGGTTTCGTCAGGAGTCGCCGTAGGCTCTGGGCTTTCAATGTGGTCTTCTTCACAGTCTAATTCGAAAAACAGAACTTCGCCTTGTTGGACTTCACCGTCGGGAGTTGGGATTAAGGGAGCTTGAACGTCTCCAATATTGCCGTAGGGAGGGGGATTGGGGGTCTCGCAAGGAATATAATGGGCTTGGGCGGCTCCGGTCCAAAAAAGGGTAATTACGGAAAGGATCAGGAGGGAGTGTTTCATGGAAGTTCCTGGGGTAGCCCGCCATCATCGAGGGGGGATGGTGGCTTTGTTTTTTAATTCCCAAAAATAAAGCCCCAAAAACCGCTCTCAATTTTCAGGAGAGAGAAACTTTTGGGGCTGGGGTCGCCCGGCAAAGCCGGAACGACCCCATGGGTTCGCGGACACTTAGCTTCTCGGTGATACCGAGAAAAACAATCTCAAAGGCCCGTCAGGCCTTTGCCCCAAAATCCCCTCGAAGAAGGGCCTTTGGGGCTGGGGTCGCCCGGCAAAGCCGAAACGACCCCATGGGTTCGCGGACAATTGGGGCCTTGATGGCCTTCTTCAAGACTCTTAGAACCTTGAAGAAGACCGGGTGCGTCACCCTGGCCCCCATTCCGGAACAGCTGGTTTAAAAGAACTGAACTTAAATATTAGCAATCATCGTGCCATAATTTTTTAAAAAACAAAAAAAACCAATTTGTTGTAATTATTAATTTTTTTTATTTAAAAATCCGAACACAGTTCTACAAGGCCCTCTGACTTTGGGGGCTGAGACCTCATTTTTGCCTAAAATTTCTTAAAAATTTGAAATATAGTGAAATTCGCAGAAGAACGGTTAAAATAACCCGCCATGACCGAACGCTTTACATCTCGTTATGTGTGCGATGAGTTTTTGGGCTCAGGAGGTTTGGGGAAGGTTTACCGAATCCATAACCAGAGGGCGGAGGATTTTGTCCTCAAGGTGTTCAAAACCAAGGGTAGGTTCATGCCAGGAGCTTTGGAGGAGGACATCGAGATTTTCTCTCGTTTGCACCATCCTCACTTAGTTCGCGTTTATGGTTTTTTACCCCAGGTTCAGCGGGTGCAGGGGATGGAGGAAACTGGGCCTGGCATCATTTTTGAGTTTGCTGAGGGTGTGGGTTTGGAGAATCTCGGGGAAGGACTCTCTTATGACATTTGGGAGGATCTTCTGGCCCAAGCCCTTGGGGCGCTCCATTATTTGCATCGGCGAAATATTTTACATGGCAATCTTAAGCCGGCAAATTTTCGGGTGAACAAAAAGCATCTCTTAAAAATCACAGACTTTGGTTTAACTCGACACTTGGGAAATGTTTCGGTCGAAGTTCGAAGTAATGCGGATGGGTTGGCCCCTGAAGCCTTGTTGGGTAAGGCCACGGCCGTTTCGGATCTCTTTTCTTTAGGCGTGGTTTTTTATCGGTGTATGACTGGGGTTTTACCCTATCAACCAGACCAAGAGCCTCACCACCGTTTTTTGACTCTACCGCCGACCCTCCAAGAATTAAAAAAGAAGATTCCGGTTTCATTGAGTCGAGTGGTGGCTCGTCTTCTGCACCCCGATCCAAAGCAGCGTTTTTCGAGCGCCCGTAACGCGCTACGCGCTTTGAATTTTCTTTCGAGAAAAAAATACGAAGGGGTTGAATCGGTAGAGAGTGATACCGCCTTAAAAAAAATGTCTGTTGTGGGGCATGGAGAACTTCGCTCCAGTTGGGAATCGGGCCTCACTCGCTGGCATCGTGGAGAGGCCTCTGGTCCTTTGTGGCTGCTCCATGGGGATGTCGCCGTTGGGAAGACTCATTTGCTCCGGGAAATTTTATGGCAAGCTGCTCTTCGAGGTTTTGTCACGCGAGAAATTTTGCCCATGCATTCCCTGGAAGATCTCATGGCAGAGCGCGATGCTTTGCAGCAAAAAAGCCTCTGGATCTTCGTCGATTTGCATCGTCGTGGAGTCTCCGACTGGAACCTTCTCGAGCGATTTTTGGCGGAGCATGCCGTCAAGGGACGCAATTTGGGTTTGGCATTGGAGTTTCGTAGGGTTTGTGCCTCGAAGAATTTAGAGGGTTTATTTCAGCGGGCTTCAAAAATTCAGGGCGTTTGTACTTTTCCTATCAGTTCTTTCACAGCGGAAGAAAGTCGTCAGTTCATTGAGGAAGAGTTTTACGATGGCCCCTTTTCCAAGGAGGTGCACCAACTTTTACACCAATTTGGTGAGGGTAATCCTGGGCTTCTATCGGAAATAGCTCGATTGGCTATCCGGCGCGGTGGTGCGTGTTTTCTAAAACAGGGCTTAGAAGAAAATGATTTAACTGCTGTGGCTCTACCTTTGGTGTTGCGTGAGGCCACTCGTGTCGAGTGGCAATCTTTACCAGAGTCGACTCAACGAATTTTGGTGGCTTCAGTCGTCTTGGGGAGGGGATTCTTCGCCGAAGATTATCAGAGAGTATTGGAAATTTCCCAATCGGAGCTGGTGCAGGGATTGGAGGTATTAAAAAAATCCTCTTGGATACGAGAAAGTCAGGATGGGGTAGAGTTTTTACGACCCGCTTATAAAAAATATCTTCTGGGAATTTTTGGAGAAAAGTCCGTTTACGCTCTCCATGTAAAGTTGTTTGAGGCTTTGAAGCAGCGGGATTCATCAGACCCGGTGTTGCTTGCGCGCTTGGCGTGGGGCGCTTCTCGTTACAGTGAATTTCTCGAAATCGGAATTCGTGCAGTCCAGCAATTGCTGGAAACAGCACGGTTTCGAGAATCTGTGGAGCTGTGTGAGTCCTTACTGAAGGTGAGTCCTGCTCAGGGTCCACAGGAGTCGATTTATGCTTACCTGGGAGAAGCTCATGCTGCCTTATCTGAGGTGGAGCCCGCTTTGCGTGCTTATGAGCGTTGGTATCACTATGCGGAAGAGGATGGTACGGGTTTACGCACTCTCAAATATCGCTGTTTGAAGGGGGAGCTTTATCTCAAGAGCGGAGCCTTGTCTCTGGCTCGAGAGCAGTTGCAATTGGCTTTGGAAATTGCGGATTCCTCCAAGCATGAATCTCATCGGGCTTTTCATGCGCAGGTTTATTTCCTTTTAGGCAGTGTATATGAGCAGGAGGGTAATTTTAAATCCGCTTTGCGAATCTACGAAGAGGGTTTGGTTTTGGTCCGACAAGAGTCGGCTTCGCAGGTTCGTCTATTGATGAGACTGGGATCGCTTTTATTGAATCATGGCAATAAGAAAAAAGCTCGACTCAGTTTTGAAGAGGCTTTGCGCATAAGTATCCAATTGGATTTTCTAGAGGGAATAACGGATACAGTTTATGCCCTGGGAACTCTCAGTCAAAATGAAGGAGATTGTTCTCAAGCCCTAAGTTATTATGAGAGGGCCTTTGATATTGTGGAAAAACTCGGAGATCCCCTAAAAAAAGTCCGAGTTTTAAATCATATGGTTTCTGTGTTGCTTGAGATGGCCGACTATCCGCATGCTTTAGCCCACGCAGAGCGAGCGCAATCGCTTCTCGGTCATCAAAATTCTTCCGAAGAAAAACTTAACAATGATCTTCATCTTTTAAGCATTGCTGTTTACCTAGGCAATAGTCAGGCGCTTCGAGAGGAAGAATTTGTTTCGTTAACTCAACGTTTGCAATCCTCATCCATGTTGGGAAAACTCTATCGGCTTCATGGAGAGTCCCATCGATTGCAGCGCCAATTTAAACCTGCTTTGGAATGTTATGTTCAATCCTATGAAGCCTTTTTGAAATCACAACATTATCGGGAAGCCAATATTGCACTTCTTTACTTAGCGCTCACCGAGTGTTGGGCTGGGGATCTCCCCATGGCCAAAAAATGGTTGGCGGCTTGGGATGAAAATTATCCCGTCGAAGGGACCGAAGCGGAAATCCACCATTTGCTTGAGGAGTTTTTGGAATTAAAAACTCCGCTCCAGGATCATGTTTTAGAAACCCGTATCGCTTCTGTTTTACGCAGCGGACAGCAAGAAATGATCTTGCTAGTTTTATTAGCCTTGTTCGAGATTTTATTGCGTGTTCCCGATAAGTCGAGTGCGCAAGAAATAAAACGTAAGACGGTGGGGTGGATTGAAGCCATGCATCGGTCTCTTCCGGAGGAAATGCAATTGGGTTTCGAGACACGGCAAGATTTTAAGCGTTTGATCGGTTCGAAGTGGAAAAAATCCAGGGGCCTTGTGCTGTCTCGGGAACGTTTTCTTAGTTTCGCCCGCATTAACAAGCGTCTCAGTCAGGAGTCCAACATCCCTTCTATTCTCCAGCAAGTGATGGATGCCGCTATGGCTTTGGTGGGAGCAGAACGGGGATTTCTTTTGGTGAAGTCGGCTTCTGCAGACCATGCCTTGATTCCTGGATTCCGTGTAGAAACCGCGCGCAACCTTAAACAAGAAAATATTAATTCCGAAGAGTTTAAAATTGGATTGTCGGCTGTGGAAGAGGCGATTCGTCGGCGAGTTGCCATTGTCACCGACGATGCTCAATCGGATCCGCATTTTAAAGAATCGGAGTCGATTCATCTTTATCAGTTGAAGTCCATTTTAGTATTGCCCTTGATCGGTGAAACCGAATGTCTGGGAGCCTTGTACCTTGACCATCGTTTTGAGATGGGTGGATTTTCCGAAGAAGAATTGCTTTTCTTGAAGGCCTTCGCCGATCAAGCCGTACTAGCGATCGAAAAAGCGAAAAACCTCACCGAACTTCATCGAGCCAAATTGGCTTTAGAAACTAGAGTGGAGCGTCAGACTGCGAAAATCGAGAAGATGGAAGTGGAATTGCGCGAAGCTCGATCGGGACTCAAATACGGATACGAGTCCATCATCGGTCATTCTCCCAAGATGATTCGCATTTTAAAACTGCTCGACCGCATTACTGATACCATGGTGTCAGTGTGGATCCATGGGGATTCGGGCACGGGAAAAGAGCTCATTGCTCAGGCCTTGCATTTTAACAGCGACCGAAAAGACCAACCTTTCATCACGGAAAATTGCAGTGCGATTCCTGAAAATCTTTTGGAGTCGGTATTGTTTGGACACGTCAAAGGGGCCTTTACTCATGCGGATCGAGATAAGATGGGCTTATTCGAGGCTGCGAATGGCGGCACGATTTTTCTCGATGAAATTGGGGATATGCCCTTACCCATGCAATCCAAATTATTGCGTGTTCTCCAAGAAGGAGAGATTCGTCGCGTGGGCTCCAATGAAACGGTGCCCGTAGATGTGCGGGTAGTTTCCGCCACTAATAAAGATCTCCCTCGAATGGTTAAAGAGGGGAAATTTCGAGAGGATTTATTTTTCCGTCTCAATGGAATCAAAATTGAATTGCCCCCCTTGCGCGAGCGCAAGGAAGACATCCCACTTTTGGTACAGCATTTTATTCAAAAAGTGGCAGAAGAGAATGGTTTCGTTCCTAATACGATCAGTGAAGAGGCCTTGAGTTTGATGGCTCGTTACGATTGGCCGGGAAATATTCGTGAATTAGAAAATACCGTGCGCAACGCGGTATTGTTCAGCGAGGGCAAGATGATCGGGGTGGAAACATTGGGCTTCAAACCAGAGTTTTTCGAACCGATGAAACTTATGGAGCGACGGGGGGTGGGGGGGGCTGCCATTCGTCATGGGGTAAGTCGTTCTGGGGATGCTCAAAGGGAGGCCTTACTGGACGCCTTGTTCAATACGGGTTTTCATAAAGGGCAGGCGGCACAGGAACTTAAAATCACACCGCGCCATCTTTATAACCTTCTCGAAAAGTATCGACTCCCCAAAAATAAATGGGCTTTGAAAAAACTCGTCGAGGAAGAAAGACGAGCGTAAGTCTGATTTTGATTCTTCTTCTTTTGAGAGAAAATACAACGACCATCGTCAAAGGTGGAGCGCTTCTTCTTCTATCCTCATAAGGATTTCCATGTTTTCAGCATCGATCGCTTCGGTGGGATTCGGGTTAGTGCTAGGGCTCGCAAGTAAGGCGGGGTTGAAACGATCTTCCCAGGGTTCTTTTGTAGGATTTTGAGGGGACGGGGGCACCTCCACTGGCAACTGTTCACAGTCGTCTTCTTGAGGATTAAAAGGCTGGGAACAGGGGGGAGAATATTCGATCGCAATATCGGATAAATCTTCTACTGGGCTAGGGGTGGTGAAATTTTCCGATTGAACAAGTTTGGATTCGTGGAACCTTGTCTTAATTTCCGGTAAATTTTCCCCAGGCATACTTCCGACACACGCGCTGAGAAAACCCCATACCATCCCCACAAGCCACCATCTTTTTATCAGGAGAGCCCCCATTCTCATGAGTCACCACTATTTTTATGCCCAGGTGAGTTGGATTTAAAGCTTCGGTCATTATGAAGGAGGAAAAGGTGAATTGCCTAGGGAGAAGCCAGTGTAGGGTTGATTTTTTACAGCGGAAAAAATTTTCTAAAAAAAAGGGCAGGAGAATTTCTCCTGCCCTTAATCTTTATCTTCCTCAAGGAAGGATTAGGTTTGCGGGACTAATTGCCCTTGGAGGCTTTATGCCTTCTTAGACTCCAGCCCGCAGCCATGCCGATGAGGGCGACAACCACCCATTCCATGCCTGAACTTTGGGTTTTTCCAGGAAGGACGCTGCAACCACTGCCTTCGAGCCACAAGGTGGTTCCTTGTGGTGGAGGGGTGGCGGCTCCGGGAACGGGATTGCCTCCACTGATCCATGGAGGAATATTGCCTTGTCCAGGAATAGGGGAAGGATTGGGGGTGTTGCCCGGAGTAGGGGTCGCCTCACCAGGACCACAACCGAACTCGCATTCGTCCTCTGGAGTGGGGCTTTCGCTGGGATTGGGAATTGGGGTCGCTTCGCCGCAACCGGGAATAGCGAATTCTTCGCAGACTCCGGAGTTATTACAGACACCTTCTGTGCAGATGTCTCCGGTATGGCAGACAGAGCCTGGTTGGGGAACCTGCTGAACAACGTTATGGGTACAGATGTTTTGGAAACAAGGATCGGGATTGAGCGGGACCAAAGTTCCAACACACTGACCTTCTTTACAGATGTCGGTACAGGTGTCCAAGTTACCGTCGTCGCATGCGTCGCCATTGTTATCCGGTGTGAATTGGCAGGCATTGGCAACACACTCGTCTTTGGTACAAGGGTTGTTGTCGTTACATTCGGGCATGCCTTCACCGCATTCGGGAGCCGGACAGGCGTCTCCGTACTGACATTCGTAGGTAGCTCCCTGGTTAAGATTGGGATTGGCGGGAACCTCCTTACAAACGCAGGGGCCGTTATTCAAATCATCGCAGACGTTGTCATCGGTAGGCTGACAGGCACCCGCTACGCATTGTTCTTCAGTACAGGCCTTACTGTCGTCGCAAGTCGGATTGGGTCCGTCAGGAAGATTGAACAACTGACAGGCTCCGGTTTCTGGAATACACCTGCTGTATTTACAGGGTTCGTCCGTGCCGCATTGAACATCTTCGACTAGATGGCAGTCTGAGAAACCGTTGTTGAATTGACAGGCTTCGATGGTGCAAAGATTGTTATCGGTATTACAAGGAGCGCCTTCTTCCACGGGATCGTAGACGCACTCGTTATTTACGCATTGTGCACCTTCGTAGCAAGAGTTGGGTAGAGCGCAGTCTTCATCGGTTTGACAGCAATTCTCTCCCTCGATGGCCATTAAGTAGCAGCCCCCTTCAACATCTTCAGAACAGGCCCATTGGGTACACTGATTGGGCAAAGGGCCGTTGTTGTTACAGTTAACTGGGGCGCCTCCTTGGCAATTTCCTTCTTTACAGAGGGAGCCTTCTAAACACTGGGATCCATCGTCACAAGCGATGCCTTCATTAACCCAAATCCAACCTTGTTGAGGGTCGCAATGTCGCAGCTGACAGAAGGGATTGTCACCCTGAGGGGGGAGGGGATCAGGAATGGGAAAGGGTTCTTTCACCGCTGTGCCGTCGGGCTGCAGTACGCAGGCCACATTGGTACAGGCGTCGGCGGGTCCCAAATTGGGTAGAGGATTGATGGCGTGCTGTTCGCACAGCTTTGTTTGTAAGTTACATACGCCCACGTTGCACGAGTCGTCAAAACCGTTACAGTCGTCGTCTGTGGTGCAACAGTCGGGTTGCGGTACCCAATTGGGGTCGTCAATCCACTGCCCTGTGTTGGGATTACATACCTGGGGAGGTGTGCAGGCCCCTGCAGGAGGGGGGGCGATGTCTTGCACTCCGACACAAGCTCCATTTTGACATTCGCCATTTTGGCATTTGTTCAAGACAGTACAAGGGGTACCGTTGGCATAGGGTACGCTTTCACAAACACCTGTATTGGGATTACATTGATTGACGGCGCAAGTTTGCGGGGTAACCAACGTGCTACAGAAGGTGGGATCTCCCACGCACTCCATAGTGTTACCTTGAGGGTCAAACACGCAGATATCATCGGTGGTACAAGGGTTGTTGTCGTTACATTCTTGTCCCGGTTGGGGGGTGACGTTACAGGAAGGCTTTTCGTATTTAAAAGGATCGTCACCGGCTTCTAACAGTCGGTCCGAAGGAGACAAAGTACACGCGGCGTCCAAACAACCACCCACTCGGTCTTCACAACCATTGGTAAATTCAACGCAAACTCCCTGGTTGTTATTTACACCTGTGGGAGCACAGATACGGAGTTCGGGTTTGGGATTGTTTTCTTGGCACAAATCTCCGATGTTGCCATGGATGTCGATGGGATTATTGTTGTAAACTACGACTTTATTTCCGTTAAAATTGACCCCTCCGCCGCACAGAGTACCGATTTGGGCACAAGCTTCATGGGGACCCGTACAGTTCGCCATGTCGATCCATGTGGCGTTGGTCAATTGCCAAATTTGGGGGTAGTTGACCGCATCTTGCATATTATTGCTCTTGATGATGGAGCGGGCCCAACCACAACCGTAAGGCTGAAACTGATTTTGGAAGATAGGGTCCAAGGCTTGGGACGTGGGAATAAAACTAAAAATCGCCACGGCTGTGACGATACACAGTGTAAGAAAACGGCGGAGACCACCGAAAGAACACTTGACCGAACGCATTTTGGACCTTCCTTTTCTAGACGTAAGAAAAACGCTTCATTTACCCTAAACCTGGCGGCGGAGTGTGATCTGCTAGGACACATCTTTATGCAAATAACCGAACAAGGACGATAATTCAGTGAAGCCAGAGTATCCAAGCTTTTATCGTAAAAAGATTTAGGTGAATTGCGTGATTAAGCTTAAAAAATATGAGTTTTTTTAAGTATGATGCCTTACTTTTGGCTTGTCTGTTGATATTGTTTGAGATTTCTCATCTTCAATAATTGGGGAGATAAAATCTGAAAAATGGATTTTTTCAGGCGGTCGGACTCTCGAATGAAATCAAATCCGTGAATTCCATACACACCGAACCCATAAGTTTTCCTAATTTGTTCGGCGGTTGCGGTTGAGTTGAGGGGCTGAGAAGTGTGGGTATACGGTCTTGTATCCCGTGTTAGGGGATGATGTCGGGGTGACAGGATTCGAACCTGCGACCTTTCGCTCCCGAAGCGAACACTCT
>DALYEU010000047.1:0-16653 GCA_031972375.1 bacterium | reverse complement strand
GCAGATCGAGGCTGCCGCACGAGAAATCGAAATGGTCAAGGATCGTCTTGGCCGTCTGGAATCTTCGCTAAATTCAGTTCAGCAGGATCAGCAATCCATCGACACAGAGTTGGCTCAGGCAAGTCAGGGTTTCGCTCAATTAGAGTCCCAGTGGCAAGTCGAGCTAGGGAAAGAAAAAGCCTTTAATGCACGCATCGATGGGCAAAACCAAGTTTTGTATGGCTTGCTTAAGAAATTGAGTGATGCCTCTGGCCGTCAAGAAAGTTTGTCTCGTCGCAAGGTTGATATCAAGGGGCGCATTGCAAAAGACCAGGCTGAAATTGACGAAATCGATCGCTTGTTAAAATCCAATCAAAGTCGTTGGAATGATCTTTCCAAAGAGTTGGGAGAAACTCAGCAGTTTAAGCTTGATCTCAGTCAACAGACTGAAAGCGTGCGCACAACGATTGTCCGTCAAAAAGAATTACTGGTTCAGCTGGAAACAGAATCCAATACCTTGAGAGATCGTTTGGCTTTGAAAGCTTCACGTCTCAAGTCGCTCGAGGATTTGGAAAAAAATTTGGAAGGCTACCAAGAGGGCGTGCGTAATATTCTGCTCAAGAAACGACAGAATCCGGAGGGTACCGCTGTTTTCGGTACCGTGGCCGATTTTCTCGATACGGAAAGTCACTATGAGTCGGCGGTTAGCGCGGTTTTGGGTGCCAAGTTGCAGTACGTGGTTGTGCAAAGTCAGGAAGCCGGTGTCGAAGCGTTACAATATCTGAAGGAACAATCTTCTGGGCGTTTGAGTTGTATTCCTCTTTCTTTGCGTACCGAAGAATTTTCTGAAGCCGGGGCATTGGAAGGAGAGCCCGGTGTTTTGGGTCCCCTCAATCGTTTCGTCAAGTTTAAGGGAGAGCAGGGACAAATCGGCGATTATTTGTTTTCCGATGTGGTGCTGGTGGAGAACCTTCGTCATGCTTTGCAACTTTGGAATCAGGCGGGTCTGGAGAAGACTTTAGTGACCTTAGATGGTGAGGTGGTGGATCCCGCTGGTGTGGTGACTGGGGGAGGGGCTCGAGAAAGTTCTCAGGCCCTTTTGGAAAAAAAGCGCGAGATCAAAGATCTTCGTATCGAGGTGCAAGGTCTTGAGGCGCAGTTGGCGCAAAAAAAAGAAGAAGTGCAAGCTTGTCGCGGACGTGTGCAACAGTTGGAACAATCTCTCGAAGTTTTGAAGCGGGATAGCCACAGTGAAGAACTTAAATTGGTGCACCGACAACAAGACCTCAATCATCTCAAAAACGAAATTCGTCGCCTCGGTGAACGACGCGATAAACTTTCCTTAGAAATTTCCAGTTCCATGCAGGAAGAGTCCGATTTGGTCCGACAAATCGAGGGTTTTGTAGAGGTGTTGAGCCAAGGTGAAGAAGAGAGAAAAAACGCCGAGGCTCAATTAGAGCAATTTAAACTGGAGCTAGCCAGCAATCGTGGGCAACTTGATGTCTTGCGCGGGCAAATGATGGATTCGAAGTCCCACTTGGCTTTAGTGCAAGAAAAAAAATCCGCATTTGAAAAAGACTTGCGTCGAATGTCCCAAGAGCGGGTCGAGGCCCAAAGACTTTTAGAAAGTAAGATGGTTGCCATTACTTCAGGTCATGCGCGCATCACCCAATTCAAAGGGGAAATCGAAGTCAGTCGAGCGTCCATTGCCGAGTGGGTAAAAGACATCCAAGAAAAAGAGTCCCTGACTCGTCAACTCAAGGAGCAGGTGCTTGCCCTACAGGCGGCTGTACACGAAATCGAGGCGGTGTTGCGGCAGGATCGTCAGAAAATTGAAGGTCTTCGCCAAGAGATTCATCAGCATATTCGTTGGCTCAGCGAAGGGCGCACCAAAATACAGGTTTTGCGGGAGCAAATTTTAGAACGCTACCACCTCGATTTGGGGGAGGTCGCCCCATCTTACCGGGATAAGCCTCTTGAGGATCGGGAGGGAAAAGAGCGTCAGGCTCGTGAACTTCGGGAGCGACTCGAAAAATTGGGAAGTGTAAATTTAGGCGCTATCGAAGAATACCAAGAGATGCAGCAGCGTTTTGAATTTCTGAATAAGCAATATCAAGATTTAGACCAATCTCTCGATGGTCTGACGAAGGCCTTGCAGAAAGTGAATCGCACTACCAAGCAACGATTAGTGGAAACTTTTCACAAGGTGAACGAACTCTTTCAGGAAGTTTTTCCTCGGCTATTTAAGGGAGGGCATGCGGAGTTGCGCTTGACCGATCCGGAAAATATTCTGGAAAGCGGTGTGGAGATCATTGCCCAACCTCCGGGAAAAAAATTACAAAATGTCACCTTGTTGAGTGGCGGAGAAAAAGCCCTGACCGCCATCAGTTTGGTGTTCGCCATCTTTTTACTTAAGCCTTCTCCCTTTTGTTTGCTCGACGAAGTGGATGCCCCCCTCGACGATGTCAACATCGAGCGCTTCAACGAGATGGTGAAGTCCATGGTGGGGCGGTCTCAATTCATCCTTATCACCCATAACAAAAAAACCATGGAGATGGCCGATGTGCTTTACGGCATTACCATGGAGCAGGCAGGGGTCAGTAAATTGGTGAGCGTCGATTTAGGCAATTAAAAGGCTTGGGTGTTGGGGTCTCCACCGGAGACGGGGGTATTTCATAAAATTTCCGTTTTGCCGTGGTCGCGGGATAATTTCCTGATAAAAACTACAGTATTGTCATGGTGTTGGATCGTGGGGGATTCGGCATGAAACTTGCTCATGTTAATTCTCCGGAGAGTTTTGTCCGATGACCCAAGTTCCTCAATTTCTTTCTCGAAGTATCCTCGCCTTAGGGCCACAAGGTGACAGTCCGTTGCCTACACCCCCCAAAGATTTTTCTGAGGTTCCGGGGAGCGCTTTAGTTGCCAATCAGGATTCTGGTGGGTCATTTTTTTCATTGGATGACATTTCCCCTAGGCTTGCTTCGACAGGTTTCACTTCCACTTCGAAGGGTTTCGATTTTGTTCCGGTATTTTTGGGGACGGGATCGATGTCGAGTGTGGAGGAGTTTGCGGGGGAGTTACGTCAGTTGCGTGATGAAGTGAAGCGGATGCCAGGGTCGGCATTGCCGAGTGCGCTGGAACGCCTGACGGAGATGGAGGCGATTGGGGAAGAGATAGATCGGCTGTGGAGTTTGCCCATATCGTCGGGTTTTAAGGCGAGCGTGGGGAGTTTTTTGAGTACGGGTTTTTTAAGGGGCGATGTGGAGTTGTTGAGGGACGGGTTGGCGCGTTGCGAGCAATTGAGTGCTTATGGAGAGGCCTTGCGTGTTCGGGAGGAAGTGCAGGGGATTTTAGCCAAGATCTATCCCCGCGATCAGCGAGTGGGCCGTAAGGAGGCAGCTCAAAGGGAGAAGATCGCCTTTTTGCGAGCAGTGGAGTTGCTAAGCGACGAGGAACAGCAATGGGTGAGAGAGTTATTGAGCGATGAGGGGAGTTTTGGGGAAGCGACGAGTTATGTGGAGGTATTGAGGAAAGTAGAGTTTTTATCTGGGCTCTATGATCAGGAGCGTTTGGAGAGGTTATTTGGGTTGTATGGGCAGGAGTTGTCTCGAGGCGAGGGTGCGGAGAGTTCTTTGTCTTGGGGTGAGGAGTTGCGGGGAAGTGTGGAGCGTTTGTCGGGTTTGGAGGGGGATATTTCGGGTTTACAGCAGTTATCCGAGTTGAAGATTTCGCCGGAAGTTTTGGAGGGGTATCGGGATTACTTGTTATTGAGTCGAGAGAATATCGAGCGAAGTTTGTCTTTAAGGGTGTCGGAGTTGGAGTTGGAGGAATGGCGAGTTGAGTGGGAAGAGGGTGTGGAGCTTGAGCTTGGTGATGAGGTGAAGATTGAAGAGAGCGAGGAGCTAAAGCGTCGACGCGAGGAGTTGAGAGCGTTTCGTGGCTTGTGCGGAGAGCTGGAGAGTTTGGATTTTTTTGAGTTTGGTGAGGTGGAATTATTCGTGGGTTTGTTGAGCGAGTACGTGGGGATTGAGCGGGAGTGGGTGAGAAGTGAGTTGTTAAGGCGAGGGGATTGGGGATTGAGTTTGGGTGGGGGTCACAAGGCGTCTGAGGAACTGAATTTGTTATTGGGAGAGATCGAGCAGGGGGAGAGAGTAGGGACTAGGGAATACGAGTTATTGGAGAAGAGTTTGTGGCGAGTGGCGTTGTGGAATGGAGTGAGAGGTCGAGTGGAGTTGTACGAGGAGGCGTTAAAGTCGGCGCGGCAGAGTGATTTTGTGATTCGTTGGGGTGGTAGATTGTTGAGTGCGGGATTGTTGTTGGGGAGAGGTCAAGAGTTGAGGGGAGCTGGAGCATACGAGGAGATGTTGGGGGAGTATTTAAAGGTATCGAGATTGTTGTTGGAGGGGCGTGAGGAAGAAGCGGGTCGCAGATTTGTGATGTTGGAGACATCGAACAACCATCGTGGATTGTTATCGGGTTATGAGGATTCTGAGGCGTTTAAGTTTTGCACCTTGAACGCGGCGATAGTGTTGATGAGTGCAGGTGTTGGAGAGTTGGTGGGATTGTTGGGTTCGAGGGTAGGGCTGGGTCTTGTACGAGGAGGATCGGGGTGGGTGAGTGGAGTGGGTGGTTTGGAGTACGGAGAGTTATTGTTACAAGGGAGTAGGGTGGGTGGTTTTTGGGGGAACGCATTGGGTTTTACGGGAGCGGAGCGAGTTTTGAGTGATTATTTTGAGATGGGAGGGGGGTATGGTTTCGGGGAGAGATTGTTGTTGAATGCGGGGATGTTCCGATTTTTGGGTGGGAGTCATGTTTTTTGGGAGCGTGTGAAGGATCGAGGTTTGCTGGGTTTATCGCGGGTGAAGGCTTTGGGATTGGGGGCGCGGGGTGAGTTGTTGTGGAGTGAGGAGAGTTTGAGTCGTGTGATGTTGGAGCGCAAGTTGTTGGGAGAGAGCCTGTGGGTTCAGGGAGGGGAGCGAGTATTGGGTTATGGTTTTAAGTTGGGTGGATTTGGGGCGTGGTCTGGTGTGGAGGGGATGTATGGGGAATTGAAGAGCGGTCGGATGAGGTTGTTGAGTGCTGTGCGAGCGGAGTTGTGGAGTGGTGAGGCATGGAGAGAGCGGGCGTTGTTTTTGTTGAGTTTGGAATTGGGAGGGATGTTGATGAGGCCCTTGGTGAGGGGCTTGAGCGAGTATGGTGAGAGTTTATTGCGAGAGGGTTACGGTGAGGAGTTGGAGTTGTTGGAGAGTCAGGTGAGGGAGAGTCGAGAGGGGTTGGAGAGTTTTCTATTGGGTGAGGGTGAAGTTGGAGTTGTTGAATTTGGAGAGGTGGTGGGACGCTTTCGAGCGGCATTGGAGAGTCGAGCGAGTTTAGAGGCGAAGTTGTTGGAGATGGGTTGGAGCGGAGTAGACCTTGAGGTGACGCGATTGATGTTGAGGGAGTTGGAAGTATTTGAGGGGGATTGGAAGAGACACTGGGAGATATTTGGTCAGGGTAATGCTTACGGCGTGAGTGGAAAAGGATCGACGTGGCATTACGATGTTGGGAAGAGAGCTGAATTGCTGGAGGCCTTATCGCATCATCCTTCGGTGTTGGGGGTGAGATCATTCGAGAACGGGCTCTTAGAGTTGGTTGTAGAATCGGCGGATGGAAAAACGCCGGGGGGAACCACTCTATGGCGTTTGGCTCCTCGTGAGGATGCTCCTCCATCGAGAGAAGTTTCGGATGCTCCTAGTGCTGCAGAGGGTCTTTCAGCAAAAACAGAAGAACAAGTGAGTGCTGAAAAAGAAGGGGATGTAAAAGCAGATCAAGGAGAGCCCGGCCCACTGGCTGTATCGCCAAGGCAAGAAGAACAGTTTCCTGAAGTTTTAGAAGAGAGCTCCACAGCGGGCAGAACACCCAGTTTTTTAAGCTCTATGGCCAGGGGAGTGGGAGCTTTTTTTACGGCTCCATGGCAAAGAGCTCCCGGTGAAACTTTATTAGGGCAACAGTTGGCTGCCTTAAGAAAAGAAGGTGATGCCGCCGCATCAGGGGTTTTTCTCGCAGCGACTCCTTTGGCAAACATGGTGTTGGCTCCTCTACGGGCTGGGGTTCAGGGGGTGGTGAAGATCGTAGGGGATACGGTTGCTGTTTATCGTGAGTTTTTGGATTACACTCGAGAATACGAGGCTTATGCCGCCTGGATACCTGAGGACACCCAACAGGTGATTGTGCGTGTTGGGGGATGGTGGAATGAGGTTAAGAGTCAGTGTGAGGCAAACCCTTCTTATCGCATGGATGGGGGGGCGGCGTTAGGGAGTCCTCGTTTAAAATTCAAACAGGCAACTCCCCAGGATGTTTCTCCTGTCTTCGAGGATTGGCATCGATTTTTTTCCAAAACCATCACTACTTTCTTTTTTGAAATGCCCCAGGGGGATCCTCGGCTCATAACAACGGCCCAATTTTTAGCGGAGCTGTCCTCTGGACGTCCTTCAGAAAATACCGAGTGGAAGATGCGATATCTTTTAGTGAAACAAAATATCTCCCCCGAGATTTTTTTCTACGGTTTGAATGGCGCCACTTCTTTGGAGGGAGCTCAGTATCGTGTAGGTGGGATTGTACACGATCAGACCCCAAGACGGTTGGCTGTAACGGCATTTATGCTTTACATGAGGGGATACGAAAAATTTCCTAAGGAAGAATTTTACCTACGCCAGGCTCTTGCGCTCATGGGAGAAAAACAGATTGCCCAGGCTGTATGGCAGGATGCTGGTTTACGTAACGAAGTGAGGGGGTTTTTCAAAAAATTGTCCGCAGAAGACGATGCCCCCGATTACGCTAAAGAATTTCAAAATATCGCGATCCGCTTTGGATTTTTTGACTTAATGGGCATTTTCTAGAAAGTAGCTTTTGACGGGTTTGCTTTTGGATTTACGTCATCGCGTTCTCTTAATCTGATTTTGAGTTTCTTGATTTGGGGCTTGTTAAAACTCCACTTCCTTCAACGAAGTCACCACATCAAAATCAGCGCCGATAACCTCGAAGAGTTTTTTTCCACACTGGATCTTTTGATTTTCTTTGGTGCGGCGCTCTTCGCTATCAAGGGTGCTTTTGGTTTCACGCACAAAATAAAGTTTTTCTTCCCGAGCAGTCACAAAGCCCAGTCGGGATTGTAGATGCCTATGGGGATGTCGATCTTGTTTTTGTTAGTGTAACGATCCGTCTGTAAATTGGAGATGAAGCAAAAGAGTTGAGAGATTGTTACGCTAACATATTGAACGCATCTTTGGGGCGTGAAGCCCCCTCAGAAGTCTCGCCATAAAGGATTTCCGCCGGGTCTACTTCAAGCACCTGAGTTAGCTTTTTGATGGTTGCATGGCCTGGGTTACGAGAATCATCGTGTTTAATACGTCCGATATGTCCTGCGCTCAGCCGGCACTTCTCCGAAAGCTGATGGTTAGCCCTTTGATTCCCTGATTTTTCTGAGACCTTCGCCGATGCTATCTGGCGTTATGCTGTAGCCGAAATTGGAAAAGCCTCGCAACCAGGCTTCGTATCCCACTCAGAAAGGCTCCAAAAAGGAGGGTAAACTACGGGAAAGGAAAATAAAAAATCCCGAGATTGACTCGGGGCTATGAATTGGCGCACCCAGCATGATTCGAACATGCGACCTTTGGTTTCGTAGACCAACGCTCTATCCAGCTGAGCTATGGGTGCAAATCTCAATTTTCAGTGTGGCTCCCTAATGTGATTTTCCAATGTTTTGCATTGAAAAAAGCGACATGGAGACACTTTTTTTAAAAAGACACCTGGCGGAGAGGGGGGGATTCGAACCCCCGGTAGAGCTTTGGACCCTACGACGGTTTAGCAAACCGCTGCCTTAAGCCACTCGGCCACCTCTCCATCGCTTGAAGGATCAACCTCTCACCAAGAGAGCTCATCCCCCACGCAAGGGGACCTTGGCCTAGCAAAGATGGGCAAGAGGTTCCAGAGTTTTTCTTTCATCCAGGGGCTTATTCTGCCTTGAATCGCAGTTAGGCTTAAAAATCGGGTGGCAAAAGTCTTCGAAGGATTTGTTTCCACTCAGCGGGCGCCTGGGTATCCTGCTGCCCCGCAAGCCAAATCTAAGGCATTGAGTTTGGTTTGTTTATGAAGCGGAGAGGGTGGGATTCGAACCCACGATTCCTTGCGGAATGCCGGTTTTCAAGACCGGAGCCATCAACCACTCGGCCACCTCTCCTTACCGTGTAGGCGAGATCCTCTTAGCGGATGAGTTTGGGTATGGCTAGAGATTCTCCACCTGTGGTTTTATTTTTTTATTTTTGCAATCTTGCTTCGATGCGATCTGTCCCCATGGATTTTTGTAAGGCTTCGGGAATCAGGATGCTTCCATCGGCCTGTTGGTAATTTTCTAAAATGGCCAAGAGCGTGCGTCCAACCGCTAATCCCGACCCATTAATGGTATGGACAAAACGGTTTTTTCCTTGGGCGTCTTTAAAGCGAATCTTGGCTCGACGTGCTTGAAAATCTTCAAAATTGGAACAGCTCGAGATTTCTCGATAGCAATTTTGTCCCGGCAACCAAACTTCGAGATCATAGGTTTTTGCGGAGGAAAAGCCCAAATCCCCGCTGCACAAAGCGACAACTCGATAAGGTAGATGAAGAATTTGTAAGATGTGTTCTGCGTGTTGGGTGAGTTTTTCCAATTCGGAATAAGATTGGTCGGGGTGCACAAATTTCACTAATTCGACTTTGTTGAATTGGTGCTGGCGAATGAGCCCCCGCACATCCTTGCCATAGCTTCCTGCTTCACTACGAAAGCAGGGGGTATAGGCGGTGAGATTAAGGGGAAGCTCCTCTGCTTTTAAAATTTCATCGCGATAGATATTGGTCACGGGGACTTCGGCCGTGGGAACAAGGTAATAGCCCTCTTGGGTTTTAAAGAGATCGCTCTCAAATTTTGGCAATTGTCCCGTTCCCAAGAGACTCTGTGCGTTCACTAAAAAGGGCGGTAACACTTCCTCATAGCCATGGTGTTGGGTATGAATCTCTAGCATTAGCTGAATCAAGGAGCGTTCGAGCCTTGCTCCTAGATTGCGATACAAGGTGAAGCGTGCTCCGGTAATTTTTGTGCCTCGTTCAAAATCCAGAATGCCGAGTTGTTCACCGAGTTCCCAATGGGGCTTGGGGGGAAAGGGGAATTCCTTAGGGGTGCCCCAAGTGCGAACAACCTGATTCTGGGATTCATCCCGTCCCACAGGCACGGAGCTGTGAGGAAGATTGGGAATTTCCAATAGGCTGGCTTCAATTTGTCGTTCCAGCTCTTCTAGTTCTGGGGCGATTTCTTTGAGTCGCGAACTGACGTTTTTCATCTTCTCTAATAGGGGAGTGGCATCTCCTCCGTTTTTTTTAATTTTTTGAATTTCTTGGGAGGCCTGATTTTGTTCGTGCCTCAATTCGTCGTGTTCGCTTTGAAGCCGATTTTTACGGGAAGACACTTGCTCGAGCAAAAAGAGGGCGTCAGGCAAGGGGCCCCGCTTGGCCAGGGATTCTTGAATGGAGGGGAAGTTTTGCAAAAGAAATTTGAGATCCAGCATGGAACATCCTTAGAAAAACTTAAAAAAAAAGGCAGCTTATTTTAGCTGCCTTTTTTCGATCAGGTGAAGCCCGATCTTAACGTTGTTTCAGACCTACTTCTGGGTGGTCAATTCAAGGTCGATAACTTCCTTGAAGTTCTCGAAGGGACGGGCTCCCGTCAACATTTGACCGTTGATAAAAAATGAGGGAGTCCCGGTAACACCGGCTTTAGAGCCATCGGCGATATCTTTTTCAACCTCGGCGGTGTATTTGCCGCTGTCGAGACAGGTATCGAATTTGGCTTGATCCAAACTGATTTGGGAAGCGTACTTTTTGAGGTCAGGAACATCCAAGGCTTTTTGATTGGCCCAAAGAATGTCGCTGTATTCCCAATATTTGTTTTGATCGCCTGCGCAATGAGCAGCCTCGGATGCTTTTTTAGCGTATGGATGAAAATCCAAGGCAAAGTCTCTCAACACGTAACGAACTTTATCTCCGTAGGTGTCTAAGATCTGTTTAACCGTGGGACGTGCACGACTGCAAAAAGGGCACTGATAATCCGTAAATTCGATGATGGTGATTTTAGCATCTTTGTTACCCTTCATCGGATCGTCGTCGACGGTGACATCGACGGTAGGACGGGTGAGGAAAATCTTCACTTGGGCGCCTTCGCGTAAACGGTCGATAAAGTTCTGTCGGTAAACTGCCGATTTACGAGCAAATAACTGGCGCTTCAGGTTTTCTTTGACCTGGTCCAGGGGCTTGTCTCCCATTCGCGCTTTATTCTGTTGGTAAAAATCTTCGATTTCTTTGTCGGAGATATCACCGACTTTGTCATTCACCTCTTTTTTCAAGAGATCATTGACCGAGATATTTTGTTTTTTGGCTTCTTGTTCGATCAATTGCTCTTGAATGATTTGATTGATGCCTTGTCGTTGCATTTCAAAAATTTGTGTTTCGAGGCGAGCTAGACGGCTGCCGATTTTTGCGCTGAGTTCTTTTTCGGTAATGGCTTTACCGTTAATTTCGGCAACGGGAGTATCGGAATCCCCCATCAGTTTTAACACGATGGTGGGGCCTTGGTTTGATCCCGCTGCGGGAGCTGCTGCAGGAGCCGTAGGGGCATTTCCCGGAGCTGGGGCCTTTTGGCCGGTGCCTTGGCCGCTACAGGAAGTCAGGGTGAAGAGTGCAAGCATTAATCCAATTTTTTTCATAAATATTCCTCGCTCAGTGTTTATGGGCAAGCATGGGGGCATGGGAAGTATCACCTCATGGGGGATTCTGGCAACCGCTTTGTGTTTCCGCGTGAAACGGCGCTTTCCCAAAATACTGCTTGAAGGAGGGAAAACGGCTCGGGCTTAAGATCGGGTTTAAATGGGGAAAGAGAAAGGGGAGGGGTTCGGAAAAATAAAGAATATCGTCGAGCTAAAAGGTTCCGTGACCCCACATGTTTTGTGGGGCCACGGAAACAAACCATGTTTTAGTTACGCAGGGGCTTGTTATTCATGAGCATATACTGGATGCGCGCCAGGGTTTTTTCGGTGCCCAATAGTTGCAGAAAGGCTTCTCTTTCGAGATCGAGAAGTTGCTGCTCTGAAACCATGCCTTGGGCAGCCAAATTACCTCCGCATAGCACATGGGCCAGCTTCGCGGCGATTAAGCCGTCGTGTTCGCTGATTTGTCCTAAGTTGATAAAATTGCGGATCGAGGACTTCACCGCCATCGCTCCTCCGGCACCGGGTACCAAGATATCTTGGCGAGGTTGGGAGGGAGTGTAGGTTTTGGCCAGTTCAAGAACATCCTGCTTGGCATCGTGTAGCAAGGTGTCGCGGTTAAGGGAGAGTCGATCGGTAGGACGTAAATAATCCTCGTCGATGGCCTCTTTGGCACTGGTCGCCACCTTGGCAAAAGCGATGCGTTCGAAGGCCCGTTGCACTTTGGGGAAGGGACCACCGTCACCGGGAGAGGCCCATACCTTTTGGCCTTTGCGGCGCAGGGTAGCCTCGCAATTGAGCAACATGTTTTTGCAACCTCCGCCCGCGGGAATAAGTCCCACTCCGACTTCCACCAATCCGATGTAAGTTTCGGCGGCGGCCCGCACAGCATCGGCGGCCATAGTGACTTCGCAACCTCCCCCTAAGGTGAGACCAAAAGGAGCGGCGACGACGGGTTTGGGAGAATAGCGGAAAGCCATCCCCAAGTCTTGGAAGCCTTTGACCATCGCTTCGATGCTAGCGAAATTTTTCTGTTGGGCTTCCAAGAACAACAACATGATGTTGGCGCCCACCGAAAAATTTTCGGCATCGTTATTGACGACCATGCCCACCCAGTCTTTACTGTTGAGCAATTCCACGCCTTTCATGCCCATTTCTCCGATGTCGCCATCGATGGCATTCATCTTGGTATGGAATTCTAGGCACAAGACTCCGTCTCCCAAATCCACCAAGGTGGCACCGGAATTTTGGGCCACGATGGGACGTGCGATTTTGGCGTCTCTTACGAAGAAGACATTGGGCTTGGTGGGAATCGGCTGATAGCTATTGCTTTGAATATCAAAATACAACCGCTTGCCGTTCTGTTTTTGGTAGAAGGTTCCCGAACCTTTTTCTAAAACGCGGGTCAGTAATTCGGGAACGGCCAGACCATCGGCCTTAATACGATCGACAGTTTCTTGTACGCCCAAAGCATCCAAGGTTTCAAAGGGACCAATTTCCCAATTGAAGCCCCACTTCATCGCGTTGTCCACATTGACCACATCATCGGCGATTTCGGGGATACGATTGGCCGTATAGATCAAGGTGTCCCGGGTTACTTTCCAGGCGAATTGTCCCGCACGATCTTGGGATTGGACCATGGCTTTGATTCTTTGCCCGACGTCTTCAATCCCTTTGGCAGTGCGCAAGGAATCAAATTTGACATCCTGCTTGCCTTGGTATTCGCCGGTTTTGAGATTGAGCGAAAGAATCTGTTTGGCACCCGAGGCATCTTTGGTTTTTTTGTAAAAACCTTGTCCCGCCTTGTCTCCTGTCCAACCTTTTGCGATGAGTTGGTTGACGACATCGGGCATGACGAACTCTTGACGTTGTTCGTCTTTGGGGCAGTTTTCATAGGTGTTCTTCACCACATGGGCCAAGGTATCGATGCCAGCGATATCCCCCGTACGAAACATGGCGCTTTTAGGTTTTCCCATGGCGGGGCCGAAGATTTTATCGGCTTCTTCCACGCTGTAGTCTTCTGCAATGGCCCGATTCAAGGCTGTCATGAAGGCAAAAGTCCCAATGCGGTTGGCGATGAAGTTGGGGGTGTCTTTGGCGTAGACGACTCCCTTACCCAACCGATCCTCGAGGAAACGAGCCATGTGTTCGACCACCTGGGCATCGGTTTCGGAGCAAGAGACGATTTCCACCAACTTCAAGTAGCGCACGGGATTGAAGAAGTGCGTTACCAAAAAGTTTTTCTTGAAATTGGCGCCGCGTCCCTCGGACATGGCCTTCAAAGGAAGACCGGAGGTGTTGGAACTCACCACCGTATCGGGTTTCATGACCTTTTCGATGCGTTCGAATAGGGCTTGCTTGATTGCGAGCTTTTCGACCACGACCTCGACGATCCAATCGCAATCGGCCAGTTGATTCCAGTGGTCTTCGAAATTTCCCGGACTAATGAGCTTGAGATCCCGCTTGGAATAAATCACTGAGGGTTTGGAATTTTTGATGGCCTCCAAACCCTTGAGGGCAAATTTATTGCGGAACTGGGGCGAGGATTCGCTGAGTCCGAGTTTTTTATCTTCTTCGGTGAATTGGGGAGGAACGATATCCAGGAGGAGTACGGGTACACCCGCTCCCGCCAAATGGGCGGCGATCCCTTGTCCCATGACGCCAGCACCGAGGACGGCGACTTTCTTAATTTCTTTCATAGAGAGTCCTTTTTGCTGAAGGCTTTTTCTTCAAAGCTTCGCTCCACAACCGGGATGGGCCCATGTCGTGTAGCGAATGAAGCTTTAGAGTCTTTCGATGATGCAAGCAGCCCCTTGGCCGCCACCGATACACATGGTTTCTAAACCCCACTTTTTATCGTAGGTGAAGAGGTCGTGAATCAGGGTGGCCATGATGCGTGCTCCGGAACAGCCCAGGGGGTGTCCCAAGGCGATGCCGCCACCATGGGGGTTGAGTTTTTTACGATCGATGCCCAGCTCTTGGACCACTGCTAGGGATTGGGAAGCGAAAGCCTCGTTGAGTTCGACGATATCGATGTCTTCGATTTTTTTACCGGCGCGCTGTAAAACTCTGCGCACGGCGGGAACGGGACCCATGCCCATGAGTTCGGGTTCGCAGCCGGCCACAGCCATGGCGTGGATGCGAGCCAAGGGCTTGATACCCAATTCTTGAGCCTTGTTGGCGCTCATGATGACGACGGCGGCAGCACCGTCGGTCAGGGGAGAAGAATTTCCTGCGGTGACGGATCCATCTTTCTTAAAGACGGGCTTTAGAGAAGCGAGGCGCTCCAGGGTGGTTTCTGCCCGGGGCCCTTCGTCGATCGACACAACCTTTTTACTGCCATCGGCGAGGGTGATTTCTACGGGAACAATCTCTTGTTTGAATTTTCCTTCTTCCGTGGCTTTGACGGCTTTAAGGTGACTTTCCAAAGCGAATTGGTCCATGTCTTCGCGTTTAATTTTATATTTTGCCACTACGTTTTCAGCGGTTTCTCCCATGCTGATGTAAGCGTCGGGATTGTCTCCACCCATCAGTTTTGGGTTGAGCGAAGGATTGAATCCTCCCATGGGTACATGACTCATGGTTTCGATACCGCCAGCGACGATGACGTCACCATCGCCCACCATCACAGCACGAGCGGCATCCATGATGGTTTGTAACGAGGAGGCGCAGAAACGATTGGTGGTGGCGGCGGCAGCGGAAATGGGGATGCCGGCGAGCAAGCTCACATTGCGGGCGACGTTCATGCCTTGCTCCCCTTCGGGCATGGCGCAACCGATGAGCACATCTTCGATCAACTCAGGGTTGAGTTGAGGAACCCGTTTTAGGGCTTCTTTTAATACGACGGCACCGAGGTCGTCGATTCTCATGTTGACGTAAATTCCTTTGTTGGCACGACCCATAGGGGTTCGAACTGCACTGACAATAACGGCGTCACGAAGGGAAGGCATAGATAGAACTCCTCAAAAAATGAATGACTATTCATTTCGACCCTAACCACCGCAGCTCTTTCCTGTCAAGGTTGAAAGTTAGTACTGGTCAAGCAGATTATTTTCTGATTTTGGGAGAGAATTATGAAGAAAACAGACTCCCATCCCTTAAATCCTTACAGTTCGCGAATCACTCAAGACCCCGATCAGCCGGCCAGCCAGGCCATGCTTTACGCCCTGGGGTTAACTCGAGAAGATCTGGCGAAGCCTCAAATCGGCATCGCTTCCACGGGCTATGAGGGCAATCCTTGCAATATGCATCTCAATGATTTGGCGCGCTTGGTGAAACAGGGCTGCCAAGATTCCGAGTTAGTGGGATTAGTTTTTCACACCATCGGCGTGAGTGACGGGATTTCCATGGGAACCGACGGCATGAACTTTTCTTTGCAGTCACGCGAAATCATCGCCGACTCCATCGAGACGGTGATGTCGGCCCAATGGTATGATGCCAATGTTTCTGTCGTGGGATGCGATAAAAATATGCCGGGTTCCGTAATCGCCATGGGGAGGCTCAACCGACCATCCATCATGGTTTACGGCGGAACAATTCGTCCCGGCCATTACCTCGGAAAAACGCTGGATGTTGTCAGTGCCTTTGAAGGTTTGGGGGCCCATGTCGCTGGTAAGATTTCTCAAGAAGAGCTGCAAGGGATTTTGCAGCACGCTTGTCCGGGTGCAGGTGCTTGTGGTGGTATGTACACCGCCAATACCATGGCCTCTGCCATCGAGACCTTGGGTATGGCCTTGCCTTACGACTCTTCTTACCCTGCTACGAGTCAAGAGAAGCGTGATGAATGTCTTCGAGTGGGTGTCGCCATTCGCAATCTCTTGGAAAAAAATATCAGGCCGCGAGATATCATGACCCCTAAGGCTTTTGAAAACGCCATCGTCATGGTTATGGCCTTGGGGGGGTCTACCAACGCGGTCTTGCATCTGATCGCCATGGCTAAATCCGTTGGGGTGAGTTTGGGTCTCGAGGATTTTCAAAGGCTCAGTGATAAGACCCCCTTCTTGGCCGATTTAAAACCTAGCGGTCAATACGTGATGGAAGATCTTTGTGCGGTGGGTGGGGTTCCTGCGGTGCAAAAACTCTTGTTGAAGGAGGGCTTGCTCCATGGTGATTGTTTGACTTGCACGGGATTGACTCTGGAAGAAAATCTTGCAGACTTGCCCGATTTGCAAGAGGGGCAAAAAATCATTTTTCCTTTGAGTCAGCCCATCAAGTCCACAGGACATTTACAGATTCTTTATGGCAATGTGGCTCCAGGAGGGGCTGTGGCTAAGATTACAGGAAAAGAAGGGGAGTCCTTCACGGGTCGGGCGCGAGTGTTCAATGGAGAAGAAGACGCCATTCTTGCCTTGAAGCAAAAGAAGATCCAAAAAGGGGATGTGATTGTTATTCGCTACGAAGGACCCAAGGGCGGACCCGGTATGAGTGAAATGCTCAAAGTGACCGCGGTGGTCATGGGAGAGGGTTTAGGCAAGGAGGTCGCCTTGATTACCGATGGACGTTTCTCCGGAGGTACTCACGGTTTCGTCGTCGGACACGTGGTGCCCGAGGCCCAGGAAGGTGGGGTCATCGCTGTCATTGAGGAAGGAGATACCCTCACCATCGATATTAAGAGTCGAGAGATTCGTCTGCATTTGACGGAGGAGCTTATCCAAGCGCGATTGAAAGATTGGACCCCTCCGCCTTACAAGGCCACCCGGGGAACGCTTAAAAAATTCATCAAGAATGTCTCTTCCGCCTCGGAGGGTTGTGTTACCGACGAATAGTAAAATGCCCATTAATCGACAGCGATTTCGGGAGAATAAAAGATAATAAAAAAACAGCCCACCCCGCGAGGGATGGGCTGTTTTATTTCGAGCCGTAAGCCGGGTTCTGTTTTATGTGGTCATTTCTCTTGTCCCGTTTC
>DALYEU010000046.1:10652-16982 GCA_031972375.1 bacterium | reverse complement strand
GAACATTTCCAAAATCACGACCGGAATAAATCTTCGAGCGGTTCATCCCCGCGTGTGCGGGGAACATGCGACAGAACTCGAACGGGCAGGGGGTAAAATCGGTTCATCCCCGCGTGTGCGGGGAACATATTTTTTCTAGTAACTCTTTATCCGTTAACACCGGTTCATCCCCGCGTGTGCGGGGAACATGAGCTGAGGGGCGAAGAACCCGAAGGCAAGGTCGGTTCATCCCCGCGTGTGCGGGGAACATAATGGGAGTAACCCCAGTCAATGGCTCTAATTCGGTTCATCCCCGCGTGTGCGGGGAACATCCGACAATCTTACTTACTTCCGGTTTTGGAATCGGTTCATCCCCGCGTGTGCGGGGAACATAACCGGAATACTATACGGGTCGGGGAGCATCACGGTTCATCCCCGCGTGTGCGGGGAACATAAACTATTAACAGTGTAAGAGTTCAAACGACTCGGTTCATCCCCGCGTGTGCGGGGAACATTCTTCCTTGGCCAACCAATCTCTTCTCGACTACGGTTCATCCCCGCGTGTGCGGGGAACATCCATCAAAAATATTCGTGGCGTTTTATGCGACCGGTTCATCCCCGCGTGTGCGGGGAACATCTGTACAGTAACAAGAATCGGGTGAAAACGTGCGGTTCATCCCCGCGTGTGCGGGGAACATGGGTCTTTGCCGACGTTGCCCACTAAAATTACCGGTTCATCCCCGCGTGTGCGGGGAACATTCTATTCTGTCCATTGATAGCCCCTAGAACCGCGGTTCATCCCCGCGTGTGCGGGGAACATTCGCTACCCCCACCAAAAATCAAATAGCTATCCGGTTCATCCCCGCGTGTGCGGGGAACATACCGAGGAGATTGGTCCATTGCTGAAGCTGAACGGTTCATCCCCGCGTGTGCGGGGAACATTTACCCCAGAGTTTGCGATGACACTGAGAAAACGGTTCATCCCCGCGTGTGCGGGGAACATTGCTCCGAAGATTTTTCCACCTTGCTCAAAAACGGTTCATCCCCGCGTGTGCGGGGAACATCATTTCGTCACTCGTATAGATGCCTGATAATTCGGTTCATCCCCGCGTGTGCGGGGAACATCCTACGTAAGTTTTTAATTACAGGAGAATCAACGGTTCATCCCCGCGTGTGCGGGGAACATGATGACCCGCTGGCATCATGGGGAAATAACCGACGGTTCATCCCCGCGTGTGCGGGGAACATTAAACCCAATATCTCCACGAATTCCATTAGGGCGGTTCATCCCCGCGTGTGCGGGGAACATGGCTTCCATGGGGATTTCTCAACATAATGAATCGGTTCATCCCCGCGTGTGCGGGGAACATTACTAATTTTATCCCATTAATTTTTAATGGATTATTCGATTATCAAAGAACTACCAATTTCAGAAGATAATTATTCATCCTCATCATTCTGAATTTCTAGTTCTTCAGAATTGTCATTATCCAAGGACTGAATCCCCTCGGGAACAGACGGCAACTCTTCTCCAGTATCCTTTTTAGTGAAAGCAACTAGCTTTAATCCATCCAGCTCCACTGGTATTCTGCGATTCTTCCCTGTAGTGCAAAAATCAAAGCCTGCATCATTAGGAGCATTCCATGCCATAACCGCATTTCCTTCGCCTACCTCTCTTACGATCATATTCCAGATTCTCTGGCGCACCCGTATAGAATAATCCCCCACATAGACTCCCGCACGGATCTCAACACACCAAACACCTAATCTTCCTCGCAGACGCGGTGGAATATTTTCAACTACGATGACCATCATCTCCGGTTTGCTCTGGATTTGGAATTGCTACCGGCTGAATTGCCTCATATTGCTTAGGAGGTTCAATTTCTCCAGCCGCTAAGACTTCATGAATGATTGGAATAAGACGTTGTAAGATTTTTGACTGTCGAAAGACATCACGACAACGATATCTTACTTCTCGTTCTGCTAAATGAGGTTTTCTTTTAGCAACTTGAAATGCCAAGGGAACTACGGTTTCAAATTTGAATAAATCGGCAATATCATACACAAATGAAAGAGGTTTTCCAAAATGAATAAACCCGATTCCAGGAGAATATCCTGCGGCAAGTACTGCCGCTTCTGTAATTCCATAGAGACAAGAAGTTGCAGTAGAAAGGCAACGGTTGGCTAAATCACCGTTTTCCCAATTTTCTACGTTATAATTTCGCTTGTTCCAGTCGAAACCGTATTGAGAAGCAATAATCGAATACATTTTTCTTACCCGAGCGCCCTCAATCCCCCTTAATTGCTCAACACTCCGTTTTGCTGGTGGCACCTCACCAAAACGAATTTGATACATCTTACGAACAACTTTTAGCCTAGTGTCTTCATCTAATGCCAATCGAGCTTGATAGAGCAATCGATCAGAACGAGCCCCACCCGGTTGACCCGAAGCATAAACACGAACTCCCCCCTCCCCTGTCCATAACAGAAGCGTTCCTGCCTTGGCTGCCAAAGAAACCGCCGCATGGGAAACACGAATCCCAGGTTCCAACATTAAACAAGCAACACCACCTACTGGAATTTGTAACCGAACTCCATTTTTATCAATCAGAACAAAAGCACCATCCAAAACATCAAGCTGGCCCTTTTCAATAAAGAGAATGGAACTTCGTTCTTTAATGGGAATGGGTTTAACGGGAATTGGAGCCCTCAAGTAAGATAACCTCTTATAAAATAAAAAACTCCAAAAGTGATAAGGTTGATCCTACGCAGAAACATGAATTAGCTCCTGAGGAAAAGAAATCCATTCTAAAAATAAAAAGCCAGAACTTAAACAGCATTCAGCAAAAAAAATAAGAGTTGATCTCTTTTTTCATTCAAAAAACACCCCATTAAAGATTATTTTTTGCTTGAATCATACGAATCCGCCTCAACGAAAAGACTCTTTTTTCACTCAAAAAACTGACAGGATTATCAAGAAGAGAATCCTGACCTTTGCTAAAATCCTCAATTTCTTCCTGTCGAGTAAAACATTCTATAGAACGGTCGCCAATCAATAACTTCAAGGCTTCGTCTTGAGTATTCTTAACTCCTGCAAAGACAGGTGCTGAAGGAACACAATTTTTACGCCCCAACCAAAGTCCCCACACGGGGTTCCTAAGTGCCTCAGCGATCGTAGTCATTAATTCTAGCGGACCTTCGATGACAACACCAAAGGAAGCATCATTTAAATATTGGCGATGGGTAAGAACACAGTCTGCATTGATCTTTCCTGTCGCACGCCTAGTATTTTGCACTGTATGATAGTCTTCTAATCGACGAACTTGAAGCTCTCGCCCCGATGGATTTCGAGGAATCGATAAAGTGGTCATAGACATCTCTCGAAACTGATTAAGAAACACTTGTTCCTGACTGCTTCCTCGGTTTAAACCGAGTGCGGCACAACATAAGCCCGCAATCGCACTTTTTGTGGGCATTAAACCCGTTTGACGTCGATTGTATTGACTCTCAAATCCCCAGGCCTGAAAGGGCCCTTCGAGACGAAGTGCAAGAAACAACTTATCAGATGACATGTGCCACCACCTCATCAAGAAAAGACTTTATTCCTATATCAGGAATAGATTTTTCCCAAATGGCTCCAAGTCCCCAAGTTTTACAAAACTTATCATATTCGGACTTAAGCGATTCGATAGAAGGCGTTGTATAACCTTGAGAACTTCGAATTGGAGTTTCAAAAGCATTAACTAATTGAACGGGATGACCTTTCTCGCGGACAACGCCAAGAACATAATTAGGCAAAGTATGACCGTTCATCGTATTTTTACGAGCTCCAGGAATCGCTTTGATCGTCGCCTCAATGAAAGTTCGGACGACACCTTGACGTTCTGACTGACTGAGAGGGCCTAAATGATCCTGATCGGCCAACATATCGAGGTTTAAAGCCCCAAAACGATAATAAGTAGCAGAATTAAATTCTAAAGTACCTGTCATACCCGCCCCAGACTCTTCTTCCGACTGAAGATCATCTACAGCGGAAAAGAAGTCGATTTCGTTATCCACTTTGTGGGTTGAGAGGGCATGGGAAAACATAGAGGCTGCCTCAACGGTCAACGAATGATCGTTAGCGACCATTCTACCGAAAAGAGAAATATCGGCGGCATCTTTCAATGCTTTAGCATCGATAGACTTCAAAGCTTTCTTAACGTCTTGGAATTCTGCATAAGATTTTGCAAGCGTCTCAATTTCAAGAGGAGACATAAAATATAAAGTCTTAGACTTGCCTTTGTCTTCTTGTTTCGTATCTAACTTCACCAAAGCTTCGACGATTTTCTTAGCTCCTTCTTTAGCCTCCGTTTCGGAAATACCCGAGGCTTCCATCTCCTTATAAAGCGGCTCAAACATAAGTCTAGTTCTCTCTCCTCTAAATTGTTGGGGCGATATTTCCTTTGCCAGTTCTCGGATAGCCCGCTTCCAGGATTGGCTTGACACACGGGCCCTCTGCACACCTCCAAAAATAGCCGTTTTTGGTGAATTAAGATCGTCTCGATTTAGACAAGCAACAGGGACAGATTGAATGATATGTAGTTCTAAATGCCTCATTTTTTCTCCTTGAATTGGAATATCAATGTTAAATTTTTACTGGTGCAAGCAACAGTAGACCAAAACCAAAGCTCTTGGCACTGCCTAAGCCAGCATAATAAGTTTCAGTAAAGGCATCACGATTAGTGATTTCAAGAACGCCTCGAAATTGGACTCCAGAATGCAATCCTGTAAGATTTTTTTTTCGAAAATAATGTTCTGAGACTGGACTGATATCGAGAGGCCTATCGCCCACGAGACGAAACCCCCCAGGAATTACCCTCCCGCTTTTAGGATCTTGCCCCCTCACTTCTCCCTTACGCACTAACCAAGCTCGCAACTCTTCCTGTTTAAGCAAAGGCACTCTTCTCCCATGCATTCGCTTTCCATTTGCTCCTCGCAAAATCTCTCCGTTGGCATCCCGTTGAGGGATCGTCTTCGTTGGATTCGCTCGTAAGTCGAAAGCATAATAGCGCTGTGAAAGATAAGATGGCTTAATAGCTTTTACCTTAAAGTCATCAGCGGAACACCATGAAGGAATAGAAGGCTTTCTTTTCGACAAAATCCAAATACGAAAGGTAGATTCTAGCTCATCAATGCGAGTTAAAAAATCTCTCTTGTGATCAGGCGCATTGGGAAAACACTCCCATAAACGCTGATGCCAAGCATAACTATCGAAAATTCTTTGCTGATAAGCGAGGCCTGCATCTATTTCCAAACAGGTAAGCCAACTCATAAAGAATCCTCGATCATGGCCACTTCGCCAACATCCCAAAAGGATCCAGCCCATTCAGTTTTAGTTCGATCTCCCCAATATCGGAGATCGGATTCCAGTTTATCGTAATTGATAGGGATACCTTCAGCTTTTGCCAAAAAAACGAATCGTAAAACACGCGCATGGAGCTCCTCACCTTTTTCAGCAGCGAGTAAATGCTGAAATCTTCTCTCAAGGGGTATAAGCCTTTCGCTTGGACCAGAGTCGTCTCGCTTCCGCATGATAAGCCGACAAGTAGATCCAAAGTTTTTCAACTCGCCTTCTTGAGGATGAGTTGCATAAAGACCCGCAACGAAAGCTTCGACAGATTGATCCACTCTCAAACCAAGTCGGTTTAAGGCTGGCCAAGCACGATGCTTTTTACTGGAGACTAAAATACAGCGAAGGTTTGCCATCATACCTCGGTCGTCTTTCTCTTGATATTTCCGGAGTCTCTCGAGAAATAAACTCATGCTTCTTCTCCTTTACTTTGATCTTGTGCCTCTGCAGTTTTGCTTTTTGAATTCGTCAATTTTTGCCACCCCTTGGAGAATGCCTTTATCTGTCGAGGCGTCTCCTGCCCACAGCTAAGCCGGTAGGCCTCACAGGCCTTCGAAAAAAGCATTTTTCTCCAGGCCCGAAGAGTAGAAACAGCAAAATCAGTTCCTAGCGCTTCGATATGAGCCATTAAAAACGAAAGTTCTTTCTCGACACTGGTCCAAAATAAAGAAAGGGCACTTGCACCAAGAGAAGTTTCATTTTTTGGATCAAGATGAATTCGGTAAGTGTATATTGAGCTCTCGAGTAAATTCGCTATCAGGTTCGCTCTCTCAACTTCAGAAGCATAAGCAAGTCCCCCCTCTACCGACCTAAATTCTCTAGAAATATGAAATCTAGATTCGATTGAATCTAAAATATCTTGTTTACCTGGACTTCTTATTAATGCACCAACCCATATATCTATCGGTTCACCATTTAAATGACATAAGTTTAATGCGCGTGACGGTGTCTTTTCTTGG
>DALYEU010000046.1:0-10642 GCA_031972375.1 bacterium | reverse complement strand
CAATGGAATGAAGTTTTGCCTTTAACTCTCCCTTCGATGCACCAGCATTTTTTAATCTCCCTTCCCAACCTCCATCGATTTCCAATCTATATTCTTCAATTGACCAACCTAAACGAGATGCCCATGACTCAGCCTTTTTTACCTCGTGGTCGTAAACCAAAATACCTTCATGCGAATTAAACTTTGAGGAAATATGAAAAACTGATTCAGCACTATTGATAATTGTTGCTTGATCTCTTGCAAGTGCAGAAACGATCAAATCGCAAACTTCTGCATCGTGAATGGACTGAAGAGCTAAAGGGCCACCTACTTCACCTGCTTTCCGCCTAACCAGGATTGAACTTAACTCTCTCCATAAAGCTTTTGAAGGCCTGTAAGATAATAGTGCCCTGCTTTCTTTATCTTTATTTTTTTTAACAATTAAAGTCGCACTTGGTTCTGGAGAGAACCCATCAACAAAGGT
Organism: bacterium; assembly: GCA_031972375.1. GTDB lineage: Bacteria > UBA10199 > UBA10199 > DSSB01 > DSSB01 > DALYDW01. The sequence continues at coordinate 10,179 of DALYEU010000046.1, read as the reverse complement.
AGGATAAACTAATCCATCTCCTAACAACATACACTGTCCAGAATCGTGCAATTTAATAACTCGAGTTAAAGGAACTAACCGACCAATATAGGTTTGCGTTGCGTTTTCAATGCTAATCCTATCATCTAGGGATTGAGGCATCATCTCCCATACTGGTTTTCCTAATTTTTCACCGTAAGTGAAGCGTATATCGGCGAAATGAGGTAAATTGAAAATTATAGTGTCTAGAATATGGCTACCACGCAAAAAGGTGTGAAGCATCGAAGCAGGAGCACAAGGACCATCTTTAGAAGACTTTTCAGTTTTTGTTTTATTCCAATATACTTGTGAGATTAAACCTCCAGGTGAAAAACATTGAAAAGCCAACATAGATAAGATGGTCTCAAAAATTGGGATGAACCTATTCTTATTGATTCCTTCATGATCAAACAAAGAGCTATTATTACCAGTAGCGAAACTAAAATTAAGTTTCGACACAGGCGTCCACTCATCATCATCAACTTTATTAGCCTCTTGATTTTTAGAAATATTAGATATTTGCAGCCAAGGCTTCTCAGAATGAAATAATTCGAACGAATCTCTCCACTCTCTAAGATACGCATCTACAGCTTGAGGAAGACTTTTAGGAACCTCGCACCATTCGTCATAATCTTTAGGTCCCTGAAGAGCCGCATGGGCAACGCATAAAAAGAGCCGCATCAAGGCAACCCGCTCATGAGGACGTACTACCAAATCGGCTAAACTTTCGCCTCGGGTGAAAATCTCTCGCAGGCTAACCAACTCGGAAGAACCCTTCAACGTGACCACTGGAATCCATGGATCAAAAGCAACGTTCATGCCTTATCCTTTTTTAGAGGTTTTTCGATAACGAGCCCCAATTCATCGGAATAAAAAAATCTAAATCCTGGTTTCAGTCCCGTAACTCGAACGGTGCCATCGATATCCACCACACCTATAGTTTGCTCACCAAAGAGATATTCCTCGAAAGGGGTATAAGATTTAATCTGCTCAAAACAATACTTAGGAACCTTTACAAGATTTTTATGAATCGCCTGAGCCACAGAAAGCTTGAAATCCGATGTCAATTTTTGAGTGTTTCCATCAATAAACTCAATCGATTGTTCTTTCATTCCTCTGCAAAGAACTAAAGGAATCGTTGGAATTTCATTTAATCTTGTTTGAATTCCTTCTTTATCTTCCAAAGGCGGTTGCCACAAATTACAATTTTGCTGAGCTGTCATTGCCTTTGCTGAATCAGTTCCAAACCATTCCTCATATAACGCCATCCAGGACTCGGGATCATCGGCTCGGTCTTCATAGGTCGACTCAATCAATTGCCTTATCTGCGAGGGAATCTTGACTGTCTCATACATTCTCCATGTCTCGAGCGTACGAAGCAAAACATAAGGGGCATAGACATAGGCCTTATCCCCTAAGCATTTAACAATTTCTTTTGCCCCCATCATTTTCAATTGGTTTAAGTTATTTTTTTCTTCGATGATGGCTAACTTGGGGTTCGATACCGGACGATTAAAACGAGGATGCCTCCAAAGTCTGCCTAAACGCTGCAACAACATATCACTTGGCGCTAACTCGGTAACCAGGAAGTCAGCATCGAGATCAACGCTTTGCTCAACGATTTGAGTGGAAACCAAAATGGAACCACAACGAGTTTCGGAGCTTTTTCCAAAACGCTGCATCCACTCGTTCTCAATTTTTTCCCGTCTCCAAAATGGAAACCTTGAATGAAGCAAGCCAAGAGGAATCTGATGAGATAGTAAATTCTTAAATTTCTTATACTGTCTTTGCGCAGCATCGACCGTATTACAAATCCACAAAATAGCTCCACCCTTCTCCGCAACTTGTATCGCTTGGAGACTAGCCGCTTCATTCTGTGTAAAGTCGACCTGAATCTCCTTCGCTTCGGGAGGTTTCGCTGCAATGGGTTCCAAGCTTACTCCGTCGCAACGACCACTCATCAAAGGATAGGGGCATTGGTCTGCATTATCATCTTGGGAAGTCGACACTATCTGCCTTCGCCTTCTTGAGGTCAAAGTAGCGGAGAGAATAATCACGGTGCAGTTTAATTTCTCAAGTTCAAGAATCAGTCGATCAATCAAGGTTCCCGTATAGCGATCGTACGAATGTACTTCATCCAAAATCACCACTTTACCAGCGAGCGCAAAGTGACGAACAAAGAAATGCTTTGCGGCCACTACTCCCAGCAAAGCTTGGTCGATGGTTCCAACTCCACAAGGAGCGATTAAAGCCCGCTTAGCCGAAGAAAACCAATCAATGCCAACTCTAGCATCTTCGCTTTGCCGTACCTGTTGTCCAGTTCGAGCAGGTTTAATCTTAAGCTCAGAGTCCATCAGCCACGAGTTTGCGTGGATAAGTCGACTCGAAATTTTTTCATTTAAAATGTGCGACAGAAATTCTTCCATACGTAGATGAATCCGATTACTAGTCGCTTGAGTCGGAAGAGCGAAATAAATACCATTGGCTCGTCGATTCGCTAAAAGTCGATATGCAGCGCCTAGGGCGGCTTCCGTTTTTCCCATGCCCATCGGGGCTTCTAAGATATAAACTCCTGGACCTTGGATATTTTCCAAAGCAATCTTCTGAATCTCATTAGGTTCAAAACCAAAGATTTCCGCGAACGAAAGCTCTTGCTTAATCTGAAGCGGAGAAAAACCGATCTGATCCAAAGCATCCTTGGCAAGGGCTGCAGTATCGATAGAGACATCAAGATCTCTTCGTTCAGGAGAAAAAAATCTCTCATCCGATCCAATCCAGTCGGCAACAGTCGTTAACCCCGCAAGCCACCATAATCCAGGCAACTCTTTTGAAAACTCCTCAAGGCTAGGCTGAAAGATTTCATAAATTTTCTGAGCATTTTTTCGTCGTTCTTGATTCCAGTCGATCCCACTTTGATTTTCGACTATCAAACCAATATTTCCTTGAATACCCCTAGCGTTGGGATAATTTCTTATTTTCCCATGATGACCACCCAATAGAGCTGCCAAATAAGATGCCGTATTCCTTGATACCCCCTGCTCAATCAAGAAACATTGGATAGAGGCATGAGACACTACTCCATGATCCGATTCTGTTTGAGCATCCCAACGATGAAGTTCATCAACTTTCAAAAGATGATTTTCTTCAAGCCAAGCTTGGCATTTTCTTTGAAATCCAGGGGATATTTTACCCAAATCGTGTAGAGCAGCCAGGAAAGCAATAGTCGGTGAGGATAAATTGAACTTCTGAAGAAGTTCTGGAAAAGCCTGGGTAATTCCCATTGCCACACTTCCTACATTAACCATGTGGTCGTATACAGAAATGCCAGGCTTAGCATCTACTGTTGTCTTTGCCCAAAAATATGGTTTTTCTTTTTTATCCACTGAACTCATATGAGCATTTTTTGAATTTGATATTATTGAAGTGTTCCAATTCATTTTTTAATAGAATCAAACCTAGATCACATCTCACCCACTTCAGTTAATTCATTCTATCCCCTCCCCCCCTTTTTCTTTTCTTGCGCGGGTTTTTCTTCAACCTCCGGATATTCAACTTCCTTGTCACTTACTGACTGAAGCAAAGTTTTCATCCCGTAGCTTTCTTTCTTACCTGTCTGAATTAAGATCGCGTCGGGCTTGTCGTTCTCGTTAAGATATTCAACTCCAAAATTTTCGATTTTCTTTTTGCTAAACAAGGTAAAAAGAGCCAGGGGAGCCACTAAAATACCCAAGGCCACCGCCAGGCCCACACGCCTTTTTGCAAATTCTCCTCCCGTAATTCGCTCAATTTTTTCTCCAGGGATATTTCGATTGAGCTTCGCACTATCTTCATCTTTAAAGACAATCGATAAAACCCCTTCTCTATTACCCACGAAACACTTTTCCATTTTTCCTTTTTCGTTATTGCACTTGGCCTCTAGGGTCATGACCGCGAAAGCTGCGGGTTCGGTCATCAGCAAAAAAATCATCAAACAGAGAATTGTTTTAAAAAAAGCCTTCATTACTTTTTCTTTCTTTTAAATTTTGATCTTGGAATGAGCCCAATAGAAATATCTACCGAGTGATGGAGCAACCCTTGTTTTGCAAAAATTCCAAAAGATAAAACGAGTCTATTTGAGGCAATAGCAAGGTGTTTGTAGTGACATAAGCAATTGGATTTTCTCCTTCGAATAAAATCGGAGGATTAGCAGAAATATTATTAAAGGCGCTCAAGATACCCACTTCACCGCCATAACTCCCATAGCGGTTCCAAATGCTTGTCGCAGAATATTCACTTCCGTAGTTGCCATAAGGATTGCAAATAGAATCAAGATCAAAGGAATTATCGTTAACCAATCCTAAAAATTGTCCATCCTGAGCAAAAATCGCTAAACCCACTGGGCTGGAATCAGGACTTTCAAGAATCTCTTCGTCAACCTGATCACCAACCGGCTCGGCATCTTCTGGAAGATTTTCGGGGATGTTTTCTTCAGCAGCATGGAGCGCATTTACAAAAACTAAAAAACAAGAATTAAAAATTTCTTCACCGCTTTCTGGATTCATCCAACGAAAGGTGAGGGCTTCACTCTGGATAGAGCCCGAAAAACTATCCGCTTGGATTTGACCATGGGCTGTACTTGCTATCGCCTCGCCACAAGCATTTTCTTCCCAAGTAAACACCCCCAAAGTTTCCGCTACACCGGCACCATCTTCAAAAAAGGCCAAAGCGTAGTCTTCGTTTCCGCTCTGGCACGACCAATAACTTTCAACCTCTTGAGCACTCGCCCCATTGCTGATGGTCGAAAATTGAAAATCACAAGGAGCCGATCCCCCTCCACATGCGGATAATGCAAGTAAACCGATGAAAAAAAACACGATAAGCGAGCTGAGCTTCACAACATTCTCTCCTTTAAATGGATGCAAACATGACAATCTCAATTAGGAGCACCGCAAGGGCACCCAACTTTTCTTGAGAGAGGCTTTTACAGAAGAGCTCTGTCATTACAGGTCAATCCTAAGAAAAAAATTTTCAAAGAACTTCAAAACTTCAAACCTGAACCGGATCAATTCTTAAGAAGAAGAATAAACCCTCAAGGTTTTTTCAAGATCCGCACGAATTTCTTCTACTAACTCAGAAGGCTCTAAAACCCGAGCTGCAGGACCTAAAGCCAAAATCCATTGCTTCAACTCGATAAAACCCGCTACTTGGAAGGAAATTTCGATGGATCCGTCGAGGTTGTTTTTAATTTTCTGACTTTCGTGCCATATCTTCTCGGCTACGAAACGAGCCTCGTTTTTATCGACCCAAACCTTGGCGTTCACCACAGCATCGCGCATCACGCCAAAGCTATGTTTAAGATAATCTTCTAGAGCAAAATCTTCGCGGCGTTTAAAGGTCTCCTCGCACAAGACAAGATCTTCCATTCGATCCAACACAAAAATGCGAAAGTCCTCGCGCATGGGATCATAGGCAATGAGATAAAGCATTCCTTGATAGTAGTAGACTTTATGAGGATGTACTCGACGCTCAGTGAATTCGTTTTTTCGCGAATGGTAGCGGAATTTCACAATCCGACACTGTAGGCAGGATTCATTGAGCCGTTGCAAGATTTCCTTGCGCTGGGCATAGTCGCTAGCGGGTCCCATGCCTGCGGCAAAGGCCTGCTCGGTGGATTCCAAAAATTCCACCAATTTTTCTCCCAATTGAGAGCGAATTTTTTTTATCAGGGCCTCGATAGAATCAAAAAATATCGTTCCCTTGAGGGACATCAATAAATCCCTAGAGAGATACAATCCAATTAACTCGGTAATACCGAAGGCATTTGGTAAATTATCGCCGTATTTTTTTCGATATTCGGGGGTAAAGCTCCAATAAGACGAGCCTCCCCGCGCATCATCGTAGATTGGCAATCCCACTTCTTGGAGAACATCAAGATCTCGGTAGATAGTCCGTAAATTTTCTCCCAACTCCTCAGAGAGTTGCTTCACGGTCTTGCCATAGTGGTGAGTCGCTAAAATTTGAATGATCGTCAGCAGTCGAATGACTTGACTGCCTCTACCCTGCTCCATCGGCCCTCCAATAAATCCTTACCCGGACTATTGGAATTCGCGGGGCGCTTATAGGACCATGACACAAGGACTTTCAAGGGAACTTCGAAAAAAAAATTAAAAACAAAAAAACCGTATTTGAAAAAGCCAATTTTATTGGGATTTTTAGAAATTTCTGATGGGTTTATAGTCCGTAGGGAGAACGTAGGTCCTCAGCTTGAAGAGAAAAATTCATCTCAGTCTTTGACGAGCTGACTGCAATCCTGCCATCACCCCCCAAATGAAAACGTAAATAGTAGAGAAATTCACAGTTCTGCAAAACTCGCGGATGAAACACAGGTGTACAAACTCCGCCTCGTCTTCTCGCGGAAGGCGTACGTAAAATCTCAAAGGATTCTTCCACCAGTTTTTTTCCTAAAGCCTGGCAAAAGCCATAGTCTTCGGGATGAACCAGACGAAGCAAATACTCAGCGTCATCACTCAAATCGAGGCTCCTCGAACTATGACTCTGGGCGACATACATGGAACGATCAACGCTATAGACCTCACCGTGAGTTAAGACATTGTCTTTCCCCAATCGATAGGCCCACCAAGCCGCTTCATAAAGAGTCGTCAATGGATCTTCCGCCCCATACCAAACCCCATAATTGTAACCATCGCCAAATCTTCCCCACCTCCAACGGTGGCGCTCAAACACGGCGATCATTTCATCATCGGGAACAACTCCGTATTGAAAGGGGCGTTCGAGTTGAGAAGCATCGTGATCAATCTCGGAAGTCAGTTGCACCAAAGCATCCACGGCAGCAAAGTCATCGACCTCGCAAAGATCATCAAAGAGATGTTGAGAAGGAGAAACCGTAAAGATGTTTCGATAGAGTTTACGATGATAAGCGCGCGCCTTAAGATTAGGGAAGTCCATAACCTTTTCTCTTAAGTACGCACTTGGTCGAGACGACGTCGAATTGCCGCCAACATCGTGTAGGAATTGATTTCACCCGCCTCTTGAATCAGCTCCAAAGGAGACTTGCCATGAAATAAAGTCGACTGCGGAGTTTTCATAAAGTCGTAAACAGCACGACGATTGTAAGGAAATAAAATTCGTAAATTTTTATGAATGCCAGCCAAATGCCCTACCCGACGAAACTTATCGGGATCTTCAGGAATATAATTTTTACTCCGCCAATCCTTAAGCTTGGTGGCATGAAACTTTACGCCCAACAATAGGGCTTGCTCCTTGGGACTGGTATGCCAACGCTCCATGAGGCTCCAAAACACCCTACCCAAGGATCTCGCCGTGGATTTATCTAAACTCAATTGAGCAGCTAATTGTGCTTCGGACATAAATACTTCCTGCTTAGAGTGTCGCTCAAAATTAAGCAAAATTGCATATTTTTTTCAACAAAAACATAACCTATTGTAATTACTTATAATTACATAAAGCATTTTTGCTAATTGTGAAAAAAATAAAAAAAAGTGAATCGAAAAAAATCGATCCACTTTGAATGAGATACAATCCAAAATCGAGGCGAACTCAATGAGTGTCAGACCTCTTCAAAATAAGACTCCTAAAAAACTCGCTTCAACCTAGACAACATCCCGCTTGGGCTGAACATGAGAACGAACCCACTCCACCGTTTCTTGCAAAGGAGTTCCCGGAGTAAAAATCTGCGCTACACCGGCCTTTTTAAGCTCTTGAATATCTTCATCCGGAACGATTCCCCCGCCAAACAATACAACTTCTTCCATGCCATTTTCCTTAAGAAGCTTAAGCACCTCGGGAAATACGTAATTGTGGGCTCCCGATAAAATGGATAAACCGATGGCATCGACATCTTCCTGAATCGCTGTATTGACAATCATCTCGGGGGTTTGATGCAAACCAGTGTAAATAACCTCAAAACCGGCGTCACGAAAGGCCCGAGCGATGATTTTGGCACCACGATCATGGCCGTCTAACCCCGGTTTTCCCACCAATATTCTTAATTTTTGATTTTGATTCATGAAACTCTTTCCCGTTTTTGAAGCTACCTTATTGAAGGCCCTTTCAGGGCTATTTTTCCGAAAGAATCCTCTCCCCTTAGCCCCGCGCTCATAATACTAGGCCCTAGGCTCTGTCAATTGCACCAGACACCTTCCCATCTACAACTTACGGCACTTGGGCCCCACATAGGCCTCGATTTCAGCATGATAATGCTCGGGATCCCGATATACCACGACAGGAGCTTCGATGCGCAGCTCCCTATGGGGTGAACGCACTGCCTCTACCAAGATTTGCGAAGCCGGTCGATCTACATAAGGATGAACGGCTACCATACGCTGTGCCTTAAGCCCCCAACGCTGAAAGGACTGAAATAACTCCTCCAAACGAATGGGGGGATACATCACACAAAACCTACCCGTTACCTTCAACAAAGCCACAGCGCTTTTGACTAAATCATCGAGCCCGCCCAACACTTCTTGTCGGGCCAGATTACGCTCAGCCCGCGGCGAAGGACGACAAGTCTCACTTTTTCGATAGGGAGGATTACTCATCACCAAATCGACACGTGGCCGTTTTTTTTGCTCAGCCAAGTCGCGCCAATCCCCTTCCCAAAATTCCATCCTCTCTCCACAACCCAAAGCCAGGGCATTCTTTCGAGCCAAAGCCATGACCTCCGATTGAACCTCGACTGATAAAACCTTCGCTACCCCACCCCTTTTCAAGGCCAACAAACCTAAAATCCCCGAACCCGCCCCCAAATCGCAAACTGTTTCCCCGGGACGAAATTGAGCGAATCGGGCTAACAAAAAAGAATCGATACCATAGCGAAAGCCCTTTGTGGGTTGTAACAGCGTGGTAAAACTTACAATTGAATCGCTCATCGCTCCGGGGTATTCCCCGGAGACGTAAGGAGAGTCAATGGGCATCTGTTTATCTAAAGAAGAATTTGAAATGGTCATCACGGCAGCCCTTCAAGAGATTCCCGAAGATCTCGCGCAAAAGATCGAAAACGTCGAGGTCATGGTCGAAGATTACCCCTCTACCGAAATCCAAAAGGCCATGAACGTTTCCGTTAACGGACTTTTAGGACTGTACACCGGGGTACCCAAAAACCATCGCAGCGAGGTTTATACCCCGCTTTTCCCCGACCACATCATCCTCTATCAAAAAAACATTGAAGCCGTGTGTCGATCTCAAGAAGAACTGATCGAGCAAATTCAACGGACCGTTCTACACGAAGTGGGCCACTACTTCGGAATTGACGACCGCCGACTACGAGAATTGGGATTTTAATGGATTACATCATTCAAAACTGGTCGAAACTTAACTTTATGGACCGAACATGGTTCGTCATCGGCCTGTGGCTTTTAACCCTTTTCATCGGGGTATTTATCTCCCGAATCATCCGCTCCCTCAAAAATAGGGGGAAAAACTCAAGTCATAAAAAAAGCCCCTCGCAATCCTAGGATTGGAGAGGCTTTTTAAGAAATCTCAACCGCAATACTTAAGCTTTTACAGCTCTCTTGGCGGTTTTCTTTTTGGCCGGGCTTTTTTTAGCCACTTTTTTTGCGGCCACTTTTTTGGTCGCGACTTTCTTAGCCGCTACTTTTTTTGTGGTCTTTTTAGCCACTTTTTTCTTGGCAGTTTTCTTCTTAGCTACTTTTTTCGCAGGAGCCTTCTTCTTGGCAGGGGCTTTTTTCTTAGCGGCCTTGGCTGCAGTTTTTTTCTTTTTGGCTACGGGACGCTTTTTCGAAGTCGCTTTTTTCTTTTTAACAACCATTCTCAACCCTCCTTTTGAAATAGGGAAATACTTTCTAACAGTAAGTGTCATTTTATAAACAGTCAACTTTTTTTATTAAAATTTTAATAAAATTTAATGTAATTGATAGTCCCGGAAGCTAAGGTAAGAATCTTTTAAATACGAGAGCTTGACTTCCTTTGGCTGCCCCCGTATAAGGGCCGCCCTGCTTCTGCCGAAAAAGGGCGTGTTTCTTCACCCAACAGAAAATACGCAAAATGAGATAGGGTCTTCGATTCTCTTTTAAGAAAATTTTGTCGGCCCTGGCGCTCCGATTCGGATCTTGAAAGCGTTGTGAAAATTTTAGGTTTACTGCGGGGTAGAGCAGTCTGGTAGCTCGCCGGGCTCATAACCCG
>DALYEU010000045.1:0-17991 GCA_031972375.1 bacterium | reverse complement strand
GCCGAAAAACAGATGATGGATTATTGCACCTACTGTCCGAAGATGTGTCGGTTCAGTTGTCCCGTCAGTGAAGTGACCAAAAATGAGACCTTCACTCCTTGGGGTAAGATGCAAGTCGCTCGGTGGTTGCTCGATAAAAAAATTCCTTTTAGCGAGGAAAACGTTCTGCCGTTGTATCAGTGTACTAACTGTTTGCACTGCCAGGAATATTGCGATCATGACAATGATGTGCCTCGCGCTTTGGAGGAAGTGAGAAAGTTGGCGGTGGAAAATTGTGTGGCGCCTTCTCCGGTCTTCGAGATGGAGAAACAATTTCGCCGTTTCAATAATCCCTACGGAGTTAAATTGGATTGGGAGCGGGAAGAAGAATTTTGTCAGCCCCATCCTCATGTGGTGTTTTTTCCGTCTTGTCATACACGGCATTTTTTTCCCGAACGGCTTCGTACTTATTTTACACTGTTTCAGAAACTCAAGATTCCCGGGATTGCGATTAAGGAAGATCTGGTGCCTTGTTGTGGAGAGCCACTACGGGCTTTGGGCTTGGAGAAGGCCTTTGGAGAAATTGCGGAGATCCAGGGGCATTCCCTGCGAGAAGCCGCAACGGTTGTCACCGATGGGCCCGAGTGTTCCATGACTTTAAAAAATCATTATGGATCCCATGGTCTCCCCAAATCTGGGGTGGTGACCCATCTCTTAGAATTTTTAGAGCCTTATTTCGAACATTCCAATTATCAAACCCAAGGAAAGGTTCGGGGACGCTTTCTATTTTTAGATTCCCCTTTTTTAGTGCGACATCAGAAGTTGGCCGAATTGCCGAGAAAATTTTTGACTCAAGTGACGGGTTTTAAACCCATGGAATTGGCTTTTCATGGGGAGGATACCTTAAGCGCCGGAGTGGAAGGCGCCTATGGTTTTCTGTTTCCCGAAACCAGTGAGGCCATGACCCGACGTATTTTGGAGGAGATTCAAGGTCGTCGGATTCGAAAGGTGATTACGGCCTGCTCCCAGATGGAAGAGCAGCTCCGTCGCCTGGACTCCACCCTCGAAGTGCAAGACCTTTACGAATTTCTTAATGAACAAATCTTAGTGCCGTGACTTCAACCTGCTTTATCGTCAACCCTGCTTCGCGTGGGGGAAGAAATTTAAAACAATTGGAAACCTTGCGACGCTGGGTGCGTCAGCACTTGCCTTCGGCTCAATGGATACTGACCGATGGCCCTGGCCATGCCATCGAGTTAGCCGCTGAGGCGGCACAGGGCGGGGTCGAACGGTGTATTTCCGTAGGGGGAGATGGCACCTTAAACGAGGTGGTTAATGGGGTTTGTGCTGTGCCCATTGCGGCGCGTCCGAAAGTGGGAGTTATTCCCACGGGGACGGGTGGTGATTTCGCCCGCCTGTTGAGGGAAGAGCATCCAGAGGCCCGTCATTGGGATTGGCTCATGCGTCCCAATACGCGCCATGTGGATTTGGGTTTGGCGAGGTTTTTTTTCGAACAAGAAGGTGTCAAGGCCCAGGAGCGGTACTTTATCAATATTGCCCACGCCGGCATTTCGGCCAAGCTGACGACCTTCGTCAATTCGAGTAATAAAAAATGGGGTTCAGCCGAATATCTGATGGCGATTCCCAGGGTGATTTTTGACTACAAATCCCCTCATGTGCATTTAGAGTACAAAGATTTTCTATCTGGTAAGCAGACGGGTAAAAGCCAGGGGAGCAAGATCTCTCAGAAAGATATGGATCTGCTCATCTTAATCGTGGCCAACGGACGCTATTTTGGTGGGGGAATGTGCGTGGCTCCCGAAGCTAAGGTGGACGATGGTAAATTTCAATGGTGGGTGGCTCCGCCCCTTCCCACTTTGGCTTTGTTAGGACAGTTGCCCAATTTTTATCGCAAGCGTCGCATGAGTCATCCTCAGGTGTTTTATCATGAAGGGCAGAATTTAAAATTAAGAGTGGACCAAGGACTTTTACCAGTCGAGTTAGATGGAGAAGTTTTTCATGCTTCCTCCGTCGAGTTCGAATTATTGCCAAAGGCTTTGGAGATTTTAGTACCTTGAAGGGGGATGGGCTTGGTTGACAGGGGTGGGGGCATCGGATAGTAGCGCCGGATTTCTTTTGTGACACAAGGGCTGAAGCTCTTATTCGGTAGGGATTCCCTCAAGCGTTGGAGTGAGATTTTTATGCCGGTAAAACTGGGTATCAATGGCATGGGGCGCATTGGACGAAGGATTCTTCGTCTAGCCCAGGGAGATCCCGACTTGCAGGTGGTGCAGGTTAACGATTTGGGAGACGCTAAAACTTTAGCCCATTTGCTGAAGTATGATTCGGTGCACGGTACCTTTCCCGGGGAGGTTTCTGCTCGACAGCAGAGTTTGCAGTGGGGGGATCAAGAAATCCTTGTGACCCAAGAAAGGGAGCCCGGGAAGATTCCTTGGGAGCGGTCGGGGGCTCAAATTGTCTTAGAGTGTACCGGAAAGTTTCGCGATCGTGTCCAGTGCGAGCAGCATTTGCGCGGTGAAGTCAAAAAAGTGATTTTGAGTGCTCCAGGGCAAGGGGTGGATTTAACCTTGGTTTTGGGGGTCAATCATCGCCAGTATCGATCCGAAGTTCATCGTGTCGTCTCCAATGCTTCCTGTACGACCAACTGTCTCGCCCCTTTGGCGATGATTTTGGATGAGGCCTTGCAGATCCAATATGGCACGATGACTACGATCCATAGTTATACTAACGATCAGGCCTTGCTGGATTTTCCCCATAAAGATTTACGAAGGGCTCGGGCTGGTGCCTTGAGTCAGGTTCCCACCAGTACCGGGGCCGCCCATGCCATTGGAGAGGTATTGCCTCATTTGGCCGGAAAGATTGAGGGGATGTCGATTCGGGTTCCTACGGCGAACGTTTCTCTGGTGGATCTGGTGGTCCATGTGGCTCAACCCACCACGTTGGAGGCGGTTCATCGTCTCTTTGAAACCGCAGCTCAAGGTCCCTTGCGTGGGATCATAGAATTGAGTCACGAGCCCCTGGTGAGTTGCGACTACAATGGATCGCGCTTTTCCGCTGTGCTCGACGCATTATCCACTCAAGTCTTGGCTGGACGGTTGGTGAAGGTGCTTGCTTGGTATGATAACGAAACAGGTTTCAGTCAGCGTATGATCGATTTGGCTAAGTTACTTAATTAGAAGTTTGGGGTTTGTTTTGTTGAATAGTGTAGAAAATCTTGAAGTGGCGGGTCGTCGGGTGTTTCTCCGAGTGGATTGTAATGTTCCTCTTTCTCCGGACGGCAAGATCAATGACGATGCGCGCATTCGAGCAATTCTGCCAACCCTAGAGTTATTGTTGGGGAAGGGGGCCAAGGTGATTTTGGCTTCCCATCTGGGAAGGCCCAAGGGAAAACCGGATCCTCGATTGAGTTTGCTTCCCGTGGCACAACGTCTAGCCGAGTTGACCCATCACGAGGTGTTGTTTCCTGAAGACTGTGTCGGTGATGGAGTGAAAAAGCTCGTCTCCGAAATGAAAGAAGGGCAGATCGTCTTTTTGGAGAATTTGCGCTTCCATCCCGAAGAAGAGTCTAACGACCCCATTTTTTCGGAGAAATTGGCCTCCTACGCTGAGCTATACGTCAATGATGCCTTTGGAACTTTGCACCGGGCCCATGCCTCAACGGTGGGTGTGCCCCGATTGATGAAAGAAAAGGCGGCGGGTCTCCTGGTGCTGAAGGAAATTCGGATTTTGGAAAAATTGCTTGAAAATCCGGAGCGACCTTTTGTTGCGGTATTAGGGGGCGCCAAAGTCACCGATAAATTGGGGGTTTTAGAAAATCTTTTAAAAAAGGTGGATGCTTTTCTGGTGGGGGGAGCGATGGCTTACACCCTACTGAAGGCGCGTGGCATAGCGGTGGGCTCCAGTTGGGTTGAAGAGGTTAAGGTGCACCAGGCTAGCAAGATCCTCCAGCGCGCTCACTTGCGCGATCTTCCCGTGTTGTTGCCTCAAGATCACGTGGTGGTACAGCGTCTAGAGAAAGGCGCCCCTTTCCAAACGACTCCGGGTAAAGAGATTTTTGCAGGATGGATGGGGGTCGACATCGGCCCTAAAACTTTGGCGGCCTTTGAAAGTAAAATACTTGAGGCAAAAACGGTGTTATGGAACGGCCCCTTGGGAGCTTTTGAAATTCCACCTTTCGATCAGGGAACTCTGGGCATCGCTCGAGCTCTTGCCGCTAGTTCAGCGGTTTCCGTGGTCGGTGGTGGGGATTCCCTGGCTGCTGTAAAGGCCGCAGGAGTGGAGGATAAAATTTCCCATCTTTCCACGGGCGGTGGGGCGACTCTTGAGTTTCTCGAGGGTAAAGAACTCCCCGGGATCCAGATTTTGAAGATTAGGAAATAACCCTTGGAACCAAACCTCAGAAAACCCCTTATCGTTGGAAATTGGAAGTTGCATGGTACGGTGGGGGAGACCATTAAATGGATTACGGGTCTTAAAAATCTTCTCACAGAGGCTCAGCATATCGAAACGGTAGTTGCGCCTCCATTTACGGCTTTGTATTCGGCTTCTATCGCCTTGACGGAAACCCATATTCAACTGGCTGCCCAAGATCTGTATTGGGAGGATGAAGGCGCTTTTACCGGGGCTGTCTCCGGACCCCTGCTCAAGGAAGTGGGCTGTTCTTTTGTTTTGGTTGGGCATTCGGAGCGCCGCCAGTATTTTGGCGATACGGATTGGAGCGTCAACCTCAAGGTACATGCCGCGTTAAAAAGTGAGTTAGTGCCAATTTTGTGTGTGGGAGAGACTTTAGAACAGCGTGAAAAAAGCCAAACCTTAGAGGTGATCGAGTCTCAGATGAAAAAAGGGTTGGATTCGGTAGCGATCCATGATTTCGAGCGTTTGGTATTGGCCTATGAACCGGTGTGGGCTATTGGAACCGGGCGTAACGCTACCCCCGCTCAGGCGGGTGAGGTTCACCAGTTTATGAGAAGCTGGTTGAGAAAGTTTTTCGATGCTCCTACGGCCAACCGAATTCACCTTTTGTATGGCGGATCGGTTAAGCCCGACAATGCGGCGGCCCTGATGGCTCAGACCCATGTCGATGGTTTGTTGGTGGGTGGGGCTTCGCTGGATCCCGAAAGTTTCGCGGAAATTATCACCTTTGAGGAGAGAAGTGCTTAAATGGAAAATCTCATCCTAGTCGTTCATTATTTTGTTTGCTTATTTCTTGTAGTGGTCATTCTGCTACAAGCGGGGAAGGGCGCCGATGTCGGTGCGGTGTTTGGCGGTGGATCCGGAACTGTCTTCGGAAGTCGGGGCGCGGCCACCTTCTTGAGCAAATTGACCACGGCCATGGCGATCGTGTTTTTGCTGACGAGTATTTCTTTGGCCTATATCTCTCGCACAAAGAGTGAGTCCTCGATCCTAAAGACTGTTCCTCCCACTTCGGGCTTGGCGGTACCTACGGCCTCTCCCGCTGTGGTGGTTCCTCAGGCTACGCCTGTTCCTCCATCCACACCTCAGCCCGTTCTTACGGTGCCCGCGGTGACTCCCCAGGTCGTCCCTGCGGCTTCTTCAGCTCCTGCAGCTACCTCGAGTCCTGTGGCTCCTGGAGTTTGAGTATCTTACTATTCTTGAAGATGAAGAATGTTTCTTTTGACTGAGAGAGGTAAGCGAGCTAGGAGGGGTGCCGAAAATATTGCCGCGGTGGTGGAATTGGTAGACACGTGCGCTTGAGGGGCGTATGCCGAGAGGTGTGGGGGTTCGAATCCCCCCCGCGGCACCACTTTTCTTTTCTTTTCTTTTCCTCATTTTCTTCCAGATAAAGACCAAACAATTTTGATCGAAGGTGTGTTTTTGGGTGAACTCCATTTTTCAATGGAGTTCTTTCTTACCTTGAATGACGTTTTTTAGCATGGCATCGGAGGAAAGTTTTGCGCTAGACTGGGGGGGCCGGGGCCGTTGTTTTCGATGACTTTTAGGGATTTTGAAAGGCGATTGTTTTATCGATTTTCAAAAATATCGAGGGTATTTAAGGGGAGATTTCAATGCTTAAGAAACGATTTTTTTTAGGTGTGTTTGTTGTGTTGGGCTTGGCTGTGATGGGACAAAGCGGCTGGGCGGCTCCTTTTGTCTACGTGAGTAATTTAGCGAATAAAACTCTTTCCGTGATTGATGCCGATAGTCATGCCGTAGTCAAGACTGTGAACTTGGCTGGGGTGAATCATGATGTGGCCGTGAGTCCTGATGGAGCCCTGATTTATTTGGCCAATGGACTTGCAACTGATCCATCCTCAGTGGTTGACACAAGTAGTTTGGCGGTGGCTAAGGAAATTTCCCTCGGCGAAAGCTCACGTGATGTTGTTGTGAGCCCCGATGGTGCTTTGGTTTATTTCGCAAATTTTGGTGCCAAAGCTATTTCCGTTGTCAACGCCTCTACTGGTCTTGTGACTAAGACCATACCTTTACAATCGGCGCCTGCTTCCATCGCGCTCAGCCCCGATGGGAATTCCCTCTATGTGGCTGTTCTTTCCGATCAGGTTCTTGTTCTCAACGCTTCGACAGGAGTTGTTACTAAAGAGATTGAGGTTCCAAATGGGCCTGCTGCGGTTGCTGTGAGTCCGGATGGAGCATGGCTCTACGTTGTAACCAGTTTACAGGGGGCAGTGTTGTGGATCGATACGGCAACTCAATCGATACAGAAGACGGTCTCCATCGGGGGGATTTTTTGGGATGTCGTAGTGAGCCCTGATGGGACACGGGTTTATGCAGTCCAGCCGATGGAGGATCTGTTGTGGGTTTTTGATGCGGCCACCTATGAAATTTTGGGGTCAATCCCAGTTGGGGATAGTCCCTCGGCTATTGCGGTGGGTCCCGATAGCAGTTTCGTTTATGTGGCTAATAACGATGATGGTCAAATTTCGGTGGTCGATGCTTCGAAGAACGCAGTGGTGAAAAATATAGAGGTCGGAGGCAATCCTTCGGGATTGGCGGTAAGTCCGCTTTTAGAGGCGTTGAGTTCGGTAGAGCAGCTCTCCTTTGGAGAAGTGGAGATGGGCATTCAAAGTTCCGCTCAAGCGGTGGAGATTTTCTTTAACCGCGGTGTAGTTCCATTGCAGGTAAGCGCTGTGGCTATTAGCGGACCTTTTGCTATTTTGGAAAATGCTTGTGAGGGCGTTTCTCTTGCGAGACAACAACGTTGTCGAATTAGCGTGGGTTATACTCCCACGGCCTTGGGGAACCAGGGGGGTAACTTAGAAATTACAACCAATGCCAATAAGAACGCCGTTCTCAGTATTCCCCTTTCGGGTATTGGTGTGGAAAATTCTGGGGGCGCTGGCAATGGCAATGGTAGCGTTAAAACCGGTGGGTGTGCTCTTCGCAGTTCCGGTTTGGAGGGGCATGGTCGATCCAATATTGCCATCTTCATTGGATTAGCGTGTTTTCTATTCGTTCCTCTGTTACTGAGCAAGTTTCCTCGTCGATTGATGAGATGAGGATTTCAAACTTCTACTTCTTGTTCTTGGATCGAATCTATTGCAATCAATTTGGGGTGTGTTGGAGGTGCCATGAGGGTTCTTTTGGTTGTTTTGTTGTTCCTCTTTTTTCCCTTGAAAGCTTTTTCCGAGGAGTCCTTACAGGGTTTTGCGAAGGCAAATGGTTTGAGCATCGAGGTACAAACGCAAGACGGGGCAGCGTCCGAGTCACAACTTTTTCCCTCCATGAAGAGGGAGAATCTCTTTCAATTGCTGCGATTGTTACAGACCTTACCTTACACAGGCATCACGGGAGATGCCTTGGCTCCGGATTTTTCTCTTTTTAAAATTACTGTCTCAAAAAATCCTGTCTCGATGGATACCTTGCCTCCCGAGTTTGCGCAGGTTCAAGAGAAACTCTTCTCCTCCGAGGTTAAGCTTCAAACATTTACTCTGATGGGAGGGATCTTCAACGGTTATGGTACCGCTTCATCTTCGGCTAAGCTCAAAAAATATTTCAGTCAGTTCCGTCAATTGACCGATGCCGAGCTCAAAGCCTTGGCTCAGGCAAAGTCCACTTCGATTCCCCTCCAGTTTTATATTCAGATGAACTCGAGAGATATTGGAGACCCTGCCATGGGACTCAATGGCAATCCCCTGTAGAAATTTTGATTAGGGGCGAGGGAAGGACTCCAGGAAAGCTTTTGCCTTTTCTCGAAGCTTAGGTCATAGAAGCACCCGTGAAGATTGGGTTGATTCAATTTATTGTTCGCGCCAGCGGGATGATGCTTGCCCTAATGGTGTTGCTCTGGCCCCAATGGGGTCACAGTGTGGTTTATTATCGAAGGGGTGAGCGTATTCAACATACTTCTGCTCCCCAGAGTTTGCCCAATCGTTTTCAATATGCCCAACCTAGCTACCGCAGTCGCGCGGGGGTCGATGTCCCCGAGTGTCGTCCACATGGACAGGCCCGCTGTTTGAGTGGTCGGGGTAAAAAAAGCACCTTTGGACAGAGTCGTTTCCAAAATCCAAAGCGGGTCCCCCCCATCCATCCCTACCTTAGAAATCTTCACATGTACCAAGCGGGCTATCGAGCCGGTCAGAATTTTTAAAAATTTCGCCGCTAAGGTTCAAACTCAAATCTGAAAAATTCGTGGGCTCCGATAAGCTAGCTCTCAATAAGGGTAAGCCGTATTTTATTTAAGGGGTGTGGTTGAGCCCGTATTACAAATAATTGAGCATGACCCAATAGCTGTAGGTATTCGCTAGGGCGTGGAATAAGGCTGAGGCAGTGACTGCACCGGTTTTTTCTCGGAGCCATCCAAAGACTAGGGAGGGAAAAAAAATTGAGAAGTGCCACCATTGTAACTGGATGAGGCTGTGGGAAAAGGCGAAGAGTAGGCAGGTGAAGAAAAAACCTTTGCCCAGGGAGGCACCAAGAAATTTCCAAGGTTGTCCCCAAATGTGATTGAACTGGGTTTGTAGATAGCCTCGATAAAAGATTTCTTCAGGGAGGGCGACAACCATCATCTGAAAAAAGGCAAAGTTGGCGAGGCCTCGATAATGGCCCCCTACGTAATGGTGGCCAAAGGCATAGTGTTGAAAAAGGCGGTTGAGCATCTCCAAGGGAGGAAAAATCACGAGGGCAGCAGCGAGAAACCAAGCGACGCTCTTTAAAAATTCGCGGATATTTTTCTCAAAAAAGGGTGGGCTTTCTTTCCGTTTCGAAAAAATCCAAAGAGGCAGATAAACCAGAAGAACCGCAGTGAGTACTGAAGTGTATTCTGCCAATTGCGGGATACGATTCGCTTCGTAAAGTCCGCGGATAGCGACCATGGTGAAAAACCACACGGCTAGGGTTTTTCTCAAGGAAACAGGAGGAGGGATAAGGCTATTTTTCGGAGCCATCCGCAGAGGTGTTGGGTCCATAGGGTTTTTCCAAGGGGAATCTTTTCTTAAAATAAAAATACAAGACAAGCGAGAGGGTGATGGAGAGGGCACTGACGATTTGTGCTGTCGAGATATATCCGTTGAAATAGACCCCTCGAGAGACATCTCCACGTAAGATTTCCATGGCGGAACGAAGTATCGCGTAGGAGATTAAAAAGGTGAGCAGCACTTGCCCTTTGAATTTTTGATGGCGCTCCACCCAATAACAGAGAAGAAAAATAAGAATGGCGTAGGTCATTTCATAGATTTGAGTCGGCCACAGATGTCGGCCCGGAAACATTCGTCCCGCATCACCCGCAGGGTCGTGGAAGACGATGTAGAGAATCCATTCAAGGTGATTGTAGGGACTCGGTTTGCCAAAGCAACAACCGGCCAATAAACACCCCCCACGAACGATGAAGATGACGATCGGCGCACCGTAGAGTGTGCAATGATCCATGTAGCGCAACACATCGAGCTTCCGCGCTTTTAAATAGGTGAGCCAACCGATGGCGATACCAATGATAGCTCCGTAGCTAACGAATCCTCCGCGCCAAATTTGAACAACATGAGTTGGATGTTCCAAGTAGTAGCGGGGTTCTTCGAAAAATACATGGAAGAGTCTCATGCCGATGATGGCCATCAGAGTGCCAATAATGCCGAGATCGAGTACGACGACCTGGGAGAGGCCTCTTCTTGGCGCCATTTTGTAAATCAGCGCGGTGGCCAACAAAGAAGCCAGCATGAGGCTAAAAGCAAAGCTAGGTATGGAAAAATCAGTACTGTAGTAAAGAAAGGGTTTCATGGAAGAGATAAAACTCCCAAGTTAGGGCGATCAGGAACTCGCGTGTTTTTTTCGAGGGTCTTCTTCGGAAAAGAGCATACCCAAGGCGAGAGCCAAGGCTCCACAGGTGATGGCAATGTCGGCGACATTAAAAGAGGGCCATACTAGGTAAAATTGAAAATCTTTTCCAAAAAAACTCCAATGGGCCAGGCGATCTTGCCAGTGCAAGCGTAAAAAATCCACCACCTCGCCACGGAAACAACGATCGAGGAGATTACCAATGGCTCCGCCTAAAATTAGGGCTAAGGGGATCTGAATGCTGCGTTCTCGTTCTTGAGTTTTGGCGTAGAGTGTGATGAGCGCACCCAAGGCCAATACGGTGAGTCCGTAGAAAAAGAGAATTCGATAGTCCGAATCCCATTCGGAAAACATTCCGAAGGCGGCACCCTTGTTTCGCACATGGGTGATGTCGAAATAGCCGGGAATGACCACCTTTTTTTCGCCAAAGGCTAGTCGGGCGACCACCCAGGCCTTGGTTATCTGGTCTAGGATGAGTACGAGGGGGGGGATCCAAAAAAGGGGAAGGTATTTTTTCATGGATAATTTTGTAAGACCTTCACACAGCGGTCGCATAGCCCGGAATGCTCCTGGTTTTTACCGACGGTGATGGAACGGGTCCAGCATCTCTCGCATTTTTCTCCCTCGGCACTGTGAACCTCGATCTCAAGTCCGGGTAGGGTTTTGGAGACCACCTGGGGGTTTTTGAGTTCGTAGACAATGACGACTTGAGAAACGATAAAGCATTCAGCCCAGAAATTAAGGTGTTGCTGCAAAAATTTTTGCAATTCTCCTTCGGCCTTGAGTCTTACTTGAGCTTCTAGAGGATGGCCGATGCGTTTTTCTCTGCGTGCGTCTTCTAAGGCTTTCAGAACTTCTTGGCGGATAGCCATGATGCGTTCAAAGCGGGCGCTCAGTTCTGGATCCAATAGATTTTCTTGCACCCGAGGGAATTCCTTGAGGTAGACCGAAGGGGGGCGAGGGCTTTTTCCAGGGAAGAGTTGGAAAATCTCTTCTGCGGTAAAGCTCAAGATGGGGAAAAGAATCGGAACCAAAGCTTCGAGAATTTCATACAGAGTGCTCTGGGCAGCACGGCGTTCCGGGCTGGTGGTGCCGGAGCAATAAAGCCGATCTTTCAGAATATCCAAATAAAAGGCGCTCAGGGTGACCGTGCAGTAGTGATTGAGGGCATGATACAGGATATGGAAATCAAAATGGTCATAGGCAGAGCGGCTGCGCTGAATCAGCTCTTGCAAGTTGGCGATGGCCCAGCGGTCGAGATCGGGACGTTGGGCGAGCGGTACCTGATCATGTTCCGGATCGAAGTCGTCCAGATTTCCAAGGAGAAAGCGAGCCGTATTGCGGATTTTACGGTAAGTTTCTTTGAGTCTTTCTAAAATCTCTTCAGAAAAACGGATGTCGTTGCGGTAATCCTCAGCGGCAACCCAGAGTCGGAGGAGTTCAGCTCCGATGGTGTTGAGAATTTTTTCCGGGGCTGTGTAGTTTTTTGCCGATTTGGAATATTTTTTTCCCGAACCATCCACCACAAAACCATGGGTTAACACGCTGCGATAAGGAGGCATGTCGCGAGTGGCCATTGAGGCCAAGAGGGAGGAGTGAAACCAGCCGCGGTGTTGGTCGCTGCCTTCTAAATAGAGGTCGGCGGGGAACTGCAAATCGGGATCGTTTTCAAGTACGGCGGCATAGGAGGTGCCCGAGTCGAACCACACATCAAGGATGTCGGATTCTTTATGAAATTCTTTGTGGTCGCATTGGGGGCAGGCAGTATCGGTAGGGAGTAGTTCCGCCGAGGAATATTTAAAAAAAGCGTCGGCTCCTTCGGTTTCGAAACGCTGGGCGATGTGTTCAAGAATTTCCGCTTTTAGCAGGGAGTGGGAGCATCGGGCGCATTGAAAACCCATGATGGGGACCCCCCAAACCCGTTGGCGCGAAATACACCAATCGGGACGATTTTCCACCATGCCGTAAATGCGGTCCCGGCCCCAATGGGGAATCCACTGAGTGCGGCGGATGGCATCTAAAGCCCTGCCTCGGAGATCCTGGGCGCTGAGCGAAACAAAGTATTGGGGAGTGGAGCGGAAGATGACGGGGTTTTTGCATCGCCAGCAATGCGGAAAGCTGTGGCTAAGTTCCTCGGACTTTAAGAGGGAACCTTGATTGCGTAAATCCTCGATGATGGTGGCGTTGGCCTTAAGGACGTATTGTCCCACATAGGCAGGAACGCCGACTTCTTCGGTGAATTTTCCCTGATGGTCGACGGGATTGAGAATCGCCAGTCCGTATTTTTTTCCCACCTCGTAGTCTTCTTGTCCGTGGCCGGGTGCTGTATGCACGATGCCGGTGCCGACTTCTAGGGTGACATGGTCGCCGAGCACCACGACGGATTCTCGTGGCAGAAAAGGATGTTGGGTTTTAATTCCTTCTAAACGTGCAGCGGGGATTCTTGCGAGGAGGCGATCTTCTTGGAGATTGAGCTTTTTGCGAATTTGATCAAGCAAGCCCTCGGCGACGATATAGACTTCGTCTCCCACTTGCAAAGCCACATACATATATTTTTCGTGGATGGCCAAAGCTAGATTGGCCGGCAAGGTCCAAGGAGTCGTGGTCCAAATGAGGAAATAAGGGCGGGTACCGGCTAACGTGGGATCGATGGATCCCAGATCGTCTCGAGATTGAAATTTAACGTAAATGCTGGGGGAAAGGTGATTGTCGTATTCGACTTCGGCTTCAGCCAAGGCAGTTTTGCAGTGGGTACACCAATGAACCGGTTTGGCTCCTTTATAGACTAGGCCCTTTCGCACCATCTTGGCCAACTCTCTGGCGGTGGCGGCTTCGTAGGAAAAATTCATGGTTTGATAGGGCTGATTCCATTTTCCAAGAATGCCTAGGCGCATGAATTCTTTTTTTTGCGTTGAGACGAAATGGGCCGCGTATTCTCGACAAGCCTGGCGGATTTCTAAGACGCTGAATTCTTTTTTTTGTTTTTTTAAGTCTTTGTCGACTTGGTGTTCGATAGGTAGGCCGTGACAATCCCAACCCGGAACAAATTGGGCTTGAAAGCCGGCCATGTTTTTATATTTGACCGCGATATCCTTTAAAACTTTGTTGAGAATATGGCCGAAGTGAATACTGCCATTGGCATAAGGAGGACCATCATGCAGTACGAACTTGGGACGTCCCGAGTTTTTTTCCAATACCGTTTCGTGAATTTTTTCTTGTTGCCACCACTCGATACGCAAAGGTTCCCGTTCAGGGAGATTGGCTCTCATGGGAAAGTCGGTTTTGGGTAGGTTGAGCGTATCTTTATAATCGCGTTTGACGGGCGGCGTTTCCATAGGAGGCACGGGTTAAATCACACGCTTGTTTATACTGTCAATGCTCCATTGCTTTGATTTGAAAGAGGAAAAATAGGAGGCGCTTTGAGGCTCTGGGTCAATCGCTTCATGAAATCCTCGCGAGGGATCTCTTTCGCTCCTAGGGTGCGGAGTAAGGGAGAGAGGGTTTGAATATCCAGCCAGCTGCCCCCACGGGCGGAGAGTGTTTCGCAAGCAAAGAGGAGGGCTGCTTTCGAAGCCCCGGATTCCCAATAAAACATCGATTCTCCGGCGAACATATTGCCTAGGCTAACTCCGTAAAGCCCTCCCACCAACTGTTCTGAGGCGTTATAAGTTTCAAAACTATGGGCATAACCCGCTTCGTGGAAACGTTGGTAGGCGTCTCGTAGCGCGGGAGTGATCCATGTGCCGTGGCTGTTTCGGGTGAGTCCTTCAGCGCAAGCGGCGATCACTCGGGAAAATTGTGTATCGATTTTGAAATGAAATTTTTTGTTTTTCAGTTCGCGCTGCAAGCGTTTAGGGATTTTGATTTCGTCGAATTGTAAAATGGCTCGCATGGGTGGCGCGAACCAAAGCAATGGATATCGCTCCGTGGGCCAGGGAAAAATTCCGTTTTCATAGGCGAGCTTCAGAGTTTCGATTTCTAGGTTGCCTCCCATGGCAAGGAGGCCTTCGGGAGAGGCGTATTCTAAAGGTGGAAAGCGTATCGTGGGCATGGAGTGGGGATGAGGCCTCTGTGATTTTGATGGGCTTCAGTTAAAAAAATTCTGGCTAGCTCTCATAAAGGCGACGAATTTTTATATCCCCCCAGATTTTGAAAAAAGGAGACGAAGAGCTTTTTCCCGACGATTGAGCGTTGTTCTCTTTTATGGCACGATTCTGGACTTTTGCTTTTTTGGGAAGTGCTTCGCGGTTTCGGGAGAAAGTAGCAAAAAAACACTCAGACCGGCAAGAGGCTGAATTCTTAGTCTTGTGATTGTGCTAAAAATTAACGAAAGAAAATCCAAGGCCCAATCCGCGAGTCGGCAGGGCTAACTCTACCCAAGCTTTGCCTTCAAATATTCGTAACCGACGCCTTCGCCATTTTCTCGACTGGTGGGAAGGCCCGAGGCTTTCCATCCAGGAAGGGTACGGCCAGTCATGGGGTCCATGGCTCCACCAAAACCGCCTTCTACATTGTAAAGCTGAGCATAACCTTGGGCGGCGAGCATTTCACAGGCCTTCTGGGAACGGCCGCCACGGAGACAGCCCACAATCAACTTTTGATCTTTTGGTAATACCCCTTGGGCCACGGTTAAGAAATCGGGATTGGACATCATCGAACCGCTGATGGGATCTTGGTGCAATAGGGGAATATTGATGGCCCCCTCGGGGTGTTCTTGGGCGAATTCTGGAACGGAGCGGACATCGACATAGAGCGCTTGGGGATCCTGATCGAGCATATCTTTGGCTTCGGTCGGGGAAATTTGTGGAATGTCCATGGGGCGCTTCCTTCTTTTTTAAGGTTTGTTCTGGCGCAATCAGAACGAGTCCAATCGCGAGAGCAAGTCATTGAGTCCAAAATTATTTTGACTTTTTATCGTGACGCCAAAGCGTTCTCTGGGGTCGGATTCGAAGTCTAAAGAAAAACTTCCCGCGCCCAATAATTTTTCGAAGAAAGATTCGAAGAGCGGGCGGGCTTTTGCGAGTGTTTCAGGAGTGTTGGGAGCCAGTGCTCGATCATTAAGACAACACTCCATTTCTTTCAGGCAAAAACGCAATCGCCCCTGCCAACGAGGATCGGCTTCTAGGCGTTGGCAGGCTTGTAATGCGGAGCCAAAGGCCGAAGCGAGTTGTTGTTCAGCGCTTCCGGATTGAGGGGCCTTGCGATTGTAACGCAGGCCCCAACGCCCCGAGGTGTTATCCATGCTGTAGTCGGCTTCCAATCCCACCAAGACCATGCCGGGCCCTTCGGGGACGTGTAGGTAGTCGGCCACATCGATGAGTAGCTCAGGGGTTTGCTTGTTTTGGATCCAGCTTTGAAACGTGGGGTTGAACTGGCCAAAATCCACACCGGCATCGGTTTGTAGAAAAATCTTCACGTTGAAATTTTGCAATTCCATGGGCGTTCGTTCCTAAGTGAGGATATTGGTTTTGGCAGCATTCAGACGATTATTACAGTTGTGGGTGGCTTCAATAAATAATTGAGCCTCTTCGATGCTGTGGTGAGCCGACTCCGCAGGGAACGAAGTATGATTTTGCATCTTGTCGTGCAAGGCGAACAGGTAGTGGGCAAATTTTCCACCGGCGAAGGGATCGAAGAATTTTTCTGTGTCGTAAAATCGCTTGCGAAATTCGACGACGATGGGCCCGGGGACTTCGGGGACGTCGATGAATTCGGTTTTTACCAAGCCCTGAGCGGCATGAAGCATCGACCAGTAGGCCTTTTCAGCGGCTTCTTGAGCCTGACCTTTTTCGAGTAGAACTTGGGCCTCGAAGACTTCCCGTTCGGCTTGACCGAGATGAAAGTCGATTAGAGAGATAACTTCTCCCGCGCATTCACCGACCCCGATATCACCGGTTGAATAAACGCGAGAATCCCCCCAGTCACTGTAGAAGGAGGGATCTTTCTGGAATTCGGGCGGTCTGGAAAGATCTTCGATGGTGGTCTTGACCTCTACTTTTCCGATGCGCTGAATGAAGTCCTTAAAGGCTTCTCCTTTGTTGCGTTTTCGTAGGTAGAGTCCTGTGAGCCGATCGACAACTTCGGGAATGTTTTTTGAGGGGATGGCCGCCACGGCCATGCCGTAGGAGCCGCCGTTGTTTTCCCATTGTCCCCCTAAAACGACTTGGAAATGGGGCACCATGTAGGCACCCACTTTACGTCCGACGCCGAAAAATCCCAAATCGGAGAGGTGGTGTTGTCCACAGCTATTGAAGCAACCGCTGACTTTGATATGGAGATCTTTGATGGCTTCGTCCATTTGATAGGACTGAGTTGCGAGGCGCTTGCGTAATTCTCCAGCTAGGCCACGACTCGAAGCCACACCCAATTTACAGGTATCTGTACCGGGACAAGAAACAATATCGAGAATATGGCCGGCTTCTGGGCTGTGTAGCTGAGTGGCTTTGAGATCTTGATACAAATTGGGAAGGTCGGATTTGCTGATCCAGCGCAGACAGAGATTTTGTTCGACGGTGGTGCGCAACGTGTCGGGGCTATAACGCCGTACGATATCGGCCAATCGACGCAACTGCCTAGGAGTGATATCTCCCAAGGGTAGGGTAAGTGTGACGCACACATAGCCTTCTTGTCGTTGGGGACGAATATTGGTCTCAAGCCAACGTCGGTAAGCAGGATCTTCTGCGGCGTCAGGGAGTTCTCCTGGGGCGCGAACAGCCTGTTCTTGGTGATTTTGTAAATCCTTGAGGTAGGAGGTCCATCGCGGATCTTCTGGAAGAACTTTGCGTTCTTCGAAAACCAGTTCGCGAAATTTTTCAATGCCTAAGTCTTTGATTAAAAACTTGATGCGAGCGCGACTGCGATTTTTTTTCTCTCCCAAGCGGGCGAAGACGCGGCATATGGCCTGGGTTACGGGAAGGAGTTCTTCAACGGGAACGAATTCACTCAGCACTTTGGCATGATGGGGGACAGCTCCCAATCCCCCCCCAACGACCATTTGAAAGCCACGCTGTTTTTGTCCTTCGTGGTGTCGGAGGACGGCCGTGAGCCCTAGGTCGTGCATATTGGTGAGTCCGCAGGCGTGTTGGGCGCAACCACTGAAGGCCGGTTTGAATTTTCGCCCGAAATCTTGAGTGTCGGGATGGCCCAGCAAAAAATAGGTCAACGCGTGGGCATAGGGAGTGACGTCGAAAGCTTCGTCGGGGCAAACGCCGCTGTAGGGGCAAGCCGTGATATTGCGAACGGAGTTGCCGCAGGCTTCGCGTGTGGTGATACCTACGGCGCCGAGACGACGCATTAAAGTAGGGGTGTCTTCTAAGTGAATATAATGGAGCTGGACATCTTGCCGGGTGGTGATGTGAGCGATTCCATCGGAATATTCTTCGGTGAGGTCGGCCAAGACTTCGAGTTGATGGGTATTGAGGCCACCGTAAGGAATTTTGATGCGCAACATTCCCGGAGCATCCCACTGGGTCATGGGGCCCTTGGTGGGTTTTTGGGGATCATAAGCTAGGGTTTGAGGGGCGATACCGTCGTGGCGTTGTCCGTTGTCGTAACGTTGTCCATAGCAGCCCCGTCTGAGACGGGTTTCTGCGAAGAGTTTTTCTTCGTATTTTCCAGCGGCCCTAAGCTGCAAGGTGGTCTCGAAAGCATCGATTTCTTCCGCGAGCTCGGGGGAAATCTTGCCTTCTAGGCGCTTTTTCCATAATTCAGAACTGGCTTTCATGAACGGTTTTCTCCCATAAATCG
>DALYEU010000044.1:0-18012 GCA_031972375.1 bacterium | reverse complement strand
CTAGGGGAAAAGCTATGCACGTCTGTGAAATCACTCTAAAAAAATTTCGTCAAAATGGTTCTCCCACGGCCCGCGGTAAAAAAAACGAGCAGGCTAAACCGGTCTTGCTTCGCCGCAAGGTCGAGGTGAAAGAAATCAAGGGCAGTGTTCGTCTCGCCGTTTGTGCTGAGGGCCTGGAGATTCTCAAAAAATCCGGGGGACTCGCTAAGTTTCTCAAGGATCGTGAAGACAAAAAGCTTTCTTCTCGTTTACTTCGTCTGAAAAGAAAGATTCACGGGGAGCCTAAGGTCGAGTCGACTGAGGCTAGCGCTTAGCTTTTACGGTCGTTTTTTCTGGTTCCCGGTCCCCCGTCTTTCAAGGTGAATGAGGCGCATGGGCCGATTTTTCCGAAAAATTTGTTTGGTTCTTTTGTTGGTGGGGTTTTTCGCTTTGGGTTTAGGGCGGGTTTCCCATCACCATGCCGAAGGCCGGGGTTTGCAAGAAACCTGTCAGTTTTGTTTGGGGTCTTCCCCCCAACAGGCCTTCTCTGGATTTTCTTTTCTGTGCGATTCGGATCCTGATTTTTTCGCGGTATCGTCGTGTTTCGTCCCATCTTCGACGGAGCCCTTGGGTCAGCCTTGTTTTCTCCCTTTAGGTCGTGCCCCTCCCTTTTTCTCCTGATGTGTATGTTGCTTCACTGGATTGGCTTGTGAAGGTTCGTCCCGCATGGTGGCGCGTCGCCTTTTCAGATCGTGTTTTGTATTCACACCATAGGAGTTTGATCGTGAAAAAATTTGTATCGATTTTATGTTTGGTCTTTTTAATTTTTCCCCTGGCTCGTTGTGCCCAAGGACCGGGGAACGCCGAGGGAAATTTGGGAGGCGCCGATTTATTTCTCAGTTTGGTCGAGCCCGCTTTGTCGGAGGGCTACGTCACCGCTTCGGATTGGGTTCTGTTTCCCGAGGAAACTCAGTTGGCCATTGCCTCCCTGACTTTTCACAATCAGTTCTTCGATCAGTCAGGTGAAGTGGAAAATGTCTTGGATCTGGAAGGGGCTCAGGTGGATTTATTGTCTTTCCAAGATTTGCCTGGGGTTTTGTATCAAGGAGTCACCTTGAATTTTGCAACTCTTCCCATGGAAACCGACCATGATCATGGGGAGGAGGCTTCCGAAGAGACGCAAGACGAAGTCGAGTTAGATTCCGAGGAACATGGGGAGGAAGCGCTATCGTTTTATTTTTCAGGAGAGGCGCGTTGGGGAGATTTTCATTGTCCCGTACAGATCGAATTGAATTTGGAGGATGGGGAGACTGAGCTCCATTTGCTGGAGGGGCCGTTGGAAATTGTTCGCGATACCACTCAATCTTTCCAGGTATTTTTGGATTTGAATCCAGTGTTCGAGGTTTTATCTCTGAGCGATACCTGTACGCAGGGAGAGGAGCAGCTCATCACGCCGGAGGATCCCCAGGCGCAACTCTTGGTGCAGCAATTAACCCATGCCTTTTCCATAGAGGCTTCTAACGGTGCAGTGGTGGCCGAGGAAGAAAGTGGTCACGATCATGCTTCCCATAGTCATTGAGTGGAGCCGGAACACAGGGTTTGCTTGGTCTAAACTTCTGCCGATCTAATGACGGCGGGAGTGGGGCTTTTTCTCGTGACAGTGGGCAGATAGGGGTTTGCCTATTTATGTTGGGGAGGAGTCTTGTAATCCCATTCGGTAATAGTAATGCAAAATATCTTGGTGCCTTAGGTAGCCGAGGAGTTTGGCTCCTTGGGTTTTATTTTCGAGTACGGCCACTTTATCGAAGTCGGTGTCTCCCAAAAAACGCATAGCCTCGTAGAGGGTGTCGTTTTCTTTCACCCAATAGAGAGGGCGACTAATCAGATCTTGAGCTACCAACAAGTCTTGGCTGTGTTCGAGTTCTTTACGCAAGGGCGCCAAATCGCGCAGGCTCAAGAGTCCCACTAAAAGCCCTTGTGCGTTTTCTACGATAAGATCAGCTTGTTGGATTTTCCGTGCTTGTTGCAAAATTTGCGGCAGAGGAGTCGATTCGCTCACGATGGCATGACGATGAAAGTGGCCGCCGAAAGCGGACTGTAGGGTGATGTGTTTCAGATTACGAGGATTCATGTCCCATAAATGGGCTTGGGAAGAAAACTTATTATCGACCTGATAACGATACAACGACCATTTATGGGTGGTAATGAGGGAAACTACCGCGACGATCATCAGCGGTGGTAAGAGTTCGTAGCCGCCTGTCAACTCGGTGACCATGACAAGGGCTCCCAAGGAGGCGTTGGTGACGGAGGAAAAAAAGGCTGCCATGCCCACTACCATGTAAGGGGTGAAATCGGTCACCTGATTGGGAAAAAAATGATGGGCGACCACTCCGAAGAAACCGCCGAGCATGGCGCCGATGAAGAGACTCGGGATCAAGGCTCCGCCGGAGCCTCCCGATTGTACGGTGCAGGCGGTAGCCAACATCTTTACCGCAGCGAGTGTGAGAAAAAAGAAAGCGGCCTTCATCCAGGTTTCGGGATAGTGGCCGTTGAGGATGGATTGTAAAACCCCCGTACCTTCGCCGATGGCCTGGGGGAGTAAAAGTCCGATACCTCCCACCAAAAGTCCCCCGAAGGCGGGGCGTAAAATAGAAGAGAAAGGAAGACGTAAAAAGAATTTTTCTCTCATGCCTCGGAACAGACGAATGAAAATATAACCCGCTCCCGCGCAAAATAGAGCGAGTAGTACGTAAAAAAACATTTCGATGGGTGAGGAAAACGTCTCGGTATGAAATTGAATTTGGTGCCCGAATCCTAGGACGCTGCAATACAGGGTGTAGGCGGTGACCGAGGAGATGATGCAGGGGAGGAGCGCGTCGCTTTCGAAATCTTCTTTGTAGAGTACCTCCACCGCCGTGATGGCGCCGCCCAAGGGTGCGCGGAAGATGGCTCCCAGTCCCCCTGCTGATCCAGCTAATAGTAGTGTGCGCTGTGCCCGAGCTCCCATGCGCAGCAGTCTCGCGATGTTAGAACCGATACCCCCACCGATCAGGGCCATGGGACCTTCTTTTCCCGTCGATCCGCCTGTGCTTAGGGTAAGGGTGGAGGTCAAGAGGCGTAACCAAGGTGTGCGTCGTCTCAACTGGCCGCCATGTTGATGAAAGCTTTGTAATAATTGATCGATGCCCGTGCCTTCGGCTTCGGGTCCGAAGTAGTGGGTGCACAGGCCCACCGCTAGTCCTCCGAGGGCAGGCAAGAGCAAGACCCATAAATAACGCGGCGCCCCCTCTCCCCAAGGGAAGTATTGAAGTATGGAAGGGGATTGGGTGAGGGAAAAACGAGCCAAGTCGGAGAAAAGCCAATGATGGAGCAGGTGCACGCTGTGATGAAATAAAATAGCGACGAGGCCGGTGCCGATGCCGATGAGAAAGGAATAAAAATAAATGGTGCGGGAATCCACCCGCGAAAAGAGGGCCTTGAGAGTTTTTAGCGGGGAAGGCATGAGATTTCTTAAACGATCATTCGATTTGTCGCAACCTGTGGAATGTTTTTATGCCTTGGAAAAAAATCTCTGGGTGGAGGATAGTTTGATAGGATCCGGTGCGTGGCAGAATGTTAAATCGTTGTGAGTGAACGAAAAAAAATCCGCTCTATAAAATATTCAGGCGGTAGCCAATGCCGGGTTCTGTGGTGAGGAGTTGGGGTAGGGTCGCCTGTTTTTCGATTTTTTGTCTCAAATGTTGCACATAGACCCGAAGATACTGCGTGTGCTCGATGGCGTTGGGCCCCCACACTTCTTTGAGGATTTGTCGATGGGTGAGCACCTTGCCCGCATGGCGAATCAGACAGACTAAAAGATCAAATTCGGTGTGGGTCAGTTTGATGAGTTTATCATTGACGGTGACTTGATGTTTCGCCAGGTCCACCTTTAAGGGACCCGACTGAAAGATGGGATCTGGGTTGCTAGTTTCTGAGCGGCGCAATACCACGCGGATTCTTGCCATGAGTTCGTTGGTGTTGAAGGGTTTTACCAGATAATCGTCGGCCCCCTGATCGAGGGCTGAAATGATGGAGTTCTCGTCGTTTTGTACGGAGAGAATGATAACAGGGACAGAACTCCATTGACGAATGCGTTGCAAGACCACCAGTCCCCCCAGGTCGGGAAGCCCCATGTCCAAGAGGATCAGATCGGGACGATGGGTGGCTGCCATTTGCACGCCGTCTTTTCCTGAGGGGGCTTCCAATACCTGGTATTGTTCGCACTCCAGAGAAATCTTCAGGAGCTTGCGAATTTGCATTTCATCGTCGATGGTGAGGATTTTGAGTGGAACGGTCATGGAGTTTCCATCGGAGCGTTCGAGGTCGTTTCGCTTGGGTTGAGGGGTAAAGTCATGATGAAGCGGGCTCCCAATGGGCTGCGGTTTTCAGCCTTGAGATGACCATGATGCAATTCCACAAAAGCCTTGCTGATGGTCAGTCCCAATCCGGTACCGCCGGCGATTTCTGGAGTCGAACGATAAAATTTTTCGAAAACCGAATTGGGATTCTCTTTTGGTAATCCGCGGCCCTCGTCATCGAAAAAAAGCATGATTTCTTTTTCTTTCTCTCGATGAAGACCAGAAATTTTAATTTTGGTTCCTGGCGGACTGTATTGAATCGCATTTTGGATGATGTTGCGAATGGATTGTTCCAGCAGGACAAAATCTCCCTGAATCAGGGGAAGGGAGGGGGGGAGTTCCAAAAGTATTGTATGGTTTTGGCTATGGGGTTGAAGGCGCTGCACCGCGACTCCCACGAGGTCGTGAAGATCCACGGAGTCCATGCGTAATTGTACCTTTTGGGATTCGATGCGACTCATATCCAAAAGATTTTGAATAAGATCCTTCATTCGTTCCGATGCGGAGCAAATATCCTGAAGTAGTACGTTAAATAATTTGGGTTTTTCTTGGATTTTGGGATCGAGCAAGGCGGTGGCTGATCCGGCAATGGCCGAAAGGGGAGTCTTGAGTTCGTGAGAAACGGAGTTCAATAAGGTTTGATAAATTTTTTGGGATTCTTCGAAAATCTTATTTTCTCGCACATTTTCATTCAATTGTTCCCGTTCAATGGCCAGTGCCCATTGGCGAGCAAAATTTTCGAGCTGAGTCTTTTCGTCGAAGCTCAGGTGTTGTTCCTGCTTTTTGGCTATCCCTAAAACCCCTAGGGTTCCGTGGGAGGTCATGAGGGGTAGGTAATAGGCCCTGGCCATGGAGATGGTATCCGTGCCTTTTCCAGCGGGTTGGTTGTAACGCCCCACCCAGGAGGCGACGCTTTCTTCCTTGGGGTCGATGATCATGGTGCTGTAGGGATGGAGGTTCCAGGTGTTGCTATTTCCATGGGGCGCATTGAGAAACAGTGCGATTTCTGCGTGAAATTCTTTGGTCATGTCTTGGATTCCTAATTCGATGATCTTATCGAGGTTGGAACCCGATGACACGTCACGGGTGAAACGATACAGGGCCGCCATGCGTTGCTCCCGTTCTCGCAGTAAGTTTTCTTTTCGTTTGATACGCGAGGTGAGATAGCTGGTCAGCAGGCCGGAGAGCACCATGGCGACAAGCATCAAGGTGTCTTCATAGTGTGAAATATGAAAGGTAAAACGTGGGGGAATGAATAAAAAATTCCATAATAGCCCGTAGGCGATGGCGGAAAAAAGCGCGAAGCGTCTGGGTAGGGCTAAAGCCGTTAAGGCGACACTCATCAAAAAACCGACTCCGACGGCTCGATAACCGATGTGGGGTAGCAGTATCAGGAAGAAGCTTGAGGTGATTAAAATGCCTAGCAGGGTGAAAAATAAATTCTTCCAGTCAAATCCCGTATCAAATAAGCGACGCCGATTTTTTTTCTGATTTGAGTCTTGCTCGGTCGTGCCAACGACGTAGATATCCAGCTCTTGGGCTTTGCGAAGCAGTTGTTCGGTTACGGATCCCCCGCGCCAAAAATTAATCCAACGATTGCTCCTCGATCTTCCGATCACCAAATGGCTGACCTGATTTTGTCTGGCGATGTGCAACAGACCCTGCACGATGTCATCGTCTTTGGTTTTGACGATTTCTCCTCCCATGCTTTGGACCAGACGAAGGTTATTTTCGAGTAGCCCCTGTCGTTCTGCGTTGTAAGTTTTGGAATCCTCGATATAGGCGCCGATCCAAGGGGCGTCCATGGCATCGGCGAGTCGACGTGTCCATTTGATCATGCGTTCCGAGTAGGGGCTGCCGTAGACGGCGACCATCAGGCGCATTCCAGTTTTCCAGAGGGTCGGAATTCCTTGGAGGGTCTTCAAGTCTCGGAGATCGTGGTCAACGCGTTCGGCCGTGTAACGGAGCGCGATTTCCCTTAAGGCAGTTAAATTTCCCTCCTGAAAAAAATTCTGTAAGGCTGATTGAGCCAAGCCGCGTTGATAAATCTTTCCTTCTCCAAGACGTTTCAAAATTTCCTCTGGAGGAAGATCGATGACTACGATTTCGTTAGCCCGATCCAAGACGGAGTCGGGGATGATTTCTCGGATCAAGGTTCCGGTGATGTCTCGAACCGCATCGGCCCTGCTGGCGACGTGTTGGATGTTGAGCGTGGAATAAACATCGATCCCGTTTTGCAAAATCTCCATGACGTCCATGTAGCGTTTTCCGTGGCGTGAACCAGGAATATTGGTATGGGCGAGTTCATCGACCAAAACGAGCTGGGGACGGCGTTGCAATATGCCATCGAGGTCCATTTCGAGGAAGGTGGAGCCTCGGTATTCCACCGATTTTTTCGGAAGAGTAGGTAGTCCGCTAAGGCGTTCTTCGGTTTCTTTGCGGCCGTGGGTTTCGACGAACCCCACCACCACATCCATGCCCTTTTCTAAAAGATGGTGAGCCTCTTGCAGCATGGCGTAAGTTTTTCCCACCCCCGCGACCATGCCGAGAAAGATTTTAAGGCGACCCTCCTTGCGTTGGGATTCGAGACTGTTGGCGATGTTGAGCCATTGTTCCGGACTGGCGCGATCGGGGGTTTTAGGGGTTGGCTTCATGGAAATAAACGATCCAGGTCTAGGTTGAGTTGTAGGACATTCACCCGAGTCTGTCCCCAAAAATCCCAAAGGGGACGACGGGTGTGTTGCGCCACTAATTTTAAAATTTCTCCCTTCCGTTGGGGAGGAATATTTCTCTCTTTTAGAATTCTTGGGATCTGAAAGTGAATTGCTTGTGGGCTCAGGTCGGGATCTAGTCCGCTAGCCGACGCCATCAATAGATCGGGAGGGATCAACTGATAGGGAACCTTGGAATTTTCTAGCAGTTTGGTTTTGCGTTCCTCAATCTGTGAGAACAAACTCTGAGCGATGGGGCCCGCATTGCTCGGGCCTGTCCACCCTTCTGAGTTTTTAGCGCCAATGGGTCGTCCCCAAAAATAGCGGGGAGAATTGAAATCTTGGCCCAAAAGTTTCGAACCGAGTATCTTGGGTTTTTGGTTAGGTTCTTGGGTTGAGACAATGAGGCTGCCTTGGGTTTCGTCGGGGAACATTCCTGCGCCCAGCCAATGAACGGTATAGGGATAAACGATGCCGGTCAGAAAGCTCATAGAAAAAAACATAAAGATAGCGGTGAGGATTTCTCTCATAAAAACTCCTAAACCCACCTTAACCAGTGGATGAATGTATCAATGACTTTGATCCCTATGAAGGGCATCAGGAGACCTCCGATCCCGTAGATTAAGAAATTTCTCCAAAGCATGGTCTTGGCGTTCATCGGTTTGTATTGAACTCCCCGTAAGGCGAGGGGAATGAGTAGGACGATAATGATGGCATTGAAGATGGTGGCGCTCAGGATGGCGCTTTGCGGAGAAGCCAAGCCCATGATGTTAAAAATGGCGAAGGGGTTCGGGTTTTTTGTGGTGGCATAGAGACCCGTAAACAGGGCCGGAAGAATGGCGAAATATTTTGCGATGTCGTTCGAGATGCTGAATGTCGTCAGCGCGCCCCGCGTCATCAGTAATTGTTTTCCCGTTTCGACGATTTCGATGAGTTTGGTGGGGTTGTTATCGAGATCCACCATATTCCCCGCTTCACGGGCGGCTTGGGTTCCTGAATTCATCGCTACCCCTACGTCGGCTTGGGCCAGCGCCGGGGCATCGTTGGTACCGTCGCCGATCATCGCCACCAATTTGCCTTGTTTTTGTTCGTCGCGGATTCGTTGTAATTTTCCTTCGGGGGTGGCTTCGGCAATGAAATCATCTACCCCCGCTTCGGCGGCGATGGCGGCGGCTGTGAGAGGATTATCCCCGGTGATCATGATAGTGCGGATGCCCATGCGACGCATTTCGGAAAATTTTTCCCGGATGCCTTTTTTTACGACATCTTTGAGTTGAATGACTCCAAGAATCTGGGCGTCTTCGGCTACCAGTAAAGGGGTTCCTCCCTCTCGTGCGATGCGTTCCGCAGTGATGACGACTTCCGAAGGTAAGGATTGTCCCTGCTCTTTAAGAAAACCCTCGATGGCATCAAGGGAACCCTTGCGAATTCTACGGAATCCTGAAGTGCCTTCCATGGGTAGATCGACTCCGCTCATGCGGGTTTGTGCGGAGAAGGGAATGAACACGATGGAGTTTTGATGGACGTCGGCGCTGCGAAGGTTAAATTGATTCTTGGCCAAGACCACAATGGAACGACCTTCGGGGGTGGGATCCGAAAATGAGGAAAGTTGGGCGGCAAGGGCTAGGCTCTCGGCGGCGACTCCCTCCGCGGGAAAAAAGGCGGTGGCCATGCGATTTCCCAAAGTGATGGTTCCGGTTTTATCCAGTAGCAACACATCGATATCACCGGCGGCTTCCACGGCTCGTCCGCTGGTGGCGATGACGTTCTTGCGAATCATCCGATCCATACCACTGATACTGATTGCTGAGAGTAAGGCCCCGATCGTGGTTGGGATCAAGCAAACCAAAAGCGCGATGAGCACAGGCCAGGTGGCGAGGCTATCCAAGGTGTGTGGCATGGCGTTTTCGCTATAGTGCATCAACGCCTTGAGGCTGAGTATTCCGACGATAAATAAAATCGTGAGACTGAAAAGAATGATGGAAAGGGCGATTTCGTTGGGGGTCTTTTGTCGTTGGGCTCCTTCGATTAACCCAATGAGTCGGTCTAAGAAAGTGTTGCCAGGTTCGGAGGTGATTTCGATGATGAGACGATCGCTGATCACTTGCGTGCCGCCGGTGACTCCGGATCGATCGCCGCCGTTTTCTCGAATGACGGGCGCCGATTCTCCTGTGACCGCAGCTTCATTGACGCTGGCGATGCCTTCAACGACCATCCCGTCTCCGGGGATCAAGTCGCCAGCTTCGCAGACCACATGGTCGCCGGGCTTGAGTGTTTCCGCGGGCACCCGACTTTCGACACCATTTTTTAAGAGTCGTGCGGTGACTCCTTGTTTTTGTTTTTTGAGACTTTCCGCTTGAGCCTTCCCCTTACCCTCTGCCAAGGCCTCGGCGAAGTTGGCGAAGAGCACGGTAAAGGCGAGCCAAAGGGTCAGTTGAAGATAAAAACTAAACGAGGCGCTGTTCCAGGCGTGGGCTGTGAAAAAGGCGCTGAGGATGGCTCCCGCGAAAACGATGCACATGACCGGATTGCGAATCTGATCGAGAGGATGGAGCTTTTTCAGCGCCTGTAAGGACGCTGTTTTCATCAGGGTCGTTGTGAAGAGAGATGGGTTTTGTTTACGAAGTTTTTTTGACATGGATCGTCTCCCTTAAAACAAGACGCCGGAATTCATGAGTAGGTGTTCTGCAATGGGGCCTAAAGCTAAAACAGGCAAGAAGGTGAGGGCTCCCACGAGCAAGAGAATGCCCAGCAACAGCACGGAAAAAAGCAAGGTGTCGGTGGGAAAAGTGCCCGCCGATGGAGGCACGATCTTTTTCTTAGCTAAACTTCCCGCGATGGCCAGGGTTGGCAAGAGAACGCCGAAGCGGCCCAATAGCATCCCGATGCCCAGTAGGATGTTATAAAAAACGGAGTTGGCGCTAAGCCCTGTTAGGGCGCTGCCGTTGTTCGCTGAAGCGGATGCGAAGCCATAGAAAATTTCTGAGAGTCCGTGGGGGCCGCCTTGACTTCGTGCCGTCAATCCAGCCGGACTTAAGACGCTGACGGCGGTGCCTGCCAAAATTAAAAAGGAAGGCAGAAGAATGGCCAGGATGGCGAGTTTGATTTCATAGCTTTCAATTTTTTTACCCAGATACTCAGGAGAGCGTCCCACCATGAGGCCTGCGATAAAAACCGTCAGAAAGACAAACATCAAGATGCCATAAAGACCGGAGCCCACCCCTCCGAATACCACTTCTCCCAGGACGATATTTAACAACATGACCATGCTCCCAAGAGGAGAAAAACTGGTGTGCATGGCGTTAACAGAGCCGTTGGAAGTGGCCGTAGTGGAGACCGACCAAAGAACGCTTTCGGTAATACCAAAGCGAGTCTCCTTGCCCTCCAAGAACGGGAGTCCTCCCAAGGCTGGGTTGTTCTGAAATTCGAAATATAATCCCAACCCCAACAGGAGGAGGTAAATCAGCAGCATGGCCACCAGAATGCTGATGCCCTGTTTTAGATTTCCGACCCGCTTACCAAAAGTCAGGGTCAAGGCGGCGGGGATCAGCAGGATAGAGAGATTTTGGATGAAGTTACTCAAGGCGGTGGGATTTTCAAAGGGATGGGCGCTATTGACGCCAAAAAATCCCCCACCGTTACTTCCCAATTGTTTGATAGCGATCTGGGAGGCGGCGGGCCCAAAGGGCAGAATTTGCGTGGCACCTTCCAGGGTGGTGATTTTCATGTAGGGGGCAAAGCTCTGCACTACTCCTTGCGACATCAACACTACGGCGAGCAGAAGACTGAGGGGAAGAAAGACATAGAGAATCGAACGGGTCAAATCGACCCAAAAATTTCCCAGGCCTTCTTGTTGGGTGCGAGTGAGTCCTCGAATCAAGACGAGCAGGGCGCAAATTCCCACAGCTGGGCTTAAAAAATTTTGAACGGTGAGTCCGACCATTTGTGAAAAATAACTTAGACTGATTTCTCCTGAGTAGGCCTGCCAGTTGGTATTGGTGACGAAGCTTACGGCGGTATTGAAGGCGAGATCCGGAGCTAGGCCTGGAAGTTTTTGTGGATTGAGGGGAAAGTGGTGCTGGAACATGAGAAGCAAGAATAGAAAAACAAATCCGATGCCGTTCAAGGCCACGACGGCAAGGGAGTAGCGTTTCCAAGTCATTTCTTCTTTGGGACGTACTCCGCAGGCGCGGTAGAACTGTCCTTCAGCCCAACCCCAGGGACCTCGGGAACACGCTCCCGAATATACCTTGTCGAGGTAAATTCCCAATAGGGGGACGGTGATGAGAAGAACCAAAAAAAACAAAAACAACAGAGGGTAATTGGGAGCGTTCATGTCGGCTTCCTTCCATTAAGGGGAGAAGCCTAAAGTTTTTTTTATAAAAGCGATGTAAAAAGAATCGAGGCCTGCATAAAAAAATCATAAAAAATGAGGACGAAAATCCTGTGGGGGTGCGGCGTGGATGTTTAATAATTTTCCCGTATGGGGATGGCGCAAATCGATTTGGCTAGCGTGCAGTAGCAAGCGGTGGCTGGGCGGGCCCCCATACAGGGGATCCCCCAGGAGGGGGTGGCCGAGTGAGGCTAGGTGTACACGAATTTGATGTCGTGCTCCTTGGTAGATTTCCACCTGCACGAGACTATGGTGGAGAGAACTTTTGAGCGGAGTGTAATAAGTGAGGGCGTCCCTAGCCTTCAATTTTCTGGCTTCTTTTTCGTCAACACAGGCTCGCATTTTTTTCTTGTTTTTGGGGTGGTGTGCCAGAGGAATTTGTATCTTGCCCCCATGTTCGAGCCTTCCGGCAACCCAGGCTAGGTAGGTTTTTCGCAAGCCCCCCTGTCTCTGTATGGCCATCAACTTGGTTTTGGTCTCCGGGGTGCGAGCGAAAAGTAAAACTCCGCTCGTTTCGTTATCCAGGCGGTGAAGCAGTCCAATTTCTCGGGAGTCGGGAAAGTTTTCCAGTTGTTGAGGGTCCAGGGCTGCGACTGCATGAACTGCCGTGTCACTCTCCTCCGCTTTGAGAGGATGGCATGGGAGTCCGGCGGGCTTATCGACGGCCAGAAGATAATCGTCTTGGTAGAGAATATTTAAGGAGCGCTGTAAATTGGGCGCCAAGATAAAATGCTTTTCATCGGGAGGAGAAGCGACGCTGAGAATTTCTCCACCGAGGAGTCGTTGCCCCGCCTTGGGCTTAAGACCGTTGATCCTCACATTTTGGAGTAGGTGTTCCTTCCAGAAAGCGCGTGAGCTGTGGGGAAAAATTTCCACGAGATATTTATCTAAGCGAAGGGGGGAGGTGAGGGTAGGTACCTGAAAGGTTTTGATGGGATGAGGCGCTGTCATGGAATGAGGCGGAGCAAAAGGATTGGATGAAGGAGTTTTTAAGTTTGTCTCGAAGAAAATTTAGTATCGGCCTTGCAAGGTGACTTTCCCTGTGCCTTTGCAATGGGGGCATTTTTCTTTCAACCCGAAAGTTTTGAAGATGGCTCGGGTGAACTCTTCGTGTTCGTAGCCGTGCTCGGGATAAGTGAGGTGGGCGATTTCATGGGCTAGGGTGTCGAGCATTCGGGATTTGGGTAAGCGTACGATGCGTTTGACCCGAAGTTCGCCTTTGCGGTTGAGATAGGTAACTTGATTGTGGGTGGCGATGACGATGGTGTGGTTGTGGCAGTAGGCATTGCCCAGTACGCGCATGATTTTTTGGGTGTTGGGTTTATGGGAACGGATTTTTTTGGGTAAGACCAAGTTGGGCATTTTGCTTTGGATACGGCGCAAATAGGGAAACATCCAAGCGAGGTTGGGGGAAATTTGGGTTTGAAGCACAAGCTCGGGTTTGCCGTGGGGTTTGGAGCGAGCTGCGCTTTGCTTTTTTGCTCCCGGAGATTTTTTAGCGGTCACCCTGGTCATGGCAATTTTTCCCGTGTTGTTTTTTGTGCCCTTCCCCCTAAGCATTGAAAGGGAATTGGGGTCCAGAATCCATAGAGATTTCACTCAGGGGATGCAACCGCAAAACTCACCTGGAGAACAGGGAAATTTAAAAATAAAAAATTAAAAAAAGCCGCTTTGGGAGCGTTTATTATGCGATTTTGCTTTCGAGGAAGTCGAGAACAGCCTGGGCGGGGTGACCACCGTGTACCGACTGGACTTCGTGGAGTCCCATCGGGCTGGTGAGATTGACCTCAATGAGGGATTCCCCAATCAAATCAAGGCCTACGAAGTCGAGTCCCAGAGAATTGAGTACCGGACCGAGGCGATCGATTAGGGCGTGGTCTTTAGGCCCCAATCGAGCTGGGGCCGCTTGTCCCCCGGCATGGAGGTTGGCTCGATGCTCGCCTTGGGCGGGTTTACGGGTAAAGGCGCCCAAAAATTTTCCGCCCAACAGTAAAATGCGACGGTCACCTTGGCGGGCTTCTTTCAGATAGGATTGGGCGATGATATGACGGCGAAATCCCTCGGTGAGGTTTTCGAGAATGACTTTGAGGTTTTCGGCTTGAGGTCCCTTGAGATAATAAACACCCCGACCACCCGCTTCTCCGAGGGGTTTTAAAATGGTGCCTTCGGGATGTTGGTGGATGAATTGGGATAGTTCTTCTCGATGACAACTGATGAGTGTGTCTGGGCAACGGTCGGGAAAGAGCAAGGGAAGAAGCTTTTCGTTGGCCATGAGAATGCCGCGGGGATCGTTCATCATGTAGACTTGTCCCGAGGCCATTTCCAGAAGGTAGAGATGGTGCAGGTATTCCCGATCGAAAGGCGGGTCTTTGCGGAGCAGTAGGGCATCGAAATTTTTTAAAGCGCGTGTTTCGGTTTTTTGCCGTCGATACCAGGGGGATTTGCCGGGGGGGAGGATTTGCAGTGCGGTGGCATGACAAAACACCTCGGTATTGCGGGCGCTGAGTTCTTGTGGGGTAGTGGAGTAAATTTTGTGGCCCCGACTATGGGCTTCGCGCATCATGTGTAGGGTGGTTTCGGCCACAGGGTCGAACCGGTCCAGTGGATCGGCGACGAAAAGTAGGTGGAGCTTTTTAGAGCGGCGTGCCATGGGATGGTCTCGTCTTTATAACGAATGGGCTTCCAGTAAAAATGAAAAAACTCAAAGTAGAAAAATCTAGTCCCCGTCTTGATTTATTTTTGGTGGAGGCTCTCGGTGTCAGTCGCAAAAAGGCTAAGCAGTTGGTCGATGCCGGGCGTATTCAACACCAAGGAAAAAAAATTATCATCGCTTCTTGGCAATTGAAAGCCGGGGATACCGTGGAGGTTTTGGATCC
Source organism: bacterium (assembly GCA_031972375.1). Taxonomy (GTDB): domain Bacteria; phylum UBA10199; class UBA10199; order DSSB01; family DSSB01; genus DALYDW01. The sequence goes on along the minus strand of DALYEU010000044.1, from coordinate 3,656 downwards.
TGAAGAAAATCCGCTGCCTCGTCGCAGTCGTTATTTAAAAATTCACTTCGAGGATGGCGATCTTTTGGTGGTGGAAAAACCTTCGGGGGTGGCCTGTGAGCGGACGGCCCAAACTTTAACTTCCACTTTAGTCGATGACCTCAATGATTATTTGCGGCGTGCCCATCCCGAAAAACCTTACCCCTACCTAGGATTGATGCACCGCTTAGATCGTGAGACTAGCGGGCTCATGGTTTATTCCCTTTCTAAACGAGCCAATCGTCTTTCCCGGGATTTTCGTAGTCATCGCATTGGTCGTTGCTATTGGGCCTTGGTGGAAGGGGCCGTAAAGGCGTCTCAAGGGAGAATCGATCGTGCCTTGCGCAAGGATCCCCGATCCAGTGGTAAAAAAATGATGGCTCTTCAGGCCTCTGGTAAAGGAGCGGTTGGTCGTGCGGTCACCGATTATCGGGTATTACAACGTTTTGCTGGGGCTACCTTGATTGAGGCCCGGTTGTTGACAGGGCGTACGCACCAGGTCAGGGTGCATATGGCCAGCTTAGGGCATCCGGTCATGGGAGACACCCTTTATGGAAGCACTATGAAAGCGCCGCGCTTAATGTTGCATGCCGCCACCCTCGATTTTCTCCATCCGGTGAGTGAGAAAAAATTAAAGTTCCATTCCAAACCACCCAAAGACTTCCAGGCGGTCTTAGAGCGATTGCAAAAAAGAGTGTAAGGCTCCACCTGTCTTCTGGGTTGAAATGATAAAACCAAGTTTGTTGTTTTGGACGATGCTCCCCTTGCTTTTAGCACAGGGGTATAAGGGGCTTGGTGGAGTACTTCCTAGAATTGGGAAAGTTGAAGGATGAAGAAGGTCGTTTGTGGGATCGCTATTGTATGCGGGTTTTTTGTTGTTGGCTGCGCTACAACCGGGAAGATAGTTGAGACGTCTTCAAGTCACAGTCAGTTGCACACTAAATTTGCAAGTCCTGCGCCCTCTCCCAAAGGTCAATGGAGGGAAGAATATAATGCCTTCATTGTGGAAGGTATTGAGCGCTTTGGGGAAGAGCTTCTCAACTTGGATCAACTTCCAAAGGAAGAACTCAATCTTCTCTGTCCAGGTTTTTATCAAGCAAACCCCTCTCAAAAGAAGGCTTTTTGGGCTTTAATCTTCGCCTCTATTGCTTATTTCGAATCAGGCTTCGATCCTTTTGCTGTGTATCATGAGCCTCCGCCCCTTATCGAAGATTCTTACGGCTTACTGCAACTGAGTTATGTGGATAAAAATCAATATCCGGAATGTGAACTGGACCGCGCCAGCAAGAATATATTTGATCCTCGTGTTAATCTGCAATGCGGTGTTATCATCATGAAATTCCAACTTAGGAGGCTTAAGAAAATTTTTCCTGAATGGCAGAGAGGTATTTACTGGTCCGTGCTCAGTCGAAAACAAGAAAAAGTTCAGGCCTATTTTTTAAGGCATGCTAGTCAGTTGGGTTTTTGTAATCTTTGCCCCTGACTTTTTGCTACGGACTGCCGCACATTGATCAGAGGTGATCCAGTTGAGCGGGTCTCGAGTTTCAGTTTTTAATTTATTTTAGATTGAGTTGGGCTGCGTCCTTCGGAAGGTTACTTAGTAGTCCGAGTAGTTGAGTTCGGTCTTCTTCGGAGATGTTATCTTCTAGTTTGGCGCGTAGAATTTTTTTGGCGTTAGTGGCGTCGATGGCGCCCAAGGCATCGTAGCTCGCCGATCGTATTTGAGGATTCCCATGGTTGAGCAAGGGGAGAACGGCGTCAAAGGCATGGGGAATTCTGGGGCCCCACTCAGTGAGGAGAAGCAAGCTGGCGAGGATTTGGCTTTCGTCTGTTTTTTTGAGTTGGGCTAAAGCTTCTGTGACCTGGGGTTCGGCGGGTATGTTGAAAATTCCCATGGCATCATGGGCAGCATTTTTCAGTGCATCGCAATCACTTTGGGATGTTTCGTGCAGAGCACGCAAGAGGCTTGGGGTATAGCGTTGAAATGTGGAGAAGGCGAGATGGGCTTGCTTGATTTGTTCGTCGGATTCACAGTGTTCGTCGGAAGCGTTTTCGCACAGTGAATCGAGATACCCTCGGAAATCTAGGGGACTATAAGTAAGAAAGTCCACGAAATCGCTCATGCAACCGACGGCTTCGGCTAATACTCGGGGAGATTCTTCGCCGAGCATGGCGTGAACGTGGAGAAATATTTTTACCACGGTGTCTAAGTCGGTCGTTTTGCTCAGTGGATATTCAAGATAGTGTTGGGTATAGAGCGACCGTAGTGTTTGTAATGCAGCCACCTTCACCGAGGGTCTTGTGTCTTCCAGGCAATGAAGGATTTCTCCAAGAATCGCATCGTTGGTGATTTCTAGGGAGCTTAAGGTTTCTAAGCAGGCGACCTTGACTCTAGCTTCGGGATCCTTCAGTCCTTTTAAGATTTCCGGTAAAAAATCGTTCATAGATTGAGGAGAATGAGAAGCTTGAAAAGATCCCACTAAGCCCGTCGGGGCCAAAGGGTGTTTTTTGAGGGCTTTGTGTAATTGTAGCGGGGTGGGATTGAGACTTTCTCGTTTGCCGATCTCCAAGAGCAGTGCCCCCGCGGTGCGCTGGGCCTGTTCACGAATCTCGGGAAGGGGATCCGATAGGGCTTGTAAAGTTTCTTCTAGGGCATCAAGGGCGCGGGGTGCGGTCTGGGCGATGAGGTTTAGGCAGGCAATTCGAATTTTTAAATCCTGATTGGAATCGCGAAGCACCTGGCTTGCGGCAGCGATCCATTCCCTATCAAGAGTTTGTTTTAAAGAGAGAGGGGTGCGGTCTTCTAAGGTGTAGAGTCGTTCCATGAGTAAAATAACGTGAGCTTGGGATCGAGGATCCCCGTATTTTAGAGCGTCCGAGAGGTCGTTTATGAGGTAGGCGCGGGGGATCTGGATGGTCTTGTCTTCGGGGGTGATCGAATCTAGCCAGCCTTGGGTTTCATGGATGGCTCGTTGGATGGAAGCCGTAAATTCGGGTGAGTTGAAATCTTCTTGCGAGCGGTGATCAAGATCTTTTGTGGGTTGAGTGGAGAAAAACGTTGTGCTGAACGGAGTTTGTTCAGGGTGAGCACTCGATTGTGTTTCGGACGGATTCAGCTTGGGGGAAAAGCTGGTTTGGAACCACAAGGGCCCTTGAAAAGCTAGAGCTTCGGAGAGGGGTGGAATTCGTATCATGGTCATTTCAGCTTTTATAAAGGGGGCGTGAGGCCCTGGTTGCAATCAGTCACTCTTTGTAAATGTCATTAACGCGAGATCCAGCTGTTCATTTCGTTTTCGCTGGCTTTAAACCAAGAGAAGTTGATGAGCAAAAAATATGCCATCGATTTCTCATGAAAAAAATCATGAAAATCAAAGGTAGCGTTTTGTCCGCGGGAGAAAAAATTAGAGAAAATGAACTTTTATGAAGAAAAATGGGGGATCAAGACCAGCTTCTACTGATGCGAGCAAGTCGGTAGCCCCTAAGTTGTTCCATCTCAAGGGGTTGGATGTTGGGTGTGGTTTATTTTATAGCTGATTTTTAGGTAAAAAATTCCACAACCCGAATTTTTCTTTTCCGAGAATGTAAGGATATCGAGGGGTAATCTCAAAATTGTCCAAGGGGTGTTTGTGAGTCTGGGT
>DALYEU010000043.1:0-18424 GCA_031972375.1 bacterium | reverse complement strand
TTTGCAGATTTTTTTTAGGGAAGCCATCAAAACGCATCGTCCTTTCGTCTTAGTGCCCCTGGGAAGCGGGATCTTTTAGCCAGGCATGGGCCGCCGCCAAGCGGGCCACCGGCACCCGATAAGGAGAACAGCTCACATAGTCCAGATGAATCTTATGGCAGAAGGCCACCGATTTGGGATCCCCACCATGCTCACCGCAAATGCCCATCTTGAGCTTCGGCTTGACCCCCCTACCCAAAATGACGGCTTGCTCGACTAGCCGCCCCACTCCCTCCAAATCCAGACTTACAAAGGGATCCTCGGGCAAGATCTTTTTTTCTAAATAAACCGGCAGAAACTTACCCACATCATCCCGAGAAAAACCAAAGGTAGTTTGAGTGAGATCGTTTGTTCCGAAGGAGAAAAAGTCGGCATGCTCCGCAACACGATCAGCGGTGAGGGCCGCCCGAGGTAATTCGATCATGGTGCCAATGCTGTATTCTAAGTTAACTCCACGAGACTGGAGCACCTTCTGACAGATTTCTTCGGCAACCCCACGCATCAAAGCCAACTCGTTGGTATGGCCCACCAGAGGAATCATAATTTCGGGAATAATGGCAAAGCCTTCTTCCTGCACCAACTCGCAAGCGGCTTCCATAATGGCTCTCACTTGCATTTCGTAAATTTCAGGATGGGAAATACCCAAACGGCAACCGCGATGCCCCAACATGGGATTGAACTCCCGTAGACTGTCGAGTTTAGCTTTGATTTCGCCAACATCACGACCCAAACGACGTGAAACCTGGTCGATCTCCTCGGCGGTATGGGGCAAAAACTCATGCAAGGGCGGATCCAACAGACGAATGGTGACAGGCAAATCCTTCATCTCGCGAAAGATACCTTTAAAATCTCCCTTCTGCATGGGCAGAAGTTTATCCAGAGCCTTGCGTCGCCCCTGGGGATCCGCGGCTAAGATCATCTCACGGACCGCGTCGATTCTGTCTTCTTCGAAAAACATGTGTTCGGTGCGACACAATCCTATTCCTTCGGCGCCAAAACGCCGGGCCACACCAGCATCGTGAGGAGTATCGGCGTTGGCTCTTACCTTGAGAGAACGAAATTCATCGACCCACTCCATCAATTGGGCGAAATCCCCCGACAACTCGGCCTCGCGGGTGGGCACCTGTCCCAAAATAACCTCTCCCGTAGAACCATTGAGGGTAATGAAATCTCCCTGGGCAATGCTGTTCCCCCCCACGGTCATGCGCTGGGCCGCGTAGTCGATTTGCAAGCTCTCACAACCCGTCACACAGCATTTTCCCATACCTCGCGCCACTACTGCCGCGTGGGAGGTCATGCCCCCGCGGGCAGTCAGAATACCCTGAGCCACATGCATCCCATGGATGTCTTCTGGAGAAGTTTCCAGTCGAACCAAAATGACCTTGTCGCCCCGCTCTGTCCACGCCATGGCGTCTTCGGCGGAAAAAACCACCTTGCCACTGGCAGCACCGGGAGAGGCAGGCAAACCTTTTGCCACGACTTCTTTTTTAGCCTGAGGGTCCAGAGTGGGGTGCAACAACTGATCGATCTGCGCAGGATCCACACGTAAAACAGCGGTCTTGCGATCGATCAAATTTTCATGAACCATATCTACGGCAATCTTCACAGCCGCCTGGGCGGTACGCTTTCCATTGCGGGTTTGCAACATCCATACCTTACCCTGCTCGATCGTAAACTCGATGTCTTGCATATCGCGGTAGTGCCGCTCGAGTTTTTGGTAAATGCTTTCCAAAGTCGCATAGGCTTGGGGAAGAATTTCTTCCATACTGACCAACTCGCTTTTATTCCGCGCCTTGGCAGCCTTGTTGATGGGTTGGGGCGTTCGTATTCCGGCAACCACATCTTCTCCCTGGGCATTGATAAGAAATTCACCGAAGAAAACCCGCTCCCCAGTGGAGGGATCCCGGGTAAAGGCTACGCCGGTAGCACAATCCTCACCACGATTACCGAAGACCATGGCCTGAACGTTCACGGCCGTGCCCCACTCTTGAGGAATTCCGTTGATGCGTCGATACTCGATGGCCCGTTTATTCATCCACGAACGAAATACCGCTCCAATGGCTCCCCACAATTGTTCTTGGGGGTCTTGGGGAAAGGCCTTTCCCGTATTACGCAACACCCTCTCTTTAAATTTTTCCACCAAGTCTTTCCAATCGTCGGCAGAAAGCTCGGTATCTAAACTGACGCGACGCTGTTCTTTTTTAGCTTCGATAAGATGTTCAAACTGGGTTCGATCCAGGTCTAACACCACATCAGAATACATTTGGATAAAACGGCGGTAAGAATCGTAAGCAAAACGCTCGTCACCCGAAACCCGCGCCAATCCCGCAACAGTGACATCGGTCAAACCCAAGTTAAGCACCGTATCCATCATGCCGGGCATGGAGGCACGGGCCCCAGAACGCACCGAAAGCAACAAGGGATTTTCTTGATCACCGAAACGGCGCTCCATCGCGACTTCGATTTTTTTTAGATTCGCTTGGACCTCTTCCACCAAACCGGGGGGGAACTGCCTTTGATTTTCGTAATAGGCCGTACACACCTCGGTGGTAAGAGTAAAACCAGCGGGCACCGGAATATCGAGCAAGGTCATCTCCGCCAAATTGGCGCCCTTGCCCCCAAGGAGATTCTTCATTTCTCCATTACCCTCGGTTTGCCCCTCTCCAAAAAAATAAACCCACTTTTGCTTCGGCATAGCCCATTTATCCTTTTATGCTGATTGACCCTCGTTTTGCTGAGAAGACATCCCCCTAGATCGTCAACTTACTTTCTAAATACCCAGGCAACTGATCCAAAGAAACCCGCTCTTGGCGTGTGGAATCCCGCTCACGCACCGTTACTTTATGGTCTTCCTGAGAATCGAAATCGTAGGTCACCGCAAAGGGGGTTCCAATCTCATCCTGGCGTCGATAGCGTTTTCCGATACTCCCTGCATCGTCGTAGTCCACCGCAAAACGCTTGCGCAACTCACGCTCCAGTTTTTGAGCGGGCTCGGACAACTTTCGGGATAACGGCAAGATGGCCGCCTTAATGGGAGCAATGTGGGGCGCAAAACGCAGGACCACCCGAGATTCGCCTTCTATCTCGTCTTCGGTGAAGGCGTCGGCCATGACTGTCAAAAAAGTTCGGTCCACGCCCAAGGAAGTCTCAACAACCGCGGGAACATATTTTTCTTTAGTCTCTTCTTCGAAAACGGAAAGATCCTTGCCACTGCCCTGGATATGCTGATTGAGATCGTAATTGCCACGATTCGCGATGCCTTCTAATTCAGAAAAACCGAAGGGAAACTCATATTCCACATCGGTGCACCCCTTGGCATAGTGGGCCAACTCTTCGGGATCATGGGGCCGAAGCCGAAGTTTTTCCGGGCGAATTCCCAAATCCTTAAACCACTGAAAGCGCGTCTCAACCCAATAGGGAAACCACGTTTCGTCGGCGCCATTGCTTGGATGGATAAAAAACTCCAGTTCCATCTGCTCGAATTCACGGGAGCGGAAGATGAAATTTCGTGGAGTCACTTCATTGCGAAAGCTTTTTCCAATCTGGGCGATCCCAAAGGGAATCTTCTTTCTTGAAGTGGTCATAATGTTTTTAAATTGGGTGAAGATCGATTGACAGGTTTCAGGCCGCAAATAAGCACGAGCCGAGTCCTCACGCACCGCTCCCACAAAGGTTTCAAACATCAAATTGAATTGCCTTACCTCGGTAAGCTCCCCGGGCCCCTTTTTTTCTTGGGCACATTGTTCGACCGTCAACGAAGGCTTTTGTCCACAAGGGATGACATTAATGTGATCCGCGCGAAAACGCCCCTTGCACACCTTACAATCCACCAAGGGATCGGAAAAACTTTTGACGTGGCCACTGGAAACCCAGGTCTGGGGATGGGCGATGATGGAAGTGTCTACCCCCACCACATCATCCCGCTGGCGCACCATGCGGGACCACCAAAAATTCTTAATGTTGTTCTTGAGTTCTACCCCGACCGGACCATAATCCCAAAAGCCATTGATGCCGCCGTAGATCTCGCTAGATTGAAAGATAAAACCCCGGCGTTTGGCCAGGGAAACGAGCTTTTCCATGTGGTTTTTGATGCCTCTTTAGATCCCCATCCCGAGCCCAAACCCTCAAAAATTATTAGGTTTTTTGCCGAGCCGGACTACCACCGCCGAAAAAACACTGTCAAGACAAAAGGCGGCCCATTTTCGGCTCCATCCAACCAAAGGTTTTTGTTTGCATTTTGCTTGAGGCTCCCTTTAATGGGCACCATGAAATCCAAGTTTGCCCGCGTCAGCTTCGCCATGCTTTGCGTCGTGACCCTCGCCTCCTGCGGCAGGGCTTCCCGAAAAAAATCCATTCCCAACCCCAATGACAAGGTTTTCACCGTCTCTGCGGTTCAGGCCAAAAACCAAGAAATTCCCGATGTATTACAACAACAGGGGGTCTTCGTCCCCGTACATCGACTTGAACTCAAAAGTGATTTTACCGGTAAAGTGCAAACCCTATCCGTCGTCGAAGGCCAAAGCGTCCTGACCGGAGACATCCTGCTGAAGATCGAAGACGAATTATTACCCTTTGTTCAGGATCGACAACGTGCCGAGTTAAGAGAAGCCGAAGCTCAACTTGAGTTATCCTCACGCCAAGAAAACGAGTCGACTGAGGTTTCGGGAGACGCCCTCGAAGAAGAATCCGAAGAAAACCCAGATACCCAGGTACCCCAAGGAGACACAGAGGCCCAAAACTTCTCCGAAGAAAACTCCCCCCCACCTCAAGAAGACCAAGAAAATACCGACGAATCCAATCCTCTCGAAAACAACGCTCAAGCTCCTGAAGCCCTAAGTGAAAGCGATAATCCAGGCGAAGAGCCAACAGATAACCAAGACCAACAAGACGATACTATGGCTCGACTGGCACAGTTGCGACGTCGCGCCCAGATGGCCCGACAAAACACGCTCAGACGTCGTAATGGCGCTCAAAATACCCAAGCACCCCAAGAAAATCCTGCCGTTACCGAAAGCCGTCGACAGCTCGACCAAGCAAAGGTCGATCGTATTCGAGCCGAGTTGTCGCTCACCGAAAAACAGCTCGAAGGGAGTACACTGATCGCTTCCTTTGATGGTTTTGTCAGTCATGTCCCCATCAACGAAGGGTCTATGGTCAAGCCAGGCGACCTGCTCATGGAAATCGTCTCCCTGGATCCCATCGAACTCAGCCTGAAAATTCCACAGCAAGAAATCGCCCGAATTAATAAACAAATGGAGGTCAAAGTTGCTGTGCCCGCTCTTGGTGCTGTTTCTTTCAAAGGCAGCCTCTCCTATATCGGGGCCGAGGTCAGCGGGGCGGATAAGAGCGTCGAAATTCGCATCCAAGTAGAAAACCGTGAAGGGAAAATCAAAATCGGCATGGACGGCACGGCCCAAATGGCGGAAACCAAGGCCAGCCACCGAGCTATTCTGGTTCCGCAAGAGTCCATTCTCCGTGAAGAAAATAAAACCTACGTTTACGTCATCGAAGGCCAAATCGCCCAAAAACGAGAAGTCACACTGGGATCCTTTTTCAATAATGAAGTCGAAATCAAACGCGGCTTACGCGAAGGCGATTCGGTAGTCACCCGCGGCCTCGACCAACTCAGCGAAGAAGAAGAGTTCGTCAAGGTAGGCACTCTCTAAACAACGAGAACAACTAGAGAGCACGAACAGAAGCTCCGGCTAATTTGTTGAAATGGGGTAGGGATAAAGAAAAAAATAGGATTCAAGCTTCTTCTTTGAACAGGCGAACCGTCGCTTCTGTTTCGTCGAGTTCTTCTTGAAGCAAAGACTCGCAAACCAAGACGACATCGCCAACCACATTGCCATTGAAAGGATTGTAAGCCAGGTCTAAACCACGCTGCTCCCGCTCTTCACCGTCGATAAACAACTGGTACTTGCGAAGTTCTTCCATACAGAATTACCTCCTCTGCCATGGATACATTGGCAATTGAAGGGGTCCTAGCATACCGATACAATGGCCACAAGTCAGACTGCGGCATTATGTCACAGGAGGTATGTGACGCTAACTTGAGAGATACCAATTTTTTGAAAGGATATGCTCCATGTATAAAAACATCCTGCTCTGCTTAGACGGCGGCAAGGCCGATACACAAATTTTAGAAATGGGCGTTTTTCTGTGTAAGGCATTAAAGGCCAAGGCCCATGGACTAACAGTGCAAGACATACTGACCCTGGAAGGCCCCTTGCTTTACGATATCTCCGGAGCCCTAGCCTTCATCCCCCAAATGAACTTCCTTGAAGAAACCCGCAAGGCCATGGAAGAGCGCGCTAAAAACATTCTCTCGGGCTTTACGAGCCGCTTCGCGCAGGAGCCTGGACTATCCTACGAAGAAGAAATTGCCCAAGGCATCGTCTATAAGGTGATTTGCCAACAGGCCGAACTCAACGACCTCACCCTCATCGGTCGACAGGGCCTGCATTACCAATTTGACAAAGATTTTTTAGGCTCCACCGCCGATCGAGTCATTCGCCACACCCACGCTCCAGTACTGGTGCTTACCCACCACTCCAACTCCATTCAAAACCCACTACTTGCCTACGACGGTTCCACAGCGTCACGGAAGGCGCTCAATACGGCTGCCCATCTCTGCACAGACCTCAAGCTACCCCTAACGATCCTACACGTCAGTCCCGATGCTGAAGAATCTAAAAACATTCTCCAAGAAGCCCAACAATACCTAAGCTCCTATCCCCTTTTGGTGCGCTACGAGCGGGCCGAAGGACATCCCCATGAGGCGGTCTCCCAATTCGCAAAAACCCACAATCACGATCTAGTCATCATGGGAGCCCAAGGCCACCGCGGTCTCTTAGAATTTGTCCTGGGATCCACCACCCAGTACACCCTATGGAGCAACGCCTTCCATGTACTCGTGGATCGTTAAACTAAAAAATATTTTTCTAATTCTGGTGGGCTTGACACTCGTATCGGGTGTTACCCAGCCCCTCCAAGCCTTAGAATACCAAGCCCTGGGAGAGGGTTTAGCTTATGCCTCATGGCAGATCCCCCAAGGGATCACGGTATTGCACCTATTACGCATTGATTTGGAAAATTTTGAAATACGGCCGATCTTGGCCAGTGCTTTTGGACAACGAGCCGATTCGGTCCAAAACTTGGCCGAATCGAGCAAGGCCTTAGCCGCGATTAACGCCAATTTTTTCGATGAAAATAAACGAGCACTAGGACTCGTCTTGCTCAGAGAAAAAATCCTCTCAGCCCCACAAAACACTTCTTGGTGGGCAGCGCTCCTATTAAAAAATCACACGGCGCAAATCAAAAAAATCCAGACCCAATCCCAGGTCGAGGGTTTCAGGCATGGCATCCAAGCCGGACCTCGACTCGTTGTGGCAGGCAAGGCCATGAAACTAAAATCCGAAAACTCGGCAAAATCGGCCGTTGGTCTCAATCGCCAAGGATACTTATTTTTAATCGCCACAGACGGGCCCATCGAAATCAACCAATTGGCGCAAATCCTAGCTCGCCCCGAATCACAAGGTGGAATCGGATTGACGCAAGCACTTAATTTGGATGGAGGATCCTCCGCGCAATTTTTTTTGAAGACCAAAGAAAAAAAACTATCCTTGCCAGGCCTGGTTAAAGTTCCCGTAGCGCTAGGGGTGTTTCCCCGCACTGGCCCCCGTTGAGGGGGCTTCGCGCCAACGCACAGCCACTCCCTTGCAATAGGCGCTTTCCTTGGCCCAAGTCAGTCCCTGACGGCGTATCCCCCCCGCCTGACAACGCACCGCAACAACCGCATCGGCATCCATTTTTTTAGCTTCATAGCGTAAGCGTTCCCGAGAGGCCGCGATGTCTTCCTGCCCTACTCCCACCGGACCCAAAATCTCATACAATTTTTGCGGAAATCCCTCATAGAGTTCGGGCAAAGCCTGTTCCTGAGCTTGAAGTCCCCCAAGCCCCGAACCATTCGTTGTCGCCATAAAAACAAACCCAAGAGCTAAGATTGCCAACTTTACTTTCATAGACGCGATCCTTACTATGGCCAGAGGGGAATGAAAAGAGCGTAAGACCCCGGCCCCGCCGATCCAGGAGGAAGCATGAAACTCACCCAAAAAAAATGTCTACCCTGCGAGGGTAGAGTCGCCCCCTTATCCACCGTCGAAAGCCAAACACTGCTCCAACAAATTCCCGACTGGAAAATTATCGGCCACCAAATTCAAAAAAAATTTCATTGGAAAAACTTTATGCAAGCCATGGAATTCATCAAGGCGATGGCAGAAATCGCCGAACTCGAAAATCACCACCCCGATTTCTCGCTCCATTACAACGAAGTAGAGGTGCGACTTTGGACCCATGCCATCGGTGGGCTTTCAGAAAATGATTTCATCGTTGCCGCTAAAATCGACCAATGGAGCCCTCAATGAGGCTGAAATACGCCCTACAAAAAATCGGCCTCGGCTTCCTTGCGCTACTGCTGCTGACTGCCGTATCGATTTTCTGGGCGCAACATCCCGCTCTTAAGAACAACTCCACTCGACTCAACAGCATTCGACAGTTACGCCCCACCCCTTTATCTCCACAAAATCCCCAAAGCCTCCGTGTCATCAGCTACAATTTGGGGTACGCCTACGGCGATAAAAATAACTTGGGAGAAATGTTGGACCGATCCTCCGTCGAAGGTCACTTGAATACTGCCATTGAGGCGCTTCGATCCCAAAACGCCGACCTGATCTTGCTCCAAGAGGTCGATCTCTTCTCCAAGCGCAGCTCCGATATCGATCAAGTCGCTTATCTACAAAACGCCTTGAGATTTCCCTACGCCGCAGTGGCCGTTACTTGGAACAAAAACTACATAGCATGGCCCTACTGGCCACCCTCCCGACACTTCGGAAGAATTGTCTCTGGGCAAGCCGTATTGAGCCGTTTTCCGATACGACAACAAAATCTAATATTTTTTCCCAAACCCGACAAACAAGCCTTCTGGTATCGCTGGTTCTACCTGGATCGCGTCGTGCAAAGCCTACAAATTCAATGGGGCGCCCAAGACATCAAAGTCTACAACGTTCACCTCGAGGCCTTTGACGAAACCGCGCGCAGCGCCCAGTTGCAGGCCTTGGCCAAACACATTGCCGCCGACTCTTCCCCTTTAAAAATCGTCGGTGGGGATTTCAATCAGGTCTACCACGATCGGGCCCTATCCCCTGACGAACTACGACGTTCGCGCGAACAGCTCCAACAATTCGCCCAAGAAGCTAAATTGCTCAAAATGGAAGAAACGGAAAATTTCCTCACCTTTCCCAGTTGGAAACCGGAACGCTCCCTAGACCATTTGTTTTATTCCGCCACTTGGCAATGGAAACAAGGTGGTGTGCTAGAACACCTCGCAAGCAGCGACCACCTTCCCATTTGGGGACTCTTTTCACTGCCACAAAATACAGCGAATAAAACGCCCCCCACGAAAAACACTCGGCCTAATCGAAAATAGCCATTTCTAACACAACCCAGGGCACTACAGTTGCACAGCCCGAGCCTCTGGTGTAGGAAGGCGCCAACCATGAAGCCTAAGAGAAATCCCTTTTCCTCCTTACAGGATAAAAATTTCGATCTATTGATCATCGGTGGAGGTGCCACAGGTGCGGGCATCGCCCTCGACGCCGCCTCCCGAGGCCTACAGGTACTCCTGGTAGAACGCGACGATTTCGCCTCCGGAACCTCCAGCCGTTCCACAAAATTAATCCACGGAGGAGTACGCTACCTCGAAATCGCCGTTAAAAAAATCGACCGCGGACAATTCTCCCTGGTACGAGACGCCCTAAAAGAACGCTCCTTATTACTGAAACTCGCCCCCCATCTGGCCCAAGCCTTACCTTTGGTAACCCCGCTTTATTCTTGGCTAGGCATTCCCTATTACCGAACGGGTCTTAAAATATACGACTGGCTTGCAGGAAAACAAAACCTGGCTCCCAGCCAATATCTCTCCCGAGAAGCCGCCCTCAAAAGTTTTCCCATGCTCAAAAGCGAAGGCCTACGCGGCGGAGTCTTGTACTACGATGGTCAATTCGACGACGCACGAATGAACGTTTCCCTCGCCCTCACGGCCCAAGACCATGGAGCTACTGTACTCAATCACACGGAGGTAATCGCCTTTAAAAAATCGAATGGAAAATTGAGGGGGGCTACCTTGAAAAATTCCCTCACCGACGAAACTGCCGAAGTACGCGCTCGAGGTATCATCAACGCCACCGGTCCGTTTTGTGACGCCATTCGAAAGATCGATGACCCCGACATAAGTCCCATGCTCAAGGCCAGCTCGGGCATTCATATCGTACTAAGCAAAAAGTTTTCCCCTCCCGATACAGGGCTGCTGATTCCCAGGACCGAAGACGATCGCGTACTATTTCTTTTGCCCTGGTTGGGACACACCTTGGTGGGCACTACAGACAATCCGGCGACCATCGAAACCCATCCTCGCCCCCAAGAAGAAGATATTCAATACATCCTCCGTCACCTGCAAAAATATTTCGATATGCCTGTGGCTCGAAGCGATGTCCTCGCCGCTTGGTCCGGACTGCGCCCCTTGGTCTCCGATCCCAAAGCCGCCGATACGGCCCGGCTCTCGCGGGACCATATCGTCCACGTGAGCAAAAGCGACCTTATCACCGTCACCGGAGGAAAATGGACCACCTATCGCAAGATGGCCCTAGATGCGGTGAATCACGCGGTACATCTCTTAGATTTACACCCCCAAAGTCCCTCCCGCACCCAAGATATCTTGCTGCGGGGAGCTACGGGATACCACTCCCAACTTTGGCAAGAACTGACGCATCAGTATCCGATTTCCGAAGAGATAGCTCGGCATCTCACCCGAGCCTATGGCCACCATAGCCTCGATGTAGCCCGCTGGATGACCCTGGGTTACGACAAGCAACTCCATCCCCAACACCCCTACCTGGAAGCCGAAGTGATCTACGCCATCGACGCCGAAATGGCCCGAACGGCAGTCGATGTCTTGGCTCGCCGAATGCGGCTGACCTTTCTCGATGCCGCCGCCGCCCGACAAGCCCTACCCCGGGTTCTCGAGCTGATGACAAAACAATTAGGATGGAATGCCGAACAAAGGGCACTTGAAGAAAAAAGATTTTTTAACTATCTGGGCCACGCGCCCTTCGAACCCCTCGAAGATCCTGCACAAAAAATCGCTTAAGGAACATCCCATGGGACCTATCTCTCAGTTTATTGAAACCCACTATCGCCATTTCAACGCCGCGGCCCTCAAGGACGCAGCCCAAGCTTACCGACACCACCTCGACCAAAATGGAAAAATGCTCGTCACTCTGGCTGGAGCCATGAGCAGTGCAGAACTAGGGCTGTCCCTCGCTGAAATGATTCGTCAAGATAAAGTCCATGCCATTTGCTCAACAGGCGCAAACATGGAAGAAGACATTTTCAACCTGATCGCCCACGACCACTACGTTCGCATTCCCAACTACCGTGATCTCACTCCCCAACAAGAAGAAGAATTACTCCACAAACACATGAATCGGGTAACCGACACTTGTATTCCCGAAGGCGAGGCCATGCGTCGTCTAGAAAAACCTTGCGTCACGCTTTGGGAAGAAGCCGAGGCCAAAGACGAACGTAAATTCCCCCACGAATTTTTTTATCGCCTGTTGCGAGAAGGCTCACTCAAACAGTACTATCAAATCGATCCCAAAAATTCTTGGATGCTGGCCGCCGCCGAAAAAAATCTCCCCCTGTTCGTCCCCGGTTGGGAAGATTCCACCCTCGGCAATATGTTCGCTGGCCATCACCTCACCGGAAAACTTAAGAAGCCCACCATGCTACGCGGGGGTATCGAGTACATGACCCAACTAGCCCAATGGTACCTGGCGACCACCGAACAACAATCCATTGGCTTCTTCCAAATCGGCGGAGGTATCGCGGGAGATTTTCCCATCTGCGTAGTACCCATGATCCAACAGGACATGGGCAAAGACGTGGCCCTCTGGGGATATTTCTGTCAGATCAGTGATAGCACCACCAGTTACGGCTCCTATTCGGGTGCTGTCCCCAACGAAAAAATCACCTGGGGAAAACTCGCCGTCGAGACGCCGAAATTCGTCATCGAATCCGATGCCACCATCGTGGCCCCCTTGATTTTTGCCTATATCCTGGGGTGGTAGTCGTCTCAAACCCCGCCCCCATTTCTCGGCAACTCCCAGAGCAAAAGCCCGATAAGGTCGCGTTATTAAGGTGGTGACCCTGGAGGCCTTTGCCCTATGACGTCTTATTTTCAAAAACTGAGTTTCCGAGAATTCCGCCAATCCTTCGGTCTTTTCGAAGAAAAAAATTCCTCCCAAGGCGTCAGTTGGGGAGTCGATCTCAATCGAGATGGTCAGTGGAACCGTGCCGACGAAACATTGCAAGACCGCAATCACAATGGGCAACTCGACGACCACGATATCCGTGCCTTCATCAAAAAAAATCAAGAACTCATCCGTACCCACGCCCCCCATCTCTGGACGGCCTACGATGTTACAAGTTCACACCTACAAAAAGATGGCAGGCCACTCAGCAGCCTCTTCGAAAACCAAATGATGGCTGGATTCTATTTTTGTCTACCAAGCGAAAAAAATGACAAAAAACTCAGAGAAAGTTACGGGCTTTTCTCGGCTCTGCTGAGTGAAGCTCATGACTACATCCGATCCCTTACCATCAACATGAAGAATCCGGAGGACCAACAATTTCTGCTCAACCGTATTTGGGATAGCTTTTTAGAGCTCCATCCGAATTATCAATCAAGCTACCACCTCCCCGCCGATTTAAGTCTCTGGCCCCACGACCAATTGGCAACCTACCGCTATAGAAATGAAACCGCTAATTTTCTCATTCTAAGTCTGGGGCAGGCCTTGGGGGCTTCTTGGTATCATAGTCTCTATACCATCAACCAAGACCCGCAAACTTACGAAACCGTAGGGCTAAAGTTAGCAGGAAATAAACGGCTGCTTTCCCTGGGAAAGACCCCCCATTTTAGCGAAATCCTTCCCTCAATAGAGGCCAACGGCACATTGAGCATCCAGGAAGTTGCCAGCCAAAACCTTCCAGCCTACACCACCTATCTGGAGGCTCTTAATTTCATCGAATTTGTCAGGGAGTCCATTCCCGACGACTTGCAACCTCCAGAAGAACTTCCTTTCGCCATAGAATCCCGTGAGCTTTTGACCATGGGAGAAGAAATCCTGTCTAAGACCAAGTCTCCCAGTCTACGGCAAGACCTCTATCAAAGTCTCTATAAGGCTTACCGGTATCATAAAAATTGGGAAGCCGCCTTGAACACCATGGAGCAAGCTCTGAAAGAAGACTATTCAGATATCAATCTGAAAAAATTAATGGAGGTCAATCGAGCCATCGGCAGAGCAGAGGTTGCGGAATCTTACGGAAAAAAACTACAAGACTACTACGACAGTTTGAATCTCTCGGATGATTATGAGGATCTTTTTATCAACCTCGCCATCGACCGCGCTGAAATCGCCTTAGACCGAGGAAAAATCCCAGAGGCTGAGACCTTGCTTCGCCAAGCATCTCAATCCATTAGCCTTTGCCTCGCCACTCAAGCCACCCAGGGATGGCTCTCTAACTTTTTAGGCCAAAATTCCATTCTCATCGCCCCCTATCACCTCGATCAGGATCATGGCATTCCCTTGAGAGATTTTTATTATTCCCAACTCGACTCCGAAATCGAGCGTTATAACGAGGTGAACTCGAGGTACCAAAACCTAAAGGAAGGCCAGGCAAATACAAAATAGTGGGGATCCTTCGATACTGAATTTGCCCCTAATCCAACTCGATAAATTGCTTAGGCATGGGCACCACCACCCCTTCGAATCCCTTGGCTTTGAGATGTTCCCCCAAGGCGAGAGACTGATCCTCATCGCCATGGACGATAAAAATTCCTTTGAGTTCTTTTCCGCAACTTTCGACAAACTCAAGCAACTCGTCGCGATCGGCGTGGGCCGAAAAGGAATTGATGACTTCGACGCGAGCGTTGAGATCGCGCTCGACACCGAAGATGCGCAATTTACGTTGCCGTTCGACGATGCGACGACCCAAGGTGTGTTTGGCCATATAGCCAATAACCAAAATCGTATTGTTGGGATTCTCTAAATTATTACGCAAGTGATGAACGATGCGTCCCCCTTCGCACATGCCCGAAGCAGAAATAATAATCATGGGATCTTCGCGCGCATTAAGGGCCATGGACTCCTCAACCGAGGAAATATATTTCACGTAAGAATAGGACAAGGGATCGCGACCCCGAGCCAATAACTCTCGAAATTCTTCATCGAAACAATCGGGATGGAGTTTAAAAATTTCGGTGAGTTGCACGGAGAGGGGCGAATCCACATAAACAGGCATTTTAGGAATGGACCGCTCTTGAAAAAGCTGACTCAAGACGTAAACCAAAACTTGAGTTCGCTCGAGAGAAAAGGAGGGAATAATTACCTTACCCCGCCTCCCATAGGTTTGATTGATAACACGAGCTAACTCTCGCTTCATCCCGGAGATGGGCTCGTGCTGACGATCTCCGTAGGTAGATTCCATAATCAAATAATTGGGTTTGATAGGAATTTCTGGGTTACGCATTAAAGGCATATTCTTGCGCCCCAGATCCCCGGTGAACGCGATCTTCGTACTACCCGACCGTGTCTTCACATCCAATTGCACAATGGCAGAACCCAAAACATGACCCGCATCTAAAAACTTGGCTTGAATATGGGGCGCAATCTGAAAGGAACGACGATAATCCACCGAAACAAATTGGGTGATGGCCTTGAGCACATCGCCGTCATTGTAAAGGGGATCTACCGGGCCCAGATCGTGTTCGTAGAGTTTATGTTTATTAATGTAATCGGCATCCTGGGCCTGAAGAAAGGCCGAATCCATGAGCATTACCGAACACAGATCTCGCGTCGCGGGGGTCGAAAAAATATTTCCACCGTAACCCTTCTTGACCAAGGTAGGAAAATTACCCGCATGATCGATATGGGCATGACTCAAAATAGCCGCATCGATCATGGTGACATCGAAGGGAAAAGGTAGAATACGATTTCTCTGAATAGATTCGCGACGACGCCCTTGAAATAAGCCACATTCCAACAACAAACGATGGCCTTCGGTTTCCAAAACGTGCATGGAACCCGTAACCGTACGAACACCGCCAAGAAAAAGTAATCTCAAGAAAGCTCCCCCAAAGAAAATAAATCCAGATCCGGGAGCATTCTGAGATAAGCCTCGACTTGGGGTCAACTGATTCTAAAAAAATTTCTTCGAACCAGAAGCTTATTGATTCATCGAGTCGAGAAACTCGCGATTGGTCTTGGTATGCTGCAATTTGTCGAGAATGAACTCCATAGCATCGACAGAGTTTAAAGGCGCCAAAAGCTTACGCAAAATCCACACTCGATTGAGTACATCGTCGGGCAAAAGCAATTCTTCACGACGGGTACCCGATCGATTGATATCGATGGTAGGGAAAATACGCTTCTCCATCAATTTACGGTCGAGGTGAATTTCACTATTACCGGTTCCCTTGAATTCTTCGAAGATAACTTCGTCCATTCGAGAACCCGTATCGATCAGCGCCGTAGCGATGATGGTGAGGGAGCCCCCATGCTCGATATTACGAGCCGCACCAAAAAAACGCTTAGGCTTATGCAATGCATTGGAATCCACGCCACCGGAGAGAATTTTTCCCGAGGGAGGAACCACCGTATTGTAAGCGCGAGCCAAACGAGTAATGCTGTCTAGCAGAATTACCACATCTTTTTTATGCTCGACCAAACGCTTCGCTTTTTCCAAAACCATTTCGGAAACCTGCACGTGACGAGAAGCGGGTTCATCGAAGGTCGAACTGATTACCTCCCCATGAACACTGCGTTTCATATCCGTTACTTCTTCGGGGCGTTCGTCGATCAACAACACGATCAAGGTAACATCGGGATTATTCTTGGTGATGCTATTGGCGATGTTTTGCATCATCATGGTTTTTCCCGTACGAGGAGCCGCCACAATCAAAGCACGCTGTCCCTTACCGATGGGAACCATGAGATCGATGACTCGAGGAGTATAATTTTTACTTCGATCTTCAGACTCCATCACCAACCGTTGATTGGGATAAAGAGGGGTCAGGTTGTCGAATAAGATCTTGTCTCGAGCTGCCTCTGGATCCTCAAAATTGACGGACTCAACCTTGAGCAAAGCGAAATAACGCTCACCTTCCTTTGGAGATCGGATTTGACCCGAAATGGTATCGCCAGTACGCAAATTAAAGCGGCGAATCTGTGAAGGAGACACGTAGATATCGTCGGGACCGGGCAAGTAGTTGTAGTCAGGAGCTCGCAAAAAGCCAAAACCATCTGGCAAGGTCTCCAGAACCCCTTCACCAAATACCAAACCGCGCTTTTCAGTCTGATTTTGTAGAATCGAAAAAATCAATTCTTGGCGCGTCATGCCAGCGGCGTTTTCAACACCGAAATCCTTAGCCATGTGCACCAAATTATTGATGTCCATGAGCTTCAAATCTTTTAAATTTAATACATTTCCCACAGGAGCCGACTCAGAAGCCCGCAAAGCTTCTTCTTCTTCGATGGCCAAAAGTTCGGGATCAGGGAGATGATGGTCTGCGATGGAGGGGTTGGATCCATTGCGATGGCCGTTGTTGCCTTTTTTATACGGACGACGGGAGGGATTGCGACGGTTTCGGTTATCGAGATGTTTTCTATCGGACATAATTTGTAGGGATTTTATTTTATGGATTTAAAGGTTATGGACTGACCGGTAAGGGATGTCCTCCGTTGACGGAAGACCTCGAAAGATTTGTAGTAAGGATTTTAAAGATTAATTGAATGCTGGGACAGCCGAAGTGCTGAGGATCGGGAATCCCTGTTACTTCCCTTAACGCTTCCGGGCATTATCTTAAGGGCGATCCCCATTGTCAAGAACTTTTCCTAAAAATCTCAATCGATAGAATTTCTCCCGTTATTCCCTGCCCAGCCTCCCTTTGACTTGACAGGGGCTTCTTCCGCTCTTTATGGCTGGGCCCGGATTCTCGGTCAATTTGGAGAAGTTAAAGCGGTCATGGCCAAAAAAAATAAAAAAAATGAAAAACTTTGGGGAGGAAGGTTTTCCTCGGAAACCTTGAAAGAGGTGGATGCCTTCAACGCCTCGGTCACCTTCGATTGGAAACTCTATCCCCACGATCTCCGCGGCAGCGTGGCCCATGCACGCATGTTGGGAGAACAGGGCATTCTCAGCCGAAGCGAAGCCAAAAAAATCATCGATGGATTGGAGCATCTAAGAAAAAAAATCGAAGCGGGCCATTTTGAGTGGAGCCTCGCCAAGGAAGACGTCCATCTTAATATCGAGTCTGCCCTTATCGAGCATTTAGGCCCCCTGGGGGGCAAGCTTCATACAGCACGATCGCGCAACGACCAAGTCGCCACCGACCTACGCCTCTACTGTCGTGAAGCGGTACGCACCACCCTAGACCTGCTTCGCGATTTTCAAAAAGCCCTGGTGGACCAAGCCGAAAAGAATATCGACATCTTGCTTCCCGGCTACACCCACTTGCAACGCGCCCAACCGGTGAGTTTGGGCCACTACCTCTTGGCTTATTTCGAAATGATCCAGCGGGACGTAAGCCGTTTGCAAGACTCCCTGAGCAGAATCAACGTCTTGCCTTTGGGATCAGGCGCACTAGCGGGGACCACCTTCCCCATCGATCGCCAACAAGTAGCCAAAGAATTATCCTTTAGCGACATCACCCACAACAGCCTCGACGGTGTCAGTGATCGAGACTTCGTCATCGAGACCCTGTCCCATTTTTCTCTCATCATGATGCATTTAAGTCGTTGGGCCGAAGAATGGATTCTCTGGACCACTCAGGAGTTTCAATTTGTCCAATTGCCCGAGGGTTTTTGCACTGGATCCTCCATGATGCCGCAAAAAATGAATCCCGATGTTTTAGAACTGATTCGCGGTAAAACCGGGCGAGTTTATGGCAGCCTCATCAATCTTTTGGTCACCATGAAAGGACTGCCCCTCGCCTACAACAAAGACCTGCAAGAAGACAAAGAACCACTCTTCGACGCTGTCCACACGGTACAGAGTTGTTTGAAATTAGCCGCTCCTTTAGTGGCTCAAACGCGCTTTCGCTCACAAGCCATGCGGCAAGCCTTGGAAGCGGGTTATGTGCTCGCAACAGATTTGGCGGACTACCTCGTCACTCGGGGGGTTCCGTTCCGCGAAGCGCACCACGTCGCGGGCTCGGTGGTCGCTTATTGCCAAGAGCAAAACAAAGAACTCACCGATCTCTCCCTTGAGG
>DALYEU010000042.1:0-18444 GCA_031972375.1 bacterium | reverse complement strand
CTGATGCAACAACTCTTCCCATCCGCAAGTGAGGTGCAGGAATGAGTAGCTTTGCCACAGTGGAGGCTTTGGCCGCGCATTTGCGTCAGGAGCTGGAGAGCAAAAAATACCTGCTTCTCTTTGCCTATAACGGCACCGGTAAAACGTGGTTCTCCGTTACTTTTAGCAACATAAACAAGCCAAGAGATTCTACCTTTAACCCTGAGTTATTTTCTCAACTGCAACAGGAGGCAGCAACAGCATGACCGAGCAACAGCAAAAAGCCTTGGGTAAAATTCTCTGGGCCATCGCCGATCAACTTCGCGGTGCCATGAACGCCGATGATTTTCGCGATTATATGCTTTCCTTTCTCTTCCTCCGCTATCTTTCCGATAATTATGAGGCGGCGGCCAAGAAAGAATTAGGCAAAGAATATCCCACGGCCAATGGCCATACCACTCCCTTGCAACGTTGGTACGAAGAAAATCCCGAGGATGTGAGCGCTTTTGAGGATGTGCTCCGTCGCCGCATGCATTACGTCATCGAGCCGGATTATCTCTGGGGCAATATCGCGGATATGGCCCGCAGGCAGGATGGAGAGTTGCTCCACACCTTGCAAAAGGGTTTTGATTATATCGAAAACGAATCCTTCGGCCGCGCCTTTCAAGGGCTGTTTTCTGAGATCAATCTCTCTTCCGATAAGCTTGGCAAGGGTTACACAGAGCGCAACGCTAAACTTTGCACGGTAATCACCAAAATCAATGAGGGCATGGAAAAGTTTTCCACGGAGAAAGACACGCTGGGCGATGCCTACGAGTATCTCATCGATCAGTTTGCCGCGGGGTCGGGAAAAAAAGCGGGCGAGTTCTATACCCCTCAACAGATTTCCAGCATTCTCTCCGCCATCGTGACCTTGGATAGTCAAGATCCCGCTTCGGGCAAGAAGAAGCATCTGGAAAGTGTGCTCGATTTTGCCTGTGGTTCGGGATCCTTGTTGTTGAATGTGCGAAACCAGCTGGGTGCCCATGGGATTGGTAAAATCTACGGGCAGGAAAAAAACATCACCACTTACAACTTGGCGCGCATGAATATGCTGCTTCATGGGGTGAAGGATTCGGAGTTTGAGATTTATCACGGGGATAGCTTGTTGAACGAGTGGGATATGTTGAGAGAAGAAAACCCCGCCAAGAAGCCCTACTTTGATGCCGTTGTGGCGAACCCGCCGTTTAGTTATCGTTGGGAACCCTCGGAGGCCATGGGGGAGGATGGGCGTTTCAAAAGCTATGGCCTTGCCCCTAAATCGGCTGCCGATTTTGCCTTTCTCCTGCACGGCTTTCATTACCTAAAAACGGAAGGCACCATGGCGATTATCTTGCCCCATGGTGTGCTCTTTCGTGGTGGCGCGGAGGAGCGCATCCGTAAAAAACTGCTCGAGGACGGCAATATCGATACGGTCATCGGCTTGCCGGCCAATCTTTTTTATTCCACCGGCATTCCGGTTTGCATTCTAGTATTGAAGAAATGCAAGAAGCCGGATGATGTGCTTTTCATCAACGCCAGCGAACATTTTGAGAAAGGTAAAAAGCAAAATCAGCTCTTGCCGCAGCATATCGAGAAGATCGTTACGACCTATCAATTTCGCAAAGAAGAGGAGCGTTATGCTAAGCGCGTCTCTCTGGAAGAGATTAGAGAGAAGCACGGTTACAATTTAAATATCTCTCGCTACATCAGCACAGCCGAACCCGAAAAAGAAATTGATCTACAAGCGGTCCATGAAGTGCTCGCAGGTCTCGAGAAAAAAATCGATGTCTCGTTGAAAAAACATAACGGGTTTTTGAAAGAGCTTGGGTTGCCACTTCTACCGTGACTTATCGCATGGACAGTATTTGAAAAATCAAAAGAGACCGATTGCACCCAAATTGCTCTAGGCGTTTTCAATCATGGGCCCCAGCCCCCCGATTTCCGTAGCGATCCGAAATCAACACCGATAAAGCTCGAAAGTAGGGATTTGATTATTCATACGTGGTCTCCACGCTGCAATGGTAATAAATCACCGAAATTATTAGTCTATTTTTCAAGATGGGAAAGCATGCCTTGTAATTGGCGAGCGGCCATGGGGATAGGCATTCGAAAACGGAAGTTTACTAAAGTGAATACTAGTGTTGCATTTTGGGCAATTTTTGGTACTTCTCGGCGCGATAAAGAGCTAAGATATAACCCGGTTTGGAGGTGCAGAATGGCAAGAATTCAGCATCGAAAAGGGAAAAATAAAGAAAAAATAAGCGCCGAGGTTACTGTCAATCTCTTACGAGAAGACGATTGTTTTGTCGCGTACTGCCCAGACCTCGACCTTTCTACCCACGGGGATTCTCCTGAGGAGGCCATGAAGCATTTTCAGGAGGTGCTCGATATATTTTTTGAAGATATTACAAAGAAAGGAAGCTTGGCCCAGGTCTTAGAGGATTGCGGATGGACAAGGGTAGAAATAGATCACACTCCAAAGTGGATTCCCCCAGCCATTATCGCCCAAAAACAATTTAAAATTCCCATTTCGGCTTAATGTCTAAGCTTGCTCCCATTCACTATAAAAATTTTGAAGCGTTTCTTATTTATGTGGGTTGCCACTTTGTGCGGCAAAAAGCAGCCCATAGGATATGGGGACGATACGATCTTCTGAGACCCGTTGTCGTTACAGTTTCCAAAAAAAATATGATTCCAACACGGGATATTGGTTGCAATCTCAGAACGCTAAAAATTCCAACGTCAGAATATCCTAAAATCTTGGATCTTCTGAAAGGTACCAAGGGGTAAAATTTTCCCGCATGTATCATCATGTGACCTTCAAATTCAAAGAGGATAGCGATTTTTTCGAGAGCCTAGACAATGACAGCTTAACTTACCCCTCCACTCTCACCACACACGCTCCCCATCCCACTCGTAACAGAGCGTTTTTCATGCTCGATACTTGATTGTCGTTATTGAAATTCTGCATCCACGCTTGAAAGGCTGGTGAACTCGCTAATTCCTTGTGGGAAGTCATGAGTTTGTTTTTGAGATTCTTCGGTAAATGGTGGGGCGTGATGGCGCCCGAGCCCATCGGCATGATCCACGAGGTTTCGCAATAAAAGTGGGATGCTTACTTCATTTCGAAGATATATTCGATTTCTATGCAAGAGCCTAAGGGGAGGTCGGTGACGCCAACCGCAGAGCGGGCGTGCTTGCCCGCCTCTTCGTAGAGTTCTACCAAGAAGTCGCTGGCTCCGTTGAGCACTTGGGCCTGTTGGGAAAATCCCGGCATTCCCGCGATGAACCCCGTAACCTTAACGACCCTTTTTATTTTTTCTAAACTTCCCAGCTCTCGTTTGAGATGGGCTAAGGCGTTGAGGGTACACTGTTTGGCGGCCTTTTGACCGGCCTCTACGGAGATTTCCCGACCCAAACGGCCTTGAAAGGAGCCCAGCGAGCCATCTTTCATGGGAAGTTGTCCACTGAGGTAGAGCAATTTTCCCACGGTGACGACCGGAACGTAGTTGCCCACGGGACTCGCCAGTACCGGAAGCTTGAGCAGCATCTCGAGTAGGCGCATTTCGATTTTATCGGTGGTGGTTTTTGTGCTGACTCGTTCGCGGGAACCGGGGGGCGGGGTGAAGGCCGCTTTCATGGTCTTAAGCCTTTTTCTTTTTGATGAGGATGCCGCGCATTAACAGCACCACCGGCATCCCCTGAAATTTGCGTAATTCTTGGTTGAGATTATTGGGTAGGGAAGTGGTGCGCATGGCCTCTTCTAAAGTGGCTTCTTTGAGTTCGTCGACAAAAAGGCCGTTTTGTTTGAAGAGCGAGAAGAGCGAGCCAATATTTTTGCGGAAGCCCCCCCTCGGGTTCATCAGATATTCGAAATAGGGATGCACCGTGGACAGCACGCAACGTCCGTTGTCTTTAAGGCACCGGGTCATCTCTGGAATGAGGTTGGGTAGATCGGAACGCCAGGCCAGGGCCGAGGGATAGAGGATGAAGTCAAAACTCTGATCCTTGAAGGGAAGTTTTTCTACACTGCCGCGGGCAAAAGGATATTGGCGCACTTGGGGCCCTTGGTTATTGACGGAAGAGCGGGCCACATCGAGTTCGAAACAGTCTTCTCCGCCCCGTTTGAGGATCAAGGGAATGTAATCCACTCCAGCGGGGTTGAGATGCAAAGCCCGTTTCTGTACCAAGTTGGGGATCAAAGAAAAGGTTTGGGCGCGTTCTGCTCCGGAAAGCAGGGCGTGAATATGACGTTCGTCCCACGAGATGGCGGCGAAGTCTTGCCCTTCCTCGTCGGTGACTCCGGTGCGTTGGCTAGAGGTCAGTGGCTTTTTTTTAGCCGAGGATTTGCTGAAGGTTTCGGCTACTTTTTCGACCACTCCACCGGCGGTGTGCATGGTCTTGGTTAGAATGTCGTGTACTTTTCCCATGGAAGTCTTTTGCGTGATCTTGCGCCATCCTCGAGTTTAATCTCTCCAGCTAAGCACTTGTGTTGAATAAGATCTATTGTTTTTTAGTCGGGGAGCTTTTTCTGCCCCGGCCCTTTTGGGGCGGCGTCTCGGGGAGCGATGCTTGCCAAAAACGGATCGGGTCGGTTTGAGCTTGAGTTTGCCAAACATCGACTGGGTAGGACTTTTTCTTCAACCAATGAATTAACTTTTGGGCCATCCATTCCACCATGGCGATTTCTCCGGAGAAATGTCCCAAATCGATCAAGGCGATACCCTCGGCGGTGGCGTCGAGGGCGTGATGGTATTTGACGTCTCCCGTGACCAATACATCGGCTTGGGCGCGATGGGCCTCTTGAAAATAGGCCCCGCCGCTTCCGGTGACGACCGCCACTTTGCGGATGGGTCGATGCGGGTCTCCCACGTAGGGAATGCAATTTTTTTGGAAAAGTTCGCCGATCTTGTTCAACAATTGGAAGAGCTGGGTTGGTTTTGGGGTTTGGCCTAAGCGACCCATGCCAGCGCCAGGGTATTGGGGATGGGGCAAGAGGGGGCGGATATTTTTAAGTCCTAAACTTTTCGCGAGATTTTGGTTGAGTCCTTCGGCGGCGGAATCCAGGTTGGTGTGAAAGCACGCGATATTGACAGCCATTTGAGCGCCGAGTCGAATCAAACGTTGTGCTACGGTAGAGTCGTCTAAGGAGGAGATGGGGCGAAAGAATAAGGGATGATGGGTAAGGATTAGGTTGGCCTTGTGTTGCACTGCTTCCCAGAGGACGGCCTCCGTGACATCCAGGGCGACGAGAATACCCGAGACTTCTTCTTCGGGATGGCCCAATTGCAGACCGACATTGTCCCAGGATTCCGCAAGTGGGGGAGGGGCGAGGATATTGAGAAAATCCAAAACTTGAGCGACGCTGGGAAGGTTGGCCATGGGAATTCCTTTTTATCCAGGGGTTATGACCTAACGAAGAGAGTATGGGCTTGCGTGGGATCTGCCCACTACTTAATTCGAATTTCAATACCATCTAAGGTTTATCTTCAAGGAGATCTTGAGGTCATTCGACGGTGGTTTAGAGTTTGTTTTTAAGTGTTATTTTAAAATTCTGAAAAACATCCCATCCCTTCAGGGCGAGGCTTGCCTTTTTTTCCAAATTTATGCCACAAGGGCCCATGGCTTTACTCAAACCCACCTTGAGTCTGTGGCTTTACGCCATAGCAAAAATCCCCCTCATCGCCTTCGTGCGTCCTAGTGTTTTAAAAATCGACGGGGAGGAGTGTGAGATTAAGATTCCCCTCAACCGTTGGACTCGTAACCACTTGGGTTCGATGTATTTTGGCACTTTGGCGGTGGGAGCCGATTGCGCCGGGGGCTTGATCGCCCTAGAGGCGATCCGTCGCAGCAAAAAAAAGGTGGTTTTGGTCTTCAAAGATTTTCACGCGGATTTTTTAAAGCGTCCCGAGGGTGATGTGCACTTCCGTTGTCACGACGGTAAAAAAATCCGAGACCAGGTGGCCGAGACCTTGCGAACGGGCAAGCGTGTCACTCGTCCCCTTCACATTACAGCCTATTGTCCCAAGCAGTTTGGCGACGAGCCTGTGGCCCAATTTGTTTTGGGTCTGTCGCTGAAGGCCTCGGACTCTTCTTCTTCCAAAAGCTAGAGAGAACCTTTTTTTAACACGGTAAGAGGGTTCTGGGTTTTAGTGTCTTCGTATTTGTTGTTTGCGAAGTCACGTTTTTGGTTGCGTCCATCCACAGCCTCTAGGGGCTGGCGTCGGAACTTTCTTGGAAGTTTTCCCAGTGGCTTTCAATAAACGGCAGCAGATGTTTCAGTGTGCCGGGAGGCATCACTTTATTTTGAGCGAGGGCGTAGGCCGCGGTCAGTGCCTCGTTCAAGAGCAGGCGTTTCTCTGCCTCGGGCAGGGCGAGATAGTCCTGCAAGGTGGTATCCGCCATGGCGAGAAAACGTTGTTTTTTTTCTTCCGTCCAATTGTCGGGAATTTGGCTGGCAATTTTAGGTCTGGCCAGATGCTGGTAGGAGAAAATCAAGATCTTATCCGAGAAGGGGCCTGCGCTCTTCAAGGCGTACCAAAATCCCGCCAAGCCCCCTAGGGTAAGAAGAGACAGTAGGAGGAGAACGGAAAAACATCCCGTGATCCAATAGGTGCAGCCGTTTTTTTTTCTTGGAGAAGGTGAAATCCCAGACTCTGCAGCGGAGCGAGGGAGATCCGTCATTGGGGAACCTGCTGCCAATCTTTAAGAAAACGTTCGAGTCCCGCATCGGTGAGCGGATGTTTGATCAGCTGTTGAATGACGGAGAAGGGAATGGTGGCCACATGGGCCCCCGCCAGGGCGGCCTCTTGGAGGTGAATGGGATTGCGAATGGAAGCCACAAGGATTTGGGTGGAAAAATTATAGTTTGAATAGATGGTTTTGATCTGTCGGATGAGATCCATGCCGTTGACGGAGATGTCGTCGAGACGACCGACGAAGGGACTCACGTAAGTGGCGCCGATTTTTCCCACCAGCAGTGCTTGATTGGACTGAAATACCAGCGTGACATTGGTGGGGATATTTTTTTCAGTGCATACCTTGAGGGCCTTGAGTCCCTCGAGGGTCATGGGTAATTTGATGACGATATTTTTATGGATTGCGGCGTATTCGTAAGCTTCTTGGAGCATGCCCGTTGCATCGGTGCTGACGACTTCGGCGCTAATGGGACCATCGACTAGCTGCACGATTTCTTCGAGGACCTGGCGAAATTTTTTTCCGGTTTTCGCGACTAACGAGGGATTGGTGGTGACGCCATCTAAAATGCCCATGGCATGAGCTTCGCGTATCTCTCCGATGTCGGCGGTATCGATAAAAAATTTCATGAATTCGTCCCTTTTTCGTAGGTCTCTACGCATTGCCTTCCGCAAAAGTAAAGCCCCTTCTTCTCTAGGCTACTGCTCCTGGGATGGTAGGTTTGACAGCTGGGGCATTGTTTCATTTCATCGATTTGTTTTGGTGCCGAAGAAGATTCTCCGAAGGGTCGATTAGGGTAAGTTGGATAACGGAAGCGCCGCATCCAACGCCGGATGCGATAGAACCCATAGAGAATCAGAAAGAAAAATAACAGACGGCCCATGATGTTTAGAGAAGCTCTTTAGCTGGAGTTTTAAAAATACCGTCCGGTAGGTGACTCATTTGAAACTTGAAGAGGGGATGGATTTTTTTATTGTCTTTAAGGCCTTTGAGCAAGGTGCGGATAGAGACCCCCTTGACGGGGTGAATCCAATTGGGGGCGATTTCGGCCAAGGGCTCCAACACGAAACGGCGTTGATGCAATTGGGCATGGGGGACGGTGAGGTGTTGGGTGCGAATGATCTCGTCATCGAAGAAGAGTAGGTCTAAATCGATGGTGCGTGGCCCCCATTTTTGAAAACGGACTCTTCCCAAAAGGGTTTCGATGTCCTCAAGGACGCGAAATAACTGGATGGCATTGAGGGTCGTTTTGAGTTTGAGGACGCAGTTGAGGTACCAGTTTTGCCGTTCGCCGTTGAGGGTGAGGGGTTCGGTCTCATAAAAATGGGAGAGACAAATCACCCGGATGCGTGGATGGTCTTCGAGAAGGCGAACGGCATCGCAGAGATAACGCTCTCGATCTCCCACGTTGCTCCCCAAGCTCAAGTAAGCGATGTGCTCTTTTCGCATCATGATGGATCCGATACCTTTCGATTCTCAAACAAACTCACAAAAGCCCCTTGAATCAAGCTAAATTCAGATTAAGAGCTAATCTACGACAAGTCAATATTGCTCAACACTTCTGTCGAGCTTGATTTTCTTGTCAATATTCCCCTTGATTAAAGCGCTTCGAAATTTTAACCCCGGGGCTGTTTTTAGATCGATTGTTGGAGAATGGCGTATGGCTCTTGTTAACGAAAATTATCTCAAGCTCAAGGCTGGTTATCTATTTCCCGAGATTGCGCGTCGGATTAGGCTCTTTCAAGAAGAGCATCCCCAGGCGGCTTTGATCCGCTTGGGCATTGGGGACGTGGTGTTGCCTTTGGCCGGAGCCGTTGTCGACGCCATGGAAAAAGCGGTTCGTGAAATGGGCACGGTGGGCGGCTTTCATGGCTATGGTCCAGAACGAGGTTATGATTTTTTGTTGGAGGCCATTTGTGAGCATGACTTCGCCAGTCGAGGGGTGCGGCTGAAACCTTCGGAGATTTTTGTATCCGATGGCTCCAAATGCGATTCGGGAAATATCCAAGAAATCTTCGCCGTAGCCAATCGCGTGGCTGTGGTCGATCCTGTCTATCCGGTATACGTCGATACCAATGTCATGGCGGGCCGTACCGGCGAAGTGGGAGCAGAAGGTCATTACTCGGGTATTCTTTATTTGCCCGCGACGGAAGAAAATCAATTTTCTCCCGAGCCCCCTCGTGAAGCCGCTGACTTGGTTTATTTGTGTTCGCCCAATAATCCCACCGGGGCCACTTTAAATCGGGACCAATTGAAAAAATGGGTGGATTATGCCCAGACCCACGGCTCTATTTTGATTTTCGATGCGGCTTACGAGGCATTTATTACCGATCCCGACTTGCCCCATAGTATCTATGAAATTCCCGGAGCCAAAGAAGTCGCCATCGAGATGCGCAGTTTTTCTAAGACCGCTGGTTTCACCGGGGTGCGTTGTGCCTACATGGTGATTCCCGAAGAGTTGCGGGTAAGTAATCTCCACGGTGAAAAAATTCCCCTACAGCCTTTATGGAATCGTCGTCATACCACGAAGTTCAATGGAGTGAGTTATCCCGTTCAACGAGGCGCGGCGGCTTGTTATTCTCCCGAAGGTCGGGTGCAGATTCGCGAGCAACTCGATTATTATTTAGAAAACGCTCGCATCATCCGTGCGGGGCTCCAGTCCGCCGGATTTAAGGTGTTTGGCGGAGTGAATGCGCCTTATCTTTGGTTGAAGACGCCCCAGGGTGTGGGGTCCTGGGAATTTTTCGATCGACTCTTGCAACAGGCGCACGTGGTCGGAACTCCTGGAGTCGGCTTCGGTCCCTCGGGAGAGGGTTATTTTCGACTGAGTGCCTTCGGGTTTCGTGAGAAAATCGAAGAGGCGGTGCAGCGCATTTGTTCGAAAATTTGAATCCAATTCAGGTCAAGTTTGGGTGTGTATTCAGAGTTTTTTCAGAAAAAATGAGAGTCGTTTTTTTAGATCTTTGTAAGTGCGGATCTGGGCCTCGCAAGCGGGAAGAAATTTTCTTGAAAAAATATTCGAGTGGCGAGTTTGAGACCTGTGTCGTTTAGTCGACATCGTTTTGACTATTTCGAGTGTTGAGAAAATCTTTTAAAAGTTCGTGAGCGGCTTCGGCATTTTCCACTGGAACTTGGAGTTCCATGGGGCCTGTGAGTAAATTATAGCCTCCTGTGATTCTGCCGATTCCGATCAAGTCTTGAACCCCTTCGCCTCGCACAAAATACGGAATTCCCGCTTCCTCCAATAGGGATTTCAGTACCGCCAATTCACCAGAATCTCCGGTGCTCATTACTGTGATCCACGGATTTTCCTCAGTGGCACCGGGCCAGAACCAGAGGGCCAGTCCGCCTAGGAGCAGGGCGGAGACACCGAGGAACAAAAATAAGGACATGTTTTTTCCTTTTTTGGATTTTGTCTAAAGCGGGCAGAAAGAACAGTTTGTTGCAACCCCACAAGGTTCTCCCACCACGATTAGTAAACCTGAGCAAGTGGGGAATGGATCGGCAGTGAAAGTCATGGTGAGATTGGGAATCTGATAGGGGAGGCCCTGGGCCACCCACTGGACGCTGTAAATGACTGAGGTATTTTCTGTTTCGTTCCAAGAGAGGGAAAATTCCAAAGTTCCCGATAAGTTGAGGGTGTCTTGGCAGGCGAGAAATTCCATCTGTAGGATGGCTTGTGCGTCTTTGACTGGATTTTGACAATTCCATTCCTTGAGATCAATGCGAAGCTCGCCACCGCGAGCACAAGACTGGGTGTTTGCGATGTTTTGCAGTTGGGAGAGTAGCTCGTCGCAAGAACCGGAGTTAGAACTGAGGTTGAGAAACATCTCGGATTGCTGCACCAAAAAATTTAGTGCTTCGACATTTTGAGCTTGGGCCGTCTCGAGGAGCTGATCTTCACTACCACCACAGGCGATGAGCGAACTCAATAAAAGTCCCATAAAGAATTGCGAGAGCCTGAGGCGAATTCGGCTTTTTATGTTGCGGAACATAAAAGGGCCTGTAACATGGGCCTTCTACTCAGGCAATGCGTTGTCTAAAATCGATCTACTCATGGAGGAAATCTATGAAGCGACCTCAGGTTTGGATTGTGGGCGGAGGTTTTGGTGGATTGAATGCGGCCCGCGCCCTTTCGGCGCTGCCTGTGGATCTCACCTTAGTGGATCGCAATAACTATCATCTGTTCCAACCCTTGCTTTATCAGGTGGCCACGGCCGGTTTATCCTCGGTGGATGTGGCCGCGCCGATCCGTCGCGTATTGAGGAAATATCAAAATATTCGTGTGCTCATGGCGGAGGTCTTGCGTATTGATCCTGTGGGTCGGCAGATTTTTTTGCAGGGTGAAGAACGGCCTCAAGCCTATGACTATCTGATTTTGGCTCCAGGTTCTCGATACAATTATTTCGGCCATGAGGCTTGGGAGGCCGATGCTCCGAGTCTCAAAACCATTGCCAATGCCCTGGAGATTCGTCGTCGTATTCTCTCGGCCTTTGAAAGGGCGGAGCGGGAGACCGATCCCCTCAAACAAAAAGCCTGTCTCACTTTTGTGGTGGTGGGTGGAGGTCCCACGGGAGTGGAGTTGGCGGGTTCTATCGCCGAGTTGGCCCATCGGGTTTTGAATCGCGATTTTCGCCGTATCCATACCGATTCGGCCCAAGTTTTTCTGGTGGAAGCGGGACCATCTTTATTGGCTGCCTTTGCTCCAGATTTGGTGGAGCGCGTGCGGCGGCGTTTGCGCAAGATGGGGGTTACGGTTCGTGAACACTGCGCCGTCGAGGCGGTAAACTCGCAAGGGGTGCGTTTGGCGGGAGAATTTTTGCCAGCGGAGACGGTCTTATGGTGTGCTGGGGTCAAGGCTTCTCCTCTGCTGGCCAGTTTGGGATTGCCATTGGATGCCATGGGGAGACTGAAGGTAGAGCCTGATCTCTCCTTGCAGGCTTATCCCGATGTTTTCGTGATTGGGGACGCTGCTCATTTTCCACAGGGAGAAAAAGGTCTACCCGGTTTGGCTCCCGTCGCCATGCAACAAGGGCGGCATCTGGTGAAGGTATTGAAAGCTCGTTTGGCGGGCAATGATTCAGGGCCAGCCTTTCGTTATCGAGACAAAGGACAATTGGCTACGGTGGGGCGAGCCTTCGCCATCGCGCAACTAGGGCGATGGAAGTGGGCAGGACTCTGGGGATGGTTGATTTGGGTCTTTGTGCATATTCTTTATTTGGCCGGATTTCAAAACCGTGCCTTGGTGCTTTTGCAATGGGCTTGGCAGTATTGTTCCTTTGATCGAGGGGCGCGCCTCATTTCCGAAGAGCAGACCTTAACTCCCACAACCGCTTCTCTCGAACGTGTGAAATCGTGAATAAAAAATCACTTCATCGTTGGTTATGATCCAAAAAAGAGAGCCTTCATTCGAGAAAATCGAGCGTCACTCCATTTTTTTATTGTTTCTTTGAGAGCTGACTTTTCTTTTTTGTCTTCAAGGGGATTTCTTTTCACGAGGAGTTGTCGTGAAAACAAGTGGGTTCGAGAGTGTTTCTCTGTTGGCCGAAAATTATTTTTTCTTTTTTCGGAAGGGAATTTGAAATCGCAAGTCGGTGTTAATTCCCAAAAAGGCCATGTGGGATGGAGCTTCTCCGACGAGGATTCCACGATAGCCCGCCACCAGAGATAATCCTTTGACGGGTTGATAGGCCACGGACGCCTCCAAGTGAAGTTCGCTTTGTTCGGTACTAGAGGCGTGTCCGATGTTGTTGTTGTCAGAGCGGGAGGCGTAGGTCAGGGCACCGTGTAGGATGAAATTTTTGACACGGCCGTTGAGGTAAGTGGTTTGGGTCAAACGGCGATGCTCTTCTTGTGGGATTTCTTCTTCGCCAGATTCACCGTGTTGGTAGCTGATTCCGGCTCCCAAAGAAACTCCTTTGGCGTCGAACTGTATGGTCGCTCCAGCGCCACGCGTAAGCCCCGGTCGAGAAGAGGAATCCTCGGTCGGAGGATTGGATTGTAGAGCGGCGTAGGCAGTGGCCAACAAGGTTGGCGCTCGGAGAGCCGATCCTAGGGCGAATTGCACCAAGCCTTCGGCGACGCCAAAGGCCCCTCCGTAACCGACGTGCATGGCGGCGCCACGAAAATACAAACGACGGAGGCTTTCTGTCTCTTGACGGCGGTCGTAGCGGATTTCGCCACCGGCCCATCCTAAGGGAAATCCTAAAAAGGCAAATTTACACTGAGACCCGAAGGATTCGGCCATGCAGAGATTGTCTGCCTCTACCGTATCAAAACGGTGGACCCCGACGCGAATTTGCCAATTTTTAATTTTTCCGCCCACCGTAAGGCCGCGAATGCCAAAGTTGGCCCGCAGTGTGTCCTGAGGCCCCCTCTTTTCATGGACCCAAAGTGCCCAGGGAGAATCCTTAGAAAGAGAACCGGAAGGGGCGCTATCGGAGAAGTTGATCCCAAGAGGAGAACGGCCACCATTGGTGAAGGCGCCCTCTACGCGGGTTTCGGCGATAAAATTGCCGATCGTCATTTGGGCACCTGGGGAAAACCGACTGCCCAGAAAAACAGGGCCGAGCCCAGGATTGGGACCACCGAGGCCGTTAGTGCTAGGAATGCGAATTTCTAAACCATTACCCATGGATGCTCACGATTTAAGGGCGCGCCTTCAATGGCGTATTGCGTTATCGGTGGCATAGGGGGGGAGTTGTTGGTTTACTGTGTGACAATTTGGCGAAAAGTTTTTTCGGATGAGTTTTGATTTCGCTTTGCGGAATGACGGCAAACAGGTGTTTGCAAAAGGCAGGGTGAGTTTTTCAAAGTGTGCGCGAGTGGAGATGCCGAGGATTTTCATGAAAGATCCTGCGTGGAGGGTTTGCTTTTGGGAAGATGTTTTTAGGGGGAGCGCGCTTCTGTATCTTTTGCTTCGAGTGGACGTACAGCGGCCCAAATCGCGACGGGACTAATGCAAAAAACTTTTTGAACCGGTCGTCGCCATAGTGAAATCGCGCTTAAAGCCCTAAAACGTCTTTCATGGAATACAATCCAGCGGGTTTACCATGAAGCCAACGGGCTGCACGGATGGCGCCTTGGGCAAAGTTATCCCGGTTCGTGGCGCGGTGGGTGAGTTCGAGTTGTTCTCCCGCTCCTGCGAATAAAACCGTGTGGGTTCCGACGATGTCTCCACCTCGTAAGGTTTGCATACCGATTTGTTTTTCAGGGCGTTCTCCTGTTTGTCCCTCGCGGTGATAGCAGGCCACATCGCCGAAATTCCAATTTCTTCCCAAGGCGGCGGCTTCACCCAAAGCGAGGGCGGTACCACTGGGAGCGTCTTTTTTATGTCGATGATGGGCTTCGATGATTTCGATATCGTAATCGTTGCCCATGCGCTGGGCGGCTTCTGTGACTAATTTGATGAGGACGTTGACGCCCACGCTCATATTGGGGGCCCATACGCAAGGGACCGTATTCAAAATTTTATGAAGTCGTTGTTTTTCTTCTTCAGAAAAACCCGTGGTACCGATGACCAAGGCCTTGCCATGGGCGGCTACGATCTCTGCGTGGTTCAGTGTGGCCTTGGGGCTGGTAAAATCGATGACGACATCGGCCCGATCGATGCACTTTTCTAGGGAGTCGACGACGAGATGGCCTTCGGGCAGAGTGGTGCCGACGGCAAAAGATCCCGGAGATTCGGTAGCTCCGCTGAGCTGCATTCCTTCGCTGTTTCTCAAAAGGTCGGCGATGCGCGAGCCCATGCGTCCTGAAATTCCCGTTACAATTACTTTCGTCATAGGGGGGTCTCCTGGGTTCTTCTCCAGGTCTTTGAGGAATAGCCTGGGGAGGTTAAAAAAATTGTGTCCGACTTTAACGGATCTCGAAGGAGTTTAAAATATTTTTAAAGTCTGGAAAAAATCGTGGCCACGTGGAGGTTTTGGTTGTGCAGGTGATGATGAAGCTTTTGTTTTTAGCGATAAAAATCCACTGTAAAAAATCGAGGCCCTGATCTTCGTTTTCCATGTGTAGCTCATAGCCCTCTTGGCCGCGGTGGACAAAACTTCGTTGCTCAAGGATGGCAAAACCTGGTGGAAGATTGGAAATTTCCTGTTTGATTTTTTCCTGCAAGGTGGGGGCGGGTTCGGGCAGAGCCATGACCTGGACGGTGACATTGGGAACGAATCGATCGACCACGCTAAAAAAGCGCAGTGTGGCTCGAATAGGCCCGGGGGTGATGGAGCGGGGCGCAAAACTCCATTTTGGATTGGGGCTGGAAATTTTAAAATCGGCCAAGGATTCGCTGAAAGTTTGCTCTAGTACTTGGCTTAGGGCGGGAGTGAAACCTCCGGGAAATCCTGTGAGCGTGAGTCCCATCAACAAGCCGACGAAGATTCCAACGCGTTTCATGATAGCAGGCCGTAGCTTTGGAGCACTCGACGAAAATTTTCTCGATGGCTAGAATCCATGGAGGTCAGGGGAAGACGAAACTCATCTTGAATTTTGCCCATCATGGCGAAGGCGGTTTTTACGGGGATGGGATTGGTTTCCCAAAATAGAGCTCGGTTGATTTCTGCAAGGCGGAAATGAATGTGTCGCGCCTCGTCCCAGCGACCTTGTTGCGCGGATTCCATCATGTTGGCGCAAAGTCGGGGCAATAAATTGGCCGTTACCGAAATGGCGCCACGTGCGCCAAGAGCCAACATCGGGAAGGTAAGCCCATCTTCGCCGGAGAGCACGGTAAAGGTACTGGGGCATTCCTCTAAAATTCGGGAGACTTGTTCCAGAGAGCCGCTGGCCTCTTTGACTCCGAGGATTAAATCCAATTTGGCCAGGCGGGCCATGGTGGATGGGCTCATGTTAACGCCGGTGCGGCCTGGAATATTGTAGAGGATGATAGGAAGATCGACGGCGCGAGCGATCGCTTCAAAATGCCGATAAAGCCCCTCTTGAGTGGGTTTATTGTAGTAGGGATTGATTTGCAGAGTGCCATCGGCACCGGACTTTTTCGCGTGTTGGGTGAGGCGAATCGCTTCTTCGGTGGAGTTGGAGCCGGCCCCCGCCAACACCTTGGCGCGGCCCTGGGCAACTTCTATAGTGAGGTCAATGACGCGGTCGTGTTCTTCATGGGAAAGGGTGGCCGATTCTCCCGTGGTTCCACAAGGGATGAGTATTTGCGTGCCCGCTTGAATTTGTTCTTCAATCAGCAGGCGCAAGGCGGCTTCGTCGATCTTTCCGTTTTTAAAAGGGGTTATGAGGGCCACCCCACTTCCTTGAAACATGATCTGCCTCTTTCTTCCTCGAGGAGCCCCTTGGGCGAGCCTCGCTTAGGGGAGGGAAATTTCTCCCGAGTATACTTCTTCGGCGGGCCCCGTCATGTAGACCCGATTGTTTTGCTCACTCCATCGAATTTGCAAATCACCTCCTTGCAAATGGAGGACGGCCTCCCGCTCACTGAAGCCGTTGAGTACGGCCGCAACGAGGGAAGCGCAGGCGCCGGTACCACAGGCCAAGGTCTCGCCTGAGCCCCGCTCCCAAACTCGCATACGCAAATGAGTTGGATCCAAAACCTGGATGAATTCTACGTTAATACGATTGGGGAACAGTTCGTGTCGCTCGATTAAAGGTCCCCAATGGGATACGGGAAAGCTTTGCACGTCGTCGACGAAAATCACGCAATGGGGATTGCCCATGCTCACGCAAGTGATGGAGAAATTCTGGTCTTCTAAGTTTAGCGAATGTTGAATCACTTTTCCCGGAAGACGCACAGGAATATCCGGCCCTTGAAGAATGGGTTCTCCCATATCGACTTCGACCAAGTCTTCGAGGAGGCGAGGGCGTATTAAGCCCCCCTGAGTTTCGATGCTCATTTCTCGTTTGGAGGTGGCGCCGTGACTATGAAGATAGCGGGCCACACATCGAATGCCGTTGCCGCACATTTCGACTTCGCTGCCGTCGGAATTGAGAATCTCCATTTTGAAATCGGCTTGTTCTGAGGGCCTGATAATTAGCATCTGGTCAAAGCCAATTCCAAACCGGCGATTGGCCCAGGCTCGTGCTAAGGGTCGAAAGTCGGGACATTGGCCTTCGAGGCAGTCGACGACCATGAAGTCGTTTCCTAGTCCGTGCATTTTGGTGAATTTTAAAGGCGCCATATCGAAAAAGCCCATTGTTACAAAGTTTTGTTATTTCCTTTTTAGGGAGATTCGCGCAATTTTTATTTATGGCTCGTGCTCGAGTTTTGCAATTAGAGACG
Organism: bacterium; assembly: GCA_031972375.1. Lineage (GTDB taxonomy): Bacteria > UBA10199 > UBA10199 > DSSB01 > DSSB01 > DALYDW01. Next base: position 1,508 of record DALYEU010000042.1, on the reverse strand, counting down.
AGCCATAAGAAAAATCTTTAGCGGCTTTTTTTAGGCTTTTCAAGGGTGGGTAGAGATTCTCCACGGATCAAATCTTTAAAGCTTTCTCTGTGACGGATGACGGCGAACTTTTTTCCCAAGACCAAAACTTCTGCGGCGCGGGGACGGCTGTTGTAGTTAGAGGCCATGGAGAAACCATAAGCCCCAGCGCTTTGTATCGCCAAGCCTTCTCCTTGTTCCATTTTGGGTAAAAGTCGATCCGTGGCGAGAAAATCACCCGTTTCGCAAACAGGCCCTACCACGTCGACCTTTTCACGGCGGCGCTTACCACGTTGTAAGGGCAGAATCTCGTGATAGCTGTTGTAGAAAGCGGGACGAATGAGGTCATTCATGGCCGCGTCTACCACCAGAAAACGCTTATCGTCCCGGTTTTTGGTGAAAATCACTTGGGTGAGCAAAACTCCTGCGTTTCCCATCAGGGAGCGACCGGGTTCCAAAATTAATTTGAGTTTGCGACCGCGCAGATTTTTTTCGAGGGCCCTGGCGTATTGTCTGGGGGATGGCGGTGTTTCCTCGTGGTAGCGAATTCCCAGACCCCCGCCCAGATCTAAATATCGAAGCGCAATGCCCTCGCTTTCCAGTTGATCCACTAAGGCGAGGATTCGATGCAGGGCATCGACAAAGGGATTCACTTGGGTCAATTGGGAGCCAATGTGACAATCGATCCCCAGAATTTCTAGACCCCGCATTGCGCGAGCTTGACGATAGGCGGGGAGGGCCTCTTCGTATTGAATGCCAAACTTGGATTTTTTCATCCCTGTGGTGATGTAAGGATGGGTTTTAGGATCAATGTCGGGATTGACTCGAAGCGCGATGGGAGCCCGTTTTTTTAGTTTTAACGCTACTTCGTTGAGGACTTCTAACTCTTCCAGACTTTCCACATTGAATAGGAGGATTCCCTTGCGCAGTGCCATGGCCATTTCTTCGGGATTTTTTCCCACTCCACTGAAGACGATGCGTCTAGGGTCACAACCGGCCTTCAAGGCTCGAAATAATTCACCACCGCTTACGATATCGATACCGCTGCCCAGTTTTACGAAGGACTCTAGAATCGAGAGGTTGGAGTTGCATTTCATGGAGTAGCAAATCAACGGATCAAGTTTGGCGAAGGCCTGGGTATATTCCTCAAAGCGTGTCCGCATGGCCTCGTAGGAATAGACATAAGTGGGCGAACCTACGGCATCGAGAATATCGCTTAGGGCAACTTGTTCGGCACAGAGTTGGTTATTTTGATATGTGAAAAAATCCATGTTCCGGGGGTATCCGTGAGAAGGTTGAATGGCCAGGGTTAAAAGAGGTTTTTCTTAAGTAGGTTGCGCGCTCTTCGTAGTTCTGAGCGGACTCGTTTTCGTGAGGTGCCTCCCAAGGAATCGCGGCGATCCACGGCGTTTTCTGCTTGAAGCCAGCGGAACACCTCGACTTCGATGGCCGCATGAAATTTTTTCAGCTCCTCAAGGGAGAGATCGGTG
>DALYEU010000041.1:0-19165 GCA_031972375.1 bacterium | reverse complement strand
CAGAGCAGGCGGTTCATATCCGCCGTGTCCGGGGTTCAAATCCCTGCACCGCCACATTCTAAGGATCGCGCCTGAGGGTGGATCCTTTTTTTTTGAGAAGAAACTTAACGAAGGCCATGAGTGAATTATTGCCTAAAATATCTTTAGTGGGACGCCCCAATGTGGGGAAGTCGACTTTGTTTAATCGTTTAGTGCGACGGCGTCAGGCCATCGTCGACGATATTCCCGGGGTAACTCGGGATCGGCAGTATGGTGAAGTCCATACGGCCGATGGGATTTTTCAATTGATTGACACGGGTGGCTTTGTTCCCCATGCGGAGGTGGATGCCTTGGCGGTTCCGGTCCGAGAGCAAGTCGAATTAGCCCTCGAAGAAAGTCAGGCCGTTTTGCTAGTGGTGGATGGTAAGGCGGGCTTGCATCCCGCAGATCAAGAGATTGCGCGGCTTTTGCGCAAGCGAGCGTTGCCGGTCGTTTTAGTGGTCAACAAAGTCGATAATCCCTCGGATCGGGGACGTCTGGCAGAGTTTTTTGCGCTGGGTTTGGACAGCATCGTCGGGGTATCGGCGGAAAGCGGTTTGGGCATAGAAGAACTGCTGAATTGTTTGATGTCGTGGATGGTATCGCCAGAGGCTATCATTCATAAAAAAAGCGATTTGCAATTGGCGATCTTCGGTCAGCCGAACGTGGGGAAATCTACTTTACTTAATGCTCTGCTCGGTGAAACCCGTGCCGTGGTTCACGATCAGGGAGGAACCACCTTGGATCCCCTTCGCATTCAAATGGAGCGAGGTAGTCAGGTCATTGAGTTGGTCGACACGGCGGGGATTCGGCGTCGCAAGTCCACCTCGGGAAAAATCGAGAAAGTTTCTGTCCTCAAAGCTTTGGAGGCGGTGCGTCGTGCCGATTTGGTGCTTTGGGTTGTCGATTCTCCCTTGGGCTTGAGTCGTCAAGATATTCGTTTGCTCAAGGAGGCGGAAGCGGCGGGGCGGGGCATTATTCTCGTTTTAAATAAGTGGGATCTGATGCCTTCGGGAGCTACGCTCAAGGCTTTTAAAGAAAAGTGGCTCGATATTCGAGCACGTCTTGATTACGTCCCCTTGGTGGCTCTGTCAGCGAAAACGGGACGTGGGGTTAAGAAACTTTTTTTGCAAATCGATAAGCTTTACGAAAATTATTTAAGGCGCATTTCCACAGGGGAGCTCAATCGAGTTTTTCAAAAAGCGGTGCAGGAGCATCCCCATTCCAGTCCCGGCGGTAGGGCCGTCAGTTTTTTTTATGTGACTCAAACCCATGAGGGGCCGCCTCGCTTCATTATTTTTTGTAATCGTCCAGAACTTGTCGCCGAAAGCTATTTGCGATACCTTGAGAGAATCTTCCGGAAGAATTTCGATTTTGCAGGGGTTCCCTTTCGTTGGTCGCTGCGGAGTAAACAAGATTAGGAATCGGTGTTCATGGGGCGAGTCAATTTCATCAAAGGGAGACGGGATCTCTATCAGGTCTTTTATGTGGCCTGTAAGGAGTTTTATCAAGACGATGGTTTTAATCTGGCGGCGGGCCTCTCCTTTTTTGCCGTTCTTTCGGTGATCCCCCTTGCCTTGATTGTCACGTCGGTTTTTGGCCATTTGTTGGGTCAGCAAGAGCAACTGATTCAGTCCTTGAATCATTGGGTACAGGTGACTTTGCCCGGTGCCCAGCCGGAGTTTCTTCAGTTTTTAAGGCAACTCATTGATAAGAAGGTCTCGACGGGTTGGATCGGGATGGCCTTTTTATTTTTCGTTGCCTCCCTGATGTTCGCTAATATCGAACACACCTTGGATAGAATTTTTAAGAATTCTAAAAAAAGAAACTTCTGGCATAGTCGAGCTTTTGCCATTCTGCTGATTTTTTTTACGGCCTTCTTTTTTTTCGTCCCGGCCCAACTTAATTTCTTTGCGACCCATTTGCCAACCGAGGGGTCTTTGCCTCAGATTGCTCAGGTGTTAACCGGGGATTTCGGGTATTTTTTGGCCCACGGTGTTATTTTTTTTCTTTTGCTCAATGTGGTCCCCAATCAATCCATGCCCAAAAAGAAAATCGTGGCTGGAGCTGTTTTATTTGCGAGTCTCACAGTTTTGGCGAGACAGGTTTTTCAGTGGTACATGGGGGTGGCCTTGGACCGTTATACCTTCATCTACGGAAGTTTAACCTTGCTGGTCGTGATGATCCTATGGATTTACTACCTTAGTTTGATTTTTATTTTCTGTTCCGAGGTCGTCAACGCCCTTCAACAAATCTACCCCCGCCGACCTGTCAGCCCGGCAACGTAAGCGCTTTAATTGCGACTCCAGTCGACGCGAGCCATTTTATCTTGGGGCATCCATCGATAAGCGACTTGACCGCTGAACGCCTTGTGAAGACTTCTCCCAATGCGTTGAGCTAGTTTTTCGTGGGTTGTCGTGACTTGGAATCCATCACTAAGGGCTGCAATTTCAATGATTCTTTCTAGTGGATTAAGTCCCATGGCCCGTCTTTCCTCGTTATGAATCAAGTTGAGAATTTCTTCGCGATGTTGGCTAAGAAATTCTCCGCGTAGAGTTACCACTCCGGAAGCGTGTTTGTCGGCAATTTTGGCGCACGCGGGACATAGCACTGTCCCTTGAGATTTATCTGACGTGGTTCCTTGGGTTTGGGAATCCACAAAGGACCAATGTTTATGGTGAAAGAGGGCATGGCACTGTTTGCATGAGGCCCCGTCTTGCGGATGACTTCGGTTGTAATAGGCGTCGTGAATGCTGGTTCCATTGCGGTCTTGAATGCGAAATCTATTTTTTCCCTTCATGATCACCTCATTTTCGAAATTTCTCCCAACCTAAAAGGTTCGCGAGGATGCAGGTACAGCAAGCATCCTCCAGTATGAAAAGAAAAAGCCACGCACAAAACAGGCTCTTTGGTTTGGATCGCGGAGAAAAATTCGATAAAGATGTTAAAGAATCTTAGATGAGCTGGCCTTGCCTGGCTCAAGCTCAAGCTCAACCTCACATTTCATTGTAAGCCCCCGAGACTTGTAGTCAAGGTTCCCTAACTTCGGTTTTGGAAGCGATGGAAAATTTTAGAGTTTTTTGAGGAGGGGGCTGAGGTTGATCTGAGTTTTTTTTCGAAAACATTTCGTGAAACAAGACAACTTTTTGAAAATTAAATCGAAAAGAACGGCGTCTAATCCGGGTAAAGAACGGGGTGTGGTTTTGAGGCGTTCCTCATAAAGTTTGAGGTTTGTTTTCGTTTTTAAGGTCATCTATGTCGCTTTCTTTAACCCTTCAGGCTCAGTCTTTTTTCCGGCAAAGACCGTCTGGTTCTGCGGTGGTCTCCGATATTTCCGGTTCTTCGGGTGACCCGTTTTCTTTTAATTCTTCTCTGGCATCAGAACATTCTGTTTCCTCTCGATTCCTTCAGTCCTGTTTGAGTTTGCGAGAATACCAAAACTGGCGGTCTTTTCCTTCCCAGCAGCGGGAGGGATATTTGTATCGATTGGGTGGTGATTACGAGCGTCGAGGGGATGTGTCTCGAGCGATTGGGATTTACGATTTTTTGGCAGAGCACGGACAAGAAGCAAGATATGTAGATCGAGCGAAGAGTCGGCGGGAGTTTCTGTCTTCGGGTGGAGGTATCGAAGGGTTCGGTAGGGAGCTGTTAAGACACATGGTTGCGCCCGAGGGCTGGGTAGCGATGGGAGCTGCGCAGAGCGTGTCGAGTGTGCTGGGTGCTTGTGGGATGTGGCGAGGGAGTCAGGTGGGGAGTTGGTTGTTGAGGAAGGCTGGGAGTACGGGGTTGAGGTTTGGAGTTGGGGCGATGAAGTGGGGCGGTGAGGTGTTGGGTTATACGGCGGCTTGGCGAGGAGCGAGCGCGGTATGGGGAGTGTCTCCTGAGGGGAGTTTTTGGGAAGAGGTGATTCGGAATGGATTGATGTTTGGAGGTTCCCATTGGATGGGAGCGATGGGTAGGCGAGCGACGAGTGTTTTAGGTTTGGAGGGCCGAGCTTTAAAGGTTGGGGAGCGATCTTTATCGAGAACGATCCATGAGTTGAGTGGCGTGAGTGGATTGATGCTGGGGAGTGAGTTGTCGTCGTTGTACGAGGGAGTTGGTTTAGATTGGCGTAGGAATTTACTGGAGTCGTTGGTGATGCACGGTCAGGGGAGGTTAGTGGGGCCGTGGATTCCGAGTTGGGCGAAGCGATTGTCGGGTGTGGAGCGGCTGTTGAGTGGTCGTTTGCCTCATGTGAGCGGAGAATGGGGTCGAGGTTTGTTTGAGGCGCCGGTGGCTTGGAGGGCTCCTGTTTTAGAGATGGGTGGAGGATCGGGTCTTACTCCTAAAGGCGGCTGGAGTATGCTGGCCGAGGCGCGGGATGATGGGCATGGGGGAGGCTCTCCATCTTCCGGTGTAGCGCCCAGTGTTCAAAGTGTTCAACGACAGGTTTTAAAAAAAATTTACCGAGAGGATCTCTCTGGGATTTTTTTGGATTCGAGCCGACTCACCCAGCTTTTCAGAGATCTTTGGCCAAGTGATGCAGGGGTTCCCTTCGATCGGTGGACGGAGCCTCTGCGTTTGTTCATGGTTGAGAGAAAAAATGGTTTAGTCGATTTGCATTTATTCCCAGAGAGTCAAACTCAGGCCTTTGCAGAACTTTCTTCGAAATCCCATAGCTCTGAGATTAGTTGGAAGTATGAAAGTGGTCAGTGGTATCTTGCTCAAGTTAAGGGATGGGCAGCGTCCTCCATTGCTCGTGATTGGCTTCATGGCCGTTTTGGGGTTTCTCATAATTCTCCCGAGATGTTTCTTTTGGAGACGGTACTCGTTAAACGCCGGGGGCGCGTTATTCCTGAAGCCTTCAAGCGTTACCAACGATCCGATATAGAAAAAGTAATCCAATATTTTTCTAAGAAGGGTTGGGAGTCGATTTGGAAACTCTTGCAAGACACTCGGGTTGGAGTCGGAGCCACAAGGCCTGCTTTTTGTTTACACCATAGTCTTAGGGGAGAATACCTAACCCCCTTATTTCTTTCCATGAAAGGGATCCCTTCCACTCATCAGGGGTGGTTGTTGATGCCAGTAGAAGGAGTCTGGCGTTGTTTTCCCTACAACAATAAATTGGGGACCGCGCGGGTGCCAATGGATCAATTGGCCATACATGCGAGAATAGGCCGCCTTTCTGTATTACCGAAACCAGTCCTCGATCCTTCACGTCCTGAGAAAATAAAGCAACATCGATGGGTTTATCAGAATTTAGTTGAGATCATTAATTGCGAGAAGCTTGCTAGCAAAGAATCCGTTCAACAGATTAAAGATATTTTGTCAGGGTCGGGTTTGCAGGACATCGATTTTGCTTTGGCGCAGAAACTTGTCAGGCGTTTGGTCGAGATTGCTTCTAAAAATCCATCGACACTAAAAAGAGGAAGATCGGAAGCAAGCGATCCTTTCAGATTTGAGCTTTATGTTTTTTCTAGAGAGTTTTTAAAGCGTTTAAACCATGAATACGCCCATCCGTGGATTCAGAATGCGACTCGGGATTTTAGCTGATTTCAAGGAAGGGGCCATTTTGGGGTTGGGTTGTTTTTGTTTAAAAATCATTCAGCCAAAAGAGCTGATGCCGTTGTGTTAAAGACGGTATCGGGTCGTTGGACCTCTGAGGATGGATATGAGGAGAGACTCTTGGATGCATAGCGAGATTCCAACGCAGAACTGAGAACGGCCAGTCAAACTATCTTAAAACAACTAGAAGGGTCCGATTTAACTCCGTGATCTTGGGTGATGGCGGTTGAATTTTTCATAGAGGGGATGAGGTAGGGGTATGTCCAAAGATTTGATTTCTAATTTTGTTCTTCGTGGAGACAATCGAGGGCTTGCGTCTTCATCGGCTGAGTCCGGCACAGCTTTTTCTTCAGACAAAAGAGTTCGCGGCCTTTTAGGGGATTTGGAATACGCCTGTTATCGAGGCAAGAAATCTTCCCAGCAGCGGGAGGGATATTTGTATCGATTGGGTGGTGATTACGAGCGTCGAGGGGATGTGTCTCGAGCGATTGGGATTTACGATTTTTTGGCAGAGCACGGACAAGAAGCAAGATATGTAGATCGAGCGAAGAGTCGGCGGGAGTTTCTGTCTTCGGGTGGAGGTATCGAAGGGTTCGGTAGGGAGCTGTTAAGACACATGGTTGCGCCCGAGGGCTGGGTAGCGATGGGAGCTGCGCAGAGCGTGTCGAGTGTGCTGGGTGCTTGTGGGATGTGGCGAGGGAGTCAGGTGGGGAGTTGGTTGTTGAGGAAGGCTGGGAGTACGGGGTTGAGGTTTGGAGTTGGGGCGATGAAGTGGGGCGGTGAGGTGTTGGGTTATACGGCGGCTTGGCGAGGAGCGAGCGCGGTATGGGGAGTGTCTCCTGAGGGGAGTTTTTGGGAAGAGGTGATTCGGAATGGATTGATGTTTGGAGGTTCCCATTGGATGGGAGCGATGGGTAGGCGAGCGACGAGTGTTTTAGGTTTGGAGGGCCGAGCTTTAAAGGTTGGGGAGCGATCTTTATCGAGAACGATCCATGAGTTGAGTGGCGTGAGTGGATTGATGCTGGGGAGTGAGTTGTCGTCGTTGTACGAGGGAGTTGGTTTAGATTGGCGTAGGAATTTACTGGAGTCGTTGGTGATGCACGGTCAGGGGAGGTTAGTGGGGCCGTGGATTCCGAGTTGGGCGAAGCGATTGTCGGGTGTGGAGCGGCTGTTGAGTGGTCGTTTGCCTCATGTGAGCGGAGAATGGGGTCGAGGTTTGTTTGAGGCGCCGGTGGCTTGGAGGGCTCCCAGTTTTGCGATGGCGACCAGCGCGGGAATGGGTTCGCCTATGCCAGATTCTGGGTGGAGATCATTGACAACTCCACACCCACAGGGGCGGGCGACGGTAGATCCTAAAGAAGTTACCCGTGGTCGTTCTACGCGAGTTCTTGAGGAGAGAACGAGCTTTCAGGATAAGGCCGCCAGAAAAGCTGCCCGTCAGGGAAGTAAAGCGGATTTCGATAGTTTGGTGAGCGGACTTCATCAAACCCGTTTTGCTCAGCTATTTGGTTTGCTCCACTTAAGCAAAAGTAAAAATGATAAAACCGCCCAGTCCGCTAAGCGGTTCCTCGAGAGCTGGATGGCAGATGAAGCTCCGGTGCATGAAGCCCAGCAACAGCGTTTCGATCGCGCCTTGAGAGGTGATTTAAAAGCTTGCGAGGAATTTTTTGCCCATTGGGATCGCTTCTCCTCCCGAGAATATCTCATGATCTACCAATTAGCCGCGACAAAGGCGGGTCCCGTGTCCCAACGGGCTCAGCAACACATGCGTCAATTCTTGTCTGGAAACGGGGGGCAAGAGTCTGTGGAGCGACTTCGTTTGGCTCATTCTGGGGATGGTGTCGCTCTCAAGCAGTTCTTGGACGAGGTTTCCTCTTCACGTCGTCGCGAGATTTGGACTTGGTATTACTTGTCAGGCTCTCGTGGTAGTGAGATCCGCGATTTTGCCAGGGAGCGTCTCGTCAAACTCGATTTGCCCTTGTTGGAAGCAACTTCTACTGGGGGCTTAACTAGTTTTGGGTCCGCATTAGAAAGACATAAATCTCCGGATCGGAGGCAGTCGAGTCTTGAAAAAACGATAGTAGGAGATCGGGATAAGGGCCGGGGGCCCTCGAGGCGTGCCATGGTTCCTGAAACGGTGACACTTCGAGATTTGGATGTCTTGGAGTCGCTCGTCGCCGCTAGTGCACAATCCGAGGCTGTTCTTGCCGCTACTCCAGAGACACCTTCGCCTCCGTCAGCGCTCACATCGGGTGGAAGTGGAGTATCCCGGGGGAAGGCAGCCTCTCATGCAGATGCTTCGCCTGGGGTAATTCGAGGGGGGGGAGATGTCGGAGCTCCTGCTGTTGTCGTTGCGCCAACTCATTCCCCGTCAGCAGCAGAGCATCCTGGACTTGTAAGGTGGGAAAAAACACCACCACCAATATCGACAACAACATCGAGAGGAGAACACAGCCCTGCTCCTGTTCCTGTGGGGGCAAGGCCTCCAAAGAGAGCGACTTCTCCAAGAACCTCGAGTAGTTCCAGTCCGATGGGGCCAATCAGGTCAGGGGATGATCTGTTGGAAAACCCGAGGGCGGTATCCAGGGATGGGTATAGGGGGCCGTCTTCCTTTACACAGCCCGGCGGGCGAATTCTCCTAGATGTTTCTGAAGTTCAGCAAAGCTTTGCAAACGATCATGCTTTAGTAGAGTTTTTGCGGAAGCAACGATCAGGGAATGGGGAGACAGGGGAAGCTGTTGATTTTAACCATTTTGAGGGATCCGTTCTTTTGGTTCTGACACCCCATGATCAAAAAGGAAAAATTTCCGCTTGTCGGGTCTTGCTTCCCGACGAATTACCTCCTGCTGTGAGCCTTTGGGGGCGGGAAGGTTTCCACTCCGATTATAAGTTGTTAGAGCTAAAACGTAGTTCGGGGGAGTGGAGTTTGCAAAGATGGAGGGGGGCTCTAGGCATGGAGTTGTCCCTGTCTTGGATCGAGCAGCGTCACGGCGTGGAGAAATATTCTATTCTGATGAGTCTACTGCTGAATCAGGAATATGCTGACACGCGGATCATGAGAACCTATTCCGCCAATGAAATGGAGGCTTTTTTTGATTCGACGACTCGCTCCGGGGGATGGGATTCCATCTTAGACATAGTTCGTCGTATCGCACCCCATAACCTTCCGTCGGAGGCAGACGGTTTCTATGTTGGTCGGCCAGGGGGGAACACAAAATTTAGGCCCCGTTTGTTTTTTACGGAGCCACCGAAACCTCGGGGCTGGAGGATATTTAGAAATTCTGATGGGGCTTGGGCTTGGAGTCAATATACGACGACGAGACACCCCACTAAGAAAGGACAACCCCCCACGGCGGAGATTGAGCCTCTTTCAGTCCCTCCAATAGACTTGCTATTGGATCCGAGCCCCCATGTGAAAATAGATCCATCAGTTGCCACCGCCAGATCGGATCTTGATACTTTTAGGCTTCCGGGGCGGAAAGGCGATCCAGTTCTTGCGCCGAATGAGTTCTTCCGAGGCAGTCCTGCGTCAACCACTGATGAGATCTTTGCTTGTCTACGGGGCGACCTAGGGATCACTCGTCTTTTGCAAGCGGGTAGGATGGGACAGCATGGGCCCGTGAATAGCATTGGGCAAGACCTGTATCTGGTCGTGGGGATGCAAGATAGCGATGGGCGCCGGCCCTACCGGGTCTGTTTGTTTGGCGAATTACAGGAGTTTTTTCCTGGGGGTGCAGTAGATCCAAAGTTCTCCGTACTGTCCGTACTGAGATGGCGGCGTGAGATGGGGGAGTGGAGAATGGTAGAGACGGCGGGTCAGAGCCGTTTGGGGGTTGACATTGCTCAAGTACGGCTGGAGCAATCTTACGGTATTCCCAGAAATTCGGTGCTTGGCAATTTAATCCTCAGTTCTGTCATCAGGACCCGTTCAAGGGAGGCGAAGCAGAGGTTCCATTCTCTACCGAGTGATATTGAGCGATTTGTCCAAGATACCCAGCAAGGACAGAAGTGGAAGGATATTTTTACTCAGATGGTAGGCGCTTACCCTCATTTTGAGTGGTTGCTCTCAAGTCGTGAGGCTTATCTCCATTATTTTGTGACTCCGGGTAATTCTGGGAAAGCTTCTTTTGTCATTTCAGATTCGGGTATTCCTATGGGATCTCGGGGCTGGTGTGTTTTTAGGGAGGCTAATGGAGCTTGGCAAGTGGAGTCTTACAGCAATTTTTACCATCCCAAGCCCATGAAACGGCAGATGTGGTTGGAGGAGCAAGCGAAATGGGCAGAGTCATCCGCTGCCCTTCAACAGGTGGAGAAGGCCTATTTGGAGGTTAAAAATTATCTCAAAGACTGTTTGGATCAGGGCCGTGCTTTGGATTTTGCGGGCACAGGTACGGTGGTTGCTTACCTAACAGAGCATCTAGGACCAAAATCAAGTTTAACTATGGAGCGCCAAGTGGCTTTAGCTCGCTTATTGCGCGATATCACCAGGCGTTCCCCAAGAGAGCCAGGGGAAAGGTGGAGCCATTTTCAAGAGAATGTGAAGCTGGTGTTGCTGAAATATGGACCAAAGCATGATCATCCGGCTATTCGTAGGATTGCTGAGTCGGTTCAGAAAAAATAAACCGATCCAAGATTGTAAGCATCGAGAAGGTGGCCTCACCATTTCTTACTCTGCAGTGGGACGGGTCTAGCAGGCTGCCAAAGCCTCTGTGCCTAAAAAATGTCTAAATTCAGTTTGTTATGAAGATTTAAAACGCAAGCAACTCTTCTGTCGAGAGACCGATACCCGAAGCTCAGGTCATCAAGGGTCGTTTCCTTGGCTTCACTTCGGAAAAGACCAACGGGGTGCGAAGACTTCATGTTTGACAGGCTCGGATGTCTTTGTTACCCCTCGTGAAGACCTGGGAGGTTTTATTTTTCTACAGAAGACAAGCCTCCGTTTTTAGCTAAATCAGAAAATCATCTGAGCCAGGACGTGCTTTCTAAAGAAAACTTCGAAGGGTCGGTATATTCCATCCGGCCCCCAGAGGCGGTGTCCTTCCGAATCCTTGAATAGCTCAAGGCTTCGCCAGGGCCTTCCGTCCACCTGAGAGGAAGAGGTATGAAGAAGCTCCTGTTTACCCTAACGGCCCTCGTTTTAGTTTCCATCTCCCATATCGGTGGAGCTAGTTATGAAGAAGAAGGGCCCTATCTTGAAATGGAAGAAACCGCCGCTGCCAACTTTTTCATGTTAGACGTAGAAGACATGGAGATGCCTTTAGCTGGTGTCTTGCCAAGTCTCTTGCCTTGCGATGGTATTGTGACTTCAGGCTTCGGTTGGCGGCGTTTGGGGCGGCGTGCCCGTCGTGGTCGTCTTCACAAAGGAATGGATATTGCCGCTCCCTACGGAACTCCCATCGTCGCTTCGGCTCCTGGGAAAGTCATCTTTGTCGGTCGTAAAGGGGGCTACGGACACACTGTGATCGTCGATCACGGTGGCGAGCTTTCTACGCTTTATGCACATAATTCCCAAATTTTTGTTAAAGAGGGGGATTACGTCACCAAGGGACAAGAGATTTCTGCGGTGGGTAGCACGGGACATTCAACCGGTCCTCACTTGCATTATGAGGTTCGAGTAGAGGGAGTTCCAGTCAACCCAGAGCGGTTTTTCTAAGCTTGGCCTGATCTTTGTTTAAGCCCCCCAATGGGATTTCATTTTCAGTCTGAGACACGAATTAATTTTTAGTCAAAAGCCTTCCTTTGAAGGCTTTTTTTTTAGCAATCTTCAATTGAACGGTACGATAAATAGGTCTGCGTGGGAGCTTTTTTAAGGTACTGCGGATCTTTTTAGTGTCTTCAGTGAGGAGCATTAAGTATGTCCAGTCCAATTCGTGTTTTTTCGTCTGGTGTTCAACAACTACGGGAGGCGCCTCCCCCTCCTAGTAATCCTCGTCCAGGAAAAGCTGTTGTCGATGCGCTCGGAGATCTTTTGGGTCAAGGGGGATCAACAAAGCCCGTGAAGGTGCAGCCTGGTGCGCTCGATACCATCAAAAAAGGACTTAATGGGATTAAGAATCTTTTGGGATTGCGCAGTGAAATGCATCTTCCTCGTTTTCAAGGCATCGCTTCGGAGTCTTGGTCCACTCGAGCCCTTGATTCTTTGAGTGTGAATCCAAGTACGGCGGCAGGGCTTGGTCTTTGTGTTTTGGGAGTTGTGGCCGTTTTTACGGTTAGTCGCGCGGGCGGAGCTCTTGCCTTTGCCGAGGGAGCATCCCTGCTGGTTGCCGATGTCGATGGAAGCGAAGCGGATCCTACCTACTATTAATTTTCGCCCGGAGGACCGACCTCAGAACATGGGAGTCTTTTCTAATCTGTCAGGTGGGTCATTTAGGTAGCGGATGGGATTGGGATGGCGCCTGTTTTGAGATAGTCTAGCACCACATCTAAATCGAGTCGGTGTTGTTTGAGATAATTCCTCAAATCCCCGGAGCGAATCCGTTCGGGATGTTGCAAATGGAGCTTGATCGACTCGAGCAAGTCATCAAGGGAGATTTCTAATAGATCCGCGAGGAATTCCAAAAGCTCTTGGGGATAGAAATAAAGTTTGTGCTTCGCGAGCATCAGATCGCTTAGTTCTGGGTGGGGTAGGCTTTGAAAGATCTTCAATGCTCCTGTTAGTGCGTGTTGCGAGAGGCGAGTCAGAGAAAGGTTTTCGGCCATTCCCCGAGTTTGAAAAAGTGCGGTGAGCGTTTCCAAAGGGGTGATGCCGGCACCTGCTCCCATCCCTCCTAAGGCGGCGGCAAAATATTCGACGCCGCTTTCGTGGGCTGCAAGGCAATTGGGAATGGCTTGGGCTAAATTATTCCTGCCGTGGAATCCCAAAGGAATACGAAGTTCTTCCCGGAGTGGTGTGAAGTAAGACCGTATTTTTTCGGGATCACAACTGCCTGAGGCATCTGACAGAATGACGAGATCGGCACCTTCTTCTTGACTGTGTCGTGCCATGGCCAAGATTTGTTTTGGATCCCGGTACTGAAAGTTTTGAATTTGCACTGCCGTGATTTTTTGGAACTTCTTGAGTAGTTGGATCCAAGGGCTAATTTCGTGAAATTCGGAGGGGACAACTCCGATGCGGCCCATGTGGAACAACCCGTGAAGGGATTTAACTGCTTCTTTGCAGTAAGGAAGCATCCTCACATAAACCGAGCGCTGTAGTTGTGGGGCCACTTTTGCCACGGATTCTAAAAGTTCTTGGTCTGAACATAAGCCTGGATAACCGCGTAAATAGGCCCCCAAGCCACGTCCGTGGCATACCTCCATCCAGGTTAATCCACATCTTGCGAGGGATTGGGCCAGGGCAGCGGCCTGTTCGGGGCGTACCCGGTGGTGAATCCGATAGGCTCCCTCGGGTAAGGTGAGATCTAAAAATTGAGGAGAGGGATGGAAAGACTGCATTGGGGTCGCCTCAGGTTTTTAAAGCGGAGACCAGTTTTTTGTAATTAATGCCGTGGTCTCCTAATACTGCTTCCAAATGCTTTTCTGTGCCCAAAGTGGCTGTGCCCATTTTGCCGTGGAGTTCCATCATCAGAGTTTCCAGGGGGATTTGTAGGGATTGGGAAAAGAGCCTCAGTAAGCCAGGATTGACAAAATCAATTCGTTCTATTGCGAACAGCAGATCTAGCAGACCACTGTGGGGCGGAGTCTGAAAGAGGGGTAAAATAATCTCTTTCACCGTTTTGCAAAGCTTGGGGATCTGTGTATCTGTAACCAGTCCGCGGTTTTGCAGAGTGGCAATGAGTACCTCTAGTGAGGTGTTTCCAGCCCCACGGCCCACGCCACAGAGGCTTGCATCCAACCAGGTGGCGCCAGCTTCCCATGCGCTTAGGGTATTCGCCAAGGCCATGCCTAGATTATTATGACCATGGAAGCCCACCTCGAGTTTTGTATAGGCCCGGATTGCCTCGATGTATTTTTTCACCTCCGAGGGCATCATGCTTCCCATGGTATCTACGACATAAACAATATCGGCGCCCATTCGGCTGGCTTGTAGGGAGGCTTGGGCAAGGGCTTCGGGACTATAGCTGTGGCTACGCACCCATTGTATTGAGATCTGCTTATTGAGCTTTTTAAGTTTTTTGCAGAATTTTTCTCCCTTGCTAATTTGTTCCTCGGATAGACCTATTCTGCCTATTTCAAAAAAAGGAGCAATTCCGCTTAAGAGTGGAAGGGCAAAGTCTAGGGGAGAAATAAAAACGGTGAGCTTTAATTGGGGGGCCGCTGTTTTGGCAGCTTCGAGAAGTTCTTCATCTTCGACGATGCCGGGATATCCCAAAGACATACCCCCGATGCCGCACCCATGACTCACTTCGGCGTATTCTATACCGGCATCAGCAAGACGACGGGTTAGCTCGGCCACTTTAGCCGGGGAATACTGATGGTCGATTCGATAACCACCGTCTCGAATCGTGACATCCAAAATTTTAGGGATCCTCGGGAACATGGCGACACGTAGAAAACCTGAGGACAGCGCCTACCCCCCAAAAATCTGACGACAACCGGGAAACCTTAAGCGTAGTAGCCAGAGCCCTCGTTGCCATAATCGTACTGCCCCTCGGGGATTGAACCCCAGGGACCATCTTCAGAGTGAAGGGTGTCAATGCTGTCGATCTCGTTGTACATCTGCTGGTAGTAAGCATCCATTTCGTCTTGATGCTTCATGGCCTTTTGTTCGAAGGCTAAATACATTTCTTCTTGTTTGAAATCGATATTGGCCTGATGCATCCGGGCCTTGGAGTCTTCTTGTGCTGCGATTATTTGGGCATTTGCAGCCTCTTTGGCGGCTTCTACCGTCGCTTTGGCGTTGGTTTCAGCGACTCTTTTTTGCGCTTCGGAGGAGACAACACCGATGACAATACCGGCCGCAGCTGCTACGGCGGCCGCAATGGCAATTCCAACACCTATACCGACCATAAAAAACTCCTTCTTAAAACTCGTTACTAAAAAGGCAGACTCAAGAGACTAATCGGCCAGATACCCCCCATAAGTTGTGAATACCAAGAAAGTTTTCTCCATGGAATTTTTGATTTTATTCCCCATTGGGGATCAAAATTTGGAGGTGGGTCTGCCCTTATTTTTTTGCAAATCTCGGATATTCAATACCTCCTCCGTGGGCTTTCGTCCTGCATGGGCCTGTTCGGAGGCCTTGACCAACATGTCTCTCAAATCTTTTTTAGTGGTTTCCCGAAAGTCTTTTCCGGCTTCGAAGCTACTTTTTTGGGGTTGTGCTGCGCGCTGTGAGATTTTTTGCAGCTCACTGCTCCGCAGGTCTTGAACGGCCATTTCTAGTTTGCGCCTTGGTGAGGGGTAGGTATCAAGAAAATGACGTAAATTTTCCAGGTGTTCTTGGGTGATTTCGACGTATTCTTCCTGCCCATGTTTTCCAAAGTTGAGGATGTGTTTTGGAAGCTCTGTGCCAGATTCTACTTTTTCTTCTTCTAAGACTTTCTTCCATTCGTTTTTAAAGGCGTCTTGATAACTTTGCTTTTTGCGGAAGAGTTGGTCGAACTTGGTCTTGATAAACTCCTCGGGAAGAGAGCAGGAAGGGATGACAGAACGTTCGTAGACCTTCCAAAGCCGATCGATGGAGTATTTGCCGGTTCGCATTTTTAAGGGATCAAAGGGCTCGTTCACTGTGCGATGGTAGCGAAACATGCCCAAAAACAGCATTTTTCTATGATTAACCCAGTAGCGACCATCTTCGCCCAGGCAATCTGCAAAGGCTCGTTCCCATTGTTCGAGGGTAAAGCGTGCCGTATCCACTAAGCCAGAATAGTACAAGTAGGGCAGATCGGTTTGGACGTAGGTGATATATTCTTCACCGTCTTTGATCTCCTTGGGAACTTTAGACCAGATGTAATCCATCGCTCTGCGGTTAATTTCAATGAGGGGATTCTTATTGCTCATGAGTTTCCTTTGGAATCAGTAACACATTATTTTGGTGGAATCCGATGGGCCGATCAAGCACAAAGATAATTTGAAAAAGGGAGTGAGACTAAGCGTAATAACCGCTTTCTGTACTGCCGTAATTATAGTTTGCCTCGGGTGTAGAACCCCAAAGGCTGTCTTCAGAATAAAAAGCGTCGATGCTATCGATTTCGTTATACATCTGCCGATAATAGGCATCCATTTCGTCTCTCCTTGTTATATTTTGCCGAGTAGGTTCCATCTACCCTAAGCTCAAGAAATCATCGGTCTTTTGATACCCTAAAGTTGTGTGTGAAACTAAGGCGAGAATGCAAGGGGCAACTCGTCTATGTTAAAAAAACGATAAGAATTTTAGGATTTTAGCGGGTAACTTGCCATGAAATTAGCTCTTATGACAGCGTTGCGGGAGGATGTGGAAGATCCGAAGGAGGTCTTTCTCAAACGCTATATGGCCAATTTGGCCCCCCTTTATCTGGCGAGCTATTTGGAAAAATGTGGCGCGCCCGTCGAGATTCAAATCAAAGATCGCCTCGAGGATTTTGCTGATTTTAATCCCGATGTGGTGGGTATTTCTTCCATTACGGAGAACTTCGAAACGGCGAAACGTCTGGCTCGAGAGGCTAAGCGACGTTGGGGTAGTGTAACCCTTTTGGGTGGAGTCCATATTACTTCCCTGCCACAGATCCTACCGGACGAGTTTGATCTGGGGGTGGTGGGGGAGGGCGAAGAAACACTAGTGCAGGTGATGGATGTTTTGAATCAAGGGGGATTGCCTCCAGAATCCGCCTTAAAAAAAATTTCAGGCATTGTTTTTCATACACCCCATGGGGTCCACCAAACTCCCTACCGCAAAGGGGTGGCCAACTTAGATGAGATCCCTATACCCTCAAGAGAAAAATATATTGAGAGCATGGGCGCCGCATACATGATGACCTCCCGGGGTTGCCCTTATACCTGTAATTTTTGTGTCATTCCTAATATCTCGGAAGGTTATCGGAAGCACAGCCCCGAATACGTGTTACGGGAAATCCTGTCGATTAAGAAGCATTACCCCAAGGTGCGCAGCATCCGAATCTTCGATGACCTCTATATCGTCGACCGTAAGCGTGTAGAAAAAATTGCCGACTTGGTTCATGCCGAAGGTTTAAACCAGGAGCTTTCCTTTGGCTGTTGGGGGAGGGCCAATCTCATCGACGAAAAGATGATCCAGGTCTTCAAAAAGATGAACATGCTCTACGTGGCCTTTGGTGCCGAGTCGGGCAGTTCTCGAGTGCTTTCCAAGATCAAACCCGGAGCCAGTGTGGAGGAAAACCAAAGGGTGATCGAATTACTCTCCGATCATGGGGTGCGAGTTTCCTGTTCGGTGATTTTGGGTCACCCCGAAGAGACCGAAGAAGATCTCTGGAAAACTTACCGTTTTTTAGAATCCAATATGGATCGTCTTTTCGAGGTGGAATTCAACGTGGCGATTCCTTGGCCGGGGACTGATCTATGGAATTTTGCCCAACAAAGGGGCATGGTTTCTTCGAATATGGATTTTAAAGAATTGAGGGAGTGCGCTTACTTTTTAAATTATTCTCCGGAGAATCATCCCTATCTCAATCAAAATATCTCTCCGGAACGTTTCGAGGAGATCATGACGGATTTTAAAATTTTATTTAAAAAGATGGTAAAAAAGATGAGGGATTCCAACGTATTGCTTGAGGTGAATCCCGAAATGCGGATTGCCCGCTACTATTGAATTAGATTCCGGTTTTTTCGTTATTATTCATCAAGAAACAACTTTCCAGGTTTCTTGGGTCGATAAGCTAGATAACTTTTGAGCCTTGTTAAGGAGGGTTGCTATGAACGTGCTTCGAATGGGTGTTGGCGGTATTGGTGGTGGTTCTAAAAAAATGAGCATCGAGGATCAAAGAGCCTCCGTAGATGCCATCACTAAAGGGAGTGGGGGAGCCACAGAAAAACTTCAAGGCATGACACAAGAGCAGATCGCCGGTATGTCCAAGACGACCGATCAAATGAATGCCCAGGGTGCCCAGCAATCTCAGGAGGTCAAGCCCAGGGCGGGTGGCAATTCGCCTTCAGGAGCGGCTGCTGCCACTGCTGACGCGGGGACCTTAGCTGGCCTACAGAATCAACGTCAGTCTTAAGTATTTTTTTCAGAGCGACTTTTTAAGCCCATACTCGGTATGGGCTTTTTTATTTTAATAGAAGCCAACGCCAATCTGCTTGCGGCTCCTTGAGCACTTTGCTAGCGCCCCTCCTCGCTTATGTCGGATATCCTCGAAAAACTATTAGCGGGCGATCGTCTTGCTTTAAGCCGTTTGATTACTTTGGTAGAAAATCAAAGTGACAAGCTGGCCGATTATATGAGCCGAGTGCATGGAGCCTTGGGCAAGGCCTATTATGTCGGAATTACGGGGCCTCCCGGGGCGGGGAAATCCACTTTGGTCAACCGTCTGATTAGCGCGGCACGTGCCCAAAAGAAAAAAGTGGGGGTAGTGGCCATCGATCCTAGTTCGCCTTTTTCCGGAGGCGCTTTATTAGGAGACCGTATTCGCATGCAAGACCACGCCTCCGATCCCAATGTCTTCATCCGCAGTCTTGGAAGTCGCGGGGCCCATGGGGGCATTTCCCGTGCGACCCGCGATGTGGTGCGTTTGATGGATGCCTTCGGCATGGATTGGATCCTGATCGAAACCGTGGGGGTGGGGCAGACCGAACTCGACATCATGGAATTAGCTCATACCACTGTGGTGGTGCTGACTCCTGAGTCCGGAGATACGATTCAAACGATGAAGGCTGGCCTCCTCGAGGTGGCTGATGTTTTTGTGGTGAACAAGTCTGACCGCGAGGGTGCCGATAAAATCGTCCACGAACTTCGGGCAATGTTGGAATTAGCACCCGCCAAGGCTTGGCGGGTTCCTGTGCTCAAGGCTCAGGCGGCTCAAAATTTGGGCGTCACTGAGTTGATGCAGACCCTGGAGGAGCACAAGAACTACCTGGAAGATTCTCCAGAGTATTCTGCTAAGCTTAGATTGTTGCGCCAGGCAGAACTAAAAGAGATTCTTCAGGAGTTTTTTGGTAAGTGGGTGAGCGTGGCGTTGAATCAGGGGGCCGAACTGGCTCAGTTGCAAGAACAGGTATTGTCTGGGCAGGTCAGTGCCTACGAAGGCGCTATGAGGATTTTTCCAAGACTTCAGCAAAAAGGCTCGGTATAAGATTTTTTCGGGCCTGCTTCTGTAACCTCTTGATAGAAAATGGTTTATTTTTGTTTCCGGGCTTGGAAAAAGAGATTGACTCCAAGCTCACCTGGGGCTATGCACTGCAACCCTCCGTTTTTGCTAACTTTTTTAAGGTTAGGGATGGGTGGTTGTAGGTTGGCATTGGTCAATCTTTTTATGGGGTTAGGCCGTCGCGGGGCACAAGTTCAAACCTTTTCAAGGGTTTGGTATCAAATTAAGGGTCCGTAGCTCAGTTGGTTAGAGTACTTCCTTGACATGGAAGGGGTCACTGGTTCGAGTCCAGTCGGACCCACCCTTAAAAAATCTCAGATGGGCGGATGTAGGTAGTCGGTAGCCATGTTTGAAGAAGAACAAACGGAACATTATGGGCCTCTCGAAAGGTTGCGGCATTCCGC
>DALYEU010000040.1:6500-19641 GCA_031972375.1 bacterium | reverse complement strand
AACCGGTGACACCTCTTCACTCTTCGATAATTGCTGCTTGAGAACACCCAGGTGGTCTTCCACACCCCTACTACCAGCCTGAACACGCGCCACCGCATCCAAACGACTCGCCTTAAACTCCGCCACCCGCGCTTCGGCCTGATAAAACTCTTCAACAAGCTCACGAAAGTATTCGCGAGCCGCAGCACGAGGCACATCCATTGGCAAGGCATCTACTGGTAAGAAAGGTTTAGAAAACAATAACCGAATAAACATATGTTTATTCAAACGCGCCAATTCTCCCGCCCATTGTCGATAAAGCTCGATGGAAATTTGGGGATTTTGCAACGCAAATTCTAAAGTCGATGCAAAAGTACTGGGATCTTGTCTAAACTTACCGACCAACTGGACAAGAATTTCGGGCGGAGCATGCTTCAAAGACTGAACGTCAAACCTATCACATAATTGGGGAATCCCAAGACCTTCAACAAGTTGACGAATGGCAGCATACTGTTCGACGGTCAGGCCATCGTGTCGCAGTAGGGCTAAACAGTCTTCCAACTTTTCTTTCTTTTGTAGTGGATCGCAATGATCGAGGTTTTGGAAAAATCTGTCCTCTAAAACAGTCTTCAATTGCCAAAATTGCGCATCACTTAAATCGGCCCGTTGGGCTAATTTCGAATAAGCCTTACCAAGTAATTTGCTTCTCAAATTCGGTTCTACTTGAACATAAGGAGACTCACCTCGACCAAACTTTTCCAGCTCGGCCAAGATCTGTTGGTATTGAGACTCTGTCAGGCCTGGGCGCTGGCCCAACTCAGCATAAGCATTCAGAATCTTTTCTGGGGTTGTAGTATCGCCTACTTTCGCCTCTAAGGCTCGAATCCCCGCCATGATCCATGAAAACTGGGCTTCCGTGATCAGGCCACCACAGGCTCCCAAGGTGGGATAAAGTTTAAGCCATTGGTCAGCACTTAGGGAGAGCGTCTCCATGCGAGCCCTAATCGCCAGAAAATCAGGCTCCGTCAGCTGAGAAGATGCCAACAAAACGGAATAAATTGCCTCTATTTCCACATACCCAGAAAACTCATCGTGATCGATATAAGTCAACCACTGCTGTAACTTCTCTCCTGTCAAATGGGGGGAAAACGAAAAGTCACCATAAAAAAAGACTAACAATGATCGTTTATCACGATATGCGCTTCGTGCTAATTCTTGAACCCGAGCTAATTCTTCGAGGGTAAAATCGACGTCGCGCCCATATCGAATCAAGAATTCCAGTTTATTGGTTAAGGGTTCAATGGGATCGAGGATCTCCATCAGCTCCGAAAAGCTTAAGCCCGGCTTGCTGAGTTTTAATTTCAACAATTCTCTATCGGTCATCAAGGCTAAAACCGAACCCTCCCCGGCCATGGAACGAGATAAATCGCTATCACTACTTGATTCCGAACTGACTTGTAATTCTACGGGAGCTTCCTGCTTCGCCGCTTCCAAGGCACGATGGTAATTTTCTTCCTCCTCACCCTCTAAATGAAGACACTTTAGTTTCTCTTGAATCGCCATACCCAACTGAGCATGACGCTCGCCCTGGGGACCCGAAGCCAACAAGATTAAAACCAAAGCGTTCGCCAAGGCCGCCCCCACACCCTGACCAGGAGAAAACAATTCGACATAACGGCGGATCATGCCGATTTGGCGCAAACTCAGATTGCTTTCCAAACCATGGGCACGAAACAATTCGCGCAACTCCACAAAGAGCGTTCCCACCGTATAGGCTGGCTTATCCTGGAGAGGATCCTCTTGTGTTTCGGGTTGCTCCACTCTTACTTGAACCGCTGTCACGCCTGACGGTTCTTCAGAATCTATTTCCGACAGCTCTTCGCCCGAGATTGAACCCCCACCCTCTACTTCTGAAGTTTCTCTCCCACTCGGAGTCTGGTGGCTTTTCAACCACCGCCTCACCGCGAAAGTAATCAAACCGACACATACACCCAAAAGAATCCCGCCCACACCGGTACCAACTTCGAAGGAATCCTCCACCACTCGCTGCACCGGAGCTGCCTCGGCTTCACCCGAGACAAACACCATCAAGCCCGCCGCCATACCCGCGACAGCCCTATGCCAGAAACCCGGTAATGGTCGGTGCCCCGAAGCCACCGTTACGCCACCTTCCGGAGACGACGCCTCCAGAGATTGGGCGGCTTGATCCAAATCCTGCAGCACCTGACGAGCCTGTGGCGTAAGCTCTTGGGGCTTATGTCGTGAAACTAAGGGAATGACCTCTGCGCCCTCAGGAGAGTTTTTGCGGCTTGCTTCTAAATCCTCTGACACACCGACTCGGGATGGATGTTTCTCCTCCGCCAACTCTCCTATCGGAGTGGGCTCGTTTTGTTCCTCAGTCGCATCATCACTTTCCAGGGAAGATACTTCTTCATCACCGCCGATGCCCCCCTCGCTTCCTTCGACTTCAGGCGTTTGTTTTGTCTGATCTTGCTCCGACTCACGGGACGACCTGCTCAAATCTCTACCATGAGCTGCATGGGCGAGCTCATGGGCACGAAGTGCCGCATCGTGGGCAAAAGGCCCCTCCCCTCCGCTCTCCTCAACCGCCCGACGGGTGATCTCGTCGTGACTTAACTCATGCTCCAACTCTTCTAGGGGCTCGTCGTCTTTTTTTGCTTCATTTCTTTGTCGACGCTCCACATTTCGTTCACGAACCGCCTCGTTTTCTTGGTGGTAGTGTTCGTGTAGCTCGGCGGCTCGCTCTCCGCGCCACTCGGCAAGAGCCTCCGCATTCGCCACATAATTGTCGGTGAAGCGATTGATCTGCCCCATCATCACCTGATTGCCGGGCATGCGTAGCATATTGGCGAGATAGCGTTCCCACACCGAATTTCCCATGGGATCAACTTGCAGATAACTCATGGCCGTAGCCAAGTTGACCATCGCTCCTTGCTGAATGAGATAATTGGCTACCTGCTTGCCTCGAACCCGTTGCCCTGATTTCATCCCCGCTTCGATGGCCTCTTGTCCCACCCCAAAAAAATTCGCGATCTTTCCCCCTAAAACCCCACCGCCGTGAAAACTAAAATTGTAAATGGCGTTCCACCCTAAACGCTCACAACTAAACTCTCCTCCAAAAAGCGCCCACTCCATCCCCGTATCCACGACGGTTTCAACCGAAGTTTTGGTCACAAGAATGGTGCCACCGTAGCCCAGCTTTCCCCACTTACCCATGGTCGCGAGCTTTCTCACCTTCGCCAAAGAGGACATCCCCTTGGCCACCATGCCCCCTATTCCAAAAGAAACAGGAGACATCACGGCAGTGGTGATGACTTCGTCCACAATCCGATCCCAACCGGCATCACTGACATTGGCCACCTCGTTAAAGGGATCGACCATATCGTAGAGCGCCAAATAGGCCCGTCTCGCCTCAGGGCTACTAAATTCTCGCGAATCCTTGCGATGAACCCTTCGCAAAACCTCTCTATCGATTTCTTCTTCTAATTTTTGTCGGGTGGATTCTTTTACCAATTCATTGAATTGGGCTTCACTGGGATCTCCCTCGGGATAGGCCTGCGCGAAGGCCGCGGGATTTTCTTTTTTCTGAGCCTTCAACTGTTCTTGAATGGCTTTTCTTAACTCGTGTTGGGATCGAGCGCTGTTAACTTCACGTTCGAGATTTTTTAACGTAAGATCATCGAGTGTTTTGGCCGCTTGCGCGTATTCTCTCTCAAACAAACCTCGATAAATTTGCTCCGCCACTTTGTAGGAACCATTGCGCTCGCGCATCTCCTCAGCCAAACCCAACAATTCGCGGCCCCGATACCGAGGATCGGCCAATTTTGCTAAACCGGCCTCGGTTTCTAGCTCCATCAAACGGTGCAAAGTAGGATCCACGAAGGCAAGACGATCCCAATGTTTCAAAACATCGTCGTAGCTCCCAGGATGCCCAGCGGCTGCGTCGGCCCGAACCTTCCCATAATTGTCCGGTTTGTCGGTGACAGACCTCACCTCATAATCCCGATCTCGGCTCAAGTGATCGGCATAGACATGACCACCCCCCACCAACACCACCCGCTCTCTACCCTTGGGAAAATGATAAATATGCTCGCCGACTTTTAGATTGCCTCCCTCAGGTCCTACCACCACTCGCAGGCCCTCAAGGCCTTCAAGATTCTCCAGCGTTCCTCCCGCTAACGATACCCACGGCAGATCACTAAAAACATCCGCCCGCCTCAAGGAAAGATCCCAAGGATCCTTTTGCAAAGCCTCCAAGAAAAGTCCTTTGGCCTGCATTTGTCGATGACTTGCCGGACTTCCACTCTCAGGGTTTTTCCAAGGAGCCACCAGCAACCAACCGGACTTCACCACGGGATTTTTTAAAAAATCCGCCTTTAGTTTTGCATCGGCTCTTTCAAGAGCGGGACGTATCTCTTCAAACCTATCGACACCTTCTCCACCCACCACCGAAAACATCGCTTGCAATAGCCGTTGATTGGCTTCGTAAGTGCCCCTATCGTATTCTTGCATCTCGAAATTCTCTTGCCGTTGGGCAAAAGTCATTTCGTTGTACTGCATCAACTGAGAAATCCCTTGCACAGTCTTGCTCTGCAAAAACCCCTGGGCCTCCAAAACCATCTCTTGAATCTCAGTGTCGTCGTTTCCCTCACCCAGCTCTCGCAATTGAGAAAAACCCAAGGTGGCCCTTGCAAAATTACCTCCCAACAAATCCAATCGCGCTTGGTAGTAAAGTCGCTTGGCCGGGTCTTTTTCTACAAAGAGCTTACTCTCGTATTCTTGAGGCAATCCCGCCATCACCAGATATTCTAAAACTCTGACCTTCTCTTCGGCACTCAAGCGAGAGTAGTCGGGCTTCCATTTGACCCCCTTCGAACCACCCACACTGACAAAATCAAAAATACTTTTTCCCTCGAGGGGAACCACACCCTTTCCTTCTAAAACCTCCAAAGCTTCTTGGGTGATAAATCTGGATTTACCCATCTGCACAACGCGGTCTTCTTGCATCTGCACAATGGTGTCGATGGTGATGGATTCACGCTGGGATTCCAATCGACTCACCTGACGAGAATCCCCCAAGGCCAAGGCCACCCTGTGCTGTTCTTGAAAATATCGCTGAGCTTCCAGTAAACGACCTTGGCGCTTCAGCTCCACACGATGTTGCTCGATGGCCACGACCCGAGCATCTAAGGTTGCCTGATAGTTCACCCAACGAGACCGCAATCTGGGATCCCACTGCACAGCCTGCTTCAAGGCCACAACGGCCTCTCCGTAACAGCCCCGCTTGTCTTGAACTTCACTGATCAGCAAATACAGCTCGGGGTCTTCTTGTCCCACCACCCTGGGAAATCGGGCGGACTCTTCAAAGTAGGCCAAAGCTTTTTCTAGTTCCCGTCCTGCCAATTCGACTTTTCCAGAAACGCCGGCTATTTCAGCTTGTAATTGATGGACCTGCCCCAAAAGCTTGGCTTGAGCTGCCGTGCTAGCCTCGAAGGGATGGGCCTTGGCAAAGGCCTCAAAGTCTTTCAGGATCGCTTTTAATATTTTTTTAGATTGCTTCGCGTCCCCCTGGGAGAAGACCTCCCGAGCCTGGGCTAACTTAGACTGCCCATCCTCCATCAGCTGGGTTTTAGCCTCGGGAGCCGCAACTGAAAAACCAGCGGCCCCTTGTTGGAATAAATTCACCATCCCCTGGCTAATCTGACGGAAGGCCTCCTGAAAAAAACCCGAATCGGAACCCTTTTGAAAACCATCGCCTGGCGTAGCCTCGGACGATTGACCCTCATTTTCTTCGGATCGAGAAGAATCCTGAGGGGTCGACTTTGCCAACTCTTGATGGAGAAACCCTAACCCTTGCTTAATTTTTGAAAAATCTCCCATGAGACCCGTTACCCAAGCAAAAAATATACCCAAAAAACACTTGAAACAAAAAAACTCAAAACACTGAAATAATCGGGGTTTTATTGAATTTTACGATGGGATTCCTCCCAAAACTCCCAACTAAAAAATGCAGGATGGGGCATAAACTCCTCACTCCACCCAAAAAATGGAGCACCCCCATCAACCGCCACAAGCCCCTTCGGTTTTTACGTTATTAAGAAAAACCTGAAGGGTCTACATCGACATACAATTGAACCCCGGACGGTAGGCCCACTTCTAGTTGGGGCAAATACTCGGCGAGCACCCGCCGTACCCCCTCGTAAACTTTAGTGCGCAACATAACCTGCCAACGATACTTGGCTCGCAAACGTTCCAAGGTGGCCGGAGCAGGTCCCAGCACCAAAATATCGGGGAATTTTTCCAGAAGTTTCCTCAAGTTTACCGAAAAATCCCGGGCAGCCCAAGCCACTTTACCCGCATCCAAACTAGAGAACCGAAACAAGACCACTCGAGAGAAGGGAGGATAAGCCACTAGCTCCCGCTGGCGACGCTCCTCGATGAAAAAAGCGTCGGGATCTTGGTGTAAAGCCGCCTGAATGGCGTAATGTTCCGGGCGGTAGGTTTGCACTAAAACCTCCCCTCCCAAGGCGTGGCGCCCGGCCCGACCGGCCACCTGGGTCACCAATTGAAAAGCCCGTTCGGCAGCCCGAAAATCGGGAAGGTTGAGGGCCACATCGGCCAACAACACCCCCACCAACGTGAGTCGTTCGAAATCGTGCCCCTTGGTCACCAATTGAGTCCCTATCAGGATATCTAATTCACCCGAGGCGAATTGAACCAAGATCTCCTCAGTGGCCTGCCGACTGCCCACCACCTCCCTATCCAAACGCCCCACACGGGCCCCGGGAAACGCCTTGCGAAAACCCGCCTCCAAACGCTCTGTTCCCGCTCCCAACAACAACAAATTAAACCCGCCGCACTTGGCACACAGCTCGGGTCTGGCCCCCTGGTACTCGCAATAGTGACAACGCAGATGGTTGGCCTGGCGGTAAAAAGTAAGGGCGATATCACAGTGCGGACACAAGACACTGGTTCCACAATCCTGGCACAACAGGGTGGGAGCCCAACCGCGACGATTGAGAAAAAACAGGGCCTGCTGCTTTTTTTCTAAAATTTGATGAACTCGCTCACGCAAAGGCTCCGTCAAAAGAGTTTCAACATGGGGAGGAAACCGCTTTAAATCAATGAGTTGCACCTGAGGTAGGGGCGCCTGGGTGGCCCGATTCCGCAACAGTAAGCGTTGGTATTTTTGTGTCCGAGCGTTTTCCAGACTCTCCACCGAAGGGGTAGCGCTACCTAAAACCACGGGGATTTTTTCCAAGGAAGCTCGCATCACTCCCATATCCCGAGCATGGTAACGGAATCGCTCCTCCTGTTTGTAGCTAGGGTCGTGCTCCTCATCAATGACGATCAGGGCCAAATTCTCAATCGGCAAGGCAATGGCCGAACGGGTTCCCACAATGATTTTCCGCCGTCCAGACTTGGCCTCCAACCAGACTTTAAACCGCTGAGCCTCGGTCATCCCCGAATGGTAGGCCCCCACCTGATCGGGAAAACGTTGCTGAAATCGCCCCACAGTCTGCGGTGTCAAAGCGATCTCCGGCACCAAAATCAAGGCAGCGCCATCACGACCGAGCACCTCCTCACACAGACGTAGATAAATTTCTGTTTTTCCGCTACCCGTCACCCCCTGGAGCAAAATGGGGGCAAAAGTCCCCAATCCGCTTCGGATCGAAGCCAAGACCTCCGTCTGCTCGGCGCTTAAAATCACCTCTGGAGCTTTCCCCAAAATCGACTTTGAAACCCAGGTTTTCGCCCGTCCCCCGGAAGCCTTGCCTTTGAAAAGCCCCCCAGGCAACAGGCTTCGCAAGACCTCTCCCTCGGGAGCTAAATAATGGGACTGGGCCCAGCGCAACAGGGCCAACAAAGGAGGCTCCAAGGCGTTCTCCTCGGCAAGAGGCGACAAAATTTCTTTTATTTCAAAGCCTTGCGTAGGAAGCTCCGCATGGAGTTCCATCACCAATCCCACCACTTTCCGCCGGCCCAAAGGGGCCCAAACCCAATCCCCCACCCGTAAACTTCGGGGCCAAGCCGCCGGAATCCGATAGGTGAAAGTTCGCCTCAAAGGAACGGGCAACCAAAGTTGGACGTATTGTGGAGGCGCACCAAAATCCATCCCCTTCCCCTACTGCCAAGCCAAGACGACCGCAACAGGATTGCTTTTCACGACCCCCATGCCGGAGCCCCCTCTTTCCTTCCCCAATTTTTTACCCAGCGCGTCAAAACCCCTTGAAAATCTTTCTGTTTTTCTTTCGATATCCACAACCTGAGAGGAGAATTGCCGATACTAAAACTAGGGGCTCTTCGGAGCTTCTTTTCGGCTTGGTTCTTTCCCTCAAGATCGGGAAAAAACAAGCGCTTAGGAGACTCGCCTCTCCTCAACTTTGAACACGGTTACAAGAGGTCGCCATGCCTACTTTAAAAAAGAAATTCTCCTTCTCACAAATTTTTCTCCTCGCGGTCTTCCTACTTTCCGCCTGCGCCGGAGAAGACAAGCCCTTCAGCTTAGTGAGTGACTCCAATGGTCCTGCCCCCACCGTGCCCAGCGACAGCGGTAGCGAAACGCCTGCCGGGCCTGATGGATGTTATGTGAATTTCAACGGCACCTTGCAGTTGAAGGTGAGTGCAAAAAAACAAAGTGGAGAAAGCCTAGAAATTCTTGATGCCGGAGCCTTTCCCATTCCGCCAGTGCCCTTCAAAGTTGAAAACGGGGGTTTGATTCTTTCTGGAAGCGATTTTCCCAAGATCCTCTTTGAAACAGGTAATTCTGTGCCCGAAGCTGACTTAACTATCGCGGGAGTCTCTGGAACGAGCGCAACGGGAACTTATGATGCCAACACAGGGGCTGTCGAAATTCCTGGCGCCCAACTCTCCGTCGAAATTTCAATCAAAGGTACTACGGATCCTCTTTTTGGCAGCAGCAAACCCTTCGCCATCACAGGTATTAACCTCACCACCGGATCCGTAACCGCTGAAGGAAATCTTAACGCCATTAGCGAAAGCGGTGCTCCTGTAGGTGCCGATGGATCTGTTGTCCTCGTCGCTGGCGTCACCTTGCCCACTGACTTCGGGGAGCAGTCTAACCTTAATGGAACCATCGGCGGCGGTGCCCTAACCGCACGTTTTGAAGGCAGCTTCGACCAATTACCGCAGAATTGCACCGAAGGCGGTGGTAATGGCGGTGGTGGGGGCGGTGGTATCACCAGCCCCAGCGAGCTTTCTGTTGAAGTAAACGGTAAAAGCAAACTCACCGAAATCGATTTTGGTGCTACCTTAGCCCTGGTCAAACAACAAGGTGGCAACACCGTTCTGGATTGCAGCGAAGCCGGCAATCGCGGACCGGTGGGGCGATTAGTCACCATTACCAACACGGGCTCCGACGAACGAAAGATCAAGCTCCTCAAAGGCCTAGATACCGACGACGATGCCAAAGATCCTCTCTGTAGCGGAACCGCCGAATTCGTACGCGGCACCGTGGTCGCCCATGGAGCGGCCACTTGTGCCACCGTCGACGTGGGTGGAAAGGCCTTCACCACCGACGAATGCACCATTCCCGTCGGGGCTGAAAATAAAATCACTTTCCCTTTGATCTACATGCCCTTTAACTACGTGGCCCCTGCGGAAGGCTCCACAGAACCGCGAGTCGATACGGGTAATCTCCTCATTGAGTACGACGACGGAAAAAGCTTTGCCGTCTCGCTGAAGGGCGTAACCGAGCCCGACAGCCGCGATTCTTTGAGTGTCTCCAAACTGGTGGATGGCGTGCCCTCAGCTAAACGCATCCCCAGCGGACAACTCTTGAAGATTGCCTTACAAGATGGTCAAACCCCACCCTTCAATCAAAGCTACGTCATTAACAACGCTAGCGGCGACACTTGGGAAAACGTCGCCCTCTCTTTGGAGCAGGGGACTTCCTTCACCATCGTTCCCCCAGAATCCACTAACCTGGGCCCCCAAGCCGATGAATCCAGCCCCGGAACTTTGGGCTTTGGCATCACCTTTAACCCCGAGGCCTCGGGCAATTCCTTCAGCGATGTGCTGACCATTACCCTCAGTAAGGCCGGATCGGGAGCCGAATTAAAGCTCACTTACCTGCTACAAGGCACGATCGGTGTCCCCCCGCTCGAAGGAAACTACGAACTGCACATCGATTTTCTTTCAGCCTTGATCGCCAATCCTCTGCTGACCGAACCCTTGACCTCGTTGGATTTCCGTAAATTACCCGACCAGGCCCCCGGTCCCCAGAAGATCGTGATCCACGGCGTAGACGACACCGGGGTACAATCGGTGGATTTTCTCCCCGATCCCTTCGACGTCTTCAATTCCAGCGTAGAACAGAGGAAGGATGCCTTACGCATTCTTACCTCGAAGATGACCATCCTCGATGCACAGGGCACCCAACTGCCCTCCGATGCGGATGGCACCGATTGTCACGAGCCTAGCGATTCCGAACTGCAAGGCCCCTACCAATTGGGACACTGTTCTTACTTTTACTTCAATATCGCTACCCAAGAAGACAGCCCGGGCGTCTATGCCGATGAGACTGGCAACCTGACTCTGCCTAATTTGGGGCTCACGATTCAGCAGCCTTACCATGGCAATGTCTCGGGGGTTTGGCCCGACAGTGCTCCGGGAGTGAACCAGCTAACCACAGACCTCCAGGTCTCTTTCACCACCTTGGCTTTGGACAGTCTGGAAAAGGAAGGTTTTACCCTGGTGCCCGATTCGCGCATCTCCCAGAGCCAACTCAATCTATCCACCAAAGCGTCGGTACTGGGACCCGAATGTCCCGGGGATCCGGTGAACGGCGATGCGACGCCTCGCTTCCGTTGTTTCCTCACGCCCGATGGTAAATTTATCCAAGGACGTCCCGCGGCCTTGCAAGAAGGCAGCACCCAGAATTACGACGTGATTTTGGTGGGTGTGGCACGATTCAACGCCCAAAGCGCAGAATCGGACATCCCCATTTTCATGTCCGACAGTAACTTGTTTATGGTGCTTCAAGGCAAGCTATGTCCTGAGGGTAGCAACTGTCAGTAAGGCGCCTGACGCGCCGTATAAAAACCGCTTGTAAATTCATTATTTAAACCTCACCGGGGGGCAACTCCCGGTGAGGTTGATACCGATACTTAAAACTGGGTCTGGGGGGATCGCGGACCCAGAAAGGAATGGTTCTAGGGTTAAGATGGGAAATCCTTGTCAAAGTTGCCATGGCAGACCAGAAACCAGTTTTGGTCCCCTCGAACTTGATCTGACGGCATGTCCTGCTGAAAAGAACGGGGTGACGTTCCCCCCCTCCCTTTTCACTCCAGAAGCTGAGTCGGCTGAAGCCCGTCCAGCCCAGGTGCGTAGTCGTTTTGAAGCGGCTCGACGGGCCCTTCATCCCGAGGGATCCCCTGTCACTATCGACTTAAACCGAGCAGAGTTTGACGCTACTTTAGTCCCAAAAACCTTTCAGGTCAGTCTTCCTTGGGGTCTTAAATTACAACTCGTCGCTGGCCGCCAAGCCAAGGTAAGCGCCCAAGGGTCCATCCGCGACAACGCCCTAGACCTGGGTTTGCGCAGCCTTGTAGAATTTTTTCAAATCACTCTCAAGGGGCCCAACGGCCTCAGCACTACTCCCGACCGAATCAGTGTCGGCAATCATGGCCATTTGCATCTTTTGACATCGGTCAAACCAGAACTGTACGAACAAATCACCCGGGAGCCGGGAATCAATCCCTCCCTGGCTCAGATCCTCTTAGAAATTTTACAGTCCACCATTCCTATCGAATTTAATTTTCCACCCGAGGGACCGGCGGGGAACTTTCCTTTGGGATACGATAAGCTTCGTTCTGGAGAATGTTCTGACGAAATTCCCCCCGAAGAAACCCAGGAAGAAGGGACTTTCTCAACGACAATCCCCCTTGAATATCCAGACCCCCAGAAAAATCCTAAATTGGATTTTATTCTCACCCATTTATTGCCCGCAGCCTTACTCCCTCGAGAAGGAACAACCCTCCCCCCCCAATTCGATCTCAATAAACTGCTCGACATCGTGTCCAAATGGGCCCGTCAGCCCAAAGACTCAGAGCACACCCTTAAAATGTTTTTGCACGAACGTGTAAGACTAGAGAACGGAACCGTGCCCCAAGAGTGGATTGATCTCATTGAAAAGGGTTCTGTCACTTTGGATCTTACCGAGCTTCGAGATTTCTACCTCCCAGGTATCATCGATTTGGGATCCTCCCACGCTCTGCTCCAACTCAAACTCAATCCAGATCATTCCATCGATTTTTTCGTCGAGAATTTTTCCCTAAACCTCGACGCGATGGATTACCTGCCCGACACCTCGGGGCAAGGCAAAGTCCAGCTACACGACGGACGAGTGGCCTCAGCTCAAGCGGTCACCGACCCCCAGGGAAATTTTTGGTATCCGGGAATTCAACTCCATTGGGATGCGAACCATCAAACGCTCCAACTGAAGAGCAACCTCGAAGTAAAATTGCACGCCACCCTCCCCTTCGTTGGGGAAATCCAAATAAGCAGCCCATTACAGTGGGGGAGTTCATGGCAAAACATCGGAGGATGGCACCTCGTCCCCGAAAGTAATTCCCTACAAATACCCCAATTGAAAATTCAGCGGTTGCTTGATGGTGTGCCTACTCCCGAGCAAACGGGAGAATTTTCCATCACTTTAAGCGATCGATCCGCATCCGATTCTGTCTTTTACAAGCAAGAGGGCCAACGAAGTCGAGATGCTTTTCCAGAAGAACTCGTTACAGGGGGAGGAGATATCGAAGCCCCTTCCGAAAGCGAGCTTGCAGAATTCATGCAAGGCCAGAACATCCCCCACCTCAATACTGAAATTCGCGGAAAATGGGGCGATACCTCCTTGCATTGGAGAGGTTATGTTCCTTTGGAGGTGAGGGCTCCAGGGGGAATAAAACGCTATCTTCCTTGGCATCCCAAAAACGATCTTGAACTCTATGGGACGCTCGAACTGAGCCCTGCCGGACAAAATCCCCTCTCAATTCATGTCGACACAGAAACTTTTCAGCCCGCTAGCCTTGAGAAACACGCGGATTCTGACTTCGGTGTTCGTGTGAATTTTGGCGTAGAAGATCATCGCGGAGAATGGCTTATCGATGGAGCTCGGCTC